>NZ_AXAP01000074.1 GCF_000472865.1 Bradyrhizobium elkanii WSM2783 | reverse complement strand
GGCGCGCCGGCGCCAAGTTGGGCGGCGGCGTCAAGCGCATCGAGGCGCAGCATGCCCGCGGCAAGCTGACGGCGCGGGAGCGCATCGAGCTGCTGCTCGACAAGGGATCGTTCGAGGAATTCGACATGTTCGTCGAGCACCGCTCGACCGAATTCGGCATGGAGAAGACCAGGGTTCCCGGCGACGGTGTCGTCACCGGTTGGGGCACCGTCAACGGCCGCAAGACCTTCGTCTTCGCCAAGGATTTCACGGTGTTCGGCGGCTCGCTGTCCGAGACCCATGCGCTGAAGATCACGAAACTCCAGGACATGGCGATGAAGGCGCGGGCGCCGATCATCGGCCTCTATGACGCCGGCGGCGCCCGCATCCAGGAGGGCGTCGCCGCGCTCGCCGGCTATTCCTACGTGTTCCGCCGCAACGTCATCGCCTCCGGCGTGATCCCGCAGATCTCCGTCATCATGGGCCCCTGCGCCGGCGGCGACGTCTACTCGCCGGCGATGACCGATTTCATCTTCATGGTGAAGAACACCAGCTACATGTTCGTGACCGGTCCTGACGTGGTGAAGACCGTGACCAACGAGGTGGTCACCGCCGAGGAGCTCGGCGGCGCCTCGGTGCACGCGACGCGCTCCTCGATCGCCGACGGCGCGTTCGAGAACGACGTCGACGCGCTGTTGCAGATGCGCCGGCTGATCGACTTCCTGCCCTCGAACAACACCGACGGCGTGCCGGAGTGGCCGAGCTTCGACGACATCGGCCGGGTCGACATGTCCCTGGACACCCTGATCCCCGACAATCCGAACAAGCCCTACGACATGAAGGAATTGATCCTGAAGGTCGTGGACGAGGGCGACTTCTTCGAGATCTCCGAGACCTTCGCCAAGAACATCGTCACCGGTTTCGGCCGCATCGCCGGCCGCACCGTGGGCTTTGTCGCCAACCAGCCGATGGTGCTCGCCGGTGTGCTCGACAGCGATGCGTCACGCAAGGCCGCGCGCTTTGTCCGCTTCTGCGATGCCTTCAACATCCCGATCGTCACCTTCGTCGACGTGCCGGGCTTCCTGCCCGGCACCGCGCAGGAATATGGCGGCCTGATCAAGCACGGCGCAAAGCTGCTGTTCGCCTATTCGCAGTGCACGGTGCCGCTCGTCACCATCATCACCCGCAAGGCCTATGGCGGCGCCTTCGACGTCATGGCGTCAAAGGAGATCGGCGCCGACATGAACTATGCCTGGCCGACTGCGCAGATCGCGGTGATGGGCGCCAAGGGCGCGGTCGAGATCATCTTCCGCTCCGACATCGGCGACCCCGACAAGATCGCCGCGCGCACCAAGGAATACGAGGACCGCTTCCTCTCCCCCTTCATCGCCGCCGAGCGCGGCTACATCGACGACGTCATCATGCCGCATTCGACAAGGCGACGTATCGCGCGGGCGCTCGCGATGCTGAAGGACAAGAAGGTCGAAGCGCCGGCGAAGAAGCACGACAATTTGCCATTGTAATCATGTTCAAACGCATTCTGATCGCCAATCGCGGCGAAATCGCCTGCCGGGTCATCAAGACCGCTCACCGCATGGGAATTCAGACGGTCGCGGTCTATTCCGTGGCCGACCGCGACGCCCTCCATGTCGAGATGGCCGACGAGGCCATTCTGATCGGCCCGCCGGCGGCGGCCGAGAGCTACCTGGTGATCGAGAAGATCGTGGAGGCCTGCCGCAAGACCGGCGCCGAGGCCGTGCATCCCGGCTACGGCTTCCTGTCCGAGCGCGAGGCGTTCCCGCGCGCGCTGGAGGAGGCCGGCATCGTCTTCATCGGTCCGAACCCCGGCGCGATCGCCGCGATGGGCGACAAGATCGAGTCCAAGAAGGCGGCCGCGAAGGCAAAGGTCTCCACCGTGCCGGGCCACCTTGGCGTCATCGAGGACGACAAGCACGCGGTGCGCATCGCCGACGAGATCGGCTATCCCGTGATGATCAAGGCCTCCGCGGGCGGCGGCGGCAAAGGCATGCGGATCGCGCATTCGAAGGCCGAGGTCGAGGAGGGCTTCAATCTCGCCAAGGCCGAAGCGAAATCCTCTTTCGGTGACGACCGCGTCTTCGTCGAAAAATTCATCGTCGATCCCCGCCACATCGAGATCCAGGTGCTGGGCGACAAGCACGGCAACGTGATCTATCTCGGCGAGCGTGAATGCTCGATCCAGCGCCGCAACCAGAAGGTCATCGAGGAGGCGCCGTCGCCGCTGCTCGACGAGGCCACCCGCCGCAAGATGGGCGAGCAGGCCGTCGCGCTCGCCAAAGCCGTGAACTATGATTCCGCCGGAACGGTCGAGTTCGTCGCGGGGCAGGACAAGAGCTTCTATTTCCTGGAGATGAACACGCGCCTGCAGGTCGAGCATCCCGTCACTGAGCTCGTCACCGGCATCGATCTCGTCGAGCAGATGATCCGGGTTGCCGCCGGCGAGAGGCTCGCCATCGCGCAGAAGGACGTCACGCTGACCGGCTGGGCGGTGGAATCGCGTCTCTATGCCGAAGACCCGTTCCGCAACTTCCTGCCCTCGATCGGGCGCCTGGTGAAATACCGTCCCCCGGTGGAAGCCAGCCAGGACGGCATCACCATTCGCAACGACACCGGCGTGCAGGAGGGCGGCGAGATCTCGATCCACTACGATCCGATGATTGCGAAGCTCGTCACGCATGCGCCCTCGCGCGCCGCGGCGATCGAAGCGCAGGCCACCGCACTCGACTCGTTCTATGTCGACGGTATCAGGCACAACATCCCGTTCCTGTCGGCGCTGATGCATCACCCGCGCTGGCGCGAAGGCCGGCTCTCGACTGGCTTCATTGCCGAGGAATTCCCCAAGGGCTTTGCGGTGCGCGTGCCGGAAGGCGAGGTCGCACGGCGCATCGCCGCCGTTGGCGCCGCCATCGATCACGTGCTCGGCGAGCGCAAGCGGCAGATCTCGGGACAAATGGGCGGCCGCGTCGTGCAGCGCGAGCGCCGCCGCGCGGTCTGGCTCGATCGCCAGGAGATTTTGCTCGAGGTCGGCCGCGAAGGCGACGCGATCGCGATCCGCTTCATCGATGCCGAAGGCAACGCCGGCAATGCGCATCTGCTGCAATCGCCGTGGAAGCCGGGCGATCCGGTCTGGCAGGGGACCATCGACGGCCATTTCGTCGCGGTCCAGGCGCGCCCGGTTCCCAACGGCATTCGTCTGGCGCATCAGGGCGTCGAGGTGCCGGTCTATGTCTGGACCGAAGCGGAAGCAGCTTCCGCCCGGCTGATGCCGGTGACGACGGCCTCCGACAGCGGCAAGAAGCTGCTCTGTCCGATGCCCGGCCTCATCGTCTCGATCGCGGTGAGCGAAGGCCAGGAGGTCAAGGTCGGTGAGACGCTCGCGGTCGTCGAAGCCATGAAGATGCAGAACGTGCTCCGAGCCGAGCAGGACGGCACCGTGAAGAAGATCCACGCCAGTGCCGGCGCAACGCTCGCGGTGGATGCACTGATTTTGGAATTTGCGTGAAATAATCGTCCAATGTCCAGACGGTCGCGGCTGCCGCCGCAAGACCATCAACTGATGTCGAAGCGCCGCGTTCTCAGCTTCCAGCTGCAACCTCGACTTGAACGGCGAGGTCACGACGGCCCGCACGAAACAGAGAAGCCCGATCATCCCGCCAACTTAGCCGAATCCGTCACATCATCAACTCGGACAAGGTTTTCGGTACACACAGGGGCTGCCGCGCGCGATGGTCGATGAAGTCATAAATAAGCATCTGCCTGTCCTGTGTCGTCCAATAGGAATAGGTACCACTGCAGCGTCCCTGGCCGTGGTTGTGTCGATTGTGGGCGATTGATCATCTGGGGGTTACGCACAACTATCCCGACGACGCCAGCGCAGTGGCAATGTTGTCGTTGACGGGCCATTGGCGCAGGTTTCTCTCGGAGGCGAAACCCCATTTTCGGGCCGTAGGTCAAATGGTGGTTTTTGATCTAGGAAGATCGAAAATGCTTTATCTTTCAACAGGAGTTGACTGACACTCTCTCCGCCATTTGCGCGATTAGGCACGCCAGACTGCGATCTTCTACTGTCTTGTACTCTTGGCGGTAGCGGCTGAAGCCGTGCGCGCGACCGATGTTAGCTTGCCGGGGGATGTCGGGTTGGCAACTGAGCGCAGCAGAAGCATCCGGCATTTTCCGCGCCGAAGCCGGGAGCCAGCTAGGAGTCAATTTCCTCTGCGATACGGCGGGGACTTCTGACGCCCAACCCGCTGGATCAGTCCGATCGCGATTTGGATCTGCTGCGGAGTGAGGCAGGGATAGCCCAGCAAGACTTGCCGTTCGGAACCCCCACGAGGGTGAAGCTGATGCGTCGGACTTTCATTCAAGGTGTAGATGCAAACCCCGATCTGTTGGCATTTCGACTTCAGCACCGACGCCGGACCGAGGTCCGAATCGATCGTCCAGACGAGGTGCATGCCGCCTTCAAAGCCACTGAGTGACGTCGTTGGGAAAGCGCCCCTGAGGCATTCCATCAAGGTATTCCTGCGCTCCAAATAGCAGGTTCTCATGCGAGACAGATGCTGTTCGAACGCGCCCGACGAGATGAAGTCCGCCGTAACAGACTGCTCCAGCCACGGATGGCCATTGTTCATCACTGATTTCAGGCAGCACGCTGCCTTGGCGAGATCGTGCGGAAACACCGCGTAGCCAAGACGCAAGCCGGGGCCGATCGACTTGGAGAATGTGCCGAGATACACGACGCATTCAGGCGCGAGCGCCTGCAAAGCGACCAGCGGAGACGAATTGTGCCGGAAGTCGCTGTCATAGTCGTCCTCGATCAGCAGCGTGCCCGTGCGGCGAGCCCAGGCGACCAAAGCTGACCGACGTTCGCGCGACAGCGTGACGCCAAGAGGGAACTGGTGCGACGGCGTTACGTACCCGACGCAGCCGCCGTCTTCCGGCAGCATGTCCGTATCCAGGCCGTCGTCCGTGACCGGTACCGGGACAAGCTGGGCGCCAAGGCTCAGGAATGCCTGTGCCGCGCCGCGATAGCAGGGGTCCTCCAGGACCACCCGCTTGTCACGGACTTCCATCAGCCGCGCGACCAGGTTCAGTCCTTCCTGGGCCCCTGCTGTCACGACGACTTGATCCGGCTGACACAATATGCCGCGCGCGGTGCGCAGGTGATTTGCGATTGCCTCCCGAAGCAGCGAGTGTCCGGCAGGATCCGTGTAGTCGCTGATCAGCCTCGTGAACGTATCCAGGTGTTCGGACGTGAGCCGTCGCCATAGATTTCTTGGGAAGAGACCAGGATCGGGGCGACCAATACGGAAGTCATACCGCAGCCTGTTCCCAGGTTCCTGGAAAAGCTGCATCCCTTCCACCGCCCGCTTGAGTCGTGCAAAGGACAGCCGGGTAACGTCGGTGTCGGGCCATTCATCCTTTATTCGTATGTGTTCGCTTGGCAGCGTCTCGCAGACGAACGTGCCAAGGCCCGGCCTTGTCACGATCAGTCCGTCCGCAATCATGCGCTCGTACGATAGCACCACTGTCCGTCTCGAGATCCCGAGCTGCTTCGCCATTTCTCGCGTGGAAGGCAGCCGCGCGCCGGGCAGCAGGATTTCGCGAGTGACCAGGGCTCGAAATTGATCGACGAGCTGACGTTGGAGGCCAACCTCTCCGGCCGCGTTGATGTCAATCGGCAATTGCATGGCAGCAACTCGAAGCAATGCGCATGCCAATAGCTTACCGAAAAACAGCCTCTCGGCCGAGGCCAGGCTGGTGGACACATGGTCTTTTTCCGACGCGGACCCATTCGTCTGCTTCAAACCCCGAGCCTGCGATCCAACGGGCATTGGATTGCGCGGAATGAGGGCGCCCGATCGTCAACCGGCTCGACGTTGATCGACCTGGACCAATGGAAAAATCGATCGCCGGCGCCAGCCGTAATTCTGAATCGTTCTAAGCTTCCGTCTGCGAGCGCAGTGGGCGCATCAGATGTGAGGACGAGCGATGGCGGTATATCAAAGCATGCAGCGGGTGCGGTTCTCGAGCGAGGACGGCTACAAGAAGTTCCAGGTCGTGTTTGCGAACGTGCGCCACCAACTGAAGAAGCTTCCGGGTTTCCTTCATCTGACCTGGTGGGTGCACCCCGACGACCCGCGCTGGTACAACGAAGTCAGCTTCTGGACGAGCTTCGAAGCTCTGAAGGATTGGCATATGGACACCTACCACAAGCACGCAAAGGAGTGGGCAGTCCGCACCGGCGCCATCATGGAGGACATCATTGTCAACTTCGAATACAAGAATGCGCGCCTCATTCGGGTATGTCCGGCTTGTGCCTCTATTTCGGACAAGGCATTCGACGTGTCCCTGGAACAAGCGGCGCTGGCCGAGCCGTGCCCCAAATGTGGCTTCATTTTCCCGGTGATGGCCGAGACCGCGAACAGCACGGCAGTCTTCAAGGACGTTCCTCCGATGCCGACGGCAGTCGCCGCGGAATAGAAGCGCGGAAGCTCGGCCCTTCGGGGGCCGAGCGCAATCACCAGGTGCGCTCGATGCTGTGCAATGGCCGAAAGAAGCTGCCCGTAACCGTCTTGTCTGGATTCCTTGGTGCCGGAAAGACCACGTTGTTGAACGAGCTGCTTCTCAACCGGAGTGGTCGGCGCGTCGCTGTGATCGTCAACGACATGTCGGTCGTCAACATCGACAAGGCGCTGATCGAGTCCGGTGGATCCCAGCTATCCCGCACCGAAGAAACATTGGTCGAGCTCAGCAACGGCTGCATCTGTTGCACGCTGCGGGGAGATCTCATCGCCGAGGTGAGGAAGCTCTGCAACGAACGACGCTTCGACAATTTGATCATCGAGGCTACGGGAATTTCAGAGCCAATGCCCATTGCGGCGGCATTCTCCTACCGAGACGAGAATGGTCGGAGTCTGGATGATATCGCCTACATCGACAACATGGTGACGGTGGTCGACACCGCGCGCCTCGCCCAGGATTTTTGGTCGCGTGAGATGCTGCAAGCAAGACAGAAGGAAGTCTCCCCCGACGACAAGCGAGCCATTGTCGAGTTGCTGGTCGACCAAGTAGAGTTTGCCGACACCATCATCCTGAACAAGATATCCTCGGCGACGAACGAGCAGCGCAAATATGCATATTCGATCATCCGCGGACTGAACTCGGATGCGAGAATCTACGAGACGGATTTCGGCCATCTGGATTTGACCCAGATCATCGGCGTAAGGCGGTTCGCCCCGGAAAAGGCCGCCCTGCGTCCCCTCTGGAAGAAGGAGATCGAAGGATTCAAGGATCATGTGCCGGAGACGCTGGAGTTCGGCATTTCGAGCTTCGTATACCGCGCCCGGCGTCCGTTCGATCCTCAGCGCTTTTCCGACTTCCTGGGCAGCGGCTGGGGCGGAGTGTTGCGCGCGAAGGGATTTTTCTGGTTGGCCAGCCGACCTCGGTGGGTCGGAGAACTGAGCCATTGCGGTGCTCTCGTGCGAACCAGCGGGAGGAGCTGGTGGTGGTGCGCAGTCGATCAAAAGTTGTGGCCTCGGGATACTGCCTGGCGCAGCCAACTCGCGGCCTCGTGGGACCAACGGTACGGCGATCGCAAGCAGGAACTCGTGTTCATCGGTGGGGCGCTCGATGTTGAGGATCTGCAAAGACGGCTGGATCTCTGTCTCACCGAGTCCTGGCCGTCGGAAGATCCCGCAGGACTCGCTGATGAAAAGGATTGTTTTCCGGTGTGGCGGACGAAGGCTGACCCGGAGGAATCCCGCTCCGTGGTCGCATGACGTTGCCGAAATCTTGCACAATACTGTGCAGTCTTTTGTGCATACATGCGGCAACAAACCATGCAAGTGTTTGTCGCCGGGTTGATGCGATTACTGAATGGGGGCCGACATGGTCGCTTCCGACGTTGCTCATCGCTGGCGACCGCGCACGCCCGTCGCACGGGTCTTGAACGAGGCGCCAGGGGAGACATTCAGCCCAACGGAGCGCGTGACGCCGCTTCGCAAGCCACCGAATTTCAAGCCGGCCGTGCAACGCTGGTCGTTTCAGGTGCCCCCGAACCAGACGCAGTTCCGCATGGCGCTGTTTGGCGCCGAGGGCCCGGACAGCGTAGCGCTCGGCTCTCACCCGCTGCTTTCATGGGCCGAGCGATTCCTCGCCAATCATCCCGATGGCCCGAATTGTCACCAGCACGCACGGTCCCGCACGCTTCACGGCACGGCGAGCCACCTCATCTCGGCCTATTGGGTCGATGAGGATCGATTTGCGCGCTGGTGCAGCGACAGGGCGGCGGAAGCCTGGTGGCAGGCACCCGAGCGGCTCAAGGGTCCATTCGGCACGTGGCGTGAAATCCTGCGTGTGCCGCGCGACCGGCAGGAAAGCCTGTTCTGGCTGGATTTTCCGATCGGCGTATCCGCAAGCGCCGAGGTCGCGCTCTATCCGACACCTTATTGCGGCTACTACGGCGCCATGCGTGATCGTCTGATCGCCGCGGCAGAGAGCAGGCTGGAGTCGCCGTTTGGCGAAGCCCTGCAGCGGCAGTCGGGCCGACAGGGATTCGGCCAGCATTGGGCCGTTCATCCGCCGAAGAATCTCGCGATCATCCGCGGTGGCTCGAGCTGGGGCTTCATGGATGAAGAGCAGCATGCCAGTTATGACGACCAGCTTCGCGGTCCGGTCAGCGCCGGCATGGACTATCTGGAGCAGAATCCGCTGCCGAGCGGCTGTGCATCGATGCGGTGGCAGCGCAGCAGCGACATCCACGGCAATCTCGAGCCGGACGAATATGCCCACGCATATTTCCTTTCGCTGGCGCATCTGGAGAACTGGTCCGAGAACCACGCCAGTCATGCCGCGATCTTTTCGGCGGCGATCAGGCGCTATCGCCACTATGGCGCCGCCAACCAACTGCGGACTTGGCACGAGGTCTACGTCTTGCCGGAAGGGGGGCACAGGTTCGAATACCTGAACTGCCACCCGGAGACCGGTCTGCTCCCCTGGTTCGACGCCGAGAGACTGCGCTGAATTCCATTCATTGACGTTCTGATCGTGGCTGGGACCACGAAGGGATTTCTGTTGGCCTTTTGGAAGCTGGAGGTTGCGATGAAGACGAAACTTCGACTGTGGGCCGCGTCGACGGCAGCGATGCTGGTCTGTCTGACCAGCATTCATGCGGACCCGGCGGTGGCCGAGGACAAGCTGAAGATCGGACTCGTGTTCTTCCTGTCCGGACCCGGAGCCGCCTATGGATCGCACGCGCGGGACGGCGCGAAGCTGATCGCGGAGGCCCTCAATGCCGCAAAGGTGCCGGCGCCCTACGACAAGGCGGGCATCAACGGCCTGCGGATCGAGCCGGTCTTCGTCGACGAGGCCGGCGGCGCGCAGAAGCAGCTTGCGGAATACCGTCGCCTCGTTGAAAGCGAGAAGGTCGACATGGTGATCGGCTACAATTCGAGCGCCGACTGCAATGCCATCGCGCCGGTCGCCGAGGAGTTGCAGGTGCTGACGGACTTCTTTCATTGCGGCAACCCGCAGTTATTCGAGGATATCGTCACCGCGCCTGAATATTCGGTACGCACAGCGCCCACCGGCACGATGGACCAGGTCGCCGCCGCCAAATATCTCCTCGAGAAGATGCCGGCGATCAAGTCGGTGTCGGGCATCAATCAGGACTACTCGTGGGGACAGGATAGCTGGACCGAGTTCAAGGCGGCGATGTCAGCGCTCAAGCCGGACATTCAGTATCCCGCAGGGTTGTTCACCAAGCTTGGCACCAGCGACTATGGGGCGGAAATCAGCGCGCTGTTGAGCAGCCCGGCGGACGCCTTGTTCTCCAGCTTCTGGGGCGGTGATGCCGATGCGTTCGCGCTCCAGGCGTCGACCCGCGGCCTGACCGAGAAGTCGAAATTCGTCCTCACGATGGGCACCGGGATTATCGATGACCTCGGTGAGAAGACCATCGTCGGCTCGATCTTCGGCGCGCGTGGGCCACATGGCTATTTTGCCCGCAAGACCCCGCTCGCGGACTGGTTCAAGGCGGAGTATCTGAAAACCTATCATCGTGTGCCGCCATTCGGCGCCTATGCCGCAGCGCAGGGCATATTCGGCATCAAGGCGGCCTACGAGAAAGCCGCAGCCGGCTTGGCGGGCAAGCTGAAGACGGAGGCCGTGATAGCGGCCCTGAAAGGGCTGACCTTCGAAACCGCGAGCGGATTTCCGATCACGATGGCGAACAACAACGGGCATCAGGCGATCCAGGCCACAGCCTATGGTGTGTATGCCGGCTGGGACAAGGCCAAGAACGAAGCCATCGTCACCGACATCAAGGTGTATCCCGCCGAGTGCGTGAACCCGCCCAACGGCGTTCGCGCCGTGGACTGGATCAAGTCCGGCTTCAAGGGTGCCAAGTGCTGACGAAGATTTTGTCGACGAAAATCTGATGCGCGGGGCGCAGCCGCGGATGCTGCGCCCATTCATCCGAGATGCGGAGAAGTCTTTTGGGTACGCTCAGCGCCATCATCGTGGATGCTGCCTCGTTTTCGGCCTGGCTGTTCCTGGTCGCCGTCGGGCTGACCTTGATTTTCGGCGTGCTGCGTCTGCTCAACATCGCGCACGGAGCATTCTACTCCGTCGGCGCATATGCAGCCATCTATGCCATCGGCGCTTCGGTCGCGCTCGGATGGGGAACGGCGCTTCAGCTCGCAGCCGCGCTTGGAGCGGCGAGCGTGATCGGCGCTCTCATCGGCTTGCTTGTCGAGCGCTGCGTCCTGCTCCGGCTCTATGGTCATCCCGAGCCGCTGGTGCTGATCGCGACCTATGCCCTGTTTCTTGTGCTGGACGATTTGACCAAGATGATATCGGGCGGCCGGTCGCTGTATGCGGCGCAGCCGAGAGACAACCTTGGTCAGATCGCCATCGGCGGCTTGCAATATCCGACCTACGACATCGCGCTGATCGGTGTTTCGCTGATGGTCGCGGCAGCGGCATGGTACACGCTCAACCGGACGCGGCTCGGACGCTGCGTGACGGCGGTCGTGTTCGACAGCGAGATCAGCGCTGCCATGGGCATTCATGTCGGCCGCATCAAGACCGGTACGTTCATTGTCGGTTCGGTCCTCGGCTGCATCGCGGGAGCGCTGACGGCCCCGAAAATTGCAGTCAGCCCGGGCATTGGCGTCGAAGTCATTGTCATTGCCTTCGCCGTCGTCGTCGTCGGAGGTCTCGGCAGCATTCCCGGCGCATTGCTTGGCGCCGCCATCGTCGGGCTCGCGCGTGCCGTCACGGCGCATCTGATGCCGGAGGTCGAGGTTTTCGCAGTCTACTTTGCCATGGTGGCCGTCCTTGCGGTGAGACCGCATGGATTGCTGGCCCCGGTCGCGGCGCGCCGCATATGAAGGGGCACCGGATGGACTGGACCATTGCGGCGCTGCTCGCCGTTGCGATCGTCGCGACGGTCGGCGCTGCCGGCGTTCCGAGTTGGATCCGTTATCTCGGGCAACTCTCGACCTCGACCGCGCTGGCCTCGGTTGGCGTGATGATCTTGTTGCGGGCCGGCTTGCTGTCGTTCGGTCAGAGCCTTTTCTATTTTGTCGGCGGCTATGCCGTTGCCCTGATAGCCAGATATGGCGGCGTGACGGACGCTCTTGCGCTCGTGATGGTCGCCGCCATCGCCGCCGGCCTGGCGGCGGCCATCATTGGTCAGCTTCTCGCAGGATATCGCGGCATCTTCTTCTCGATGCTGACGTTGGCTCTGTCGATGGTGATGTTCAGCGTTGCGACCAAGGTGCGCCTGTTCGGTGGCAGCGACGGCCTGAACATCGGGCTGATGTCCTACCTCGGCTACCGTCCGCGCGGTCCGGACGCCCAGTGGGCGAGCTTCGTTTTCTGCATATGGGTGTGGACGGCGCTGGCGATCATGACGCACGCCTTTCTCCGCTCGCGGTTTGGCGCGTTGATTCCCGCCGTTGCCGACAACGAGATCCGGATCGAATATCTGGGATATTCGGTGAGGAAGGTGGTCTGGGTCGCCTACGGCATCGCCGGCATGCTCGCCGGCGCCGGCGGCGCACTGGCCGGATTGTCGGCGCGTCATGTCGACCCGCAATTCGCCTACTGGACGACGGCCGGCGACTTCATCTTCGTCGTGCTCCTCAGCGGCCAGGCGAGCGTCCTCAGCCCCGCGCTGGGCGCCTTTTTTCTGGAGATCCTGCGCAGCTACGCGTCGGCGCTGTTTCCGGACCAGTGGCAGACGGCATTCGGCGCAATGATGCTTGCGATCGTGCTCTTTCTTCCGGCAGGTCTCGATCGCCTGATCGTGCTGATCTGGTCGGCGGTCCGCAAGATACGTGCGCTGCGGCCACACACCCTCGAACGCGGCAGGTCGTCATGACCGACTTGCTGCAATGTATCGGGGTTCAGCGCAGGTTCGGGGATTTCCTCGCGGCCAAGGGGATTGACCTGACCGTGCGCCATGGCGAGATCGTCGGGATCATCGGTGCCAACGGCGCGGGCAAGACGACCCTCTTCAACATCATATCGGGTTACCTGAAGCCGACTGATGGTCGCATCATGTTTCGCGGGATGGACGTGACCGGACTGCCGCCGCGGTTCCTCGTCCGCCAGGGCATCGCGCGTTCTTTCCAGGTGCCGCAGCTCTTCGGCAGGAGCACTGCGCGCGAGAACATGATGATCGCGCTCTCCCTTCTGGCGGAACGGCGTCCGTCGATCCTGCGCCGCTTCTCCGAACGAGGCTTGATCGATCAGGCGGAGCGCGTCCTGAGCGCCTACGGTATCGGCGAGCACGCGGATGCCGTCGTCGCGAACATCCCCCAGGGGGTAAGGAAGCTGCTCGACATTGCGATGGCGACCTGCGCCGATCCCGCTCTCGTACTGCTGGATGAGCCGACCAGCGGCGTGAGCTCCGACGAGAAGAACCAGTTCGTCTCCGGCCTGATCGAGCGGTTTCGCAAAGCCTCGACGGCCGTCATTTTCATCGAGCACGACATGGACATCGTGCGTGAACATGCCTCGCGTGTGATCGCGCTCTACGAGGGCCGGATCATCGCTGATGGCGCCGCGGACGTCATTTTTGCCGACGAGGATGTCATTCGTTTCATCACGGGGGCCGCCGGCGGGGCCTCGCCGCAGGTGAAGGATCGCTATGCTTCAGCTTGACCGCCTGTGCGTACGCATCGACGGAGCGGACGTTCTACGCGACGTCTCGCTTCACGTCCGGCCAAATGCGTTCGTCGCCCTGATCGGCCGCAACGGCGCAGGCAAGACGACGCTGATGCGCTCGGTCATGAACCTGATCCCGCGATGGTCAGGCGAGATCCGGATCGGGGATCGATCGACCACGGAAGCCAGCCCATCCGACCATGCCCGTCATGGCGTCGGCTACATGCCCGAGGACCGGCGGTTGATCGCAGGCTGGTCGGTCGAGGAGAACATTCTGTTGCCGGTCTGGGCCAATCCGCGTCCCGACGCGCAGGCGCGGCTTGCCTGGTGCTATTCGCTGATTCCCGAGATCGCTCCCTTCAGCCGGCGTCGAGCCATGGAGCTGAGCGGCGGCCAGCAGAAGCTCGTCGCGCTGGCGCGGGCGCTGATGGTGGCGCGCAACCTGCTGCTGCTGGACGAGCCCTTTGAAGGCGTCGCTCCGGTGCTCGCCCAGCGCATCGCGGAAATCCTTTCCGAGCTCCGAAAGACGGGATCGCTCAGCGTGCTGGTCAGCGAGTCCGATGCGACGCACGGCCGCGGCCTCGTCGACCACGCCTACGTCATCGAGCGCGGCGCAATCGACGCGGCGGGCGGACAGAGTCACCGATGACGCGCCGTGCCACGGAAGAACGCCTTGTCGCGAGCGATCAGATCCTGCAGCGTGTCGGTGACCGCCTTGATGCGTGGAGATCCGGCGAGATCGGCATGGGCCGTCAGCCACAGCTCCCGCCGTCCCGTGAGCGTGTTCGGCAGCACCTTGACCAGGCCGACCTGGTCGGCGCCACTGAACGAAGGCAGGCAGACGATGCCGAGGCCTCCGCGTGCCGCGCCAAGCTGGGAAAGCATGCTGTTGCTGGTGAAGACGAAGCGAGGGTCTGGAACCAGCTCTTCAAGCCACCGCACGGCGTCGACAAGAACGAACTCCTCGATATAGCCGACGAAATTGTGATGGGGGAGGTCGTCGGCAGCCCGCGGTACGCCGGCTCTTCGGAGATAGTCGGGCGACGCCCACAAATGCGTGGTGAACCCCCCGAGCTGCGAACTGATCAGGTTGCGGCCGGTCGGACGAAAGAACGACAGAAACAGGTCGGCCTCCCGCCGATTGACGCGGACTTGCTGCGAGGACGTGACCAGCTCGAGCTGGACGTCGGGCGCCCGCGTGCGCAGGGCTTGCAGCCTCGGCGTGAGCCAGAGCGAGGCAATGCCCTCCATTGTCGCGAGCCGTACCAGACCGGCCGCGGTCGAACCGCTCACGTCCGCACGCAAGTGACGGATACCTGCGGCCAGCTCTTCGGCTCGGCACATCACGGCAAGGCCCATCTCGGTCAAGGTGACGCCGCCGCGTCCGCGCTTGAAGAGGGTCGCGCCGACCGCATGCTCCAGCCGTGTAAGGCGGCGACTGACCGTCGAATGGTCTACCTTCAGCGCGCGCGCAGCCTGGGTGAGGCTGCCGACGCGAGCGACATCAAGGAAGATGCGCAGATCATCCCAATCGATGCGTTCGATGGGAGATGTCAAAGGATGGCTCCAATCAGTCTCTCTTGCGAGAATTTCATCGCATACATGCCCCAAGAGTCAATTGCTTACACGGTGTCTTATATGCAGGAGGACGGATCGAATGAGTTCTGAACAAGTCAAGATCGCCGCAGCCCATGTGGCGCCCATCTTCCTCGACGCAACCCAAACGGCCGAGAAGGCTGCCGGACTCATCGCGCAGGCTGCAAGGGAAGGCGCATCGCTCATTGCCTTTCCCGAGAGCTTTATACCGGGGTTTCCGATCTGGACGGCGGTGCACGCGCCGATCCGTACGCATGCAGCCTTCGCGGCATTCGCCGGCGCGAGCATCTATGCCGATGGTCCGGAAGTTCAGCGGATTCGCCACGCGGCGCGAAAGCACAAGATCTTCGTCTCTCTCGGCTTCAGTGAACGTGATCGCGCCAGCGTCGGTGGATTGTGGAACAGCAATATCCTGATCAGAGATGACGGCGTCGTGCTCGTGCACCATCGCAAGCTGGTGCCGACGTTCTACGAAAAACTGGCCTGGAATCCGGGTGATGCTTTCGGCCTGCGCGTGGCCGAGACGCGGATCGGGCGGATTGGAGCGTTGATTTGCGGAGAGAACACCAATCCGCTCGCTCGTTTCGCGCTGATCGCGCAGGGCGAGCAGATCCACGTTGCGTCCTATCCGCCCGTATGGCCCACCCGGCCACCGGAAGAGGTCGGCAACTACGACAACCGATCGGCCAACCGCATCCGGGCTGCCGCGCACGCATTCGAGGCCAAGTGCTTCGTCGTGGTGGTCGGAAGTTGCCTCGACCAGGCCGCCATCGACCGGATTACCGATGGCGACAAGGCCGCCTCGAGCGTCTTGGAAGCAACGCCCGTGGCCGAAAGCTTCTTCGTCGATCCCACCGGCGCGGTTTTCGGCGAGGCGACGACGGCAGAGGGCCTTGTCTATGCCGAGTTCGATTTGCGGCGCTGCGTTGAACCCAAGCGCTTTCATGATGTGGCCGCCGGCTACAATCGTTTCGATCTTTTCGACTTCCATGTACGGCGTGAGCGGCTGCGGCCGGCTCATTTCGACGATGCTGCCGAGCAGAAGGTCGAAATCGTTGGTCTTCCCGAAACCGTGCAGCGCGCTGATCGATGATGCGAGGTTGAGCGCGGCAGCGGCCGGCGCGTGGCCGGGCTCCAAGCACCGGTCGGCCGTTGGTCCGGTTCTTTCCTGCGACGGACTGAAGCAGGATCCGGCACACTTGCCCAGGATGCCGCCAACGGCACGCAAATTGCTTTCTCTTTAGCATGGACATCAAGCAAATCGCATACTTTCAGGCTGTTGCCGATTGCGGAAGCTTCGCCAAAGCATCTGAGAGATTGCACATTTCTCAACCGGCGATCAGTGCCCAGATTGGGCAATTGGAAGCCGAGCTGGCTGCCACTCTATTGGTGCGTCACGCCAGGGGTATACGCCTGACACCTGCCGGGGTTGTTTTTCTCGAGCATGGGCGGGAGATCCTGGCCAAGATAGAGCAAGCGCGTTCCGCGGTCGCCGATCTCGATCGTGAGGTCTCGGGCAGCGTGACCATCGCCATGATCACGACGATTGCGAACGTGGTGGCGCCTCGGCTGCTCGAGCGGGCGAAGCTCATCTTCCCGAAGCTCGAGGTCAAGATCTTCGAGGCACTGAGCGGCGAAGTCACCGCCTGGCACGCCGGAAGCCGGTTCGATCTCTCGATCTTGTACCTCCCCGACACCCACAAAGTGGTCGGCGCCACTCCCTTCCTGAATGAGCGGCTCTATCTCCTCGGTCCGATTGATCGCGATCGGGAGCTGGGCGAGCCGGTCCGCTTCGCCGATCTCGGCGGGGTGCCGCTTCATCATACATCGCGAATCCACGCCTGCCGCCTGTTGCTGGACAGCATGGCGAGCAAGCTGAACGTTGAACTGAACATCGTCGCCGAAATCGACTCGATCACGCTGCTCTACGATTTCGTTGCTGCCCGGAATGCCTACAGCGTGTTTCCCTGCATCGGGGAGGCCCCCGAGTTCCAGCGAGCCGTCGACTACAGGCCGATCATCGAACCCGCGCTGGCATTGCAGAGCTACATCGTGCGGGCCACGAACCGGCCCAACTGCCGGCCGATCAACGCCGTGGTCCAGCTCCTCTCGGAGCTGGCAGAAGAAATCACCAGCCCGCACAAGGTGACCCGGCAGGAATGTTCCGTCGGCGCCTGAGGCGCTCGGCGGTCTATTGTCCTTGTCGCAGGGCCGCGCCCGCCGCCCGTGGAGGAGAGTGGGCCGGTGGTGCTGCGCGCAGCGCATGATGCCAAGGCGTCGGAAAAGCTGAAGGGTCCCGTCGGAAATCAGTATTGGTGCATCTCGTAACAGTCGTGCGAGCGTCCTCCTAGGAAAGACGAAGGTCAGCCCTCGGCAACTTTGGAGACGCGTTTATGAGATCTACTGGCGCAATCGTGCTTGCGACCATGGTGCTGTTTTCGTCCGGCGCCAGGGCGCAGGAAACAAACCTGACCGTGCCGATCATCGCGCCGATTACCGGCCTGCTCGCGCTGGAAGGTACATCGCAGCTCAACGGCGCCAACCTCGCCATCGCTCATGCCCCCGCCGGGCTGAAGATCAAGAGCGTGACGGTGGATTCCGGCACTGCGGCGGACGGCGGCGCGAATGCGCTGGAGCGCGTTGCAGGCGAAAAGAACGTCGATTTCGTCGTCGCACCGCTGTTCGGCACGCAGGTGCTCGCGATGTTGCCGGGGGCCCTCGACTACAAGATGCCGCTCCTGGCGCCCACCGGAACCGGCCCCGTCACGGAGCAGGGCAATCCCTACATGTTCCGCCTGTATCCGCATGACGCGATCTCGAAGGCCGCACATATCCGCTACGTCGTCGACGAGCTCAAGCTGAAGAAGGCCGCAATCCTCTACAATACCACGGGCTACGGCCAGAGCGGCTTCAAGTACATGTCGGAGTACCTGGCCAAGGCTGGCGGAGAGGTCGTGTTCTCCGAGGGAATCGATCTCAGCGCGAAGGAGATCTCGGCAACGCTGGCCAAGCTGAAGGCGGCGAAGCCCGACGTCGTCCTCATTCAGATGCACAGCGCCTCCATCGCGATGGTGGTCAAGCAGCTCGCGGCCGCCAATATCCAGATCCACGTGGTCGGGAACACGACCATCGCGATGCCGGCGACCGCGGCGCTTTTGCAGCCTTCGGAGCTCAAGGGCGTCTGCGCCGAAAGCGCTTCGTGGCTGGAGAAGGGCGCTAGTTCCGCGACGGACCGCTTCCTCGACGACTATACGGCGAAGTTTAGCGCAATGCCCGATGCCTACGCCATCCAGCAGTATGACGGCCTGATGATGGCGCTGACCGCCGTCAAGAATGGAGCAAAGTCAGCCGAAGACGTCCGCAAATACATGTCGTCGAGCGAGTATCGGGGTGTTGCGATGACCTACAAGTCCGACGGCAAGGGCAACCTGGCGCACTCCGTTGTCATCGTCTGCTACGACGGCGCATCGCTCACGCCAAAACTCGTCAAGCGCTACGACGACGTCGCCGGCTTCTAATCCTCGATCAACCAGACCGTCCATGCTGCAACTCCTCGTCAATACGTTCGCGCTTGGAGCGGCCTACTCGCTCCTCGCGATCGGCTTCGTTCTGGTTCTCAACGCGACAGGTGCCGTCAACCTGGCGCATGGAAGCTTCGTGGTCGTGGGTGGATTCCTGTCCGCGAGCCTCGGAACGATGCTCAAGCTGCCGGGCGCGGTCGTCCTGCCCGTCGTGCTGGCGGGCATGATGCTCGTCGGCGGGGCCCTGGCGCTCATTGCCTATTATCCGCTGCGCAATCGCTCCGCGGTATCCGTGTTCATCTCGACGATCTCGATGAGCGCGATCCTGGAGACGTCGACCCTTCTGGTATTCGGACCGGCGCCGCGCGTCGGACCTCCCGTGCTGACGGCAGGTTCGGTCGAGCTGGGGCTTGCAACTCTGAACGTGCAGTCGCTGGCCACGATCGTTCTGGCCATTGCGATCGTGGGCGCTCAATACTTCGTGCTGTCCCGCACCGTTCTCGGCAAGCGTCTTCGCGCCGTCGCGGAGGACAGGGAGATGGCGCGGGCGCTCGGCATGAACGTCAACGCGATGATCTTCGTCACCTTCGGGATCGCCGCCGCCTTGGCAGGCGCAGCCGGCCTGATGTTCGCCAACACGTTCTACATCACGCCCGGCGACGGCGAAGGATATATGATCAAGACCTACGTTGCGGCCACCATGGGTGGCTGGGGGAGTCTTCGTGGCGCGATAGCCGGCGCCTTCCTCGTCGCGGCCTTCGAGGTGCTGGTTCCCTCGCTGCCGTTGATGCTGCCCGCCATGGTCGATGCGCTTCCAAGCTTCCAGGCCGCATTCTCGCCCACGGCATCGACGATTTGGCTCTACCTCGCTTTTTTGGTGGTGCTGTTCTTCCGCCCGCAAGGACTGTTCGGCGAAGCCGTCCAGCAGCGCGCCTGATGTCCGGAGCAAAGCTTCGGCGGCCCCTCGGCATCATCGGCCTTTGTGCATTGGCCGCCTGGCCGATCGTCATGTCGTCGCCATACGACCTGCGGCTATTCACCCTTGCCGGCATCTTCGCGATCCTGGCGATCGGCTACCAGTTCATCTTCGGCTATGTCGGGGAGCTGTCGCTGTCGCAGGGTGCCTTCTTCGGTCTGTCTGCATACGTAACCGGGATCCTGGCCGCTAAGGCCGGGTTCGACTTCCCCGCGACCTTCGCTGCTTCGATTGCGGTCAGCGTGTTGCTCGCGGCGCTGATCTCTCTTCCGGTGCTACGCCTCGCATCCCACTACTTCGCTCTGGCAACGCTTGGCATTGGGCAGGTCCTGCTCCTGCTGGCGATCGACTGGCAATCCCTCACCGGCGGCGCCATCGGCCTTTCCGGCGTTCCGCTTCCCAGGATGTTCGGCTTCCAGATCGGGCGTGGCTGGCCGCTCCTCCTGTTCGTGTGGAGCTTCGTCCTCCTGGCGGCGCTCGTCGCCCATCAGACCAAGCGCGGGCTCTACGGCTTGGCCTGCCATGTCGTGCGGCAGAATGCGATTGCCGCGCGCTCACTGGCCATCGACCCGGACCGGATCCGGTTCGCGATGTTCCTCTTGAGCGCGGCCGTGGCTGGCGTGGCAGGCGCCCTGCACGCCCATACGATCCGGATCGTGTCGCCCGAAGGTCTCGATTTCAAGGTGATGATTTCCTGCCTGACCATGGCGGTCATCGGCGGCCGCACCCACATTTGGGGTGCCGTGGCGGGAGCGCTGCTGGTCGTGCATCTGCCGGAGTGGTTGCGCGGACTGGAGCAGGGCTACGTCATCGTCACCAGCGGCATCCTGATCGCGATTCTGGTTCTGGCGCCGGAAGGGCTGGCCGGCCTCGTCGACCGCCTGCTGCCCGCTGCAGTGGGGCGCGAGGCGATCCCGGCTGCTGCGTCCGCGCCGGCGAGCCAAGTGGCGGGCGAGGGCGTGCTCATGCCGTCCGAGACGCCCATTCTGGCGATACGCGGCCTGACCAAAACGTTTGGCGGTGTCCACGCGCTGAACGACGTCACGTTCTCGCTGATGCGGGGATCGATCACCGCCGTGATCGGCCCCAACGGCAGCGGCAAGACGACGCTGGTCAACTGCGTCACCGGCATCTATCGCGCCGATGGCGGCGAGATGGTTCTTGGCGGGAACGAGATCTCGGCCATGAATTCGGAGGATATCGCCGCGCGCGGCGTCGGCCGGACGTTCCAGAACCTGCGCCTCGTCGACGACATGACCGTGCTCGACAACGTCGCCGTCGCGCGCTTCCGCACCGAGCAGACCTCGCTCGGAAAGGCCTTCCTGATCGGGCGCCGCGATGCGCGGTTAGAGCGCGCGCGATCCCACGCGATGCACGTGCTGCGGCGTCTCGGCCTGGAAACGTCGGCCTATCTGAATTGCGGATCGCTCGCCCACGGCACCAAGCGCCTCGTGGAGATCGCCCGCGCCATCTGTCTCGATCCGGTCGTGCTCCTCCTGGACGAGCCCGCGGCCGGCCTGAACGAGACCGAGCAGGCCGATCTCGCCAGGATCCTGGAAGGTCTCGCCGCGCGCGGCCTCACCCTGCTGATCATCGAGCACAATATGGAATTCCTGAAGAGCCTGGCCACCCACATGGTCTGCCTCGACTATGGCGAGCTGATTGCGTCCGGCCGGCCCAGCGCGATCTACCAGGATGAGCGCGTCATCGAGGCGTATGTGGGCCGCAGGTACGGCGCGGAGGCCATGGCGTGAAGTACATTCTCGAGACGCGCAATCTCGGTGTGCGGTATGGCGAGATCACCGCCGTGACCGGGCTCACTATCCGGGTGGAGGCGGGCGAAGCCGTGGCGCTGGTCGGCGCCAACGGCGCCGGCAAGTCCACGCTGATCAAGAGCATCATCGGGCTTCTCAGGCTGAGCCAGGGCGAGCTGCTGTTCGACGGCCAGGACGTGCGTGCCGTCGCCGCTCATTTGCGCGCACGGCTCGGCATCGGCTACTCGCCGGAAGGACGGCGCGTGTTCCCCGGTCTTTCCGTTCGCGAGAATCTCGAGATCGCCTCGTTCGCGGGCGCGCCGGAAACGCGCCGGCTGATCGCGCGGATGTACGAGTTCTTTCCGGCACTCGCGCAGAAGGAGTCGGCCCTGGGGTGGACGCTGTCCGGAGGCCAACAGCAGATGCTGGCCGTCTGCCGGGCTCTCATGAGCCAGCCGCGGCTGCTTCTTCTCGACGAGCCCTCGCTCGGCCTGTCGCCGAAGCTGACCGATGAAGTTCTCTGGCGAATACCGGACATCGCGAAAGCGGGCACCGCCGTCATTCTCGCCGAGCAGAACTTGACCAAGGCCCTCGAGGTCACCAGCCGGGCCTACGTGATGCGGGTGGGATCGATCGTCCTTGAGGGACCGTCCAGCGAGCTGCGGTCCAACCCCTCCGTGCGCAACAGCTTTCTCGGGGGACTGTAGTGAGGTCGGTCGATATGAGCGTCATAGAACTCCTTCATCGGCGGCGGTCCGTGCGCGGCTTCCTGCCGAAGCCGGTGCCGAGAGAGCTGATCATGAAGATCCTGGAGGCGGCGTCGCGCTCTCCGAGCGGCACGAACATGCAGCCCTGGCGGGTCTACGTCCTGACCGGCGAGGCGAAGGACCGGCTCGTACGCGAGACGCTTGCCAGACGCGAGCAGGAGCCGCACCGCGAGAAGCCGCCGAAGCCGTTCGGCGAATACGACTACAATCCAGAACCGCTGTTCGAGCCCTATCTGAGCCGCAGGCGCACCGTCGGCTTCGCGCTCTACCAGCTCCTGGGCGTCGCGCATGGAGACCGCGCCGCGAGCTGGATCATCGCAGGGCGCAATTTCGAATTCTTCGGCGCTCCGGTCGGCCTGATCTTCACGATCGACAAGTCGCTGCAACAAGGCAGTTGGCTCGATTACGGCATCTTTCTCCAGTCCGTCATGCTCGCCGCAAACGACGTCGGTCTGGACACCTGCGCGCAGGCGGCGTGGCGGCACTACCACGACGTCATTCGACGGATCTGCAAACTGCCCGACAACGAGATCGTCGTATGCGGCATGTCGCTCGGCTATGCCGACGACGATGCGCCGGCGAACAAGCTCACCACCGAGCGCGCGCCGGTCGAGAGTTTTGCGACCTTTGTTGATGCCGTGGACCGCGTCGCGAGCCCTGCCGAGGAAAGCCATGCGTCTGTTTGAGTTCTTTGACAAGCAAGCCGATCTCCGGCCGGATGCCCCGGCCGTGCTTCATGGCTCGAGCGTGGTCACCTACGGGCAGATCCAGACGGAGAGCCGCAAGATTGCCAACGCGATGATGGAGACCGGCCTGGCTCGCGGCGCCAAGATCGCGACCTGGATCCACAACCACCCGTCGTTCTTTTCAGTCCAGCTCGGCGTCCACCGCACGCCGTTCGTCTGGATGCCGCTGAATTATCGCGCCATCGCCGCCGAATGCGCGGCGAACATGGAGGCGTTCGGCGCCGAGTGGCTGTTTATCGACGTTCAATTCGCCGAACATATCGCTTTCCTCCGCGCGAAAGTACCGAGCCTCAAGGGAGTCGTCGTCCTGAATGGCGAGGTCGCTGGAGTCCCGTCGCTCGAGTCGTTTTGCGGCGAGGCCACCGCGATGCCGTGCGAGCTCGATGTCGGACCTCTCGATACGGTCACGCTGATCTCGACCGGCGGCTCGACCGGGCGGCCCAAAGGCGTGATGCGGGTGAGCGCGAACTGGATGGCGCTCATCGTGAATTATCGCCTCAAGCTCTTCGCCGGCTCACGACCGGTGAATCTGGTGGCGACGCCGCTCTCTCACGTGGCCGGCGAGGTGGCGCACGCAGTCTTTGCGGAGGGTGGCGTCAACGTCATCCTGGAAAGGACGTCTCCGGAGCTCATCCTCGAGGCGATCGAGCGTCACTCGATCACGAGCCTGTTCGTGCCGCCGACGCTGCTCTACATGATGCTGGCCCGACACGTCCCGGGCAAGCACAGCTACGCATCGTTGCGCCACCTGATGTATGGGGCGGCGCCCATCTCGGTCGAGAAGCTCCGTGAAGCCTGGTCGGTATTCGGTCCGGTGATGACGCAGCTCTATGGCCTGATGGAGGCGACCAGCACCGTATCCATCATGGGGCCTGACGAGCACGCCCAGGCCTTCGAGTCGCCGCGCTTCGGCAGCATCGGCCGCGGCAGTCCGCTGGTCATGATCGATGTTCGCGACAAGGACGGACGTTTCGTTGCGGCAGGAAAGAAGGGCGAGGTGGTCTGCCGGGGCAGCAATTTGTGCGGCGGCTATGAGGCCAATCCGGAGGCGACGGCGTCGGCTTTCCGCGAGGGCTGGTTCCACACCGGCGACATCGGCATCAAGGACGAGCAGGGTTATGTGCATCTCGTCGACCGCAGCAAGGACATCATCATCAGCGGCGGCTTCAATGTCTATCCCGGCGAGGTGGAGCAGGTCTTGTGGACGCATCCCGCGATCCAGGACTGCGCGGTGATTGGCGTTCCCGACGACAAATGGGGTGAAGCGGTCACCGCCGTCGTCGAGCTGAAGCCCGGCGCAAGCGTGGCCGAGAGCGAGCTCATCGCGCTGTGCAAGGATCAGCTTGGCAGCATCCGCACGCCGAAGAGCGTCGCAATCTGGCAGTCGCTGCCGCGGAGCAACGTCGGCAAGGTGCTGAAGAAGGATATCCGCGAGCATTACTGGAATGCCGCGGGCCGGACGATCTGACAGGTTCATCAAGGAGAGAAGTCGTGACCGACAGTGTAGCCATCGAGCAGAAGAAGCAGGCCGTTGGCCAGGTGATCGCAAAATACCTGACCGCCGTGAAGACCTGGGACGAGGAGGCGTTTCGCGAGACGTTTCACCCCAAGGCGAACATCCAGCACTATTACGTGAAGGGCGACGAGATAAAGACGATCACGCTCGACGAGTTCGTCGCATCGATCGGGTCGCTTCACGCGAAGTACGACAACGCCGAGGAAAAGGCGCGCGAGATCGAGGTCCAGATCGTCGATCATCTCGCCAGCGTGCGTGTCGCCTTCAGCTTTGTCATGGGGCCAAGGGCGTTGGACGGCCAGGATCTCTTCAACCTCGCCTTCTGCAAGGGCGAGTGGAAGATCATTCACAAGAGCTACTATCTCTGAGGTGTCGATATGAACGTGAGCGTACGGCAGAGCGCAGCTTTTGAAGGCTCGTCAATCTTCCGCTTGGGCGATGCCGAACCGTCCATCGACACGACGGCATGGATCGCGCCGACCGCCGCCATCATCGGCGACGTGCGGATAGGCGCGGAATCGGGCGTGTGGTTTCACTGCGTTCTGCGTGGTGACGCCAACCTCATTCAGATCGGCAAGCGCACAAACATCCAGGACGGCACGATCGTGCATGTCGATCCCGGCGAGTTTTCGACGGTGATCGGCGATGATGTCACCATCGGCCATGCCTGCATCATCCATGGCTGCCAGCTCCACGACAAGGCATTCGTCGGGATGGGCGCAACAGTCATGAACGGGGCGGTCATCGAACGCGGAGGAGTTCTCGCGGCAGGCGCCTTGCTGACGGCCGGGAAACGAATTGCGTGCGGCGAGCTGTGGACCGGCGCTCCCGCCAAGCTGCGACGGGTTCTGAGCGACCAGGAGCGGGAGGAATTCATTTCCACCGCGCCTCACTATGTGAGGAACGCAAGTCGTTTCCGGAGCGCACTTGTCGCGGTTTGAGCGAACAAGTGGCGTTGAGGCGCGCTCGACGACCGTATCAGTTGGCAGCGTTCTTGCTTGTCGTTGCCGACATCGAAGGGTTCGGGAGGCGTGATCAAGGCGCTTAGCTTACTTCGCTCGGTAAGGGCGCACCTGACAAGGGGGTACCGGAAGGCTGGAGTGTCCAAGCCGGATGCTATGGGCAAGCTGTCTTCGGCAATGGAGCAATCCACGGATGACCCATTGAAGGTGCTCGTGCGGCATAACGCGCCGGTCTCGTTCTAGCCGTTCACCGCAGAAAGGTCCCAATGCCCGAACAGCACCGAAAAGCGGTGTCCATTCGGCTATTCCAGTTCGCGGCCCGGATGCCGACTCGGTGCGGGCGCAACTTTGCGTGAGGCGCGTCGGCGGCGAGCGCCAGGCTCGTGGTCGGGCGGATCAGATCGGAGGATCGGCTGCTGTCAAGACGTTCATCGTCTCCGGCGGCGGGATCGAATTCATGCGTGTGTTGCGGAGAACGCCCACGGGATTCCGCCCGAGCAGGTGGTCGGCTCTTCCGGTGCGATGAGATTCCAGATTGGGGCCAATGGCGGGCTCGAACTCCTGAAACTGCCCAAGATCGAATTCGTCGATGACGGCG
The DNA here is from genome assembly GCF_000472865.1 of Bradyrhizobium elkanii WSM2783. Taxonomy (GTDB): domain Bacteria; phylum Pseudomonadota; class Alphaproteobacteria; order Rhizobiales; family Xanthobacteraceae; genus Bradyrhizobium; species Bradyrhizobium elkanii_A. Next base: position 15,233 of record NZ_AXAP01000074.1, on the reverse strand, counting down.
CCGGCAAGCCCGCAGGCATACACCGCTTTATCGGCCGACGCCCGATCTTCGCATTCGGCAATTCCGACGGCGATTTGCAGATGTTGCAGTGGACTGTCGCGGGCGCAGGCCCGCGCTTCGCCGGCATCATCCACCATACCGATGCGGCACGCGAATATGCCGACGACCGGCAGTCGAAGGTCGGCAAGCTTGACAAGGCGCTCGACGCGGCGACGGCGTCCAAATGGACGATCGTCGATATGAAAGGCGATTGGAAAACGATCTTCCCTGCCGAGAAGTGATCCCCTGTCGGAGGCGAAACTGCATTTTCCCGTAGCTCAAACGGTGGGTCTGGCTCGTGGAAAGTCGAAAATGCTTGATCTTTCAACGGGGATTGACTGACACTCTCTCCGCCACACTGCCTCTCCACTGTATCCGGCTGTTCGCTGTGGCAACAAACCAATGAATCGCGCGACAGCGGCTGTTGCAGCTAGTTCCGTGATGTTTGCCTTGGTCGCCACGCAAAGCGTAGCATTAGAACGTGGGGTCGGAGGACGGACTCCGCACAAATGACGTTGCGCGCGAAGCTCAAGCCGCACGCTCGGACGTGAAAAGGGACGAAAAGCCCTCGATCAGATCGCAACTCGAACTGAATGTCGGTATCGGTGGTTGCGCCTCCCGGATTTGAAGTGCGTCAGGAGAAGCTCATGATGTCTAGCGGATGAAAGTGCTGCCGAGGTAGGTCTTAGCCAGACGCCTCGTAGCGAGTCTTGGGTCCGAACCGGTAACGGCAGGACCAAGCGTAGACAGCAAGCGTGCAGGGTGTGTATTGGGCCACGCGGTGGCGGAGGTCTTGAGCGCCATCTATGAAGCCGACTTCCTCGATTGCTCCTTTGGCTTCCGACCCAGACGCAGTGCTCATCAGGCACTGCGGGTGGTGCGCGAAGCGATCACAACGGAGCCGGTGAACTGGGTACTCGATGCCGACATCCGCAGATACTTGGACAGCGTTGACCACGACTGGCTGCTGCGGATGCTGGCGCACAGGATTGCCGACCCGAGAGTCCCGCGGCTGATTGGCCAATGGCTCCGTGCCGGCATCCTGGAGGGTGGCGTGTACGCCGAGACGGTGGAGGGAACGCCCCAGGGCGCGGGCATCAGCCCGCTGCTCGCCAACATCTTCTTGCATTATGTGCTCGATCTCTGGGTGGAGCAGTGGAAGCGGCGGCACGCGACCGGTCAAGTACGGCTGGTCCGATATGCCGACGACTACCTGCTCCTATTCCAGCGACGGCAGGATGCGGAGACGATGACAGCGGCCTTGGCGGAGCGACTGGCCAAGTTCGGTCTTCATCTCCATGAGGACAAGACGCGGTTGATCGAGTTCGGACGGTTTGCTGAAGAAAATCGTCGGCGCAAGGGCAGGGCGCGGCCGGAGGTGTTCGACTTCCTGGGCTTCACGCGGGCACTACGCCTACTTCGGTATCCCTGGCAATAGCACCTGCCTCGGTCGCTTCCGTCTTCAGGTCATGAAGGCGTGGCGGCGGGTCCTGCTACGGCGAAGCCAACGGCCGAAGCTGTCGTGGGAGCGGTTCAACGCGATTCTGAAGGTCTTCCCGATATCGATCGGGCATGTAGGCGACTGGCGTCACCAAATGGCCTGATCAAGCTACTCGTCAGAGGAGCCGGATGCGGGAAAGCTGCACGTCCGGAGCTGTGAGGGGGGCGTCGAGCGATCGACGCCTCTACTCGACCCTATTCATCGACCATTTTGAGTGACGAGGAATCGCGCGCGCGAACGGCGGCTTTTGACGAGCTATCAAGCGGCCACCTCGCGAGTTAGGCTGCCCTCCGGTCAGAAAACAGGGCTCCCGCGATAGTGGGTATCGCGATGTAGCGGACCAGTGACTCGAACCCCCGATGTCTCGGACGTGTCTTATTCTCAGATGCACCGCCGTGATGTCGACAGGCCCTTGGTTTTGTTCTGAATCGCGAACCCAACGACACTTTTCCACGCCGGAGCACGATTGCGTTCGTCAGCTTAGGGCGCGAACGGGCGCAAATGACCGCGCTTCTGTGGATCGCATCAGAACGGTACGTGGGCTTTCGCTGTCATGGTCCAGATCTTGAAGCCGCTGCCCATGCCGCCATATTCGGCGCCGAGACCAAGCATCCCGCCGGATGCGAACTTGATGCCGAGGCCACCGGTCACGCGGGCCGACTTGCCCTCGAGCAGCGGCGTCGAGGCAAGCGGGACACTGCCTGCGGCCACGAGCGCATCGGCCTTGTCCTGGTTAAAATAATAGTCGCCGTAGATGCCGAGATAGGGCGCGAGCGAGATCGTGTCGCTCCAGGCAAAGGGATAGGTCACCTTGGTGCCGGCGGAGGCTCGCCCGGTGGAGAAGTCGTGTCTCGCCTGCTGGGTGCCGAGCGAGTCGACATAGGCGCCCTCGTTCTCCCAGAGGGCATAGACCTTCGCCGACGGCTCGATCTCGAAGCCCGCCGCCTTGTAGCTTCCCGTCAGGCCCGTCGAGATCAGCCAGCGCTGGCCCTTGAAGTTGCCCTGCGCGGTGCCGGCCACGCCGTCATAGCCGATGGCCGAATAGGCCACCGCCGCGTCGTAGCGCAGCGTCGGGGTGATCTTCCAGCCCGTATAGGAGCCCACGGTCCAGCCATCGCCGGTCAGTTTGCCGTTGATGTCCTGCTCGGTGTAATTGAACGTCTCGTAGCCGCCGAGCACGCCGACCAGGAAATTCGGGGCCGCCTTGTAGGTCAGCCCCATAAGGGCATTGACCTGAAGGCCGTGGAGCGGGGCGGCCGTCGTGGTCACCCCGACCGCCGTCGTCGTCGACGTAAAACGGTCGAGGCCGGTGCCGCGGACATCGATCCAGAACAGCCAGTTCTTTTGTTCGCGGAACTTCTTCGGCGGCGCCTTGTTCGCCGCCTGCCGATCGAGGGCTGCGAAGGCATTGTCGATCCGGCCCTCGCGCTGCCGGCCCATCGGATCGTTTCCGGTGGCGTGGGTGGAACTGTTGGCGGTGGCGTCGCTCGCGCCGAAGCCCGCCATGCCCGCATCGCTCTCCTCGGAGGGATCGGCAGCGAAATTGAAATGGATGCCGGTCGCGCTCGGCGTCAGCAGCGTGCCGCCGTCGGCAAATCCGTCGGCGATCGCGCCGTCGATCGCTCCGGAAATCGCCTGTCCCGAACCCTGAGCCACCACCTTGGTGACGTTGACCTGCAAGGCGTGGAGTTTGACGCTGTCGGCGGGAATGTTGACGGTCTGCGTCAGCGCGGGCGAGGTGCTTGGAGCGAACGTGCCGTTGCCGCCATAAACCGCAGTGATGGTGTGTGTTCCCGTTTTCAGCGTCGAGATGGTGAGGGCCGCAACGCCGCCTGACAGCGTGGCAATGCCGATGGCAGTGCCGGCATCGTTGAAGGTCACGGTGCCGCCGGGCGTGCCGCCGACGCCACTGATGGTGGCGGTGAACGTCACCGCCTGGCCGAAGCTGCTGGGATTCTGCGACGAGGCGAGCGCGGCCGTGGTTGCGCCGACACCGACGGTGAGGCTGAAGATCGCAGTCGCCGTCGCATTGTTGGCGTCCGTGACGGTCACGGCGTAGGTCGCGCCGGCGCTTGCGACGCTTGGCGTGCCGGTGATCGCGCCGCTCGTGGTGTTGAAGCTGAGACCCGCCGGCAGCGTCGGCGCCACGCTGTAGGTCAACGCACCGCTGCCGCCCGCGCCGGTGACCGGCGTGAAACTGGTGGCGGGACGGTTGACGATCAGCGTGGTCGAGGGGACGGCGGTCGTCGCGGTCACCGTGCCGTCGACCGAAAGGCTGAAATTGGCTGACGCCGTCGCATTGTTGGCGTCGGTCACGGTCACCGTGAAGGTCGTCGCGGCGATGGTTGCGGTCGGCGTGCCGGTGATCGCACCGCTCGCGGTGTTGAAGCTGAGACCAGCCGGCAGCGTCGGCGCCACGCTGTAGGTCAGCGCGCCGGTGCCGCCCGATCCGGTCACCGGCGTGAAGCCGGTGGCGGCGCGGTTGACGGTCATCGACGTCGAGGCGACGGCGGTCGTCGCGGTCACGGCGCCGTTGACGGAGAGGCTGAAGTTCGCCGTAGCGGCGGCGTTGTTGGCGTCGGTCACGGTCACGGTGAATGTGGTCGCGGCGATGGTTGCGGTCGGCGTGCCCGTGATCGCGCCGCTGGCGGGGTTGAAACTCAGACCGGCCGGCAGCGTCGGCGCCACGCTGTAGGTCAACGCGCCCGTGCCGCCCGATCCGGTCACCGGTATGAAACTGGTAGCGGCACGGTTGGCGGTCAGCGTGGCTGAGGCCACGGCGGTCGTTGCGGTCACGGCGCCGTTGACGGTGAGGCTGAAATTCGCCGTGGCGGCCGCGCCGTTGGCATCGGTCACGGTCACGGTGAATGTGGTCGCGGCGATGGTCGCGGTCGGGGTGCCCGTGATCGCGCCACTGGCGGGGCTGAAACTCAGGCCGGCCGGCAGCGTCGGCGACACGCTGTAGGTCAGCGCGCCGGTGCCGCCCGCGCCGGTCACCGGCGTGAACGTTGTGGCGGCACGATTGACGGTCAGTGCGGTCGAGGCGACGGCGGTCGTAGCGGTCACGGCCCCATTGACGGTGAGGCTGAAATTCGCCGTTGCCATTGCGCTGTTGGCGTCGGTCACGGTCACCGTGAATGTCGTCGCACCGATCGCCGCGGTCGGCGTGCCCGTGATCGCACCGCTGGCGGTGTTGAAGCTCAGACCGGCCGGCAGCGTCGGCGACACGCTGTAAGTCAATGGGGCCGTTCCGCCTGCGCCGGTCACCGGCGTGAAACTCGCGGCGGGGCGATTGACGGTCAGCGTGGCCGACGCGACGGCCGTCGTCGCGGTCACGGCGCCATTGACGGTAAGGCTGAATGTATTGCTTGCGCTGACGTTATCGGCATCGGTCACCGTCACCGTGAATGGCGTCGCAGTGATCGGCGCGGTCGGTGTGCCGGTGATTGCGCCGGTATTGGGGTTGATGGAGAGGCCGGCCGGCAGTGTCGGCGACACGCTGTAGGTTAGTGGGTTCGTTCCGCCTGCGCCGATCACCGGCGTGAAACTGGTGGCGGGGCGATTGACGGTCAGCGTGGTGGAGGCGACGGCCGTCGCCGCGGTCACGGCGGCATTGACGGTGAGGCTGAATGTATTGGTCGCGGTCGCATGATCGTTGTCGGTCACCGTCACGGTGAATGTCGTCGCGGTGATTGTCGCGACCGGCATACCGATGATCGCGCCGTTACTGGGATTCATGAAAAGGCCGGTCGGCAGCGTCGGCGAAATGCTGTAGGTGAGCGGCGCCGCGCCGCCGCTGCCTGTCACCGGCGTGAAACTCGTTGCGAGACGATTGACGGTCAGCGCGGTCCAGGCAATGGCGGTCGTTGCGGTCACGGCCGCGTTGACGGTGAGGATGAATGTATTGGTTGCCGTGGCGTTGTTGGTGTCGGTCACCGTCACGGTGAACATCGTCGGACCGATCGTCGCGGTCGGGGTGCCGGTGATCGTACCGCTCGCGGTGTTGAAGCTCAATCCAGCCGGCAGCGTCGGCGACACGGTGAAAGTCAATGGGACCGTTCCGCCCCCGCCAGTCACCGGGGTGAAACTGGTGGCGGGGCGATTGACGGTCAGCGTGGTGGAGGCGACGGCCGTCGCCGCGGTGACGGCGCCGTTGACGGCGAGGCTGAATGTATTGGCGGCCGTCGCACTGTTCTGATCGGTCACGGTGACGGTGAATGTCGTTGCGGCGATCGCTGCGGTCGGCGTTCCCGTGATCGCGCCGCTTGTGGTGTTGAAGCTCAATCCGGCCGGCAGTGTCGGCGACACGCTGTAAGTCAATGGGGGCGTTCCGCCCGCGCCGGTCACCGGCGTGAAACTCGTGGCAGGACGATTGACGGTCAGCGTGGTCGAGGCGACGGCTGTCGTCGCGGTCACGGCGCCATTGACAGTGAGGATGAATGTATTGGTCGCCGTCGCATTGTTGTTGTCGGTCACCGTCACCGTGAAGCTGGTCGTGGCCAGGGTCACGCTTGGGGTACCGGTGATCGCGCCGGTGGAGGTGTTGAAGGCGAGCCCCGTGGGCAGGCTTGGCGAGATGTTGTAGGACAAGGGTGTCGTGCCACCGCCGCCGATCACCGGGGTGAAGCTCGTTGAAACATTTTGCGTCAGCGCCTTCGAGCTGACCGACTGGCTCGCCGTGACCGCCGAGTTCACCTTGAGAGTGAACGAATTCGAGTTGGTCGAGCCGTAGGCGTCTGTCACCGTCACCGTGAAGCTGGTCGTGGCCTGGGCCACGCTCGGCGCGCCGGTAATCGCGCCGCTGTTGGTGTCGAAGTTGAGGCCGGCGGGGAGGCTCGGCGAGATGCTGTAGGACAAGGGGGATGTGCCACCGCCGCCGGTCACCGGGGTGAAGCTCGTCCAAACATTTTGCGTCAGCATCTTCGAGGCGACCGACTGGAACGCCGTCACCGCGGGGTTGACCGTAAGCGCAAACGAGCTCGAAGCGAACGAGCCGCGGGCGTCAGTCACCGTCACCGAGAAGCTGGTTGTGGCAAGGGTCACGCTCGGGGCGCCGCTGATCGCGCCGGTGGACGTGTTAAAGTTGAGGCCGGTCGGCAGAGTCGGCGAAATGCTGTAGGCGAGCGGGGGCGTGCCGCCGGCGCTCGTTACCGGTATGAAGCTCGCCGTCGCGGCGTTCTGCGTCAGGGCTTTGGAGGCGATCACCGAGAACGCGATAACGGGCGGGCTCACCATCAGCTCGAAGGTATTGCTCGCGGTTTGGTTGTTGGCGTCGGTCACCGTCACCGTGAATGTCGTCGGGCCGATCGTCGCGGTCGGCGTGCCGGTGATGACGCCGTTGGAGGTGATGAAATTAAGGCCCGCGGGCAGGCTCGGCGAGATGGAGTAGCTCAACGGTGCCGTGCCGCCGCTGCCGGCCACCGGCATGAAGCTCGGCGCCGCCATGTTCGCGGTCAGCGTTTCCGACGGTATTGACTGGATCGCCGTCACCGGCGAATTGACGATCTGGGTCAGCGTGGGCGAGGTGCTCGGCGCAAAGTTCGTGCTTCCATTGTAGAGAGCCTGGATCGAATGGCTGCCGGCCGCGAGTTCGATGATGCAGATTGCTGCACCGTTCGAAACAGGTTGTGCACCGCAGCTGGCAATGGTGCTGCCGTCGGCACGGAATGTGACGCTCCCCTCGCTGATCGTGCTGGTGCTCGTCACAGTCGCCAGGAAACCCTCGCTCTGCGGATAGGTCGCTGGATTGACACTTGAGGCTATCGCTGTCGTTGTCCCCGTCTGCGCGAATGCCTGTCCCACGGACAACGGCGAGATCAGGAGCACCGCCGCGGCAGCGCAGGCCGCGGCCCGGCAGCCGGAGAATTCCCGGCCAAGAAGCGCGTTACCGAACGCGCCATTCACAAGCCAGGAAAACAGCCTCCTTGCAGCAATCAGCACCGTGTCCTCGACAACGCGAAGAACTCGATTGAGCGGAGGACGATCGATGCGATTCATGTGTAGCGATTTGCCGGCAAGGTAGAATGGCCGAGCAAACACAACAGCAACCTGACGGCTACTGCCCCGGTACGCAAAACATGAAGTTTTGGACGGAATGCGAAGTTTTCGATAGCAATGGATGCTATGCGAACGCACGCCTCGCGGGAGGGTGGGACTTCATTACGCGACCAGATGCCTTATGGTTAATCATTCGAACGATCGTCCGGAGCCGCGCGCTTCCTCTCAAATATCTCCCGAGGCCTCGTCCCCGAAGCGTCCCGCGCGCTTCATCTACGGGGAACGAAGCAGCCTCGATCCCCACACGAACCCGGCGGACTATCTCGCGGACGCCAATCTGTTTCGCCGCAGCTATGTCCGGACCATCGGCGATTCGGAGGGGAAGCCGCTCGACAGCACCGTGGCATGCTCGTTGGGAACAACGTCGCTTTCTACAAGCTGACGTCCAATTCCTCCGTGGAGGCAAAGCGAACCGAAGCGGACGCGGCGGCCGACAAGATCGACGGGGTGGTATTCGACTACGTGCTGTCCGGGGAATACAGCGAGGAGACTGCAATCGGTCTCATCAGCCTTGGACCCGGTGACCTCGGGATGGTGCAAAGCACGGTCGAGGTGACGGCGCGGTCGCGCCTGGCTCGTATAGCGACAATTTTCCTGCCGCGAACACGCCTCGCTGCCGCGCTCGAGACTGATCTCTCCGACGACCGCTTCGTCCTTCGCTCCCTCAGTTCCGCTCCCTTGGCGCCTTTTGTCGGCGCCCAGATGCGCCTGCTATCGAGTGGTACGGAAGGATGGACACGCAGGACTTCGAGATCGTGCTGGAGTCGACAGCCGAACTCCTCATTCACCTGCTGCGGGGCGAGTTGTCGCGGGGCGAGCAGCCCCAGGGACGAGCGAGCAAGGAATTCATGCGGGCGATTGCCTATATCGAGGAGAACTGTCCTCGCCCCGGGTTGACGCCGGACGATATCTGGCGAGGCATCAACGTATCGCGGACCCAGCTCTACAAAATGTTCTCGGAGAACGGTCTCACCGAGGCGGGCTATTTGCGCGACGTTCGGCTGCGCCGTTTCGTCGATGCCTTGAGGACGACGGACGCGTCCGGAATCGGCCGCCTTGCCTGGACCTGTGGATTGGATATGCAAGCTGCCTGTGTCGCGGCTCCGAATATTGACCACTTTCGGCTTCCAACATTGACCCCGGCTCACTGCTCCAATTGGAAATCGATCCAGCCGCTTACTGCACATCAGGCGGGGTCAATATTGGGTGCCGGTTGGCGGTCAAAAGCCGCGTTGATCCACACTTGACGTCCTGGAAGGCGGCAAGGGCGGCATCCACATTCGGAGAAAAGCGTGGCGCGTCGGCGCGGCCCGCGCCGGTTTCCATCCTGGCGTTGTTGGCTTCCGACATCAGGCGGCAGCCGGTCTTTGCCGCGATGCGGCCGGCCAATTCAAGCGCCCGTCCGCGCAGCGCACGATCGCCGAGCAGCAACGTCACCGGGCCTTCGGCGCGAAGCGCCTCGACCGCGGCCGTCACGGACCCCCTGGCCGATGCTCCTTGACGGAGCGGCGGCCCTCGGTTCGCCCACGTGTCCTGCCTCTTGCAGGGTGATCTCAGCCGCGTTGGCATCGCGGATGATGTTGGCGAGCCGTAGCTCGTTCTCGTGCAGGTCAGCCACCTGCCGAGCCTTGACGATCTCCGCAGCGAAGTGACGAAGGCGCTCGCGCCCCCATCGGCTACGGCAGGCGTCCTCGGCGCGCCAGTCGGCGCAGCGGTTTTAAACATGATGCCCATGTTGTCGCTCTCTGTCGGGGTCCATGGGCGCATTTCACCGCTCCGGGAACCGGCGCCGCCCGGTCAAGCTTTTCGGCCCCCTTTCGACCGTCGCTCTAACAGTCGAGATGACATTTCAGCCGTCGGTAGGAAGTCAGCGAGCGTAAGAGGTGCTACTTAAATCATGTTTCACCTCTCTCGCGCCTTCACGGCGCACCATCCATGTCGATGTGGATGATCTTGCGATAGGACGCGGTCGAAGCGCCTTGCTCGGGGGCGGGTGGGGCCATGCGCGGATTATAGAGGTCGCCGCAGTCGAGTCGTCGCAGCCGTTAGACAACGTCGTCGGGTAGTCACGGTTGTTTGGTCTTGTCTGGCCCGCGAGACTCAGCCTAAGCGGCTAAGGGCCGAAGACAGGCGAAGTTCCATTTCCATGGCGTGGGTCGAATATGCGGAAATCAACCCGAGATCTCCCAGCAACCGGTTATGCCATCCTCATGGATGGTCTGTGAAGACTGAATTCTCAACCAGGGACGGCGTTGAGGGCGGGGCTAAGGACTTGAAGCGGCGTTTTCCGATGCTGCAAGTCAGGATCTACGATGCGCAAACCAAGGTGGATCGCGAGATAGACGTGTTATGAAGCATCTGCACCAGCGCAGGAGTGAACTACTGACCCGAGAAAGTGGGTGGCTTCTGGCCGAGCTCTGGCAAATTTGCGCTTTTATCCAACCAGTTCGCCGCGATATATCGTCCGTCGGAGAGCAAGGTGATGTTTCGAAGGTGGAAGAGCAGAGCTCGCGCACGTGGTGCACGGCAGGTACAGCAAGGCCACGAGCGCAATGAGAGTTCCGGCAGGGACATCCAGGCCCGGATTGCTGAGTTGAGAGGCATGCCACGGGAAAAGCTCGCGGACGCCGTGTTCCTGCTCTCGATGGCGGCAAAGCAGCAAAGCGATCGGATACGACGATCGATTAAGGAGCGCGCGGCGGCCGAGTTCGAGTTTGATCCGCCGGCTGACGGCGATATCGCTGACTATCTCGCGGAAGAAGCGGTCTCGGTTTTGCGCCATCATGAGGCTGATGTGCCGACGCTCATCGATATCTTGTCTCAGCGCTCGCCTGACGTTGACTTCACCGTTCACCGAACGGATGCCGTTTCAATGCTTGCCGCAATGATTCGGGAACAGCGGCTCGAAGGCATTCTGGAAGGTCTCAGGCTTGCTGGCCTCCTGAACGAGTCCTCAAAGAATCGTCATGCCGGTTTCGGCTCGTAGCGGCGAAGCGATCGCAGAGGAACTTCGGGCTCGGCAGAGGGCGCGTATGCGTTCGAGGCCCGTCATCGGAGCTCTCAGAACCTGCCGCTGACGCCGGCGATCGAGCGACCGATGACATCGTAAATGTGCGCCCGCGACCAACGTCAAGTGTGCAAGCGGCCCTAGGCAGCTGCCAACATTCGGGCCGACCTTATTGAAACTCCTCGCCATCGGCCGAAGCGGATTGCGAACCAACAACAGGATCAAAGTGGGGCGTTCAAGCAAAGTGCGCGCGGTGAGTCGCGCAAAGAAACGAAAGACCTCTGCGCGGACTGCGATTTCTTCTGCGTCCCCGCTCGGCATGATGGCTCTCCATCTGCTCGCGCAATGGAGAAAGTCTGGCCGCCACGGTATTGTCTTTCTTGCCGAGAACGAGAACAGGGCCGAGCGGCTAGGCGCCGTCATTCATGATCTCGAGCCCTCGTGCGAGGCGTTTGTTTTCCCGCGGCTGAACACGCTGCCGTTCGATCAGTTGGAGCCGTCACACGAAATCGCCGGCAGACGGAGCTCGGTCTTGCGGCGCCTTGCCACGCCGGAGAAGCCAATCCTGCTCGTGTCCACGGCGGAGGCGGTGATGGAACGTCTGCCGCCGCCGGCGACTTGGTCTCGTTCAAGTCTCCATCTGACGGTGGGCGCTACATTCTCCGAACAGGACCTCCAGTCGCGGCTTCAGGTTCTCGGATACGACCTCGATGATGAGGCGGAGTATCCTGGCAGCGCACTGTTCCACGGGAAGACTTTCGAGATATTTCCCGCTGGCGCACTCGGTCCATTCCGCGTGGAGCATGCGGGCCAGGTGATACGGCGGATTTCGTCTTTCGACCCAACACAGCACGAGGTTGTTTTCGAAGCGAAGGAGCTCATCATTGATCCGATGTCGGAGCGCCTTGCGCTCGGCAGCAAACGCGGAAAGCGTGCGACCTTGATTGATTACTGTGGCCGGGCCAAGTGGATCGCCGATGCGATGGTTCCGGCGCACGCCGAGAGCTGGTTGAGCACGATCGAGGAGGCGGCGAGTCGCACCGACAGGGAGCGCGAATATCTCGGGAGGCGTGAATGGAATCAGGCGTCCAAACGCATGAAGGTGCTGTCCGGCAAGGCAGCTTTCATCCCCACACCGGACTTTTCGAAGGTCGGTTCAGCTAGAAAGGCTCTGCGAGCATTCGTCGACGAGACGCGACGCGCCGGTTCGCGCCTGATGTTCGTGGCGGCGCAGGAGGAAGATCTGCGCGCCATGGAGCGGATGAGCGGGGTCAAGGCTGAGCGTTTTTCGAACTGGAGCGAGGCGACGGCCGGACGCAATCGCGAAGCCGCGATTCTGGCCGACTTCGATGTCGGATTTGTCGAGGCTGGCCGGAAGCCCTCGGTTGTCGTGACGGCTTCCGATGTGCTCGGGAGCAGGGCCCATCATCCGCAGCCCATGGCCAGGGCCTGGAATGCCGCCTTCGACCGCGCAGATGTGCCCGAGCCGGGGACCGTGGTTGTTCATCTGCAGCGAGGACTGGCCTTGCTCGATGGATTGCAGACGGTGGCGTTGGGGGCCGTGTCGTCGCGCGAAATGATCCGGCTCGTATTTGCGGGAGATGATGCCGTTCTCGTTCCGCCGGCGGACCTGACCCTGATCTGGCCCTACGCATCGGAGCTCGGCGAGCTGACGCTGGACAAGGCCGACGGAAGTACATGGTGGGATCGGCGCACCGAGGCGGAACAGGAAATTCAAATCGCCGGCAAGCAACTCGCCAGACATATCAGTCAGCGTCGCCGGCGGCGGGCAGCGAAACTCGCAGCACCAGGCCCGGCTTATGAGAGGTTCGTCGCTCGTTTTCCGTACTTCACGACGGTCGACCAGGCGAAAGCCATTCGAGACGTCCTCGATGATCTCGCATCGGGGCACCCCATGGACCGGGTCATCTGCGGCGATGTCGGATTCGGTAAGACCGAGGTGGCTTTGCGGGCGGCGGCCGCGGTCGTGCTGTCGAAGAGACAGGTGGTCATCGCGGTGCCGACGACTGTCTTGGCAAGTCAGCATGTCGTGACATTTCGCAAACGGTTTGCTCCGTTCGGCATTGAGGTGGGAAACCTGTCGCGGGCCACGTCAGCGCCGGAGACGCGGCAGACGAGGGAAGGGCTAAAGAGCGGAAAGCTGAAGGTTGTGGTGGGAACGCAGGCTCTCGCCTCGAAGGATGTGAAGTTTGCCGACCTTGGTCTGGTTGTCATCGACGAGGAGCAGCATTTCGGCGTAGCAGAGAAGGCGAAGCTTTCGGAGCTGGCCAAGGGGGTCCATACGCTTTGGATGAGCGCCACGCCGATACCGAGGACGCTCGCGGCAGGTCTCGCGGGCTTCAGGGACCTCAGTGTCATTGCGTCTCCGCCCGTTCATCGCCTTCCCGTCGTGACAAAGATCGCTCCGCTTTCGGACGCCGCCATTGTCGCGGCCTTGTCGCGTGAACAAAGACGTCACGGGCAAAGCTTCTTGATTTGTCCACGTATCCAGGATCTCGATCCGATGCTGGCACGCGTGCAAGCGATGGCCCCGGATCTTCGCATCGTCTGTCTCCACGGCAGGTTATCTGCCGACGAAATTGAGGATCGGATGATGAGTTTCGTCGAAGGCCGCGCAGACGTTCTGCTGGCGACCAACATCGTGGAAAGCGGTCTCGATATCCCGCGTGCGAACACGATCGTGGTCTGCTGGCCCGAGCGGTTCGGTCTCGCGCAACTCCATCAACTCAGGGGTAGGGTGGGACGCAGTGGCATACGCGCGTTTGCGTATCTGTTGACCGATTCAAACTCAGAGCGATCCGAAAAGCGGTTGGCTGTTCTGGAGGAGTTCAATCGGCCAGGCGCGGGCTTTGCGATCAGTGCTCGAGATCTGGACCTCAGAGGAGCGGGGGATCTGCTTTCCGAGCGGCAGTCGGGCCATGTGCAGGTCTTCGGTCCCGTGCTCTACAGCCATCTTCTGAAACTGGCCTCGGAGAAAGCTCACGACAGGGCCGCCGACCTGTGGGTGCCCGACCTCAATCTTCCGGTCGCGGATATGTTGCCGCCAAGCTTCGTGCAATCGGAGCCGGTCCGGCTGGAAATCTACGCTCGTGCGGCCAGGTGTCGAAGTGAGGACGAAGTGGATGACCTGGAGGAGGAGACTCAGCGACGCTTCGGCAAACTGCCGCCGGCAGCGCGCGATTTCTTTGCTGCCGCAAGGCTCAGGATCGACTGCAGGCGACGCGGCATCGTAAGACTTGATGTCGGTCAGGAGGCGGTAGCCGCGACGTTCCTGCCGGGACGGCTACGAAAGTCGAGGGCGCGATCGTTCCAGCGCGACGGCGACCGCGTCGTCCACACCAGCGAGCGTCGCGTCGGGCCGTTTGGCAAGGTGGAAGAGTTCTTCGACCTTCTGGACGAGTGAAGCCTGAATTCCACTGGCCCAAAGTGAACGTCCGCAATGAACCGGGTGTCCTAGAAGGGCCATCTGGTCAAGCCGTTGCACGATCAGATTGTGCAGGCATTGCGCGAGCGATGAGTGACAAGGATTTCAACCGTTAGCGGCAGTGGGTCGGACGGCCGCCCTTGGCGCAAGGCTGACATTGGAGCTGATGACGAGATCGTTAAAGGGCCAGTTTCGGACTCGCGCACTGCAGCGAAAGAAGCCTCTTCGATTACCTCGTCAGGCGAGGATGCGCGGCGCAGCGGTAGCCATATCACCCGTATTCGGGGTACCCGTTGGTTCGATCAGCAGGATATGCACCTCTCCGCGCGCTACTGGTCGGTGCTCGACGCCCTTAGGCACAACAAAAATGTCACCAGGATTGAGGGTGACAGTGCGATCCCGCAGCTCGATATCGAGTGTACCCTCGAGTACAAGAAAAAAATCGTCCGTGTCGTCATGCTTATGCCAGTGAAATGGTCCCTCGAGCTTGGCCACCATGATGTCGTTGTTATTGTAAACCGCAACTGTACGAGGGGAGAAACGGTCGGTGAACGTCGCAAGCTTTTCAGTGAGATTTGCCGGTGCTCTCATTGAGTTTGCCTCGCTGTAGTGTCCGTCAATCGTCGGCCGCCGTCGACTGAGTTCGACGTATCCCAGTATGACAGCCGAAATCGAGACTGCCAGCCGCGCCACCGCGCCGGAATTCAATCCTGCGCCGCGAGTGCATGTTGTTCGTTCCGATGCCGAGGCCATCAAGCTAGCAAGCGAGTTGGCGACCGAATTTGTCACCGAAGCTGCGATCCGCGATCGCGAGCAGCGACTGCCCGTCGCCGAGCTCGATCGTTTCTCGGCAAGCGGTCTTTGGGTGTCTGTACCGAAAACCTAAGCTCGGGCGTAGTGGTGGTGAAGTCCGCCAAGAATGACGTGTGATTTAATGCTTCCGGTCCGCTGAACCGGGCGGGCAACCGGCGCGTCTTTGTCCAACGACCGGTGCGGTCGGATGTCGTTGTAATAGCGTGCGTAGGATCGCAAAATCCGTCGTGGATGCGTCTCCCCAAAGACGATGATGTGATCTAAGCACTCGCGGCGGATCGATCCGATCAACCGTTCGGCAACTCCATTCTGCCACGGCGAGGCCGGTGCAGTAGGCCTGTCGCGGATGCCCATGGCGCGCATTCGGCGCG
>NZ_AXAP01000073.1 GCF_000472865.1 Bradyrhizobium elkanii WSM2783 | reverse complement strand
CAAGCTCGCCCGCAACGCCATCCGCGCTAGGGGCGCGCATATGCTCTTCCTGCCGCCCTACAGCCCCGACCTCAATCCGATCGAACAGGTCTTCGCCAAACTCAAACACCTGACGCGCGCCGCGGAGCCCCGCGATGTCGAGGCAACCTGGCGAAAGGTCGGAGAACTCCTCGATCTCTTCTCACCCGAGGAGTGCGCCAACTATCTCAAAAACTCAGGATATGTTTCCGTATAAAAACATCACGCTCTAGCTGTCGCCCGAACGCGGGCGCGACGACGTGAAGTGTTCCCGTCATTGCGAGGAGCGATAGCGACGAAGCAATCCATGTCACCGCTTGCGGAGGCATGGATTGCTTCGCTCCGCTCGCAATGACGGAGGGCTACGGGAGTCACTTCTCCCGGAACGAGCGCATGAACTGGTCGCTCAGGGGCTTCATCAGATAAGACAGCATGGTGCGGTCTCCGGTCTGAACAAAAGCTTCGACCGGCATGCCAGGGATGATCTTGACGTCGCCGAGGCGCTTGATCTCGTCCGACGGCATCGAGACGCGGATGGTGTAGAAGCTCTGCCCCGTGCGCTGGTCGGTGGTGACGTCGGCCGAGACGCGGGTGACGACGCCGCTGATCTCCGGCGTAGTGCGCTGATTGAAGGCCGACAGGCGCAGAAGCGTCTTCTGGCCGATCTGCAGCTTGTCGATATCCTGCGGATTGACCTTAGCCTCCGCCGAGAGAGCATCAGCCTGCGGCACGATCATCATGATGGCATCGCCCGCGGTGATCACGCCGCCGACGGTGTGCACCGTCGACTGCAGCACCATGCCGTCCTGCGGTGCGCGGATATCGATGCGGCGGAGCTGGTCTTCGGCGGTCACCTTGCGCTCCACGAATTCGCCGATCTTGTCGTTGGTCTCGCGCAGATCCTTGGAGACCTCGGCCAGCATGTCCTTGTCGACCTGGATGATCTGCAGCTCGGTCTCGGTGATCTTGCCCTTGGCCTGCGCGCGGGCAGCGATGTATTGCGCACGCTCGCCGGCAAGCCGCGCGGCGTCGCGCTCGAGCGTGGTCAGCCGCGTGAGCTGCACGAGATGCTGGTCAAACAGCTGCCGGACGCCGACCAGTTCCTTCTGCACCAGCTCGATCTCCTTGTCCTTGGCAGCCTCCTGCGCCTTCAGACCCTCGATCTCCTCGTTGAGCTGGGTGACGCGCTCGCGCAGTTGCGCCTTCTGGCCGATGCGGCCGTTGACGCGGACCTCGAACAGCTTGGTTTCGCTCGCCAGGACGTCGCGGACGTCGGGATCCTCGGCGCGGTCGGCCAGGGCTTTCGGAAAGGCGATCTTGTCGCGGCCCTGTTGCTCGGCCTCCAGACGCGCCGCGCGCGCATAGAGCCCGTTGAGCGTCTTGACCACGATCGCAAGGCTCGCTTTCACCACCGTCTCGTCCAGCCGCACCACGATATCGCCGGTCTTGACGAGATCGCCGTCGCGCACGCGGACTTCGCCGACCACGCCGCCGGTCGGGTGCTGCACCTTCTTGACGTTGGAATCGACCACCACCGAACCCGGCGCAATCAAGGCACCCGAGATCGGCACAGTAGAGGCCCAGCCGCCGAAGCCGCCCGCCACCACCAGCACGACGACGAGGCCCACGATCAGATGCAGCCGGATCGAGCGTCGCGCCCCGCGCAATTCTTCGCTCATGATTTGCCTCCCGCCTCGGAGACGATCTTGATCGGCGGCGCCGGCGCGACGCGCGGCTGCAGCACCTGCGCCAGCACGGTTTCCTTCGGGCCAAAGGCCTGCATGCGGCCTTCCTTCAGCACCAGGATCTGGTCGACACCTTCGATCCCGATCGGCCGGTGCGCCACCACCACCACAATGGCGCCGCGCTCGCGCGCCGAGCGCACCGCCCGCGTCAGCGCCTCGTCGCCTTCGCTATCGAGATTGGAGTTCGGCTCGTCCAGCACGATCAGGAATGGATCGCCATAGAGCGCGCGCGCCAGCGCGATCCGCTGCGCCTGGCCGGCCGACAGCGCCGTGCCGTGCTCGCCGACTTGCGTGTCGTAGCCCTCGCGCATCTTGATGATCATCTCGTGCACGCCGGCCTCCTTGGCGGCGGCGATGATGTCGTCCGACTTCGCCTCGGAATCGAAGCGACAGATGTTCTGCGCCACCGTGCCCGCGAACAGTTCGACGTCCTGCGGCAGATAGCCAACGTAGCGGCCCAGCACGTCCGGCGACCATTGGTCGAGCGCGGCGCCATCGAGCCGCACCTTGCCGCGAAACGGCATCCACACGCCGACCAGCGCGCGCACCAGCGATGACTTGCCTGAGCCGCTGGGACCGATGATGCCGACGCCACCGCCGGCTTCGAGCGCGAACGCCACTTCGGCCACGATCACCCGCTGGTCGCCCGGCGCCGCAAGCGAGACGGCCTCGACCGACAGCCGCTTCGTCGGCGCCTGCAGCAAGGTCTGAGTGCCGGCCGGTGGCATCTGCTGCAGCAGGCGGCTGAGACGCTGCCAGCTCTGCCGCGCGGCGACAAACGCCTTCCAATGCGCGATCGCGAGATCGATCGGCGCCAGCGCGCGGGCGCTGAGGATGGAACCCGCGATGATGATGCCGCCGGTCGCCTCCTGGAAGATGACGAGATAAGCGCCGACCGCGAGCACCGCGGACTGCAGCATCATGCGCAACACCTTGGCGACCGCGCCGAGGCCGCCGGCGACGTCGCTCGCGCGCTGGTTGCCCGCGAGATAATTCTCATTGGCCTCGCTCCAGCGCCGCTGCAGCCGGCCGGACATGCCCATCGCAACCAGCACTTCGGCATTGCGGCGGCTCGCCGCGGCGAGATCATTGCGACGGGCGGCGAGCGTCATCGCCTCCTTGGCGGGGCGGCGCGACATGAATTCGGTGACCAGCGTCAGCGTGATCAGGATGATCGCGCCGACCAGCGCGGTGACGCCGAGCAGCCAGTGGAAGGCGAAGCAGATCGCCATGTAGAGCGGCAGCCACGGCAGGTCGAAGAACGCGCCCGGCCCCTGGCTGCCGAGAAACGATCTGACATTGTCGAGATCGCGCAATGGCTGCAGGCCTTCGGTGCGATTGCCCATGACGAGCGGCAGGCGCACGATGGTGTCGAACACACGCGCGTTGATCGCCTCGTCCAGCGAGGTGCCGATCCGCCCCAGGATCCGTCCGCGCAGCAGATCAAGCATCCCCTGCGCGATGTAAAGCCCGGCAGCCAGCACGACCAGGCCGACCAGGGTCGGCACGCTCCGGCTCGGCAGCACGCGGTCGTAGACCTCCAGCATGAAGATCGAGCCGGTCAGATAGAGGACGTTGATCACGCAGCTCATCAGGCCGACGCCGATGAAGGCGGCGCGGCAGGCGCGCAGGGCATCGCCGAGTTCGGAACGCCGGACGCCGGGAGCGGCTGCCATGAATGCTTATCTCTGCAAAAAGGGTCAAGTATTGACCACGTTTTACCGATGTTTGTGGCCAGCGTCTATTTATGTCGCGGCAGGCGCATTCTGGTTGCGTTAATTTCGGCACAGTTCCGCACCGCGCAACCGTCCCGGAAGGTTAATGACGGCCCGGCTTCGTAGCCCGGGTGGAGCGGAACGCGCAACCCGGGACAACTGCGTCGGCGTTGGCGAGTGGTCCCCGGGTTACGCTAGCGCTTCACCCGGGCTACGGAGAGAGACTTCGGCGAGCACGCAGCGCGCGATGCGGTCCGGCGCCACCTGTACGGCGGGCGGCAACTGCTCGGAGCAGCGCGGCTGGGCCAGGCTGCAGCGCGGCGCGAAGGAGCAACTGGTCGGCGCGCGGTCGAGCGAGGGCGGCGTGCCCGGGATCGTCTCCAGCCGCTCCCCGCGCTTGGCGCCATGGATGGTCGAGGCGAGCAGGCCCTTGGCGTAGGGGTGGACCGGGGAACGCACGATGCCGCGGAGACTGCCCTGCTCGACGATCTGCCCGGCATACATGACCGCGACGCGGTCGCAGATCTCGATCGCGACCCCGATATCGTGGGTCACGAAGATCACGGACATGCCGAATTCGCGCTGCAATTCGCGCAGCAGCAGCAGGATTTGGATCTGCACGGTGGCATCGAGCGCGGTGGTCGGCTCGTCCGCGAGCAGGATCTTCGGCTTGCAGGCGAGCGCGAGCGCGATCATCGCGCGCTGGCGCATGCCGCCCGACATCTCGTGCGGATAGGAGTCGAGCCGGCGCTTGGCGGAGGGAATGCGCACCACCTCCAGCATCTCGAGCGCACGCGCCGTCGCCTCGCGCTCGCTCTTGCCCTCATGCCGCATCACGGTTTCCGCGATCTGGCGGCCGATGGTGTAGACCGGATCAAGCGCGAGCGCCGGCTCCTGGAAGATCATCGAGACGGTCTGGCCGCGAAAATTCGACAGCGCCTCGTCGTCCATCCCGAGCACGTCCTGTCCCAGCACCTTGACGCTGCCCGAAATCTGCGTCCGCTTCTTCGGCAACAGCCGCATCAGCGCCCGCAGCGTGACGCTCTTGCCGGAGCCGGACTCGCCGAGCAGGCCGAGCACCTCGCCCTCACGGAGCGAGAGGCTCAGATCATTGACGGCGTGCACCGTGCGTTCGCCGGTGAAGCGGATGTTGAGATTCCGGACTTCGACAAGATTGGTCATGCGAGCTTCGGCACCTTGGCGTGGAAATCGGTGGCCCGCTGGAACGCCGCGCCGATGCGAAGCAGCGTGGCTTCCTCGAAGGAGCGGCCGATCAGTTGCATGCCGACCGGGAGCCCCGTGCGGGTGAAGCCCGAGGGGATCGCCAGCGACGGCAGGCCCAGATAGTTGACCGGGCGGGTGAAGCGCGTCAGCCGCTGGATCACCGCCTCGGCGCCAGGGCCGTTGCCGACATCGCTCTCGGCGATCGTCGGCGCAGGCACCGGCGCTGCCGGCGCGATCACGGCGTCCACGCCGGCAACCGCGGCATTGTAGGCCGCAAGTGCGGGGCCGCGCCAGCGCATCGCTTCGAGATAGCTGACGGCGGGAACTGCGAGCCCGTTCTGCAGCCGCATCAACACCTGCGCGCCGTAATCCTGCGGACGCTCGATCATCCAGCGCTTGTGGAAGGCGGCCGCCTCGGCTGCAAGCACGAGCTGGGATGCCGAACTGAGCTGGCGCTGGTCGGGCAACTCGACCTTCATGACTTCCGCGCCCTCCCGCTTGAGAACGGCGATGGTCTCGTCGAGGATGCGCGCCACCTCGGAATCGAGATCGTCGATATAGAAGGCGGTGGGCACGCCGATCTTGAGGCCTTTCAGCGAGCCCTTGGTGGCTTCCAGATAGTCCGGCACCGGCAAGGTCGAGGCGGTCGAATCCTCGGGGTCGCTACCCGCCATCAGGCCGAGCAGCAGCGCGCAATCCTCAGCCGTTTGCGCCAAGGGGCCGACGGTGTCGAGCGATTGCGACAGCGGCATTGCGCCGGCGCGGCTGACGCGCCCGACGGTCGTCTTCAGTCCGGTGACGCCGCAGAAATGCGCGGGCATGCGGACCGAGCCGCCGGTGTCCGATCCCAGCGCCGCGGAGGTCAGCCTTGCTGCGACCGCCGAGCCGGAGCCGGAGGAGGAGCCGCCGGTGATATGAGCTACGTTCCAGGGATTACGGACGGGGCCGTAATGCACATTGTGGCCGGTCGGGCCGTAGGCGAACTCGACCATCTGCAGCGAGCCGAGCCGGATGCTGCCGGCATCCTTCAATCGCTGCAGCGCGGTCGCCGTGGTCTTGGCGACAAAGTCGCGGCGGATCAGCGAGCCGCAGGTCACGACCTTGCCGGCCTCGTAATACATGTCCTTGTGCGCGAGCGGCACGCCGTGCAGCACGCCGCGGCTCTTGCCCTTCGCGAGTTCCGCATCCGCTTGGTCGGCGGCGGCGAGCGCCTGTTCGGATTCGATCGCCATAAAGGCGTTGAGCTTGGGCTGCCACTCCGCGATGCGGTGCAGCAAGGCTCGGGTCACCTCGCGCGAGGAGACTTTCTTGTCGGCGATCGCTTTCGCGACCGCGGTCAGCGACATCAAGGCGAGTTCGCTGCTCATTTCGACACCTTCGCGGTTTGCGCGAGCAGGAAGCTCGCGGGCTCGAGATCGAACGGCAGCGTGCCGGCGACCGGCGCGAAGCCGGCGTAGGCCGGGCTGATCGAATTGGAAATGCGCGCGGCAGCTTCGCCGTCGATGGGCACGCCTGCGACGTCGGCCATCGCCGTAGCTTCCTTCGGACTGGGTTTCGTCATGCCGCCTCTTCCTCCCTTGCCGGTGCGCGGCTGTGCCCCGAGCCCGGAATAGCCATGTAGCACGCCGCCTGATGACCCGTACTATCGAGCGTGGTCAGTTGTGGAGTGGCTTTTGCGCAGAGCGGCTCCGCAAACGGGCAGCGAGTGTGAAACCGGCAGCCCGGCGGCGGATCGATCGGGTTCGGCGGATCGCCCGAGATCGGCGGCACCTCGGTCCGCTTGTCCGGATCGGAGGATGGCATCGCGGCCAGCAGTGCGCGCGTATAGGGATGCGCGGGCTGGTCCCAGACCTTGTCCACCGGGCCGAGCTCGACGACTTCGCCGAGATACATCACCAGCACACGGTCGGAGATGTAGCGGACGACATTGAGGTCGTGGCTGATGAAGAGATAGGTCAGGCCGAACTCGCGCTTCAAATCCGCGAGCAGGTTGAGCACCTGCGCCTCCACCGATTTGTCGAGCGCGGAGACCGCTTCATCCAGAATCACGAGCCGCGGCGACAGCGCCAATGCACGCGCGATGTTGACGCGCTGGCGTTGGCCGCCGGAGATTTCGTGCGGATAGCGGTTGGCGAAGTTTTCCGGCCGCAGACCCACCTTGCCGAGCAGCTCGCGCGCCAGCGCGCGGGCGGCGCTATCTGCCATGCCGTGCACCTTCGGACCGAAGGCGATGGATTCCTCGATGGTGAGACGCGGATTGAGCGAGGCGTAGCTGTCCTGGAACACCATCTGCATGCCCCGGCGCAATTCGCGCAGCGACAGCGCGCGGCCGACCTGCATGCCGTCATAGATGATCTCGCCGGAATCGCGCTTCATCAGGTGCATCAGGAGGCGTGCGGTGGTCGACTTGCCGCAACCGGACTCGCCGACGATGCCGACGGTCTCGCCCTTGGCGATTGCGAAGGAAACGTTATCGACGGCCCGCACGGTCTTGCGCGCGCTGAACAATTCGCCGCGCACCGGGAAGTGCTTGGTCAGGCCTTTCACCTGAAGCAATGGCTGCGCGGCGCCACCGACGTCCTCGATCGGGGTGAGCATGTCGATTGGGTTACTCACGCGGGGCCTCCAGGTTCACCTCTCCCCACCGGGGAGAGGTGGGGACCGCTGCGGAGATAGCTGTAGTCGATCTCATCGCTTTAGTTCCTGATGTCCATGGCGCTGCGCATGCCGTCGCTCAGCAGGTTGAAGCAGATCGAGACGGCGAAGATCATCACGCCCGGCAGCGCCGCGACCCACGGATTGACGTAGATCGCGGTGCGCAGCGTGTTCAGCATCAGGCCCCATTCCGGCTCCGGCGGCTTGGTGCCGAGGCCGAGGAAGGACAGGCCGGCGGCGAGGATCATCGACACCGAGATCAGGCCGGTGGCGTAGACGAAGATCGGGCCCAGCACATTGCCGAGCATGTGCACGCGCATGATGGTGAGCGGACCGGCACCGGAGGCGCGCGCGGCCTCGACGAAATCCATGTTGCGCACGCCGGTGGTGACGCTTTCGGCAACGCGGGTGATCTGCGGCACGAACACGACGGTGAGCGACACGATGGAGTTGACGATGCCGGCGCCGAGCGCGCCGGAGATCGCGATCGCCAGCAGCACCGAGGGGAAGGCGTAGAACACGTCGATGGTGCGCATGATCGCGGTATTGAGCTTGCCGCCGACGTAACCCGCGACCAGCCCGAGGCCGGTGCCGATCACGAAGGCCAAGATCACCGGCAGGATGCCGATGATCAGCGACAGCCGGCCGCCATAGACGAGACGTGACAGCATATCGCGGCCGAGTTCGTCGGTGCCGAGCAGATAGCCTGGCGTACCGATATGGCGCAGGCGGCGGATCATCGAGCCCTGGTAGGGATCGGCGAGCCCGAGCCATGGCGCGAACAGTGCCGAGGC
Source organism: Bradyrhizobium elkanii WSM2783 (assembly GCF_000472865.1). Lineage (GTDB taxonomy): Bacteria > Pseudomonadota > Alphaproteobacteria > Rhizobiales > Xanthobacteraceae > Bradyrhizobium > Bradyrhizobium elkanii_A. Next base: position 33,044 of record NZ_AXAP01000073.1, on the reverse strand, counting down.
AAAGATCAGGATCAGGATGAGCGCGCAGGCTATGCTGATCTTGTCGCGCATGATGCGGCGGCCCACGGTCGCCCAATAGCCGCGTGCCTTGGTTACGGGCGCAGCTTGCAGTGCAAGATCGGTGATCGTGCTCATCGCGCTAGCCTCGCTTGATCCGCGGGTCGATCGCGGCCTGCGCGATGTCGACCAGGAGGTTGAGCAGCACGAAGAACAGCGCCAGCACCAGGATCGTGCCCTGCAGCAGCGGCAGATCGCGCTGGAAGATCGCGGAGTTGAGCAGCAGTCCCGAGCCCGGCCAGGAGAACACGGTCTCGATTAGGATCGAGCCGCCGAGCATGTAGCCGAGCTGCAATCCCATCACCGCGAGGGCGGTGGGCGCCGCGTTCTTGATGACGTGGCGGAACACGTTGGTCTCGCGCAGGCCCTTGGCGCGCAAGGCCTCGACGAAATCCTGCGACAGGATATCACCGGTCAGCGCGCGCACCGTGCGGGTGACGATGCCCATCGGGATCACCGAGCTCGTGACCGCAGGCAGGATCAGGTAGCGCAAATGATCCCAGTCCCACGCCCACGCACCGGAGCCGCCGGGACCAGCGCCGACCGCGGGCAGCCAGTTGAGCTGCACCGAGAAGATGATCACCAGCACCATGCCGAGCCAGTAATGCGGCACCGAGACGCCGGCGATCGCAAACGACGTCGCGAGCTTGTCGATCCAGCTATCGCGGAAATAGCCGGCAATCAACCCGAACAGCAGCCCGAGCGTGAAGCCGATCATCGCCGCAAAGATCGCGAGCGTCACGGTATTGCCGACGGCGCGCATCACTTCCGACAGCACGGGCCGGCCGGTCGCGATGGAACTGCCGAGATCACCGTGCACAGCGCGCCATAGCCACAGCCCGAACTGCACCGGCAACGGACGGTCGAAGCCATAGGCGGTACGCAATTGCTGCGCCAGCTCCTGCGAGGCGTCGGCCGGCAGCACCGCGACCAGGGGATCGCCGGGCGTGATGTGCACGAGCAGGAAACACACCAGCGCGACGCTGATGACGATCGGGATCACATAGACGATGCGTCTGGCGATATAGGTAAACACAGGCGACTCTCTACTTCCCTTCTCCCCTTGTGGGAGAAGGTGGCGCGCGACGCGCGCCGGATGAGGGGTTCTATCCGCGGATACTGAAGCAATCGAAGGAAAGAGGCGCGTCCGCGGAGACAGACCCCTCACCCGGCTTCGCGTTCGCGAAGCCACCCTCTCCGACAAGGGGAGAGGGTGATTGGCGACTACGTTCTCAACTTCACTGCGTCATCGAGACCGGCGAGAAATCGACGAACCAGCTCTTCGGCTGCACGAAACCCTTGACCTTCGGGCTCATCGCGCGCGGCGCGACGTCGTGGGCGACGTAAAGGAACGCCGCATCATCGACGGAGGCCGCATGCAGCTCGGCAAGCGCCGCATCGCGCGCGGCGGGATCGAAGCTCTGGCGCGCCTTGGTCACGAGTTCATCGAACTTGGGGTTATTGATATAGCCCCAATTGTTCGACACCGGCGGCGCCATCGACGATTGCAGGAAGCGCACCAGCGCGAAGAACGGGTCCATCGCCGCATAGGTGACGTTGGTGGCATTGGAGCCATTGGCGGTCGGGTCCTTGGCACCGCGCCGCCAATTGGTGAACAGCGTGTTCCATTCGATCACGTCGAGCTGTACGTCGAAATAGCATTCGGCGAGCGCCTGCTGCAGGTATTCGTTCATCGGCAATGGCAGCATCTGGCCAGAACCTGAAGCAGAGGTCTGGATCTTCACCGTCAGCTTCTTGTTCGGACCATAGCCCGCCTCCTGCATCAGCTTCTGCGCGGCAGGCTTGTCATACTTGATCTGGAAGGTCGGATTGCCGCGCCAGGGATGGCCCGGCTCGAAGGTGCCGGTCGCAGGCACCATCAACCCGGCGAGCAGGCCGTCGCGCAGGCCTTCGCGATCGACACAGAGATTGGCGGCCTTGCGGACGCGAATGTCGTTCCATGGCGAGCCCTCGATGCGGGAGAACTGCCAGGGCCAAACATGCGGCTCTTCATTGGAGTAAAGCACGAAGCCGCGCTGCTTGATCTCGGGCAGCGCATCCGGCGCCGGCGCCTCGACCCAGTCGACCTGGCCGGAGAGCAGCGCCGCAGTGCGCGCATTGGCTTCCGGCATCGGCAGCAGCACCATCTTGTCGACCTTCGGAACGCGCGCCTTCTCCCAATAGGCAGCGTTCTTGGCGAGTTCGAGCCGCTCGCGCGGCGTGAATTTCGTCATCTTCCACGGACCGGTGCCGGAGGCGTCCTTGGCGAACGCGGCCCAAGCGGCCTGCGATTTCGCCTTGGCATCGGCGCCTTCGGAAGTGTCATAGAACTTCTGCCACTTTGCCGGGCTCGCCATGAACAGGTTGGTCAGGTTGATCGGCAGAAAACTGTCCGGCTCCTTGGTGGTGAGTTCGACCGTCATGTCGTCGACCTTGCGGGCCGAGGCCAGCGTCGGCATGCGCGAAGCGGTGACGCCGACCTGGCTGGGATCGAACTGCGGTGCATCCTGCTTGAGCACCTTGTCGACATTCCAGACAACGGCATCGGCATTGAACGGCGAGCCGTCATGGAAGGTGACGCCGGGGCGCAGCTTGAAGATCCATTTCTTCTTGTCGGCATCGTCGACCTTCCACTCGGTCGCAAGGCCGGGGATGACGACGCTCGCCTTGTCTGATGACGACAAGTCCCACATCGTCAGCGCGTCGTACATCGTGAGCCCGGTGAAGCGGTTGCCTTCGAAGCCCTGATCGGGCTGCCCGAGCGTGCGCGGAATATCGGCAGCGGTCATGCCGATGCGCAGCACCGTTTCGGCGCCGGCCGCGCGCGGCAGGCCCGCCAGCGCAATCGCCAGCGCTGCGGCCAGCGCCATCGTTCTGGTTTTCTCAGTACGCATCTCAAAGGTCCCTTCTTCAACTTCGGGTGATTAATTGTTGGGCAATCGTATGCAATGCCTGTGCCAAGGGGAATAGTTCTGCAGGAAATCGCCCCTGGATGCGTCGATTCTTCTCAGTCCATGCTGCGGGACGGAAATATGTGCCTAATCTGGCATCAAGCTTGCTTGGTTGGCATCCGGTATTCGGAATACGTCAACGGAGCTTCAGTAACATGCGCACCCGATATTCGATTCTCGTAGCCGCTTTGGCGCTTGCCATCGGCGCAAGCTGGAGCGCCAAGCCGGCGCAAGCCGAATCCGTGGTGCGCTACGGAATCTCGATGGCGGATATCCCGCTCACGACCGGCCAGCCCGATCGCGGCGCCGGTGCCTATCAATTCACCGCCTATACGATCTACGATCCACTCGTCGCCTGGGAGATGGACGTCGCCGACCGGCCGGGAAAGCTGGTGCCGGGCCTCGCCACGGAATGGAAAGTCGACGACAAAGACAAGACCAAGTGGCGCTTCACACTGCGCAAGGGCGTCAAGTTCCATGACGGCAGCGAGTTCAACGCCGACGCCGTAATCTGGAATCTCGACAAGGTGCTGAACGACAAGGCACCGCAATTCGACAAGCGGCAGAGCGCGCAGGTGAAGACCCGGCTGCCGTCGGTCGCGAGCTACGCCAAGATCGACGACTTCACCGTGGAGATCACGACCAAGACGGTCGACTCCTTCTTCCCCTACCAGATGCTCTGGTTCCTGGTCTCGAGCCCCGCGCAATATGAAAAGCTCGGCAAGGACTGGGACAAGTTCGCCAGCCAGCCCTCCGGCACCGGCCCGTTCAAATTGACCAAGCTTGTGCCGCGTGAGCTCGCCGAGCTCACCAAGAACGACGACTACTGGAACAAGAAGCGCATTCCGAAGGTCGACAAGATGGTGCTGATCCCGATGCCGGAGGCATTGACCCGCACCAACGCGCTGCTCGCGGGGCAGGTCGACCTGATCGAGACGCCGGCGCCGGATGCCGTGCCGCAGCTCAAGGCTGCCGGCATGAAGATCGTCGACAACGTTACGCCGCATGTCTGGAACTATCACTTAAGCGTGCTGCCCGGCTCGCCCTGGACCGACATCCGCCTGCGCAAGGCACTCAACCTCGCGATCGATCGCGACGCGGTGGTCGGACTGATGAACGGATTGGCAAAGCCTGCCAAGGGCCAGGTGGACCCGTCGAGCCCATGGTTCGGCAAGCCGAGCTTCGACATCAAATATGATCTCGCCGCTGCCAAGAAGCTGGTGCAGGAAGCCGGTTACTCCAAGGAGAAACCGCTGAAGACGACCTTCATCATCGCCCAGGGCGGCACCGGACAGATGCTGTCGCTGCCGATGAACGAATTCCTGCAGCAGAGCTTCAAGGAGATCGGCATCGACGTCGACTTCAAGGTGGTCGAGCTCGAGACTCTCTATACGCATTGGCGCAAGGGCGCGGCCGACGAGATGAACGCCGGCATCACCGCCAACAACATCGCCTATGTGACCTCGGACCCGCTCTACGCGATCGTACGCTTCTTCCACTCCGGCCAGATCGCGCCCGTCGGCGTCAACTGGGGCGGCTACAAGAACCCGAAGGTCGATGCGCTGATCGACGAGGCCAAGCAGACCTTCGACACCACCAAGCAGGACGAACTATTGGCGCAGGCGCATGCGCTGATCGTCGACGATGCGGTGCTCGTGTGGGTGGTGCACGACACCAACCCGCATGCGCTGTCGCCCAAGGTGAAGACCTTCGTGCAGGCGCAGCACTGGTTTCAGGACCTGACGCAGATCGGGCTGGAGTGAGTCTGCCGTAGATAGCGTTGTCATTCCGGGGCGCGCCTCTCGGCGCGAACCCTGAATCCATCGGACCGCAGGCGATGGCGGAAAAATGGATTCCGGGTTCGATGCTTCGCATCGCCCCGGAATGACGACGCGGAGTCGTAGGGTGGGCAAAGCGCAGCGTGCCCACCATTTCTTGCGGAGTGCGGATGGTGGGCACACTTCGCCTTGCCCACCCTACAAATCACTGCGTCACTTCGTCAGCAACGCAAACGCGCCGTTCCAATCTTCCGGGGGCGGGTTCTCGAGAAAATGGCGGATGCGCGCTTCGTAGAGATTGTACAGACGCTCAAGCGCATGGCCCTCGTCGGTCTTGCGGCCGCGCTCGATCGCGGCGAGCGCGCCTTGCCAGTCGCGGCCGCGGTAGCAGGCCAGCATCTCGATCGTGAGATTGCGCAGGCGCTGGAAGCGGCCGGACTGCGCGATGTCATCGCGGCCGGCAATCGCATAGATCACCTCCGGCTCCTTCTTGCCCTTGACCATGATGAAGTCGAGTTCGAGGATCGCGAACTTCTCCTTCGCGGCGAGTGCAGTCTGCGACCCCACGATGATGGGAAAACCGTATTCCTTGGACTGTCCCTCCAAGCGCGAAGCGAGATTGACGCTGTCGCCGAGCACCGAATAGTCGAAGCGCAGGTCGGAGCCCATATTGCCGACCACGCAGACGCCGGTGTTGAGACCGATGCCGACATTGAGCGGGATGTAGACGTGGCCGCCGGCGTCGGCCTCCTGCTTGCGCAGCCTGTTGAGCTCGTCGATGCGCTCGAGCATGTCGATCGCGGCCTCGCAGGCGTTGATCTCGTGCTCCTTGTCGTCAAGCGGCGCGTTCCAGAACGCCATGATCGCATCGCCCATGTATTTGTCGATCGTTCCCTTGCGGGCGAGGATCGCATTGGTGAGCGGCGTCAGGAAGCGGTTCATCAGGGCGGTCAGTCCCTGCGGATCGTGCTTGTAGGATTCCGAGATCGTGGTGAAACCGCGGACGTCGGAGAACATGATGGTCATTTCGCGCTCCTCGCCGCCGAGCACGAGCTTCTCCGGCGATTGCGCGAGCTGTTCGACCAGCGCAGGCGACATGTACTGGGCGAACGCGCCGCGGATCTGCTTCCGCTGCTGCTGCTCGCGAACGAAGCTGGAGAAGATCAGCGTGAGATAGATCGCCGTGGTCGACATCAAGGGATAGGTGAAATCGATCAGCAGGCGGTGCTGCGTGTAGAAATACCAGGAGGTGCCTATCAGCGCGGTCGCGAACACCGCACCTAAGCCGACCAGCGTGATCGGCCCGAACAGCGGGGCGAATGCAATCACGAGCAGGCCGAACACCAGCGCGGTCGCGAACTCGAACGCAATGCCGTAGTTCGGCTGCGACACGCTGGCTCCGCTTAGCGCGCTCTCCAGCACCTGAGCATGAATCTCGACGCCAGGCATCGCGGGCGTGACCGGCGTGGTCTTGATATCGTTCAGCCCGACCGACGAGGTGCCGATCAGGACCAGCTTGCCCTGGATCCTCTCCGCCGGCACCCGCCCGTGCAGCACGTCGACCGCCGAGACGTAGATCGAGGGGTCAGCCTGAGCGAAATGCACCCAGAGCTGGCCGTTGTGGTCGGTCGGAATCCGCAAGCCGCGGAGCGAGAGGCTCTTGATTCCGGCCTTGTCGGTATCGATCAGTACGGTGCCGGAGCCGGTCGCCACCCGCAGCACCTCGAAACTCAGCGACGGCATGGTGGCGCCTTGCGCCAGCATGATCATCGGCACGCGGCGGACGATGCCGTCGCGCTCGGGCCTGATCGTGAACAGGCCGCGGCCGGCGGCGGCCCCTTCCAGCACGGGGACGTTGCGCAGCAGGCCGGAAAAATCGAACATGAACGGCTGCGGCTCCTCGCCCTTCATGGCGAGCGGCGTCAGCGGCAGCGACTTGTCGAATTCGGCGACCACGAACGGCAGGCCGGAGGCGCCCAGCACCACGCGCGACTTGCCCATCGCCTCCGCCAGGATCTGGTCGTTGCTCGGCAGCGCCCGCAGCTTCGCTCTGGTCTCCTCGTCGAGATTGCGGATCGTGTCGGCTGCAGCATCCGGATTGAGCCGATCAGGCTCGGAGAACACGATGTCGAAGGCGATCACGACCGCACCAAGCTTTGTCAGGTTGGTGACGAGATCGGCGATCAGCGTGCGCGGCCAGGGAAACTGGCCGAGCTCGGACAGGCTCTGTTCGTCGATATCGACGACGGTGACCGGCCTGATCGTCTTGACCCGGGGCTCGACGACCTGGAAACCGTCAAACGTCCTGACCCGAAGTTCCTCGATCGGCGGTGGATCGAGCACCCTGAGCGCGGCAAAGCCGATCAACAGCGCAACGCAGGCGAGCCGCGCGTAGCCGAAGCGCCGCTTGAACCACCTTCGCAATGCCTTCAGCCGCCTCATACCGTCTCGATATCACGCCCGCGTCGATTGATCACGCCGGGAGTTCTCCACGGGTGCGGTGCACCCAGGCGTGCGGGCCGGTTTGGTCAGACACTGCCCGGCGGAAGGATGAAGTCGTTGGCGTGCAGTTGGGCCAGCGCGACGTTCTTCAGCAGGATGGTGTTGTGATCGTTGCCGTCGAGGTCGATCTGCACGTCATGGCCGTTCGGCGCGGCGGCGACGTGATCCTGGAACCAGGCGTTAAAGCTCTCCTGAGAGTTCGGATCGAAGGCGACATAGTCCAGCTCGATCTTGTCCTGGCCCGGCGTGAAATCGCCGATCGTGGCGTGGCCCATGGCATTCTGCTTGAAGACGAAAGTGTCGTTGCCGCCACCACCGAAGAGCGTGTCGTTGCCGCCACCACCGGAGAGGATGTTGTTGTGGCCGTCGCCGATCAGCGTGTCGTCGAAAGCGGTGCCGCGCAGGTTCTCGATCGAGGAGAAGATGTCGCCTTCGGCCGCGGTGCCGGAGGTCGCACCGGTGAGCAGGTTGACGCTGACGGGACCGCTTGCGTGCGAGTAGTCCACAGTGTCGCTGCCCGGATCGTTCGGGCCGGACGGACCGCCGAGGCCGTTGAAGACATCGGGATGATCGCTGGCCATGAACACATCGGCGCCGACGCTGCCGACATAATTGAAAGCGACAGCGCTGAAGACGTCGCCGACCGCGCCTGTTCCGGCAGACTGGCCCATTGGATCCGACGGAGCATCGGTGGGATTGACCACGGCCTGGACGTTGATGTTCCAGCCATGGGTGCTGACCAAGAGATGCTCCGGCGTGGCCTGGCCCGGGTCTGTTGTGCGGAAAATATCGATTTCGTTGATGATGTTGGAGAAGGAGTTCGTTTGCGGATCGTAGCTGTAACCGCTTCCGACCATCTCGAATGTGATGCCCTTGTCGAAGTTGACGACGAAGGCATGAATGCCGTCAGTGCTGGCGAACTGGCCCGCCGCCAGGTCGTCATAGAACGTGCTGAAGTCGTAACCGCTGGGCGTATGCACGGTGACCGCAACCGGCGTCACCACCTGGTCGGAATCGACGTGATCGACGACCACGGCCTGGGTCTGCGCCGGCGTGGTTGCGGAGGTGTGGCTGCCATGAACGACGCTGGTGGCCGTCACGGTCAGCGAGAATCTTCCGCAATAGTCCAGCGGCGTGGTGAGGGTCAGGTTGCCGCCGAGGTCGGCGGCGTCGATCCGCCACGTATCGTCGACGGCGTTGTAAACGCCGTGATTGAAGATCGATCCGACCGGCGCGCCCGAGATCGTGACATAGGTCTCGTCGGGATGGGTGTCGCCGGCAATGGAGACCGAGATCGGAACGATGATCGGGGTGTGCTCCGGCCCTTCGGCCTGTTCGAACGTGCCGTTCGCGCCGACCGTCAGTATCGGGGCGACCGCGGTCTCGTAGTCCAGCGTCAAGTTTGCCGTCGAGCTCGCGCTCAGTGTTCCGTCGGAGGCGGTGTAGGTGAAGCTGACCGGGCCGGCATAGCCCGCCGCCGGCGTGTAGGTCCACGTGCCGTTGTGATTGTCGACGAGACTGCCGCCGCCGCTGGCAATATTGAGGCCGGTGATTGACAGCGACTGGCTGTCGACATCGCTCACGCCGGCCAGAAGATCGGAGGCATGGATCACGTAGGATGCGTCTTCGGTGCCGTTCGCCAATGTCACCGGCGTTGCGACCGGCGCATCATCGGTGCCGGTGATCGTCCACGACACCGACGCCGGCGTGGTGGCGTGGCCGTCGGAGACGCCATAGTTGACGGTCACCGTTGCCTGCTCGCCCTGAGCCAGATGCTGGTAGGCGGTAACGCTCGGATCGAGCGTGAAGGAATGCGTGGCCGCATTGTAGCACACGCCCGCCGGCAACTGCGTCGGAACGTCCACGACCGTGAGCGTATCCTGGTCGGAATCGGACGCGTTGGCGAGCGCGTTGAGCGTGCTGGGGCTGCCATCTTCCGTCACTGATCCCGTGACAGCGCCCGAGACCACCGGCGCGTGGTTGCCGATCTCGTTCAGCGTGACTGATACGGTTTGGGTGAGCGTGCCGCCGTGACCGTCACTGATCACGACGTTGAAGGTCTCGACCTTGCTATGACCCGGCAAGCCGTCAAGCGCCTGCCGCACGGCGGCGGGATCGGCGGTGTAGGTCCAGACGAATTGCCCGCCGACACCGCCGATATCGGATAGCTTGACAAGCGTCAGCGTTCCCAGCGCAGTGCCGCTGCCGGTATAGAGGCTGGTGGCGGTATGGACGTCGTTGAGGTCAGGATCGGCGAAATTGATCGTGCCGGTCGCGGTGAGACCCACCTCGCCGTTGTGCACCTCGAACTGATCGACGCCGTCGATGCCGGTATTGCCGTCGGTGGTCGGAAGGGTGAGCAGCGCGTCCTGGTTTCCGGATTGCGGCAGCTCGTAATAATGCTTGCCGTCGCCGGCCGAGTAGCCGGCGCGCGCGGGGGTGCCGCCAAGACCGTCGGAACCGCCGCTGGCGTCACCCGTGGTCCAATCGATATCGCCGTAGCGATACTGGATGTCGAAATTGCCGTTGCCTTGGCTGATCAGAACGAGCTGGAACGAATTCAGCTTGTTCGTTCTCTGATCGAAATAGCCGACATCATCCCAGGTGATGGTCATCACGCCGTCAGCCGCGTCGAGATCGTAATAGACGCTGCCATGGCCGCGGGTATCAACGTCGGCCCAGAACACCGCAATGATCGGATTATTCAAGCCCGCATCGATCGCGCTGGGCGTATAGGCGTCGGTCGGCGAGCCGAAGGTGATGTTGCCGTTATTGTTGATGTAGAGCGAGGTGTAGTGATGGCCGAAGAAATTGATGCCGTTATCGCCGAACACCGAGGTAATTGTGATGGGGCCGGAAGAATTGTCGTCGCCGGGGTCGAGCGCGAGCGTACCATAACCCTCCCCGGAAAGGCCGCTGATCAGGCCCGAAGCCTGAAGCTTGGCGGCAACCTCCGGGCTGACATGGTCATACCCGCCGTTTGAGACGGCCACGTTGATCACGCCGCTCGTCACCGTTCCGGCCGCCACCGTCGGCGCATCATTGACATTGGTGAAGGCAATGCTGCCCGCCTTCACATTGGAGAGCAGTTCTCCGTCGCTGGCCTGGATCGAGAACGTCGGCGCGGCTTCGCAGCCGTCGTGAACGAACTGGACGCGGCCCGCGGCGAGTTCGGCCGAGGTGAAGGTGGTAGCATCAATCCAGCCTTCGCCACCCCACACCTGGAATTTGCCATGCGTGACATTGGTGACCGTGAAGGTGAAGCTGGAATCGTCGAGGTCGGTGACGTTGATGTTCGCCGGCGTCAGCAGCACTGCGCCGCCCTCGGACACCGCGAGCGTGGCGTCGTGAACGACCGGAGGTGTGTCCGCCACCGGGATGGTCGGCGGAACGGCATTGTGGACCCCGATCGTGATCGGGATGGTCGTCGTGCCGCCATTATAGGTGAGCTTGATCAGGAATTGCTGGGTCGCCGTGTCGCCATAGACCAGCAAGCCAAAATCCGATTTGTTCTCGGCGAACGTCCAGTTCACGAAGTTGCCGTCGGCACTGAAGCTCGCGTGCAGCAGACCGGTCGGATTGCCCGCCGCGTCGGTGACGGAGAGCGAGACGTCGTTGATTCCCCCGCTGATGCCGACTTTTCCGCTTGTCGTCAGGACCGACCCCGAGTTGGCGGTCTGCTCGACGATCGCGTTGCGGCCCGAACTCGGATCGACCACGAAAATATCGCCGCCAGGCCCGTCCGCGGTGGAAAGGTTCGACGCGTTACTGCCGAAGGCGATGAACAGGCCGCCGGCGCTGATGGTTGCGCCGAGGTTGGAGGCAGCGTTACCCGACGCTCCATCGGCCGCGGTCGAAACCAGCATGATCTTCGGATGGGCGGGATCGGTGAGATTGACCACGTAGGTATCGGCAACCGAATTGTGGTCGTTCGACGTCAACGCGGCGTCGCTCGCGAAGATGATGAAATGGCCGTCGGGGCTGATGACGGGGTTGTAGCTGCCGCCGCTCGGGTTCGACGTGTGGAAGACGATCTGGTGGGTCTGCAGGTCGTAGAGGTAGATTTCCGAGTGCCCGTTCGCATCGGCGCTTTGATAGACGACATAGCGGCCGTCGGCGCTGAGCGAGGCGGCGCTCGCGCCGACCCCCTGCGCGGTGTCCGCGATCGTGCTGATGACCCCGGTCGACCGATCATAGACGTAGAGATGGCCCGAGCTGCCTCCGGGATCGGCACCCCAGAACGCAACCACATGGCCGTCGGCGCTGATCGCCGGCTTCAGCAATGATCCGCCGGCGCCGGCATCGGCGGGCGTGATCGTGGTGAGGACGTGTCCCTGCCGATCGTAGACGATGATATTGCCGCCGTTCTCGACCGCGATCCTGCTGCCGTCGCCGCTGACCGCAGGCGAGGTGCCCACGCCGATCTGTATCGTCGTGTGGTACTGCGCCGAAGACGGATCGTTGTTGTAGAGGAAGATGACGCCGCTGGAGCTTTGATAGACGACGGAGTGGCCATCCGAGCTGATGGTCGGCGAACCATAGATGCCCCCGGGGGGCGAGATCACGATGGTGACGCCGGTCGCGCGGTCGAACAGGTAGATGACGCCGTCAGGATCATAAGTGACGAACTGCCCGTCGGCGCTCATCACCGGCCCGAAATGATCGCCAGTGCTGGTGGTGGAGATCCTGGTGACCGTTGGCGGATTGACGACGAACGGGATCGACGGCTGCGGCCCGGCGGGCTGATTATTCTGATGCCCCGGGAAGCCCTGATCAAACAACCCCTGATTTGACGTACCGCCGATGCCGGTTCCGTTGTCCGTACCCATCAGGACGGAAAAGGTCTGGCTGTTGCCAGTGTTACCGGTGCTGGTGACGTGAGTGTTGAGCGCCGAGCGGAATTCGGTTGCCGGCGAATTGGGCGAGGTCGAGCTGCCAAGGTGCGCAAATTTCGTCCGCGGATTGGCGTTGTTCTCGGTGTGCTGCGGCAGGTTCGGGTCGATCGCCTTCTGGATCTCGTAGGTATTGAGCACCGCCTGGAAGGTCGCGAATTCCTGCGCGATTTCCGCCAGCGTCTTGGCGCTTTCCCGCGCGATCAGCTCGAAAGCCGCAGTCGGCGTCAGCGTCAGGATGCTGCCATTGCTGGTCACCGTGCCGATCAGAACGCCGCGCGTGTTGAAGACCTGGACAGCATGGACCTGGTTGTCCTGCTGATCGACGACGGAGATCTTCACCGTGCCGTCGACCGAGGAGATGTCGAGGATGACAGCGGTGCCGCGGATCCCCATGGTCGCGATCGGGGTCGCGACTTTCATGTCGCCGCTCCTGGCGACCTGGCCGGCGACGAAGCTGGCGGCGCCCTGCACCAGCGTGATCAGCGACGAGTTCGAATTGCTGCTGGCGTCATAGGTGAGCTCGTTCAGCATCAACCGCGCGTTGGCGTTGAGGTTGAACGTGGTGCCGTCCTTCAGGACGAGGCCGAGCGTAGAGTCGCTGCCGGTCTGCACCACGTCGCTCTGATAGACCGCTTCGCCATTATGCAGTTCGACGGTGACGCCGCTGCGCACCACGCTGGCACTGCCGGTCATCTTGGCGATATGGCCGACCAGCTCTGCCGCTGGCGGCGCTCCCGCCTGCGCGTAAACCGTGTGCCCGGTCAGCGCGTCGACGACTTTCGGATCCAGCGACGCGCCCTCGGGGGAAACCAGCATCGGGTGCTTGTCGCCGTGGAAGTAGTTCGGCACCACGACGCGATGCAGCTCGTCGGTGATGACGAGATCGTTGCCGGATTTGTGGAAGCTGCCGGAGAACAGAAGATGCGCGTCAGGAACAGTAAAGCTGTCCGCGTGGCCAGCGCGGAACGAAAATGAATCAAGATCGATATGCGCGTTGGAAAGAGACCCCAGCCCACTCGACGCAACTGTGTCGTCGTACTTCAATGCCCCCACCAGAAATAGTTAATAAAAATGTAAATTTCCTTAGCCAAACCTACACATACCATTAGGAGAAACCACGCGAAAGCACGCACGCCAAGCGCGAGACCCATTGGCTGCGTTGTCGGGAAGCCTTCGTCCAGCCTGGCGCGAAGCGGATTTGATCCGGCGCGTGCTGGTGCCAGAAGAACGCATGGAGCCCCCATTTCAATTTGCAGAAAATTTTAGTGAATTCAATTACTTATTTCGAAGGAAGGATATTTCCGACTGCTGGTCATTCGCCCAACCTGAGCAACGTACACCGGCGTTCGGGCGCCCAATGTGATGTAGATTACCGATCAAGGGAAAGCTGCCCCGTTAGTCATATGTTCAGAAAGACCGGCCGCCTGATGCGTCCGACGATTTTAGATGCTGTTGCGCCAGCCCCGCCTGCGGACGCGCGCCTATTAAGCCAACATCAAGGATAAGACATCGTTACCCCCGAAAAGGTTCGACCGCAGAGGTTGGCAAGATCGATAAAATTTTCGACGCTTTGGCGAGACCGGCTTCAGCGTCTTCCGCATTTCTCCCGCCCGTCCGCATCTCCTTAAACAGATCGCAAGCGCTCTCGCGCGATCCTCCTCCCACGAAACGATCCGGTCACGCGCTGGCGAATGCCGCCGATGCCCGGACAGGGGGTGTCAGATGGGAATGTTCGATTACGCGGGTGCGCTGCGCGCGCTCATGTTCGCCTTTGGTCTGCTTTGGCTTGCACCGGTGGCAGACGTCAGCGCGGGGACGCTGCTGTCGCCGGGGGGCGCGGTCCTGATCAAGAAATCGATCGAGCCGTTCGGGCGCGCGACAGCCATCCTCTCGGAGGGCGGATTGCGCGACAAATGGCTCGGGTTGCAGCTCCGGCTCGCCGATGATCTGGTGCAGCTTGCGCTGTGCGAGGGCGACCGCGAGAGCTGCGTCTCGCCGGCCGCGCTGAAATTCCTGGCCGTCATCGACGGCGCGAAGGCCACGGAGGGCCGCGCCCGGCTCGGTGAAGTCAACCGCGCCGTCAATCTCGCGATCAGGCCCGCGGACGATCTCGTGCAATATGGCGCGATCGACGTCTGGGCTTCGCCGCTGATGACCTTTGCGAACGGCGCCGGCGATTGCGAGGACTATGCCATCGCCAAATTCGTCGCGCTGCGTCTGGCCGGCATGGCGCCGGAGGACCTGCGGATCGTCATCATGCATGACACGCTCCACGGCGAGGATCATGCCGTGGCCGCGGCCCGGCTCGATGGCCAGTGGCTGACGCTGGACAACCGCCGCATGATGATGGTGGCCGATACCGACGTCAGGAACTACCGGCCGACTTTCGTGGTCGATGAGGTCGGCGTCCGGCGATACGAGGATACACCGCTGGTGGCCGAAGCGACGTTGCGCTAACCCGCGGATTAGGGGACTTCGTCGTTGCGAGGAGCGTAGCGGCGAAACAATCCATCTCTCCGCGCGTGGCGGCATGGATTGCTTCGCGGAGCCTGTCATCGGGCGCGCATTCGCGCGCGACCCGTTGGCTCGCAATGACGAGTAACCACTCCCTCAAAACGACAGGCTGTCCTTCGTCAGCACCCAGCGTCCGTTCTTGATCTGCTGCACCTGCGTGATGGTGTTGGCGAGGTGGTCGTTCCTGGAGAATTTGGTCGGCGGCGAATTGAAGATGTCGAGAAACTTTTCGCCCGACTCGAGCGAATCCAGCATCTTTTGGCCGGTCAGATCCTTGCCCGCCTTCTGCGCATAGAAGGCAAACGTCATCACCGCGTTGTAGCCGATGATCGCCTGCGTGTTGGCGTCGGTGCCGAACATCTTCTTGTAGTTGATAAGCCAGTCCTTCACCTTGCCCTTGGCGGTGTCTTCATAGGGGATCTCGAACCCGGACGCCGCATAGAGGCCCTCCACCGCTTCCTTGCCGAGCGCCGGCACTTCGAGCACGTTGGTCGGCGTCGCGCCGAGGAAGGTCACCTCCCAGCCGAGCTTCCTGGCTTCGTTCATCGCGCCGATGGTCTCGCGGATTACGGTGCCGAGCACGACAAGGTCGCAGCCGTCGGCCTTCATCTTGGCGACCTGGGCGCTGAAGTCGGAGGCGCCGCGCTTGTAGCTCGTGATCGAGGCCGGCTGCAGCTTCATCGCTGCGAGCTGCTGGGTGAAGCCATCGAGCACGTTTTTCCCGTACTCGTCATCCTGATGCATGATGCAGGGCTTCTTCGGGTTCTTCTCCTCCACCATGTATTTGAGCGCGGCGCGCGTGCTCTCGACATAAGGCAGCAGATTGTTGAACTTCAGCCGCTCCTGCGGCTTGCTCGGATCGAACTTGAAGGTGAATTCGGCCGCCGTCAGCGGGAAGAGCTGGAGCACCCCGGCGTCGAACAGCACATCCTGCGCGGCGAGCACGGTCGGCGACCCCATCGGGCCGATCATCGCGAAGATCTTGTCGCGCTCCACCATCTTCTGCGAGGCCAGCACGGCTTTCTTCGGGTCGTAGCCATTGTCCTCGAGGATCATCCTGATCTTGCGGCCGTTGATACCGCCGCTCGCATTGATCTCCTCCACCGCCATCTTCATGCCGTTGGAGACCGGCACACCCCAGACCTTGATCGGCCCGGACAAATCCTGATGGGTGCCGATGACGATCTCGTTCGCCGAGATGCCTTCATTGGTGACCTTGGTTTGCGCTGACGCCGGCAGGTGGGTCAGCGCCAGCGCACCCACCGCAAGGCCCAATGCCTTGAACGCTTTCGACATAATGATCCTCCTCTCCATGGCCCATATCGAGCGAAGGACCGGGCCTGTTTTGGCTCCTTCGCCTTTTCTTCACCTCGCCCCGCTTGCGGGGAGAGGTCGAAATTCAAGCGCAGCTTGAATTTCACCCCGACCCTCTCCCCGTAAGAACGGGGAGAGGGAGTAATAAGCCGTGCCTAGGCGACCGCGCGCTCGCCGTACATCGCCTCGATCTCGGCGGCATAGCGTTTGTTCACGAAGCTGCGCTTCAGCTTCATTGTCGGCGTCAATTCCTCATCCTCGGGCGTGAGCTGGCGCTCGATCAGATAGAATTTCTTGATGGTCTCGACGCGGGCGAAATTGGCATTCACGGCCTCGATCTCGCGGTGGATCAGGTCCTGAATCTCCGGCGCGCGGCATAGGCTCGCGTAATTGGTGAAGGGGATGTCGTGATCCTGGGCGTATTTCTCGACATTCTCCTGGTCGATCATCACAAGGCAGGTGAGGTAGGGCCGCTTGTCGCCGATCACCACCGCATCCGAGACATAGGGCGAGAATTTGAGCTGGTTTTCGATTTCCGACGGCGTGATGTTCTTGCCGCCGGAGGTGATGATGATGTCCTTCATCCGGTCGGTGATCTTGACGTAGCCTTCGTTGTCGATCGTGCCGACATCGCCGGTATGCAGCCAGCCTCTGGCGTCGATAGTCTCGGCGGTCTTCTCGGGCTGGTTGAGATAACCCATGAACAGGAAGTCGCCTCGGATCAGGATCTCGCCCTTCGGGCAGATCATCACCTCACCCCAGGGCGCGGCCTTGCCGACCGAACCGAGCTTGATGCGCTCGGTCGGCATGATGGTGGCGACGCCGCAATTCTCGGTCTGGCCGTAGACCTCGCGCATGTCGATGCCGAGCGCGAGGTACCAGCGGATCAGGTCAGGCGCGATCGGCGCGGCGCCGGTGAACGCGATCCGGCAGCGGTCGAGCCCGAGCATGCGGCGGATGTTGCGGAACACCAGCCAATAGGCCAGTCGGTTGGCAAAGCGTAGCGGCAGCGGCGGCTCTTCGCCTTCGAGCCGATAATCGGTCATGCTATAGCCGACCGCCATCGCGCGGCGATAGACCCAGTTCTGGAACGGGGTCGCATCCTTCAGCGCGATGGTAATGCCGGAGTACATTTTCTCCCACACCCTGGGCACGGCGAGGAAGGCGGTCGGTTGCACTTCGCGCAGATTGTCCGGCACGGTTTCGGGGCTTTCGGCGAAATTCATCACCGATCCGAGCGCGACCGAGACGTAGTAGCCGCCAACGCGCTCGGCGACGTGACACAGCGGCAGGAACACCAGCCGCTCCTCGTGATCGGTCGACGGGTAGAGGTCATTGGCGTGGCGCATCTGATGCGTCACGCTGCGGTTGGCGTGCATCGCGCCCTTCGGCGGACCCGTGGTACCCGAGGTGTAGACGAGGATCGCAAGATCGCCACTGGTCCGGCTTCCGATCATCTCGTCCCACAGCGTCTCATTGTCCTGCGCATGATTGCGGCCCAGCGCGGTGAATTCGGCCAGCGACATCACCATCGGATCGGAGAAGCCGCTCAGGCCCTCCATGTCGAAGACGACGATCCGCTCCAATGTCGGGCAGCGCGCGCGGCAGGCGAGCAGCTTGTCGAGCTGTTCCTCGTCCTCCGCGAAGACCACGCGGGTGCGGGAATCGTTGATGAGATATTCGACCTGGACCGGCGAATCCGTCGGGTAGATGCCGGACGAAACGCCCCCGGCGCAGAGGATGCCCATATCGGCATAGACCCATTCCGGCACCGCGTTTGCGATGATGGAGGCGACATCGCCGGGGCGGAAGCCGATGGCGTGCAGTCCGTAGGCGATGTCCTTGGAGATCTGCAGCCACTCGCGCCAGCTTGTTGGCTGCCAAATGCCGAATTTCTTCTCGCGGATCGCGGGCCTGTCGCCACGCGTCTCCACCGCCAGCAGAAAACTCCTCGCGATCGTGTCGGCGACCGTCAGCACCGCCGGTCCGGCCATGCCCGTTCCCTCCTCTCCTCGCCTGTCGCGACCGCCGGCTTTTGCGCCGATCTTTCCGCGACAGGCCTTCAATTTACCGCCAAGTCCCTCTCAACGCCATGTTTTCTTCTTTTTCCAGCGTCGCTCCCCCCGCGCACCCGCCTCCTTGGCGCCGAGATAGAACTCCTGGATATCCTTTGAATGCATCAACCGCTCGCAGGTATCGTTCATCACGATGCGGCCGATCTCCAGCACATAGCCATAATGCGCCGTCTCCAGCGCGACCTTGGCGTTCTGTTCGACCAGGAGGATCGACATGCCCTGCTCTTCATTGACCCGGCGGATGATGGTGAAGATCTCCTTCACCAGGATCGGCGACAAACCGAGCGATGGCTCATCGAGCAGCAGCAGCGTCGGCCGGTTCATCAATGCCCGCCCGATCGCAAGCATCTGCTGCTCGCCGCCAGAGAGCTGGCCGGCCGGCTGATCAATTCGCTCTTTCAGCCGCGGGAAATAGCTGTAGACGCGCTCCAGATCCTCGGCGACGCCGTCGCGATCCGTGCGCGGATAGGCGCCCATCATCAGGTTCTCGCGCACCGACAGGAACGGAAACACCTCCCGCCCTTCCGGCACGTGGCTCAGGCCCAGCCGCACGATCTTGTCGGCCTCCATGCGCTGGATCGGCCTCCCCAAGAATTCGATCGAGCCCTTCTGCGGATCGAGGATGCCGGAAATCGTCTTCAGCACCGTGGTCTTGCCAGCGCCATTCGCCCCTAGCAGCGTGACGATCCTGCCGCGCGGCACTTCCAGGCTGATGCCGCGGATCGCCATGATCGGCCCGTAATAGCTCTCGATATTGCTGAGCTTCAGGATGGTCTCGGGCGTGACGGCGGCGATCATGGCGTCATGCTCCGAGATAGGCCGCGACGACGTCGGGATGCTGCTGCACGTCCGCAGGCGAACCCATCGCCAGCACCCGGCCGTAGTTCAGCGCGATGACGCGATCCGAGACACGGTTCACCAATGTCATGTCGTGCTCGACCATCAGCACGGTGATGCCGAGTTCGGATCTCATGTCGCGGATCCAGAACGACATGTCGTCGGTTTCCTCCACGTTCAGTCCCGACGATGGCTCGTCCAGCAGGATCAGCTTCGGCTCCGAGCACAGCGCGCGAGCGAGTTCGATCACCTTGCGCACGCCGTACGGCAATCCGGAGATCAGCTTGTCGCGATAGGGCTCGAGATCGAGGAATTCGATCACCTGTTCGACGCGGCGGCGATGCACCTTCTCGCTCGCGCGCACGCTCGGCAGGAACAATAGCTCCTGCCAGAGCTGTGTGGTGGAGTGGCGATGACGGCCGACCAGCAGATTGGAAAGCACCGTCGCATTCTCGAACAGTTCGATGTTCTGGAAGGTGCGGGCGATGCCGAGCTTGGCGATGTCGTAGGCCGGCTGCTCGGTGATGTCCTGATCCTCGAAGAAGATCTTTCCCGAGGTCGGCGGATAGATGCGCGAGATCAGGTTGAAGATCGAGCTTTTTCCTGCGCCGTTCGGCCCGATGATCGAAAGTATCTCGCCCTTCTCGACCGCGAAGCTCACGGCATCGACCGCCTTGAGGCCGCCGAAGTGAAGCGAGAGATTCTCGGCGCGGAAATAGCTCATCGGTTCCGCTCCGACTTCACATAGATCTTCTGCCGCTTGAAGGTGGCGCGCTTGTAAAGCGGGAAGAGCTGGAAGAAGAGCTTGATCTTCAGCCAGCGGCCGTAAAGACCGAGCGGTTCGAACAGCACGAACAGCACGATGATGATGCCGTAGATCGCGCCCTTCAGGCCATTGGCGGAGGCAAACGCGGCGACTGAGTTCTGGATATGCGCGGCGCGCTCCTGGCCTGCGCCAAGCGTCGCGGCGAGGCCTGCGATCACGCCGGGCATGTCGTCTTTCAGATAGGTCAGGAACGGATCGATCATGACAAGGAAGATCGCGCCCAGCACCGCGCCGTGCAGGCTGAAGGTGCCGCCGATCAGAATCACGATGATGAACTCGATCGAGAGCTGCAGCGTGAACATCTCCGGGCTGATGAACGAAAGCTTGTGCGCGAACAAGGCGCCGGCAAAGCCGGTGATGGCGGCGCTGATGGCAAAAGACTTCACCTTGTAGAGCGAGACGTTGATGCCCATGCTGCGGGCCGCCGTCTCGCTGTCGCGGATCGCGACGAAGGCACGGCCGGTCGGCGAGCGCAAAAGGTTCAGCGAGCCGACGATAGTCAGCACCAGCACCGCAAGGCAGAGATAATAGAAGGTCGGCCCGTCGCGCGGCACTGCGGTGCCCAAGAAATAGAGTGTCTTGACCCGCATGCCCTCATTGCCATGGGTCACGCTCTCCCAGCGCGCCAGGATCTCCTCGACGATAAAGGCAAAGGAGATGGTGGCAATGACGAGATAGATGCCCTGCAGCCGCAGCGCCGGGAAGCCGACGAGCGCGCCGACCACGCCGGTGAGCAGCCCGGCGGCCAGGAAATAGACCGGAAAGGGCACGTTGAACTGCTGCAGATAGGCAGCGGTGTAGGCGCCGATCGCGAGAAACGCCGCGTGCCCAAGCGAGGCTTGCCCGGTGAAACCGGTCAGGATCAACAGCCCCACGCCGACCGTCGCATAAATGCAGACGAAGACGAGCTGGCTCATCAGATAGCTCGAGAGCACGTGCGGCGCGATCAGGAGCAGGGCCAGCAACAGGCCATAGGAGAAGACGTAACCCGAATGCGGGAACAGTTTGATGTCGTCTTCGTAGTCGGTCTTGAACAGGAACCGCATGCTGCTCAAACCTTCTTGCGCACGTGAAGGCCGAACAGGCCTTCGGGCTTCAGCAGCAGCACCGCGAGCAGCACGATGTAGGGCGCGACGTCCTTCCAGCCTTGGGGCAGATAGAAGCCGGCCATGCTCTCGATCACACCGATCAGCACGCCGCCGACCACAGCGCCAGGGATCGATCCGAAGCCGCCGAGGACGGCGGCCGGAAACGCCTTCAATCCCAGCACCAGGCCGACATTGGAGTGAATGAACGTAATCGGCGCCAGCAGCACGCCGGCGCAGGTGGCGACCGCCGCCGAGATCGCCCATACGATCGAAACCACGCGCTTGACCGGGATGCCCATGTAATAGGCGGCCAGCATGTTCTCCGAGCTCGCCCGCATCGCGGTGCCAAGCGTGGTGCGGTTGAAGAACAGATAGAGCAGCGCACACAGGATGATCGTCGCCGCGATCACCGACAGCTTGTCGTAGGCCAGCACCAGGCTGCCGATGCGCAGGACGCCCTGGCTGAACGGCGTCTCGATCTTGAAGTCGTCTGTCCCCCAGATGATGCCGGCAACCGAGCGCAGGAAATAGCCGAGGCCGATGGTCGCCATGATGACGGAGAACTGCGGATAGCCGAGGATCGGCCGCACCACCACCCGCTCCGCCAGCATGCCGAACAGCGCCATCGCCGCCACCGCGCCGGCAAAGCCGATCCAGTAATTGAGGCCGAGCATGCCGATGAAGGTGAAGGCGAAAAAGCCGCCGAGCATCATCAGGTCGCCCTGGGCGAAATTGACGACCTCGGTTGCCTTGTAAACGAGCACGAAGCCGAGCGCGATCAGGCCGTAGACGCAGCCAAGCGCAATGCCGCTCACGAGCTGCTGAACAAAGTCCAGCATCGTTTTCCCTCCCCGATGCACGGCAAATTCTTGGTGACCGCTCGTTGCATCCCGCTTCCGCCCTCCTCTTTTCGGGAGCGCTGGAAGCTGCCTATGTCCGGCGGCGATTTGAGCGCAAAGCAGGAACCAGAGTCAACAAAGCGCTGCGCCCGCCGTCTGGCATAATTGCGCAGAAATGCCGCCGCCGAACGTTCCCGCGCATTGCCGGCGTTTTGCGGCCTGCGATTCACCGCGCCGAAACGCTTTTCGGCCCATGGTCCGCAACCAGACATCAACCTGGACCGTCCCCACATCATGCCATCAGATGCGCCAGCACTCGGAGTGCGAGGGTTAACCAAGCGTTTCGACCGGCCGGCGGTCGACGCGCTCGATCTCACTGTGCGCCCCGGCGAGTTCTACGCGCTGCTCGGGCCGAACGGCGCCGGCAAGACCACGACGCTGCGGATGGTCGCCGGCCTGCTCAAGCCCGACGCCGGCTCGGTGTCGATCTTCGGCATCGACGCCCTCGCCGATCCGATCGCCGCCAAGCAGATCCTGGCCTGGGTGTCGGATGAGCCGATGATCTACGACAAGCTCACCCCCCTCGAATATCTCGAATTCGTCGCCGGCCTCTGGGGCATCGATCCCCGCCTTTCCGAACGCTCAGCCCAGGACCTCCTCGTCTCGCTCGGGCTCGAGCCGCATCTGCACGAGCGCTGCGAGGGATTCTCCAAGGGCATGCGCCAGAAGGTGGCGCTCGCCGGCGCGCTGGTCCACGACCCGCGCCTGATCATCCTCGACGAGCCGTTGACCGGCCTCGACGCGCTCTCCGCCCGCCACGTCAAGGGCCTGTTGCAGGAGCGCGTGAGCGGCGGCTCCACCGTGATCATGACCACGCACATCCTTGAAGTCGCCGAGCGCATGGCCGACCGCATCGGCGTCATCGCCAAGGGCAGGCTCGTGGCCGAAGGCACGCTCGCGGAACTGCGCCAGCGCAACGGCCGCAACGACACCAGCCTCGAAGACGCCTTTATCGCCCTGGTCGAGACCGAGGCGGCCGCCGCATGAGTTCGGCGACCGACCTCACCTGGTTCGCCCGGCACGAAATCCGCCTCGCCTGGCGCGAATGGCTGGCGATGATGACCGGCCGACAGGGCCGCCGCAAACGCGCGGTGATCGGCCTCGTCATTTTCGCCGCCATCCTGCATTTGCCGGCCTATGCGGTGGTCGGCCGTTTTGCCAACCTGACGCTGCCGCTCGACAAGTCCGCGCTGATCGTGATGTCGTCGACGATCTTCCTCGCCTGGGCGCTGATCCTCTCGCAGGCGGTCGAATCGGTGACGCGGGTATTTTACGCCCGCGCCGACCTCGATTTGATCATGTCCTCGCCGGTCCGGCTCACCAATATCTTCTCGGTCCGCATTGCCGCCATCGCACTGCAGGTCACCGGCATGGCGCTGTTGTTCTCGACGCCCTTCGTCGATGTGCTGGTGGTCAGCGGCGGACCGCGCTGGCTCGCCGCGTTCGGCGTCGTCATCGCGATCGGCCTTTCGGCCGCGGCGGTCGCCACCGCCCTCACGGTGGCGCTGTTCCACCTGATCGGCCCGCGCCGCACCCGCCTGGTAGCGCAGGTGCTGGCCGCGATCATCGGCGCCGGTTTCGTGATCGCGCTGCAGATCGCCGCGATCCTCTCTTACGGCACACTCTCGCGTTTCGCCGTCCTGACCTCCGATACCATGGCTGGCTTCGCGCCTGATGCCGGCAGCATGCTGTGGTGGCCGGCCCGCGCCATGCTCGGCGACGGCGAGGCGCTCTCGCTCCTGCTCGTCTTCAGCCTGATGCTGCTCGGCGTCGTGATCGTGGCATTCTCGCCGCGCTTTGCCGATACCATCATCAGCATCTCGGCGAACCCGGCGATGGCCAGCCGAACGGCCAAGCTGCGGACATTCCAGCGCGGCTCGCGCCAGCAGGCGCTGCGCTGGAAAGAGTTCGTGCTGCTGCGGCGCGATCCCTGGCTGCTGTCGCAGAGCCTGATGCAACTGCTCTACCTGGCACCGCCGGCGCTGATGCTGTGGCGGAGCTTTGCCGATGGCTCCGCCGGCCTGACGCTCATCACGCCCGTTATCGTGATGGCGGCGGGCCAGCTTGCCGGCGGCCTCGCCTGGCTGACGATATCGGGCGAAGACGCGGCCGACCTGGTCGCGACCGCGCCGCTGTCGCCCTCGCAGGTGATCCGCGCCAAGATCGAAGTGGTGCTGCTTTCGATCGCGCTGGTGGTCGCGCCGTTCGTCATCGCACTGGCGTTCGCCTCGGTGCTGCAGGCGGCTGTCACCGCGCTCGGCGTGACCATCGCCACGATCTCGGCCGCCACGATCCAGCTCTGGTTCCGCGTGCAGGCCAAGCGCAGCCAGTTTCGCCGCCGCCAGACCTCCTCGCGCGTCGCCACTTTCGCGGAAGCCTTCTGCTCGATCGGCTGGGCGGCGACGTCCGCGCTCGCGCTGGCAATGCCGATCGCGGCCGTTATCACCGGCGCGATGACGCTGATGGTGCTCGCCACGACCTGGAAGATCAGCCCGCGGCGGGAGTGAGCTACCGCCGTCATTGCGAGAGGATCGTGCGAAAGCCTGCCGGCAAGACCCATGACGGCCACCGGATTCGACGGTAGAGTGGCATGGACGTCACCGCCGACGGACCTTGCCCATGTTGCGATCGATCCTCGCCGCCCTTGCCCTGCTCGGCCTCCTCAGCATCGCGGCCCATGGGCAGGACGCCCAGCGCAGCGAATGCCTGGCGATGGCCAATGCACCGCCGCGCGCCACGCCGGTCAGCCTGCGCCGGCTCGCCAAGGCCGACGAGGTCGGGATCACCTATGCCGGGCACTCCACCTATTACATCGATACCCCCGGCGGCATCCGGATCGCGACCGACTACAATGGTGCCTACCGCACCGGCCGCCTGCCTGATGTCATCACCATGAACCGGGCGCATAGCACGCATTACACGCTGTTTCCCGATCCGAAGATCCCGCATGTGCTGCAAGGCTGGGGCGAGAACGGTCAGCCCGCCCATTATGCGATGCGGATCGGCGATGTCTTCGTCCGCAATGTCACCACCGACATCCGCCGCACCTATGGCGAGGACTCCGGCGGCGAGATGATCAAGGACGGCAACTCGATCTTCATCTTCGAGGTCGCCGGCCTCTGCATCGGCCATCTCGGCCATTTGCACCACAAGCTCGACGAGAGCCATTTCGCGGCCATCGGCCGGCTCGACATCGTGATGGTGCCGATCGACGGCACCTTCACCATGTCGCTTTCCGGCGTCTCCGAAATCACCAAGCGGCTGCGCGCCGCCGTGGTGCTGCCGATGCACCGCTTCGCCACCCCGCTCGACGAATTCATGCGCCTGATCGGCCAGCAGTTCGAGATCGACCAGCGCAGTGAGCGGACGCTTAAGATTTCGCGCGACACGCTGCCATCGACTCCGACGGTGATCATCCTCGGCGGCGTGTAGTTCACCTCGCCCCGCTTGCGGGAGAGTTCGAAATTCAAGCTTCGCTTGAATTTCGGGTGAGGGGGAGCCTCCGCGCACATCGCTACCATCGTATTTGCAGAGAGGGCCCCTCACCCCGACCCTCTCCCCGCGAAGGGCGGGGAGAGGGAGATCCTCGCCTACGCCCACTCGCCTTTGCGGAACACGGGGACGCGGCTGCCGTCGGTCCTGACGCCATCGATGTCGGTCTGGCTGGAGCCGATCATCCAGTCGATATGGATCAGGCTCTGATTGCCGCCTTGCGCTGCGATCTGCTGCGGGGTCAGCTTGTCGCCGTCGACGAAGCATTTCGAATAGCACTGGCCGAGCGCGATATGCGAGGCGGCGTTCTCGTCGAACAGCGTGTTGAAGAATAGCAGTCCGCTCTTGGAGATCGGCGAGGAGTGCGGCACCAGCGCGACCTCGCCGAGGCGGCGCGCGCCCTCGTCGGTGTCGAGCACCTTTTTCAAGACTTCTTCGCCGCACGAGGCCCTGGCTTCGACGATCCGCCCTTCCTCGAACCTGACCTGGATATTGTCGATCAGGGTGCCCTGATAGGACAGCGGCTTCGAACTCACGACGTGACCGCTGACGCGGCGGCAATGCGGGGTGGTGAAAACCTCTTCCGTCGGGATGTTGGCGTTGCAGGTGACGCCGTTCTTGGCAACCGACGCGCCGCCTTCCCATTCATGGCCGTCGGCGAGCCCGATCGTGAGATCGGTCCCCGGTCCCGTATAGTGCAGCGCGTGAAAGCGCTGGCCGTTCAGCCATTGGGTTCGCTCGCGCAAGACCGCATTGTGCTTCTCCCAGGCGGCGACCGCACCGTCCTGGTCGACGCGGGACGCCGCAAAGATCGCGTCCGCCAGCTTCCCCACCGCGGTCTCCAAGGGATCGTCAGGAAAAACCTGCTTGGCCCAGGATGCGCTGGGATAGGCGATGATGTTCCAATTGACCTCGAAATTGACGATCTTTTCCAGCGCCGGCTGATAGGCGACCGAATTGGCCTTGCTGGCGCGCGCAACCTTGGTCGGGTCCTCGCCCGACAGCAGCATCGGGTTGTCGCCGACCACCGCCAGCCGCGCGGTGTTGGCGGAGAACGCCTTTGCCATGCCCTCATAGAGCCAGTTCGCCGCGCGATCGAAGCCTTCGTTATGGCCATGGCGATAGCGCGCCAGCGTGACCTCTTCGTCGGAGAGGATCGGCGTGACCAGCCCGGCGCCGGCCTTGTAGGCATGCACCGCGAGCCGCCGCACCAGCGGCAGCGCCGACGACGGCGCGGTCAGGAGCAGGTCCTGTCCCGGCCGCAATCCGAGCCCGACCTTGATGGCGACTTCGGCGAGACGGTCGAGCTTTTCGGGATCGATTGCGGCGGAAAGGTTGCGTTGCGATGCGGTCATTCGGGATCCTTGAAATCGGTGGCTTTAGCAGAGATAGGCGATCGGCGCGGGCCCTTCAACGTTTCACCGAGGACAGCACCCGGTCGACCATTTCGGATGGAAGTCCGGGACGACGTGGGGAGAGCGGACCCGTAGAATGGGTAGAGCGAAGCGAAACCCATCGACTTCGGCGGCAAGGGGCACGAATGATGGGTTTCGCTTCGCTCTACCCATCCTACGATTGTCGTCCCCGCGAAAGCCGTAGGGTAGGCAAAGGCGCACTTGCGCCGGGCCCACCATCCAGTGCTGTACTCGCGATGGTGGGCACGCTTCGCTTTGCCCACCCTACGGCGTCGCCGCAAGTCATGATTCAAATTTCAAACAGCAGTGGGGATGCGAGTTCGCGTTCTCGCGGCATGCTTTGCCCGAGCTTTGCGTACCTTTCCACCCTCTCATTGAACAGAGGGCGCAGGGAAAGCCGGGTGCCGGTTGCACCCGTGGGTCCCGTGCAACAAAAAGCACGGGGGTAGGACCACAGGTTCAACCGAAGCATTCCGGCTTTCCCTGCGCGATGGTTTTACGGTTTCCTTCGTGCTCTTCCCGGTGACCGGGCTTTCTTGCCACCGTCACTTCGTTAGAAGCTTAGCGCCAGCGTCGGGGCGCCAGAACCACACGACTTCACCGTCCGCCGGTGTTGCGTTCGTCTCTCGCAATACCTGCGTCCACCGCATCTCACCGCAACGTTCGTGACGATCGCGACCCGCCCCTCATCCGCCGTGAGACGCGCGGAGTTAAATCACTGATTTGCCCGACGGCGAAAGCGGAATGTTTTTCGCTGCAGGGCTGGACAGACTTTAGCTGATTTGCCCGTCGGGTTGATTTGTCGCACCGAAAGCAGCCACATCGTCATTCCGGGGCGTCGCGAAGCGATGAGCCCGGAATCCATTTCGCCCTCGCGCCTGCCGCCCGATGGATTCCGGGCTCGCGCCAAGAGGCGCGCCCCGGAATGACGAAGAGTGGTGGTTGAGGCGGCGCCCGGCTACACGAATCGATGTGCTGAGGACGCTGCTTTACACGATCAGGAACAGCGGCCGCCACGCAGCCTCACGGCGCCACGCTGCTGTGGGCCACTTGCTTCGTGACGGGCCGTTCGCTGTGCGGCGAGCCCAGTGCGGTCCAGATCGCGGCGGCGAGCGCCAGGGCGGTCAGGATGTAGGGGGCAGCGTTCGGACTTCTGTTCTTCATCATCTCATCCGGCCGAATGGGCGCGCGTGCATGCCGAACACTCATCTCGCTGCATGAATACTTTGTCGGTATTAGGACGGTGCGCAAACTTAGCCATTAAAAAGTATTTGATTTGGGGCGACGGAATCGTCCATGCGATCACCCCATGACAGATTCATGACACGGGGACCTTGTGTGACTACCCAACCGCCAAGACTTCACGAAAACAGCAAACGTCGCAAATCGGCCCAGGAAGCGGTGGCCCGTTCGCTTGAGCGCGAACTGGGCTTTCTGGCCGAAGAGCGAAAAGAGCGTGCCCTGCTGCTCGGATTGGATCCGACCGTGGTCGCGCCGAATCTCAGCAAGCCGGCGGAGTAGCGCACCACTAGATCATGATTCGATTAGACGGAATCGAATCATGATCTCATCTCTTTGTTTGAGCATGATCTTTTCGGAAAACCGGCTTCCACTTTTCCGGATCATGCTCCAGATGCCGGGCGGGCCGATCAATCCGCCCGACACACCGGGCGGTTGACGATAGCAACGGACGGGACCACGAGACGGAACCCGCAATTTGCGGGTAGAGCTACCGCGACACAACCCTCGGTCATGGGATCGCCACGAAGCCGATCATACCAGGTGCGGTGCGTCCCCTGCGGCCGGCGTCCGTCAGCCACCGGATCTAGCGAAGGGAATGCGGCCTTCGGCCAGTGCCGAACAGTTTGTGCGGATCACGCAGCACGATGCGCTGGCGGCCGCCTTCGACGAGGCCCTGCTGCTCCCATGCGCTCAAGATGCGGCTGACCGTGTGCAGCGTGGTGCCGGTCATCTCGGCCGACGTCCTGGCGGCCGATCGGAAAATCGATCTCGATGCCGGTCTCGATCCGGCGGCCAGCCTGCTTCCCCAGGCGAAGCACCGTATGCGAGATGGAACCGGAGGCCGTTGCCCACATTCCTCCGGAACGTTGTCCTGACGCAAATCGCGCAGGACCTCGGAACGCTAAGGCTGAATATACCCCCGCCGAGGCGGGAAAGTAGCAACAAGTACACGAGCGGATGGCAGCCATGTCGATCCCAAGATTGCGCCAGTATCAGGGGCCGGCCGTGCTCTCCTACGGCTTCCGGCCGTTCTTTCTGCTCAGCTCGGCCTATGCCGGCGCGATGATCCTGATCTGGCTGCCGGTGTATGAAGGTCATCTGGCCCTGACCACGGCGTTCTCGCCGCGCGACTGGCATGTGCATGAGATGCTGTTCGGCTATGTCAGCGCCGTGATCGGCGGCTTCCTGTTGACCGCGGTGCCGAACTGGACCGGGCGGTTGCCGCTGCAGGGCAATTCGCTGGCAGCGCTGGTCTCGACCTGGATCGCCGGCCGGATCGCGATCTTCCTCTCGGCATCGATCGGATGGGCTGCTACCGCTGTGATCGATGTCGCGTTCCTCACGCTGCTGGCGACGGCGGCCGCGCGCGAGATCGTGGCGGGACGCAAATGGAGCAACCTCCCGGTCGTGGCGATCGTTTCGCTGCTCTCGTTCGCCAATCTGGCCTTCCACATCGAGGCACATCTCAACGGGCTCGCCGATTATTCGACGCGGTTTGCGATCGCGCTGGTGATCATGCTGGTCACACTGATCGGCGGTCGCATCATTCCGAGCTTCACGCGCAACTGGCTCGCGCGCCAACCCGCCGGCCAGATGCCGACTCCGTTCGGCGGCTTCGACAGCATCACGGTCGCGGCAGGCGGCATCGCGCTGCTGGCGTGGGTGGCGATGCCGCTGGGCGCGTTGACCGCGGCGCTGCTATTGCCCGCCGGCGCCTTCCATCTGATCCGGCTTGGGCGCTGGGCCGGATACCGGACCCTGTCCGACCGCCTGGTGCTGATCCTGCACCTGGCCTACGCGTTCATACCGGTGGGCTTCATCCTGACCGGACTGGCTGCGATCGACCTCGTTCCGGTGGGCGCCGGCATCCATGCCTGGACCGGCGGCGCCATCGGCGGGATGACGCTTGCGGTGATGACCCGCGCCACCCTCGGCCATACCGGCCGCGCGCTGCAGGCTTCCGCAGGGACACAGGTGATCTATGCCGCGATCGTTATCGCCGCACTCGCACGCATCTGCGCCTCGCTCGAGCCGGCGCACATGATCCCGCTGCTGACGGTGGCCGGCGCCGCCTGGGCGATCGCCTTCATCGGCTTCGTCGCGCTCTACGGTCCCGCATTGTGCTCGCCGCGAAAGGCGTGACGTTTCGACGCGGATTTGCTCTGTTTGAAGAGGTGATCGACTGCAGCCGGAAGGTCCTGCGGTCGCGTCCATTAGGGGCAATTTCACCAATTCGCATTAATCCTTTCGGAACCATCGGCGGCCGAAGCCGCCGGAAGCTCCAGAAAAGGTGTGCGATGCTCGGCAATCTCAGGATTTCCTCCAAGCTGATGATCATGGTCGGAGTTTCGGTGCTCGGCATTGTCGCCGTGGCCTTTGTCGGCCTGCAGGCGCTGAAGAACAATCTGCTCGAGGATCGCAAGGCCAAGCTGCAGGATCTGGTCCTACTCGCCAAGCAGACGGTGGAGCAGGACTACGAGGCCGCCAGGAAGGCCGGCCTTTCCGACGCGCAGGTCCTCGAACGAAGCAAGGCGCTGCTGCGCACGCTGCGCTTCGGCAAGGACGACTATTTCTATGCCCTGGGCAAGCAAGGCGTCGTCGAGTCGCATCCGAATCCGAAGGTCGAGGGCAAGAACCTGATGGATACGGCTGATTCGGACGGTGTGTTCTATACCCGCCGGCAGGTCGAGATGGCGCCGCAGGGTGGCGGCTTCGTGCAGTACCGCTTCACACGCGCGGCCGGCGGCGAGGCGATCCCGAAGATCTCCTATGCGACCGAATTCAAACCCTATGGCTGGGCCCTTGCCGGCGGCATCTATCTCGACGACATCGATGCGATCTTCTGGTCGGAGGCGCGCTGGATCGGCTCGATCCTCGCCGTCGCGCTGCTGCTTGTTGCCGGCATGTGCTTCCTGATCGGGCGCAGCATTGTCGGCCCGATCACCGGCATGACCGCCGCCATGCGCAAGATTGCCGACGGCGCGACCGACACCGTGATCCCCGCGCAGGAGCGCCGCGACGAAGTCGGCGCGATGGCGCAGTCGGTCCAAGTGTTCAAGAACAACATGATCGATGCGGCGCGGCTGCGCGGCGAACAGGACGAATTGAAGAAGCGGGCCGAAGCCGAGCGGATCAGCCTGCTCGGCAAGATGGCCGACGAGTTCGAGAACAGCGTCCGCAGTTCGCTCGATGCGCTGGCGGGCGCCGCGGCCGGTCTGCGCACGACCTCGAACAGCATGTCGGGCGCGGCCTCGGAAGCGAGCCGCCAGGCGACGACGGTTTCCGCCGTCGCCGAGCAGGCCTCCGCCAACGTGCAGACCGTGGCCGCGGCGACGGAAGAATTGTCGTCCTCGGTCTCCGAGATCGGACGCCAGGTTGCGGAATCGACCCGCGTCGCGCAGCAGGCGGTGGAGGAGGCCAACCGCACCAATGTGACGGTGCAAGGCCTCTCAGCGGCGGCGCAGAAGATCGGCGACGTGATCAAGCTCATCAGCGATATCGCGAGCCAGACCAACCTCTTGGCGCTGAACGCCACCATCGAGGCGGCGCGGGCCGGCGAGGCCGGGCGCGGCTTTGCCGTGGTGGCGAGCGAGGTCAAGTCGCTGGCGAGCCAGACCGCGAAGGCGACCGAGGAGATCTCCGCGCAGGTCGCGGCGATGCAGGGCGCGACGACGGACGCGGTGCACGCGATCGAAGGCATCGGCGGCACGATCGGCGGAATCAACGAGATCACCACCGTGATCGCGGCGGCGGTCGAGCAGCAGGGCTCGGCCACCAAAGAGATCGCCCGCAACGTGCAGCAAGCCGCGCACGGCACCAGCGCGGTCTCCAGCAATATCGACGGCGTCACCCGCGCCGCGGGTGAGACCGGCACGGCGGCGGGCAAGGTGCTGGATTCGGCGGAAGAGCTCAACAAGCAGGCCGAGATGCTGCGAGGCAAGGTCGACGGCTTCCTCGCCAATATCCGCGCGGCGTGAGGCTTAGCTCGGCTCCAGCACCGTAGGAACTGCCAATCGCGGTCGCAGGTCGAGATTGTCAAGCTGCGACTGATCCTCGATCGCGCCGGGACGCAGCGTGGAGAAGCGGGACGGCGCGCGTCGCACCAGCCGATAGACGGAGGCCGGCGGCAGGTTGCTCATGGTGCGCCCGACCAGCGTGGCCTTCAGCCCGAGCCGATCGAGGATCGGCCGCGGGATCGGCGCCCTCGGTCCGTAGGTGAACTGATAGAACGCGCCGTTCGGACGCACATAGCGAAACGCGCCGCTTACGATCGACAGCACCTTGCGCGGCGACATCGTCAGCAACGGCAAGCCGCTCACGACCGCGCCGACCGAGCCGTCATCGGCGAGCTTCACCGTGCCGAGCCGCGCCGCGTCCATCCACAGCACGCGCGCGCCGGGAAAGCGCAATTGCAGGATCTGGACGAATTCGGATCCGTATTCGACGATGGTGAGATCCTGCTGCCTGATTCCCTTCTGCAGCAGCTTGTAGGTGAAGACGCCGGTGCCGGCGCCGAGCTCGATAATCGGGCCGGATGACGGTGTGATCTCGCGGGTGATCAATTCGGCAAGCGCGTTGCCGGACGGGGCGACCGCGCCGACCCGACGCGGGTTGAACAGCCAAGAGAGAAAAAACGATGTGGCATCGTGAGACATGAGTCCATGACCTTGCAATAATAAGCACAGTGTCCCAGCGCCGCGCCACAAGCCCCAGATGCGATTCGGATCAAGACACGCGCATCATCGACGCGCGGCATTGCGACAGCATTGCGTGTTGTGAGGAGATGGATGCGGTCACACGAAAGGTGTCGTAGCCCGTGTGGAGCGAAAGCGTACCCCGAGCCCGCTCTCGACCTCAGCAATAACCGGTTGTCATTCCGGGGCGCGCGCAGCGCGAGCCCGGAATCCATCAGGCCGCGGGCAACGACGGAGAAATGGATTCCGGGCCCGATGTTGCGCATCGTCCCGGAATGACGGCGGTGGGCGTGGCGAAGCCGGAGTAAATTAGCTCCGGCGCCGAGCGAAACCTTCAGGGCCGCAGCCCGGGTGGAGCGTCAGCGTACCCGGGGTCCGCTCTCGACCTCAGCAATAACCGGTTGTCATTCCGGGGCGCGCGCAGCGCGAGCCCGGAATCCATCAGGCCGCGGGCGACGGCGGAGA
>NZ_AXAP01000072.1 GCF_000472865.1 Bradyrhizobium elkanii WSM2783 | reverse complement strand
AAGGGCACCACAAGATTGAGCTCGCCATAGGGATGGCCGTGATACTGCCCGCGCAACACGTCATGCTCGTCCTCGTCCTTGAAACGGCGCGGATCGGCGCTGTTCATGTAGACGGCCGTGATGCTGAACTGAAACGTTTCGGGCATTGGTTCGAGGATGCGGCTCCGCCGGTAGTTCGGACCGTCCACCTCCTGGTTCGCTGCCCAGCCTTCTTCGACCCCGATCTTGATCAAGCGAGCCAAGTCCTGATAGAGCGCGCTCTCCTCTCCATATTTCTCGTTGAGCCAACGCTCCATCTCGGCGCCAGGCGTCATATCCTTGACTTCCCGGAGGAACGGAATGCTGCGCTGAATCAGTTCTTCTCGGCTTCCCATAGTCGTCTCCTTACTCTTCTCGATTGGGCTCTATGTTTCGAAACCCGCGAACGAGGCGAACTCATCGACGTCCGCCCGCGGCATCAATCTCTCGGTCATCGCAACCTTGGCGTTCCCGATCGAGATGCCGCACACCACGATCTGCTCCGGCGGGATCGACAGCAGTGGGCGCAGGATCCGGTGATATCTAGAGAACGTCTCCTGCGGACAGGACTGAAGCCCACGCCCGGCCGCGGCCAGCAGCACGTTCTGAATGAACATTCCGAGGTCGAGCCAGCTTCCGACTTCCAGCCGCCGGTCGATGGTCACGATCAATCCCACCGGCGCGCCGAAGAATGCATAGTTCTTTGCGGTTTGCCTCCTCCGGGCTTCGACATCGGCTTGAGCAATCCCGAGCGAGCCGTAGAACAGTCGTCCGAACTGCTGGCGGCGATTGAGGTATGGCTCAGGCAAGTCGCTGGCGTAATACTTGTACTCGGACACGTGCTCGTCGCGGCACGTCTCGTTCGCCTCCAGCAACGCCGCCGATACGCGGTCCTTGGCTGCGCCGGCGAGCACGTAGACGTACCACGGCTGGATATTCGCCCCGCTCGGTGCGAACCGCGCGATGCGGAGGATCTGCTCGATGGTCCGTCGCGGGATCGGAACATCGGCGAATTCACGGCACGCGAAGCGGCCGGCGATGATCTCGTCGATCCGATTCTGCGCGACGCTGCTCGCCGCACCGTCGCCGATCACGGCTTCTTCGAGAGCGGACATCCTCCTTCCTCCATCGGTTTGAAGGCTTCTTCCCCAGGGATTGTCGCGAGCAGCTTGTAGTAATCGAACCTATACTTGGACTCCTCCGGAGACTTGACACGGAACAGATACATATCGCGCACCAGCCGGCCGTCCTCCCGGATGCGGCCGTTCTTCGTCATGAAATCGTTCACGGGCATTTCACGCATCTTGGCCGCAACAGTCGGGCCATCCAGAGTACCCGCCGCTTCAACCGCCTTGAGGTAGTGCATGACCGCGCCATAGGTGCCCGCATGGATCATGGTAGGAACCTTTTGGGTCCTTTCGATGAAGCGCTTCGACCACGCGCGGGTCTCGTCGTTGAGGTCCCAATAGAACGCCGAACTGAGCATCAGGCCTTGGGCGCTCTGCAGTCCGAGGCTGTGAATGTCGGCAATGAAGACGATCAGGCCGGCAAGCTTCTGCCCGCGCGCAACTCCGAACTCGCCGGCCTGTTTGACCGCGTTGATGAAATCGCCGCCCGCATCGGCGAGCGCGATCACGTCCGCCTTCGAGGATTGGGCCTGCAGCAGGAACGAGGAGAAATCTGGTGTATTGATCGGATGCTTCACGGTGCCGACGACCTTGCCACCGGTGGCGTCGATGACCTTGCGGCTGTCGGCCTCGAGTTGCGAGCCGAGGGAGTAGTCGGCTGAAAGGAAAAACCAGGTTTTTGCGCCGAGACGTGAGATTGCCTTGGTCGCACCCTGCGACAGCGCGTAGGTATCGTATGTCCAATGGATTCCGGTCAATGAGCATTCGTCGCCGGTAAGGCGAGAGGTGGCGGCGCCGGTGGCAAGGAAGAGCTTCTTCCTGTCTCGCGTGATGCCCTGCACGGCCAGAGCGACGGCGGAATTCGGCACGTCGAGGATAGCGTCGACATTTTCATTCTCCAGCCACCGCCTGGCTATCGCCGAGCCGACGTCAGCCTTGTTCTGGTGATCTCCCGCAACAATCTGGATGGGCCGTCCGAGCAGCTTTCCGTTGAAGTCATCCACCGCCATCTGTGCCGCGACGACCGAACCCTGGCCACCATTGTCCGCGTAGAGCGAGGACATGTCGGACAGGACGCCGAGCTTGATGGGGCCGTCCTGTGCAATCGCCGGCATCACCACCGCCAACAGCGTCAGCGCCAATCCGAGCGATTTGCGCTGATTACCTCGGACCGGCTTTGCCAATGATGTTATCATGCCTCTGCTCCAAGCCGACCAACGCAATCATGCCCAAACGGCAGTGATACGGAAGTGAAACTTTTGCAGAGTCATCCTGAACCGTCTTCAGATCAGAGCGAAGATAGCGATACAGCACGTTCTTCGGCATCCACTCGGTTGCATCCGCGGTGCGCCTGACCTTAATTGGACGGGGCGGCAGCAACTTATCGAGCCGATCCGTCAGTGACCGGAGGAGATCCCGTGTCTGTTTCGTTCAACACATTGGATCTGAACCTGCTCAAGGTCTTCGATGCCGTCATGGAGGAACGCAGCGTGCTGCGGGCCAGCCAGAAGGTTGGACTCAGCCAGTCCGCCGTGAGCCACTCGCTCGCGCGGCTCCGCGAAATCCTGGACGACGACCTGTTCGTGCGCACAGCGACAGGCATGCAGCCGACGGCGCGCGCGCTGACGATGGCGCCCCAGGTTCACGAGGCCATGCGAGCGCTGGAGGCCGCGGTCGAACTAGCGACCTTCGTGCCGGCCTGCTCCACCAAGCAGTTCACGCTGGCCGCCAACGATTTCACCACGATGGTGCTGTCGTCTCCGCTCCTGAAGATCCTTGGCTGCGAGGCGCCCACGATCGACCTGATGATCAAGCCGGTGACGCGGATCGACCTTGCCGAGCAAATCGACCTTGGCCGCATCGACGTCGCCATCGGTGTCTTCTCGGTCCCCCCGGGCCGCTTCCGCTCGGCCCTGCTGTTCGAATATGACGATGTGCTGATCGTTGGCGGAAAGCGCGAGCTCGGCCGGCTGGACAATGCGAAGCTGGCACGCCTGCCGCTGGTCGTCGTCTCCTTTGGCGGCGAGCAGGAGGGCGCGATCGGCGGTTTCATCTCCGAGCGAGGTCTCGCCAGACGCTCGGAAATGTACGACCGCGCCGCGCTCGAGCGGGCGCTCGCCGAAAGCGACCGCCCGCCGCGAATCGCGGTCTCCTTGCCGCATTTTCTCGCCCTGCCCGCCCTGCTGGCCGATTCCGAACTAGCTGCCATCGTCCCGCGCCCGTTGGCGAGAGTGCTCGAGCAAAACTATGCCATCAAGACCTGCGAGCTCCCTTACACCACGACGCCGGTGGAGGTTCGGATGCTGTGGCACGAACGTGTCGAGGCCGAACCATCGCACGAGTGGCTTCACGAGGTCCTGCGCCGGGCGACCGAAGAGCTCAGGCGCGGCGCGAGCTGACGGCATGGCGCGTCGGCGCCCGTTCGCGCCCATTTATTTGGCTGCCATGGTGCCGGAAAGCGGCACCCAGCGCTCGCCGTCGAAGCGTTGTGGCCGGAGCGACTTGATCAGGCGATAGTCATCTGGGCTCGTGTTGACGGTGATGCCTGGAATCAGGCCTGGTAGCGTTACGTTCTTCAGGGACGTGGCATGCTTCATGATGTTTTGTGGCGTAAGGTCATCGCCACATGCTTTGATCACCTTGGTCATGAGAACGGCGACGTTCCATCCGGTGAAGTTGAGCTGATCCTCAATGTCTCCTTCGGGGTAGTATTTCTTCATGAAAGCCAGCCACTCCAGGTAGGCGGGGTCGTTGGCCCATTCGGGATCGCCCACGGTCTTGGTCGGCGTGGCCGAAATCGCACCCTTCGCGTTTTCGAGCCCTGCCGGCTTGAGGATCGTCGCCACGAAGTTGCTTCCGATCGGCAGTAACTGCTGGGCGCGCCATCCAAGCTGGCTCGCCTTGCGTATCGCCTGCGAGGTGAATTTGCCGGTCGACGCATTCAGGAAGACGTTGGCATTGCTGCTGGCCAGCGACACGACCTGTGAATCAACGGTCGGCGACGTCACCTCGTAAGGCGCGGTAGCAACGATCTCGGCCTGCGGATCGAGGCGCGCCAATTCGGCCTTGAAGCTGCGAAGGTATTCGCGTCCATAATCATCGTTCTGGTAGAGCACCGCAACGTGGGCCCGCGGAATGGTCTCGGAAACGAGTCGCGCGTAAATCGCCGCTTCGGTGCTGAACAGGGTCATTCCCGAGATGGTATATGGACTGGTCTTCGGGTCGGCAAAGCGGTCGGTGGCGGCGAAGACGAAGAGCTGCGGCACCTTCCGGCCGTTGAGATATTTCTGGACCGCCGCGTTCTGCGCGGTTCCCATGCTGCCGAAGATCGCAACGGCCTCATCGTTCTCGACCAGCCTGCGCGTCTGTTCCACGGCCTTTGGCGGGCTGTAGCTATCGTCGAGCGAGATCAGCTTGATCTTGCGGCCGTTGATTCCGCCGCGTTCGTTGATCATCTGGAAATAGCGGATCTGGACCTTGCCGACCGCGCTCAGCGCCGACGCCGGACCGCTATAGGGCATTGTCTGCCCGAGGATCAGCTCGCGCTCGGCCGCCTCGGCGGCGCATAACGTGGCCAGTGAAACCGCGAGAAAGAGTATTGCGCCAAGCCCACGCATGCGACCTCCCCAATATAGATAATGTTTCTTACTCGGAATATTCTTCCTAGGAAGATATTTGTCAACACCGGAGCGAGAGGTCGCGTCGCCGCCGCATTCCCCGGGCAGGACCTTGGACCAATACTAGGAACTTGCGCCGCGACACCTGAATTGGAGAGTGCTAGATTGCACCAAGACGTGGTGCCGGTGCCGCTGGCGCAGACTAGCGAGGGTAGAAAGGAATGACGAAAAAGACCGTGTCGCGCGGTGTGGAGCCAATCACCAAACGGGCGCCAAAGCACGATAGCAGCCTTTACGACGACATCGAGGCCGCCTGGCTTGAACAGCGCCCCGATCTCGACCTGACCGCCGCATTAACGCTGCTGCGGCTGGAGCGCGTCAACCAGCTTCACGAAAAGCGGCTGCTGGGCATATCAAAAGCGGTTGGCCTGCAGACCGGCGAGCTCTACGTCCTGCTGGCGCTCAGACGCTCGGGAAGACCATACGAGTTGCGCCCGACCGACCTGTTCCGCGCTCTGCTCGTCACCTCGGGCGCCATGAGCAAGCGGGTGGCGCGGCTCCAGGAAGGAGGGTTCATCCTCCGCGTTTCGGCGAACGATGATGGCCGCTCCGAGCTGGTCCGGCTCACCTCGAAGGGCCTTGCGACCGCTGACCGCGGCATTACCGAGATCGCGAAAGTTGTGGAGAGCGTGATCGACGCGAGCGGGCTAAACAAGGCCGAGATCGGGATGCTTGACCGGTGCCTGCGCAAACTTTTGGCGGTGAAGACCGTGAAGGCGACGAAGAAGATTGGCCGCCTCGCTGCGACCGGCTAGGGACGCGAGATCAGGCGACGGTTTTCTCGTCCGCCTTCAGCAGTGATTTGATGTCGAGCGAGCAGTCTCCGGCCTGCTCCGGCGCCGGAGAAATGCCTGCGGCAATGAGGCGCCGTGCTACCATCTGGTCGCCGGGTCTGTTGATGCTGTCGGCCGCGACCAATCTTCCCTGCCTGTAATGGAACACGGAGAACCTGCCATCCTCGACGGAGCCACGGGTCACGACCTGGTCGCTGCGTCCAGAGAGCCCGACGATCTGTAGTTTGAGATCGTACTGATCCGACCAGAACCGCGGGACACTGTCGTACCGCTCGTGGCTTCCCGCAATAGCAAGCCCTGCCACCCTGCCCTGGTCCTGGGCGTGCTGGACCGATTCCATCCTGATCCACTCATCTGCGAACCGGTTGTAATGATTTGCGCAGTCGCCCGCAGCGTAAATGCCGGGAACTTCCGTGCTGCCGTGCTCATTCACGACGATTCCATTGCAGCATTTCAGCCCGGCGGTACTTGCGAGTTCATCATTGGCGATTACGCCAATGCCCACCACGACGAGATCGGCACGCAGACGAGTGCCGCTGCCGAGAACGACCTCGGCGATCCTCCCATCATGCCCGGTCATCGCAACCACGGTCTCACCCAGCCTCACATCGACGCCCGCCCGTGCATGGGCATCGAGCAGGAAACGCGAGACAATCGTCGATACGGCACGTTCAAGCAGCCGGGAGGCGGCCTCGATCACCGTGACCTTGTTGCCAAGCTTTGCCGCCGAGGCAGCAACCTCAAGTCCAATGAACCCGCCCCCGACGACGACGATCTCGTTCGCCTGCTCCAGTCGCCCCTTGAGATCGCAGGCATCAGTGAGGGATCGAAGATAGCAAATCCCATCGAGTTCGGCGCCGGGGACCAATATGCGCCGAGCACGCGATCCGGTGGCGATCACGAGACTGTCGAAGTCCAGCCGGGCGCCGCCCGCCAGCGCGACCTGTTTCGCTTGCCGGTCAATCTCCACGGCCCGTTGTCCCAGAACGAGGTCGATCCGGTTGCTCTTGAAGAACGCATCATCCCGCAGAATCAGCTGCGGCTCGCGAACTTCGTTGAGCAAAAAATCCTTTGACAGCGGTGGTCGTTGATACGGGAGCGATTTCTCCTCGCCGACGACGGTCACCGGTTCGGCATAGCCGGCATCACGGGCGCTGAGTGCCACCTGAACACCGGCATAGGATGCGCCGATGACGACAAGCCCGCTCACGGTGTGGCGTCCGTCACGTTGTCGCGGACATCTTCACTTGCAGGTCCGCCGTCGAGATGCACATAGACTTCGCGATCGCGGATCTCGACCTTGAATGCTCTGACATCCTTGTAGGCGCCTGAGCGGCACCTGCCGTCGCGTACGTCGAACATCGCACCATGCAGCGGGCATTCGACGAGATGCCCCTCGAGAAAGCCGGTGGAAAGCAGGGCGAACGCATGCGAGCAGACATCATCCGTTGCGAAGATCTCGTCGTCGATCTTGTAGAGAGCGATGCGCTGGTCGCCGATCTTGAAGCCGACAGGCTCTCCTTCGGGCAGCTCGGTGGCGGCGCATATATGTTTCCAGGTCATGGCATGGGGTCTCCTGAGGCGGCAATAAACGACTGGCGATCCGCGCGGCGCGTCCGATGCAGTCAGCGAGGGATCTGTCGCCAGTCCTCCGAGGCGGACGCCAGCCGGCCGCCGACCGCGCGGATATCCTTGTAGGACATGCTGTCGCTCTGGGCGCTCTTCGGCGGCTTGCCGTCCATGAAGCCGTGCACTTCCTCAAGCAATTGGCGACGTACCCGCACAATCGCCTGGTCCGCCGAACAGAGATATTCCTGCGAACGGTCGACGATCGGGCCCATGCTGACCATCACCACGAAATCCTCGATGACGATCTCGTGGAAGCCGGTGCTGTTGCCGGCATCCATGATCTGGCGATTCTGCCCCCAATTGTTGGCCTGATTGCCCGGGAGGCCGCCCGCCATCGGCCACTGATTGGCACGCTGCACCTTGCGCCAGGAGTCCACCGGTTTCTCGGGATTATAGTAGATGTACCACTGGATCAGGTTTTCATCGTCGATCGGCACTGCGATGATTGCGGTACGATCCTGCTGCGGGCCAGAATAGATCGGCGCAATCAATCCGTAATAGGGCATCACAAACTCGGTGACGCGGGCGAGGCATGAGCCATCGGGCGCGGATCGAAGCGCCGCGGCACGAAAGCCGTACGGCTTCTTCTCGAACTGGTAGCTGACTTCCGTATTGACCCGCGTCGCCGCAAAATCCGTCGCCGAGCTCGCGGTCCAGCTCTGGTGCAGCAAAGCGACATGCGAGGAGTCGATGGTTGCCTCGACGCCCTGCAGCCAATTTGCATTGAGCTCAATGCCGGCCGCGTAGACCTGATCCGGTGGCAAATCCATCCATTCGAAATCCGGTGCGGGGGGCGCCGTTCCCTCGCCGAGCCAGACCCAGATCAGCCCAGCTCCTTCCCGCGTCGGATAGGATTTCACCTTGACGGTCTTTGCAAATTCCCTCGGGTTATTGGGCTCGTTGGGAACATCGAGCACCTCCCCGCTGGCACTGATCTTCCAGCCGTGGAACAGACAGGTCAGAGAGCATTCACCGACACGTGCGAGCGCAAGGGAGGCACCTCTGTGCGGGCAGGCTTCGTCGAGGAAGCCGACGGTCCCATCCGTCCCTCTGAACGCCACGAAGTTGCGGCCGAACAGCTTGACGCGCACTGGCGCTTCGCCCCTGCGCACCCGCACCGAGAGGACGGCCGGCAGCCAATAATGCTGACGCAGCATTCTTCCCATCGGCGCATCACGCGTGACGCGGCACAACAACTCATTTTCTTCCCTCGTGACCATAGCGAGACATCCCTGATTGACGTGTCTGATTAATCCCGCTTATTATCTTCCTCGGAAGATTACTCTGTCAATGAATCTTCCTGGGAAGCAATGTGGGTATGATATGGCCGAGGGACCCCTGAGGGATCGTGTTGCGCTGGTAACGGGCGGAAGCCGCGGAGTCGGAAAGGGAGTGGCGATCGGATTGGCCGAGGCTGGGGCGACGGTGATCGTCACTGCGCGCACGCGCAGCAGTGGCGGGTCGGAATGGCCGGGCTCTCTCGAGGAGACCATCTCGGCAATCGACGAAGCCGGAGGCAAGGGCATCGGCCTCCTATGCGATCATTCGGACGACGGTTCGGTCAGGGAGGTCTTTAACCTGCTCCGGCGCAACCACGGCAGGCTCGATGTACTCGTGAACAACGTGTTTGCAGCGCCGGACGTCATGCCGGTCAACGTTCCCTTCTGGCAGGTTCCAACCTCGCTGTGGGACACCCTGCATCGCGTCGGCCTCCGCTCACATTTTGTCTGCAGCCAGTTCGCTGTGCCGCTGATGCTTCCGCAAAAAAAGGGCCTGATCGTCAATACGTCGTCCGGCGGCGGCGTCCGCTACACGTTCAACGTCCCGTTCGGTGTACAGAAGGCGGGCGTCGACCGCATGGCCCGAGACATGGCGCATGAACTCAAGCCATTCGGCATTTCCGCAGTCTCGATTTGGCCTGGATTCATCAAGAGCGAGAAGCTTGCGGCCCAACCCGATCGTGTGCCGGCGGCACTTGCGAAGCTCATTGCCGAGAGGGGCGAGACACCGGTCTTCGTCGGGCGCGCGATCGCGGCGTTGGCCGCTGATCCTGATGTGATCGCCAAAACCGGACAGGTCCTACTCGCCTCCGAACTGGCGACTGAATACGGCTTTACTGATGTCGACGGAAGAATCCCGCCGCCGCCAAGCCGGGATCCCGCTCCGCTTTCGATATTCAAGCCGATCGTCAAACCTTGAGATCAAACAGGAGAGGCCAATGAGCGTTGCACTGGGAATGATGAGGCCGCTCGCGGAGCGGGACTGGCGCCACCTGTCGCTGGCGATCCTTGCGGGTTTCGCCTGCGCGGTGGCGATCGGTAGAACGTTGCCGCTGGCGATGGACGCGATATCAAGCATTCCGGCGCCGTTATGCGCCGAGAGCGCCTCTTCTGGCTCATCGCTCAACAAAGTCGAGGTGATCAGTTCACAT
Organism: Bradyrhizobium elkanii WSM2783; assembly: GCF_000472865.1. GTDB lineage: Bacteria > Pseudomonadota > Alphaproteobacteria > Rhizobiales > Xanthobacteraceae > Bradyrhizobium > Bradyrhizobium elkanii_A. The sequence continues at coordinate 31,762 of NZ_AXAP01000072.1, read as the reverse complement.
GCCTTGCCGAATGTACCCGGCAAGCGCGTGACCGTGGTCCGCGTCACTTACGGACCGGGCGGCTTTACTCCACCGCACCGCCATGGTGGCTCGGTGACGGCCTACATCACAAAGGGCGAAGTCCGCTCGCAGCTCAAGGGCGGTCCGCTGGAGACATTTGAGGTCGGACAGTCGTTCTTTGAGCCGCCAGGCGCGACCCACCTCGTTTCCGCCAATGCAAGCAACACCGAGCCGGCCGAACTGATCGCCGTCTTCGTCGCTGACGAGGGTGCGGAATTGACGACCCTCCTCGACCGATAGCGGCATGAAAGCAACCAGAAAAAGAAGCGTGTTGCCTGGTCACTTGGAGGAACGGCCGCTCATCAGGCTGCCCGCCTTGCACGTAGTCACGGCAAACTTAGCTCCCAGTCAGCAGCCGATCCGATGCGATCGCCGGTGAATCGCTGGTGCCGATGCAATCGTGCGAACTTGAAAAGTCGCTGCTGGTAAACTGTACCGGAAATCCGATAACCGTTACTGAAGTGCCGGGTGACCGGTTCGCATAATTGAACTCGGGCAACGCATGGAGTTGCCTTTGGAAAGTGCCCTGACGAATAGGAACCAACGATGAGCGATTCTCGTCCTGCGATGACACACGCGACCGGCGCGCCGGTGACGGACAATCTCAACATCATGACCGCGGGCCCGCGCGGGCCGGCGCTATTGCAGGATATCTGGCTGATCGAGAAGATGGCGCACTTCGATCGCGAGGTGATCCCGGAGCGGCGGATGCACGCGAAGGGCTGGGGCGCCTACGGCACGTTCACGGTCACACACGACATCACCCGCTACACCAAAGCCAAGATCTTTTCGGAGATCGGCAAGCAGACGCCGATGTTTGCGCGCTTTTCGACGGTTGCCGGCGAGCGCGGTGCCGCCGATGCGGAGCGCGACATCCGCGGCTTCGCCCTCAAGTTCTACACCGATGAAGGCAATTGGGACATCGTCGGCAACAATACGCCGGTCTTCTTCTTCCGCGATCCGCTGCGATTCCCCGATCTGAACCACGCGATCAAGCGCGATCCGCGCAGCGGGCTGCGCTCAGCCGACAACAATTGGGATTTTTGGTCGCTGCTTCCCGAGGCGTTGCACCAGGTGACGATCGTGATGTCCGATCGCGGAATTCCGAAGAGCTTCCGCCACATGCACGGTTTCGGCAGCCACACTTTCTCGATGGTCAATGCCAGTAACGAGCGGGTCTGGGTCAAATTCCACTTCCGCACCCAGCAAGGCATCGAAAACCTCAGCGACGAAGATGCGGCTGCTCTGGTCGCAAACGATCGCGAGAGGCACGGACGCGATCTGCTCAATGCCATCGAACGCGGTGACTTCCCGCGCTGGAAGCTGTTCATCCAGGTGATGACGGACCAGCAGGCCAAGGCCCACAAGCACAATCCCTTCGATCTCACGAAGGTGTGGCCGAAGGCAGACTATCCGCTAGTCGAAGTCGGGGTGATGGAGCTGAACCGCTATCCCGACAACTATTTCGCCGAAGTGGAGCAGGCCGCCTTCTCGCCGGCGAACATCGTGCCAGGGATCGGCTTCTCACCCGACAAGATGCTGCAGGCACGGCTGTTTTCGTACGGCGACGCCGCGCGTTACAGGCTGGGAGTCAATCACCACCTCATTCCGGTCAACGCGCCGAAGTGCCCGTTCCACAGCTATCACCGCGATGGCGCAATGCGCACGGACGGCAATCTCGGCGGCACGCCGAGCTACTGGCCCAACAGCAGGGGGGCCTGGATCGATCGCGACCCGCAGCTTGCCGAGCCGCCGCTCGACTGGACGGGTGCCGCGGCGCACTGGGACCATCGCCTCGATGACGATCACTATGAGCAGCCGGGCATACTCTTCCGCAAGATGACAGCGGCGCAGCAACAACTTCTCTTTGAGAACACCGCCCGCGCGATGGGGGACGCACGTCTCGAGGTGAAGCAGCGTCAGATTGCCAACTGCACGAAAGCCGACCCGGCCTATGGTGCAGGCGTGGCAAGGGCCTTGGGACTTACGCCTGCACAGGCCGCCGCAGAATAATCGGCGGCGGCTCCCAACCACCACAACCGCATGCCCCTTGGCGATTCACACCACTCCGGAGGTTTGCGCAACGATGGAGACTGTTCCATGTCCGAGATAATTGCCGGGATTCGGGTGCCGGACAGCGCTATCGCCCGCGCCGCCACCCAGCTCGCCCGCGATACCGAGGATGACCTGCTTTACAACCAACCACAGCCGCCGCGTCTTCTTTGGGGGGCGCTCAACGACGAGCGCCGCGGCCTGAAGTACGGCCCGAACTTCTGTATCTTGGCGCCATGTTTCACGACATGGGGCTGACGGAACGCTATTCGAGTCCCGATCTGCGCTTCAAGGTTGATGGCGCCAACACGGCCCGCGATTTCATGAAGAACTACGGCGTCGCGGAGCGCATGTTGAGGACGTGTGGACCGCGATCGCGCTCCACACCACGCCCGGCATCCCCGAAGATATGCGTCCGACGATCGCGCTGGTGACTGCAGGCGTGGAGATGGATGTGCTTGGCATTGGCTATCATGACTTCAGCCATGAGCAACGCGACCATGTCTGCGCCCATCATCCGCGCGAGGCAAACTTCAAGGAAAACATCATTGACCATTTTGCCAACCGCATCATCAAGAACCTTCGACATCGCCCGCCAGGATCGGCCGGCCACTAATTTCCGCAGATGAAGCCGTCGCAGAAATCCGAGACGTGCTGGACTCGAGCGGGGACAGCTGCCCGGAGTGCCCGCCTGACGCCTGACGCTCTCTGCCGAGAACTTTAGCGCTTCGCCAACGCCGCCGTACTCCCTTATGTCCCGAAGGCGCCTGCTGCTGAGCATTGGCATTGTTCGGGTTTTGCTTGTTCGCCTCGTGATGGCCGACTACACAGCCTGCCACGGCGCCTAGCTTGCCGTGCCCTGCCATATGGCCGGCGACACCGCCGACGATCGCACCCTTGATGCAGCCCTTAGCGTCCGCCGCGGGAGCGAATGCCAGCGAAATCGCCAGGGCGCAAGCCGCCGCCATAATCTGTCTCATGTACGTTTCTCCGCATGAAGATCGAACGGTCAACGCGATCTGGTCAAATTCCGTTCCGGAGAAGCGAATGGCCGCTCACCGGCCATCCCGCGCGCGCCGCAGGGCGGCTTGCAGCCGTTCTCTGTCCTTTTCCCAGCGGTCGTCCTCGGCCCGCGATCGCTCCTCGAGAGCATCGACCTCAGCCTGAATAGCCGCGGCTTTCTTCGCATGCTCGCGCTCGGCCTTGTCCAGTGCCGCCTCGGCTTTCGCGGCTGCCTTTTCTCGCCGTTCGCGGTCTCTCTGCCTGGCGGCCTCTTGCGCTCTGCGTCGCGGCGCTTCTGCTCCTTTTCGAATTCGGCGGCGGCCTTTCAGGCGTCCCGTTCGCTGACGTTCGGAGAGGTTCGCTTCGCCCGCTTCGGCCGCCCCTTTGCCGCGGAGTTCCGTTCTCGGCGAATCCGAGGTCCAAAGGGAGATCGGAGTGCTCAGCGAAGCGCCCGTTCGATCCGGCAGGGCGCTTGAGCACCACGCCCGACTTGGACATTGTCGCAGCGATAACGTCCGGATCGTCCGTCTCCTTGGCGATGCCGTAGTGAAGAGATTGCTGCCGGCGCCCCACGCTTCAAGCGCCGCCTTCATCGAGGGCGCCGCGATTGCGAGATCGTAAAAGCCCAGTGAGGTCTGAAATGTCTTGAGCTTCCTGACTATGAGGCGTGCAGGCTCGCGGATCTCCTAGCGCCGGCGCCCGACCCAGACCCCAAGCAGGAAGGCAGCAAAGAGCGATTGCAACGGGGCCTTCACGGTCAACTCGCGCAGGCGATCAGCCCAGCGCATCGCGGCATCCTGCGACGGCGACTGGACTGATCGCCGGCGCGCGTCCGAAGTCAGCTCGTCGCCGTCCTCGTTGATCAGCCCGAGGCCTCCGTCATTGCCGAGGCTTCTTTCATATCCATGCGGCCTCCTCCTCTGGCGTCAGGCGAAGGGGCTCGAGGCTCCCGCCATTGGCGGCGGCTTCGGACGAAGGCTGGAGGCCGATGGCACGGTGCTGGCCGTCAAGATCGCCAAGCACGTCGATGCCCCTGTGAAGGTGATCTGGAGCCGCGAGGAAGACATCCAGCACGACATGTATCGGCCGTATTATTTCGATCGGCTGTCGGCCGGACCTGACGCGGCCGGCAAGCCGGTTCTCTGGGCGCATCGGATCGCCGGCTCCTCAGTCATGATTAGCTTCGGAGGGAGGTCTCGATGGACGCCCCCCGGCCGGTACTAGTTCGCGTGCATCCGGCTGCCCGAGACGCGCTCGTAGAACACCATCAGCTTCTCGCGCTCTTCGAGCCCCCGAATGGCGGCGTCAGGGCACACGCATCCATGCCCCGCGTCGTGACGTTCAAGAAATGCGAAAGGATGCGGCTGATCTCGTGATAGAGAGCCCTTAGCAGTTGGCCGCGCCGCGGCACTTCTATGCCAATCAGCTTCTCGATCGCCAGGCAGAATGCGTGCTCCTACGTCAGCGGCGCCACATAGTCAGCCCGTCGAAACAGGTTATCGCGTGCAAATAGGTCTTCGCCTCGATGAGCTTCTCGGCGCACCGATGCAGTAGTCCGATATGAGGATCCAGGCGCTAGACCACTCACCATCCAGTTCGAGCACGAGATGCAGCACGCCATGAGCCGCCGACAAAATCGTGGAAGATCGGGCGCGCGACAGGTCATCCATTTGAGACCGCAGAACCCATTGCTGCAGCAATGAAATGGGTTACCTTCGGTTCGGCCTTGGCGTCGTATTGACGGACGGCGTCTTGGAAGACGCGGTCCGCATTTGTAACGCGCTGGTGCTGTCGCAGATGCTCAAGCCACGATGCGACGAGGAATGTTTCCATGAAGCGTCCTTCCTGGGCGGCGTCTTCAAAGATATCCCAGGCATACGCGCCGTCCCGTCGACGCTGCTGACCAAGCCTCTGGATCGCTGCCAGAAAGGCAGCGCGCCGTTTAGGATTTATGTGGTATTCGATCGTCACCAGCACTGGTCCTCGATCTGGCTCGGCGTCGATTGTCAGAACCGGAACAGGCCAATGCATGGACGGCGTCAGGTCAATTTCTGCGCCGCTTTGCAGCTTCCACGACCAGCTTAACCCAATGCCAATCAAGGCCCCGGCGGCCGCGATGACGTGAGCGGCTGGCGGGCTGAGCATCGACGCAACTTGTCCCCAAATCGCGCCGCCTGCGGTCATGGCCCCAAAAAAGACGGTCACGAACATGGCAAGCCCGCGGCCGCGTACCCAATCCGGCAGCGACACCTGCGCCGAGACATTGAGGGTCGCGAGAACCGCGATCCAGGAAACACCAGCGACGATGCAGGCAACCAACGCGACCGTGGAGTGACGAGCGAAGCCGAGCAGGATCAGGCTGACCGCTGTGCCAATAGTGCCGAGTGCGACGAGCCGATCGGGCCCGAAGGTCGCTTTTAGCCACGGGAGGCCGAAGGCTCCGCCGACCGCCCCTGCTCCGATCGCGCCCAGTAATGCGCCGTAAAGCTCCGGGCCCCCGGCGATCTGGTTGCGCGCGACAAGCGGAAGCAGCGCCCAGTAGGTGCTCGCAAAGAAGAAGAAGCTGGCAGCTCTGATCAGTGTTGCCCTCAGATGCGGATTATACCGGGCATGGCGAAGTCCGATCACCAAAGCGCTTGTCAAACGTTCGGCAGGAAGTGCATGACCGCCAGCAGTTGACGGCCTCCACCACCACAGGGCTCCGATGACGCCGAAATTGCTAAGCGCGTTCAGCGAGAACGGCGCGGCAATTCCCAATGCGCCGATGATTACGCCGCCCAGTGCAGGTCCGATCGCCCGGCTGATGTTGACGCCAACGCCGTTACTCGCCACGGCCGCGGCCAGATCCCGCCTCGGTACAAGGCTGGGCACCACCGATTGCCACGCTGGCGCGGTGAACGCTGCGCCTGCGCCGAGGAGGAACGTAAACAGCAGCAGGATAAACGGATTGATAAGGCCCACCCAGACCAGCACGGCACTCGCCGCCGCAACCAACGTGACCACAACTTCCGTCACGATCAGAAAGCGACGCTTGTCGACGATGTCCGCCAGCGCGCCAGCCGGAAGCGCAAACAGAAACATGGGAAGACTGGTTGCGACTTGAACCAGTGATACGCTCAGCGGATCGGCATTCAGGCTAGTCATTAGCCAACCTGATGCCGCATTGTACATCCAGGTGCCGACGTTGGAGACCACAGTGGCAATCCAAACCACGGTGAACGCCGTGTGGCGAAATGCGTTCCAGGGCGACGTGCTCGGCGGACTCGTCATCCGCTCTGGAGGCTGATCCGTTGCCATCGTAACCCGCTCCCTTCAAGTTCAGGTATGGCGGTGCTCGGTGCCTCACGTGAGCGGCAGCATCGCTCGCGGCCGCCACCACGGCCAGCGACTGCAAACGACTACGCTTACGTCCAACGAGACGGACTCGGGCAGCAGAAAGCCGAATAGTCAGACTTCTTCGGCAAGACGCCGACTGGTGGTTAGATCGCGTAAAGAGTAAACGGCGCCGCTCATCTCTCGACCTAATGGCTGCTCGACCGAGGAACGCACGATCGATCGTCTCCTAAATTGACTTGCCACAAGCTCCGGTCAAATTGCACAAGATGCATGCACGACTGCGGCCAGGGCTCAGATTTTCGTTTCATGTCTTGATCGGCGAGGCCAGCCGAAGAAGCAACGAAATCGCTGCCAGCCCCGGCGGCACGACGAAACACCAGACGCCGTAACGTGCGTACAAGAGAGCCGCGGCGCCGCACCCGACTGCGAAAACGATGACGCTCCTCGTCATATTCGACATCCGCGAGCTGAGTTGGCCGTCTCGGGATTTTCCGTAGATCGTATCTGCAAGATCAATCATGATCTGCGTTGTCGTACCTGTCATGAGCGTGGATGGCGGCGTGCTGCCGAGATAGGCGCGATGAGCCGCGTTCTGCACCGCCATCGCGGCGACGAGAACCATTCCGGTAACCACGGCTTGCCAGCTATCGCTATTCTCGAATGGCCCCCAATTGATCGCCAGAGCAGCACCCGCGAGTAGCAGTAGCACTTTCAGGCCAAGTATCGCCTCGAACACAGCGCTGTAGCGCGCCGAGAGCAACGTGCCGATCAGTCGTATCGCGATCACCACCACGCAGAAGACTGGAAGGGCTAATAGCTTCGCAACGGCACCGGATGTGCCGAGCGCGAGCGATGCGCCAAGCGTGACGAAGTTGCCCGTGACGTGAGCCGTGAAAAGGCCCTGCAGGGCAAGAAATCCAGCCGTGTCGACATACCCGGCCGTAAGACTCAGGACCAACGGCAGGGCCCAGGGATTTTCAGTGTCAGCCGGCATCATTGGCAACCAAAGATCGTTTGAAACCAATCGGAAGCAACTCGGGACCCTCTACCATCCCCGTTTGATCTCTACGCCGACATAATTGGAGTCATGGCCGCCGGCGTTGCGCAATGCGTCACCGATCGCAAAGTGCACCGCCTCGACTGCGAAGGCAGTTGCGCGATCGATCGTCCAATCGAGCCGAAGCTGGGCATAGCTTCCGGTATAGGCGCCTGGCCGTCCGGCAGTGTTCGGGACCGCAACGTCGGGCTGGGTGTAGATCGCATCGGCCGTGTTCTGGCGCCACAGGGCCGCTGCCGCGACCATGATCTTCAGCGACGAACTCAGACTCAGGGTCAGAGACGGCTTGATGTGAATGAGGTTGGTGTACCCGGTGTAACCCGCAAGTGTAAAATAATAGCCGTTTGGAAACAGCGGATTGAAGGTCCCAAAGGTTTGTTTGTTGTTGCCGTCACCGGAAGCTGCGTCGAATTGGATGCCGACCCTTGGGCTCCATTTCACGTCGGCGAAGGTGTAGCCAGCGAGTGAGCCGACAGCCCATGCCTCGATAGGCTCGTTGCCAATGCGTCCGGTCTGGTTCATCACTTCGAAGTCAAAATCGAAATGATTGGCGCTGCCGTTCAGATGGATATCGAAAATGTCTCTCCGCTCGTTGCCGGACGCATTTGGAAACTGCACGTTCCCCTGCGTGAAATTGGCATAGTAGCCGGCGATGAACAGCGACTCTGAGAACTTATACTCGGTCCGCACCATCCCGAAGGTCTGCGCGCTGACGCTGCTGTAATCATCGAATATCGTAACGTCCCGAACCTGGACCGGTAGGCTGTAAAAGGTGATAAACCGCCAGGGCCCATTCTCGTAGTCCGCCCAGGCGGCGTCGTAAGATTGACGGACGTTGGGACCGTCGCGAACGGATACGAAGCGCTGTAGATCGAAGGCAAATTGCTGCCTTCCGCCCCTCAGCTTCAACGTTCCGCCTCCGACGGACTCGGTCAGGGCCACCCAACCCTGTTCAAGATCGAGTTTGTCCCGATCGACCGGCGTCAACATGGTCTTCCAGGGCGCATAGTCAGCCTGAAATTGCACGAACGCTTGAATTTGATTGTCTACACGGAGATCAGCGTGGAATTCGTTTCGGCTGATAACGTAGTTTTGGCTGCGGTTCGGACCGGTGCCGAAGTTCGCGGCGTTGTTGGACTCGAAGCGCTCACGCGTGTTCGCTCCGAATGAGAGATACGTGTATGGATCGATGCTGGACAACGGAATATACTTGAGTTCGTCGAAAGGCTCACGCGGCACGCGCGGGTCCGTCAGCACCGACCAGTTTTCCTGAAATCGGTTGAACATGATGGCCGGCCGTTGCGGCGTGGAAGCCTCAGGCTTTTGATCATCCCCCCAAGCGAGCTGAGGCGTAGCCAGGCACAGTACTCCTGCCGCCCATTCCCTCCGCATGAGCCATCGTCCCAGCAGCAATGCCATCGCGCCCCCTACTTCGGTGCGGCTGCGTGAATCTCCGCAATATATCCGCCAGGGAATTGTACCATGGCTTCGGCCCTTCCGTCAGAGGTGTAAGGCTCGACGAGTACCACGGCACCCGAGGCCTTGGCCTTCATCAGGGTTCCCTGCAAATCCCTCACCTCATAGCCGGTCAACTCCCGTCCGTACGGGTAGGGCAAGTGGCCGTCGCTCACGAGAACAGTCATCTTTCCAAATACCGATTCAATGTGGATACGCCGATATGTGTCTTTGGCTCGGCCGATCTCGATCCCCGCGGCATGTGCATCGTCGGAAACAACCTTTCCTTGCGAAAACCGCAGGAAACTGCGGGTAAAGGCATCCGCCCGCTCAGGCGAGACATAGACGCGGTTCTCGGGGATTGTCTCGAAAGGCGCATAGGAAGGCTTCGTCGTGTGCCAGTAGAGTTGCATATTCACGCCGCCCGGCCACTGGATCACCGCATCGCGTCCGATGGGATCCGGAAAGGCTGCCACCAGCACGTCCGCCCCCGAATCCTTCGCCGCATTTATCGCCTCGTCGAGGTCCGTAACGAGATAGCCGGTCCGCTCAGCACCGAAAGGATAAGGAATGGGCGTCTTGAATCCGAACAGCGACACGGTTCCGACAGGCGTCTGAAGAAGCTGGGACGTCGTGCTGCTCGGCGTCGGCGTCACCGTGGCAACGACCTGTTTGGTGCTCTGACCTCCGAACGTAGCGAGAAAACTGGCCGCGAACTTGTCCACATCCTCGGGAGCCACATAGACATGTGTGGTGTCGTACTGCGCGCCGACACCGACCTGTGGCGCGGCATGCGCTCCCGGATCCCGCGCGATTGCCACGGACGGAGATAGCAGTGACGACACGAGGAGGATTTTAATCAGATGACGCTTGCCGATCATGGAACACCTCGAACACGGAGTTGAGCGCTCATTTCGAGCGCAAGGACAGTACAGACACGAGCACCAGGCCGGCGATCAGCCCCAGATGCTCGAAAAAGGCGTTCACGGCCAGGAAACGATCGTGGCCGGCTTTGGCCCAGAAATCGTTCGCGGTGAGCATGGCGACCGCAGTCAGCACGCCGAGCCCACCGGCTCCCAGCCACACCCAGCGTCCAAAAATGACGAGCACGGAGCCGCCAAGTTCGACGATGATGGCGGCGCTGGCCCAAAGCCATGCCGGCTGCAGGCCGAAATGCGCTTGCTCCGCAACGGCGCCTGGGAAATCAAGGGCTTTCTGGATTCCGCCGATCAAGAACGCGGAGACGAGCGCAATTCTGGCCGTCGCGGCAAGCCATGACCAGGATAGCACTGTCGCAACCCATCTCGGCGTATCCGATTTGGCGAACATCTCACACCGCCCAGCAGGCGCAACCGAGCACACCCCAGAAGCTCCTGAGATCCGAAACCGGCAGCCTTCCAGACCACGCGCGCGCATGGTCGTGGCCGTGCACGCTACACGCGGTGGAACAGCCGCACATCTGCATTGCGTTGGCGCGGATGGCCTGTGCCTTGCCGCCCTGTTCCGCCCAGTTGCCGTACCCGCCGAAACTGCGCACCGGCGACCAGTCGGGCATCGCGGGCGGCGGCGCGGTATCGTCGAGAGCTGTGAACTCGCCTGCCCCGTAGACGATGCGCCCGCCGACCACCGTCAGATCGCTCGCGATTTCGGCGATCTCGTTGTCGGCGCAGGAGAAGAAATCCCGATCGGGCACCATCAGGTCGGCGAACTGACCGACCTGGATGCGCCCTTTCTTCCCCTCCTCATTGGAGAACCAAGTGACGTTTTCGGTCCACATCCGCAACGCGGTTTCGCGATCGAGGCAATTGGTCTGCGGATATATCCGCAGACCGCCCACGGTCATGCCGGTCACGAGCCAGGCCAGTGAGACCCAGGGATTGTAGGAAGCAACCCTGGTTGCATCCGTGCCGGCAGAGATCTTCACGCCCTTGTCCATGATCTTCCTGACCGGTGGCGTCGCTTCGGCCGCGCCAAAGCCGTAGCGCTCGACGAAGTACTCGCCCTGGTAGGCCATGCGGTGCTGCACGGCGATGCCGCCACCAAGCGCCGCGATGCGGTCGATGGATTGATCGGAGATGGTCTCCGCGTGGTCGAAGAACCAGTGCAGACCGTCCAACGGCGTGTCCTGGTTGACCTTCTCGAACACGTCGAGCGCGCGCGAGATCGTCTCGTCGTAGGTCGCGTGCAGGCGCCATGGCCACTTGTTCTGGACCAGGATACGCACGACGTCCTCGAGCTCGCCCTCCATTTCCGGCGGCATATCCGGACGAGGCACGCGGAAATCCTCGAAGTCAGCTGCCGAAAACACCAACATCTCGCCGGCGCCGTTGTGCCGAAAGTAGTCGGTTCCCTGCTTGTACTTCGAAGCTTTGGTCCAATTCAGGAAGTCCTGCTTCTCCCCTTTCGGCTTCTGCGTGAATAGGTTGTAAGCCAGACGCACGGTGAGCTGCCCTTCCTCCGACAGCTTCTGAATGACCGCATAGTCCTCCGGATAATTCTGGAAGCCGCCGCCGGCGTCGATCGCTCCGGTGACGCCAAGACGGTTCAGCTCCCGCATGAAGTGGCGGGTCGAGTTGACCTGATATTCGAGGGGAAGCTTCGGTCCCTTGGCCAGCGTCGCGTAGAGGATGTTGGCATTCGGCTTGGCAAGCAGAAGCCCGGTCGGATTGCCCCTGGTATCGCGCACGATCTCGCCACCCGGCGGCTCCGCCGTGTCCTTTGTGTATCCGACTGCGCGCAGCGCTGCAGCATTCAGCATGGCGCGATCGTAAAGATGAAGGATGAAGACCGGAGTGTCGGGCGCGACTGCGTTGAGTTCCTCGATTGTCGGCAACCGCTTTTCGGCGAACTGATGCTCGGTGAATCCCCCGACGACCCGCACCCACTGCGGCGGCGGCGTGATCGCGACCTGCTTCTTCAACATGGCCATCGCGTCGGCAAGTGACCACACGCCGTCCCAGCGCAGCTCCATATTGTAGTTGAGCCCTCCCCGTATGATATGGAGATGATTGTCGATCAGCCCCGGCAGCACGCGCCGACCCTTCAGGTCGATGATCCTTGTCGAGGAACCGGCGAGCTTCATCACGTCGCCAACGTGCCCGACGGCCGTAAACAGCCCGTCTTGGATCGCCACGGCGGTCGCCGCCGGATTCGAGCGATCAAGTGTCGTGAACAGACCGTGATGCAGGATCAGGTCGGGGCCCTGCTTGCTCATGCTTGCTTCTCCGGATTCTTGAGGTCATCAACCGGACCGACCGTGCGTCGGCCCGGCAGCATGCCGAAAATGTGGGAATCGCAGCTCGAGAGATGGAAGGCCTCGGAAAAGCTCGAGCCCCCTATGAGCAGTTTGGTAACGGGGATGATCTGCTCGCCAACCAGGATTCCTAGAAGCCCGACCAGCGCCACCAGAGGCGGCGCTGGCGAGCGTACGCTAAGGAGATTGTAGATCACTCCGACGAGGAGGCCCGCAGCCAAAGACAACACATAAACCTTCATGACTGTCCTCCTATCTTCGGCGTTCCAGGAATTACCGCGGGCCCGCCTCGGACGCGTGCTCGCCGAGCGCCCACTTCGAGAAGCGCACCTGGATGCCGTATGGCGTATGGGCACGGAGGATATCCATGACGCCCTCGTAGGTCTCGGCGCGCGCCCAGTCTTGCTGCAGTTCGAAGACGTATTGGCACGAGGTGATCGGAACGGCGCCGGCCAGCAGCAGGCGCTCCATGGAGCGGTTGTGGGCCTCGAGCGACAGATCACCGCAGGCATCTGCAGGAACGTAGATTTCGTAACCCTCCTTGAGCATGTCGAGGCTCGGAAACATCACGCATGCTTCCGTCCAGAGGCCGGCGATGACGAACTTCTTTTTGCCAGTAGCGGCAACGGCTTTGCGGAAGTTCGGATCGAGCCACGAATTCATGGACGTCCGGTCGATGATTTCGTGGTTCGGGAACAGATCTGTCACCTCCGGCATGAACGGACCGGAGAAGGAGTCCTTGGCAACCGTCGATATTACGGTCGGGATCTTGAACAGCTTCGCCGTCTTGGCCAGAATTTGGATATTATTGAACACCACCAGGCGGTCATGCGACTGCACGCCCTGGTACATTGCCGGCTGATAGTCGATCAGCGCGATGGCGCTGTTTTGCGGGGTAAGCATATCAAGGCTGGGCATTCGAGGTCTCCTGAGTTTGGTAAATGCAGATCAGTGGGAGGCGAACTGTAGTTTGATGCCGTCCGTGCCGTTGCCGGAAGTGAAACGATTTCAGCTGGTCCATGTACACGCTGCATTTCTTCCTTTGCCGACACAGCGGAGACTGGGACGGCTGTGGCTGGGGCGAATAAAAAGGCTTGGCGATACTCGAGCTCTAGGCGAGGACCCCTTCCGGTGATCGCGACCTGAGATTGTGCGCGCGACGATGTTGCACTGATGATGGCCAGCGGCTTCGAATGAGACCGTCACAGGCCGAAGCGTGCTGCGATTGACCCCTGCCTGTTCATCTCAACCCACTTCCCATTCCGTCATGGGATGACGGCTATAGTATCGGCACCGCGCCCATGTAAATTAGGCACTAGCCTGCTACTAGGTTTCTAATCGGATACCGCATCGTGCAACATGAAGCTCATCATCCTGAACTCATCTATCCGCCAGAACTGGAAATCTGGCCCTTCCCGGCGCATTGTCCGAATCGGGTGCTGATCGAAGAGATCGCCGATAAATGGACGATCCTGGTAGTTGCGGCGCTCTCGCGAGGCCCGACGCGTTTCAATCAGCTCAAGCGCGCACTAGAGCCCGTCACGCAAAAGTCATTGACGCAGACACTGCGCCGTCTGGAGCGGAGTGGGATGGTTTCTCGAAAGGTGCTTGATACCTCTCCAGTAGCGGTTGAATACGCCATCACCCCGCTCGGCCGTACGCTCGGCGGTCCGTTCTCCGCTCTATACCGGTGGGCCGTCGCATACCACGACCAGGTCGGGGCCGCCCGGCAGCGGTTCGATGCCCAGCGAGGAAAGGCCCGCAAATAACGGAATCTCGCCGTCTGCGCGATGGTAACCGCGTTGCGAAGCCAAACGCACTCCAAGAGCGTCGGAACTTGCTTGCCTCTCGACAGCTGGATCGGTCAATAGCCTCTCGTTCGCAAGCGCAGCACCCTCTCGTGCCTAAACGCGCCAGCTTCCCCCGCGGCAATCTTTAGAATTTGGACAAAGCCGAACTCGAATGGTGTGCCAGCGTCAAACTGCATCCAATCGCTTCACTTTCGCCAGCGCTTGAAGTGGCACAGTCCCAGCGGGCGCCACTTCGAGCTCTTGAATCAATTACATTGATTGGTAAAATCAACCGATAGGTCCGGTCTGGTGCGTTTGATTCAGGAGCGACGATGTCTCGAGCGCCAGAGTTTGATGAAACTGAGGTCCTCGACAAGGCACTTCAGGTGTTCTGGCAGCAGGGCTATGAAGGCACCTCTCTCAGTGACCTTCTCGATGCGACGGGGCTCACGAAATCAAGCCTGTACTCTGCTTTCGGTGACAAGGAGGACCTATTCCATCGGGTTGTCGAACGCTACTTGTCCAAACACGTTGCATTTCGCCAGGCGTGTGCGCTTGCCGAACCAACCCCTCGGCGGATTGTGGAGAGTTTGCTTTACAGTATGGCGGATCTGCACGCTGGATCGCGTACACCGCCCGGCTGTCTTGTCACAAGCGCTGCTCTCACATGCTCGCCGGCAAGTGAGCCAGTTCGTCGATATCTCGTTCGCAGCCGAAACGAGTTTGTCCACATTCTAGGCAACCGGCTCGAAGCGGTGAAGGATGCCGGGCCGTTGCCTCCTGGCATGACCGCAGCGGATGCCGCGCGGCTTGTTGTGTTGACCATTCAAGGGATGGCAGTTGAGGCGAAGGGGGGCTCGACAAGGAACCAGCTTCGAGAAATTGTGCGCACATTCCTGCTCGGTTGGCCGGAGAGCTGAGCTGCAGATTCAGAGGCTCCCGCCGGCGGGCCTCTTTCGAGGACGCCAGTGCGGCTAACCGTGCCAACTCTCACGCAACATTCGCACTGCCGATCGCAGAGCAGGGACGGAGCGCGACCATCGCGATTAGCAAGGCAACGCTCGCCATCGCGATTGACGCGTAGGGGGTCGCCAGCAGCCCGGGCCCTGTCAGGAGCTGGCCACCGATGAAGGACCCGCTGGAGATTCCGAGATTGAAGGCGGCTATATTGAAACCGGACGCCGTTCCAAGCGCATCCGGAGCCTCCTGCTTGGCGGTGGTAACAACGCCGGCCTGCATAACGGGCGGGATGGCGAAAGCAAACGCCCCCCAGACAGCGATCACCACGAAAGTTGCCGATTCATTGTGAATTGCCAATCGAAGCGAGACAAAAGAGATGATCAGTCCGGAAAGCAGGATCATCATCGCCTTGCGTGTACCGACGGCGTCACTCAATGCCCCGCCGGCAAGATTTCCGACGACAGTTGTCGCACCAAAGAGCAGTAGCGCGAGATTGACCGCCTCCTCCGGTACCCCAGTGACGTCGGTCAACAATGGGGACAGGAAGGTGAAAACCACAAAGGTGCCGCCGAACCCGACCACCGTAAGCAAGTACATGGTCGCGAGGCGTCGATTCGCGAGAAGGGTCAGTTGGGCCGCAAACGAGGCGGGCTGCTAATGCGAAATTTCGCGAGGCAAGAGCCATGTCAGACCAAGCACCGCGATGGTTCCCATGCCAGTGACAATAAGAAATGGAGTACGCCAATTAAATAATTGGCCGATCCACGAACCGAGCGGTACCCCGACCACCATGGCGACGGTGAGCCCTCCCATCATCACGGCGATTGCACTGCCGGCCTTTGCCTTTAGAACAAGAGAACTTGCACAGGCCGCACCGACACCGAAGAAGACCCCGTGAGCAACCGCCATGACAATACGTGAGAGCAGCAGTGTGGTGTAGTTTGGGGAGACGGCGGCAGACAAATTGCAGATCGTGAACAGTGCCATGAGCCCAATCGCCAATTGCCGGCGGAAGAGCGCCGGTCAGTGCGGAAACGATTGGCGTACCAAGCGTGATGGACAACGCGTACAAGCTGACGAGGAGCCCGGCCTTTGGGATCGATATACCTAGATCGGTTGCGATCTCTGGAATAAGACCCACAATAACGAACTCGGTCGTGCCGATTGCGAAGGTCGCAACCGCAAGGGCATAGAGAGCAAGGGGCATCGCGCTTGACCTCAATCCAGGAGTGGGCAAGACACCTGCTGAGCCTGAGCCCGGCGTGTTGTTCTGAAATTTTCGCGGCGATCCCAAGCAGCGTCTCACGGCTTCTTCGCAGGATCGTCGGCGGGGTTCTCGTAGACGGTATCCGTCGGCCCGAAGCCGGTGATCAGCACAGTCACTGCCTCGTCGCCGGTCATCGCGAAGTGCGCAGCGCCGGAGGGCTCCGTGTAAACTGAGCCGACCGGTAGAGTTCGGAGCGCTTCCTGGGTGAAGCTCGGGCCGTAGCCGAATATCCAGGTCCCCTGGAGCACGGTGCCAACCCGATCGCCTGCATGATGATGCGCGGCAATTCTTGCATGTGGCGCAACCCTGAGCAGTTGGCTGTACATCCCCGGCTTGGATGGGTCGCCGAGGATGGTAACAACTTCGACCTTGGCGTTGCCGGACCCGCCGGGGCCACCGGTGGGTGCAGCAGCCGACAATTCCGCAGGCGTCCTTGAGTAATTCGGAAGCACTGATGCTGGCGACTGTGCGACCGCGGGGGCGGCAAACATGCTCGTGACGAGGACGAACACCGTCTGGTTCCGGGGCATGGCTTTTCCTTTCGCTTTAATAGATCTCTGGTCGAAGCTCATGGCGTCGCCGGGACCGGACCCTTGGGATACTCGAGAAACTCCAGAGTCACACCGTCGGGCCCACGCACGTAGACGAGACGAAGTCCGGTGCGCTCCCCTGACCGCACCGTCTGGACCTTGCACACGGCGCTCCACCCTGCACCGCCGACTCGCATTAGCAAGGCATCAAGGTTTTCAACTCGGAAGGCCACGTGGACCGAGCCGACATCGCAAGACCGGGGTTTCATGACCCGTCGATCGCTCGGAGAGCGGTATTCCAGAAGCTCGATCAGATGCCCTGGCCCCTTGACCATCGCGATACGCGCTGCTGCAGCCTTCACGCCGACCAGGTCCCCCAGCAAGGAGCTCTCTTCAAAGTCCCAGGTGTAAAGATGCTGGAATCCCATGACGCCGCTCCAGAACGAAAGCGCTTCGTCCAGTGAGGAGACCGTGATGCCAGTATGCTCCGTCGTCTCGATGCGAAATGGAGCGCCTGCTTCAGTCATGACGCTCACATCCTGGCGCTCTTGTCCCAGAATTGGCCCAGTTGTTCGCAAATGAAATCTTTTTTTTCCTCAAACACCCAGTGTCCGCATTCCTCAATGACCCCTCCCTCCGCACGGTCCGAGAGTGCCCTTGCGCTGTCGAAGCAGTGCGACCCGAAGGAGCGGCGACCTCCCCAGCCCATGATCGGGATCGAAAGCTTCTTTCTTGCAAGCTGGGCGAGTTGTGCTGCCTTCTCATCAATAAAGCCATAGTGGTTCAGGCTCGCCCGCAGATTTCCGGGCTGCTTCATCTGGACGACGTAACGCTGCAGTTCGGCTTCGCTGATCGCGTTGGGATTGTAGGCGAAATCTCGGAAGAAGTGACGAATATACTGCTCCTCTCGTCCTTCGATCAGGAACCGCGCAATATCCATGTTCGCATGCATGGAGAGGTGCCAATATGGCACGCGCGGATCAACATAGCCTTCATAGTCGAGTCCAAAGAACGGCGTCTCGATCGTTGCGAGAGACAGGACCCGGTTACCCGCCATGTAAGCGAGAGCGACCGAGGGAGGCCCTCCGAGATCATGGCTAAGGATGTGGAACTGATCGGCGTTTTCGACGTCGGCGAGCTCGAGCAGATCTTGGGCAATGGTGGCCGGCATGTAGTCCGCGTAAGGCTTGTCGCTGTCGGCGTAGCCGCGCAGGTCCGGTGCTATGAACCGGTACCGTTGAGCAAACGCCTCAAAGATCGGCACGAACTCGTTATGATTTTGGGGCCAACCATGGAGACAGAGCACTGCGGGCCCGGAGCCGACCGTCACGTAGTGCAGCGTTACGCCATTCACCAAAGCGCGCTTGCTGACCATCTGAGCTTTCACCATCGGCAAACCAGTCCGCTGCTGCCGCGCTAACCACATGCACCAAGCCGGTCGATGGATGTATCCCGGCGAACCTAGGCGCGGCTTTCGGCAACATGTTGTGCGATTTCGCTAGCAGTCGGAAGTGAAACGATTTCAGCCGTCCGATGAGCCGCCTGCATCTCGGCTGATCAACGCGTGGGCATGCCTGCGCGACATCGATGACGATGATTTGGTGCATGCGCTTCGCTCAAGTAATTGGTGACGGACGGAACTAACGCTAGAGATCGAGCTTTGCGGCGACATTCACGAGCTCTGCGAAAGAGGTAACCCTCATCTTTCGCATGACTTGGCCGCGATGTGCCTTGACTGTTATCTCGCTGATGCCAAGCTCATGCGCCACTTGCTTGTTCAAGACACCGCGAACGATTAGACGCATGACTTCCCGCTCGCGTCGGCTCAGCAAGGCGTAGCGTTCCCGCAACGCTTCCATCTCGGCTTCAACCCGCAGCGCGGCGCCGCTGCGATCAATAGCGTCTTGGATTGCGTTCAATAGTACAGTGTCACTGAACGGCTTAGTTAGAAATTCAACAGCGCCAGCCTTCATCGCCTGCACCGTTGTCGGCACATCACCATAGCCAGTAATGAAAATGATCGGCATACCCGGTCGCTCGACCGCCACCCGTCTCTGCAATTCGAGGCCATTGAGCCCCGGAAGACGAACATCCAAAACCAGGCAATTGGGCACAAACACGCGTGGACGTGAAAGAAATTCCCGAGCGGACTCAAATATCTCCGATTGCCAGCCCGCGTTGCCGATCAACAGTTCAAGGGATTCGCGCACCGAGACGTCATCATCGACGACGAATACGATTCCCTCATCTGGTTTGGCGGGCAGCTGTTGCCCCGTCGATTTCATCGGTCCTTCTCCGGGCGCAGACATGTCTGGCTCAACTCGTCCCGAAAGCCGCATTGAGCGCCCTCAGCAAGGCGGCGTCGGAAAACGGCTTGGATAGGCACTCTGTGGCGCCCTGCTCGAGCATTCGAGGACGCGTGAACTCATCTCCGTGCGCGGTAATAAAGACAATCGGAATTTTATGGCGGAGACGTGTCAATTCCCTCTGGAGCTCGGGACCGGTCATGCCCGGCATTGCAATGTCGAGAATGAGGCAGCCTGTCTGCCCTACATATTCAGAAGCAAGGAAGTCCTCTGCGGAGGAAAACGCTTGAGCTGCATAGCCGAACTCCCTCAGGAGATCAGGCAGCGACTCACGCACAGACTCATCGTCGTCAACGACCGATACAAGTAATGGTGTGAGCATCATGAATTCCTCGTGACGCTGTTGCCGAAAGTCGTTCTGCCGCCACGATCGTGGGCGCCGATCACCCCCTCAGTATTCCGAGGGATCGAAAACGAGAACGTAGCTCCTAGACCATGGTTCGGAGCAGCCCACAGGTGACCATGATGATTCTCGATAATTGAGCGGCTGACGGATAAGCCAATTCCCATCCCCTCGTTCTTGGTTGTGTAGAACGCATCGAAGAGCTTCTCCACGGCCCCGGGATCAAAACCAGGTCCAGAATCCTCCACACTCAAACGGACTCGATCACCTTCGTCTCGTTGTGTCCTGATGGTCAGCTCTCTTGCGCGATCGTCGATCGCGCTCATCGCATCCAGCGCGTTTTGCACCAGGTTCAAGATGACCTGCTGCAACTGGACCCGATCCCCCGCGACAACTGGAAGGTCTTCGGCTAATTCCGTCCTCAAGTTCACCCCATCGCGTCGAAGCCTGTCGAGCGATAAGGCCACGACCTCGCGAGTTGCCTCATTCAGATCAATCGGCCTGGTTACGGGCGCTTTCCTGTTGAAGAGCGCCCGCAATCGCCCGATGATAGCGGACGCGCGGTTGCCGTCCCGGATTGTGCGACGCGCAGTTTCACGCGCGCCAGGAACGTTCGGAGGATCGGCGGCGAGCATGCGCAGGCAGGTGCTGGCGTTAGTGACGATACCTGACAGAGGTTGACTGATCTCGTGAGCTATGGACGCCGTAAGCTCACCCATCGTCATTACGCGCGCCATGTGCGCCAATTTTGCTTGGGTGTTGCGTAGTTCTTCCTCCGCCCGCTTACGATCTTCTATATCGGTGTTAAGACCGAACCATCCAACGACGTTGCCCACTTCATCACGCAGTGGGTTAGCTCGAAAGAGGAACCAACGGTACATGCCATCGAAACGGCGCAATCGTGCTTCCTTTTCACCGGCTTCGCGAGAAGTCCTGATCGATTGCCAAGCACTAGCGAGATCACTCAGATCGTCGGGATGAACTGCCGCAGTCCACCCCCAATCTCGAGCCGCCTCCGAACTTAGACCCACATAGTCGAGATAATGCTGGTTGAAGAACTCGGCGGAGCCGTCTGGCCGAGCCGACCACACAAGCGCCGGAATGGTATTGATGATCAGATTGAGGTTTCGCTCACTGCTGCGCAAGGCATTCTCGGCGCGCTTGCGGTCCTCAATGTCGATCTGCAGCACGCACCAGCGCACGATGGATCCATCAGTGTCAAGCAAGGGAAAGCCGCGGACGTGGAACCACCGATACACGCCATCTCTGCGGCGATGGCGGCTTTCGATTTCGTAAGGCTCTCCGGATTCGACAGCCCGCATCCAGGCCCTGATCGTCGATTGAAGATCATCGCGATGAACAGCATCAATCACATTCCAACGCTTGAGTTCCTCGACCGACCTTCCGAAGTACTCCAAAACGGGGCGATTGACAGCCTCTAGCTGACCTTCTGCGGTCATAATGGCCATAGGAGCCGGAATGGCGTCGACGACCAACTGTATGTCAATTTCTCGCACGCGCAGCGATTCCACCACCCTTCTGAGTTCGACAATCTCCTGTCTTCGCTCTTCGCTGATGGCGATGATGTCTCCAGTTCGTCGCGCAACCTCTCGGTTGATCATTTCGGAAGCTCGTTTCCGTTCCTTCGAAAGGCGAGCGTCCTGCAGCCACTTCGCGATTTGCACGCTTGCAATTCTGAGGCGAAGCCTCTCTGTTTCTTCGGGAAATTCAACGCGCGCTGATCCGGTTACGAGCGTTCCGGTTGCACCCTCAATTCCCAACTGCAACGACGAGGTCGATATTTCTCTACCGCCGATCGCAATTCGCTGTTGTGACGGCCACCACTGCAGATCTTGGCCCAATGACTCTCGCAACAGACGCCCCAGTTCTAGTGACAGAAGGGCGTCCCAAGCTTGAGCCGTTCGGGTTATCTCGAAGCCGTCTACACCGATTGAATCCTCGAAACGAACATAAGCAAAGTCCAGCTGGAGCAGCTCCACCAGCAGATCGAGCAGATCAGAGAGTCCTTGCGAGAAAGTGCCACCGTCCCGGATCGGAGGATGCTCAAAAATCTTATTGAGATCGTTGATACAGCGCCGAAGATGCCCACCCTCCTCAGCGCAATGTTCGCTGTTGACTACCATTTTAGATCGCTGACAAGGCGCTCGCGTGTGCGGCTGACACTTGGGAGGCTTCAAGCCGACAACCCGCGTTATCATCACGAAGGTGCTCGACAGGAAATGAGACTGACCATCCTCGCACCACACAAAATATCATGCCCCTTCTCGCCTCACAAGGTTGCATCGATACATGATCGCGCGTCAAAAGACGCCAGCCGCAGTGCTGCCCGCCACTCCTCGAACTGCTGTTGACCGAATTCGAATAGACTAAACAAGGTGGTCGCGACGGCGGCCCACCGCGTCGTTACGACAACTCTCCCGTTCGCCCCGGCAACCGGTCAATTCCTAGATCAAGCAAAGTACTCAAAATCGAGGCGAGAGCTATCGTACCTTGGTGTTGGTGGCTCGGAAAGTAGCTCTAAAGAACTACGCGCCAAGCGCATGCTCGAAGCGGAACCGTCACGGTGCTGCCCCAACTTGCTGTTGCAGCGCGGGTGAGATGGACCGAGCGGGACGCACGAAGTCGCATAGGCGAGCGCGAAGAGGCTCGGCGGCTTGGGCCAATATAGCCCGCAGCCACTCTTGGGCAGCATTACTGGCGTTGCGTTCCGGCCACAGAACACTAACGCCCTGCAAAGCGGTTTGATACGGTAGCTCGTACATTGATATTGGGTGCCTAAGGACTAACAATTTGGCGAGAGGCCGTGGCACGATGGCGGTTAGGTGCGTATCTTCGAGCAGGGTCGGAAGCGCGAGAAAGTGCGGTAACGACACGGCCAAACGTGGACCTCGCTTCGCCCCTGAAAAGGTCCGTTCGAAAGCTGCCCGGTCAAACATCTCCGACCGCCGCGCCAGTCCGTTTTTGGCGACGAAGCCGTCGACTATTTCTTCATGCTCTCCGTGCAAGCAGACCACGGCTATTGAAAGCTTCGAAAATGTTTCTAGGGACAATTGACCAAGCCGACGTGAAGAGCTGGCGATGAGAACATCGTCGTATGCAAAGAGTGAGCTTGATCCGAAACGGGCGGGTACGCTCGAGAAAATCCCGATTGTCGCATCAATTTGCCCGAGATCCATCTGCTCGGCCACATCGATCCAACTGTCCGGCCGGATTACGAGATCGACTAGCGGGGCTTCCTGCCTGAGCAGCGCGAGGAGACCAGGCACCATCACCATAGTGATGAAATCGCTCACTGCGATTGTAAACCGCCTGGTCGAATGACGGGGCTCAAACTTGGGAGGATCGATTGCTGCCTCTAGCGATCTCCACGCCTCCCTTATTAAAGGGGCCATTTCGACTGAGCGCGCCGTCGGCCGCATCCCCGTGGTGGTACGTACAAATAGTTCATCATCGAGCAATTCTCTAAGGCGGGCGAGAGCGTGACTAACAGCAGTAGGACTGAGACAGATCCTCTGACTTGCCCGCAGAACGCTTCGCTCTTGCATTACAGCGTCGAAAACGCGCAGAAGGTTCAGATCAAATCTGTTGAACGACATTGTCATAGCCCGTGGCGAACAATGATTACCGGTCGTTTCTTCGGTTTGGAATCTGGTCCACAGGCCTCCAAGGACTCTCAGCTCGCGCTGAGATTTTGGGACCAGGTAAATCGTGAAGCCTATAATAGGGTCGAACACCACCACAATTCAGGTGACGGTAGGGTGTGCCGCTGTTGGTTGTCATAGAAATGCTCTCTCGCTGTCCACAGCGCGACCGTAAAGCGATTGGAAATGCCGGCTCAATTGCACCTTGGTGTGAACTATTCCCGACCGCGCGTAGTGGTTCAGGCTGGAACCGGTCAGGCTGTGGCGGCAGGTCCAGGGCGCCGAATAGGGCTTCGCACGCCAAATTCAGTCACAAGCGATCGCGGCATCGGAAGTTGGCCGCTGCGCAATTCCGAGAGCTGAGGAGCATAGCCGCGGAATTTGGATTTACGGCGCCTCTGCTCATGTCCAGTGCGGCACGCGACAGATACCTAAGTATCGGTTTGGAGACGGGCGAAGAACTGCGAGCGCACGAGCACGAACAATTGCGTGCCGACGGTCCATCCCTGGTTAGCGCCGATCAATCTGCACACGCATGCCCCGCCGCATGTACTCCTCGACGAAGCCCGAGAGATAGCCAACGCTGACTGTAAATGGTCTTTTGAAGCAATCATCCTCGCGCGGTCGCGCCAGATGTAAAGCGGGCGCTCCTCCGACCCTTCAGCCGCTTCGGCGCGGCGACACGGCGATCGGGGGCCGACGAGCTCGCCGTTCAACTGGCGATACTGCTGGCCATCAAGGAGCAACCAGTTGTGGAAACGGCCGTGGCCGCCGCCCTGAGAAGCGGCGCGGTCGTGCCTGCGGACCGTCTAATGAGGGCCAGGGCGCTGCTGCGCTCGAGGACGACCTGGAAGAGACGCTCGCCGCCCTGTCGCGCACGCCGCGCGAGCCGCGCCTAACTCTCCCCAGCCCCAGTGGCTGGTCCGAACTGCTCGCCGGTCTCGCCGCGCCCGGACGGACGCCCTCCGACGAACAGCGCGCCGCGGCCGTCGGCACGATCTCGCGCCCCCTCCCCTGCCTCGTCGGCGGCGCCGGTACGGGCAAGACGTACACCTGCAAGCTGATCTCCGATCGTTCGACGCGCCTCGGCGGTCGCGTGTTGTTGTGCATCCTCGCGGGCAAGGCAGCGGTACGCCTGTCGCGTTCGACCGGACGTCTCGCCAAGACGCTGGCCCGCATGCTGGCCGCGCTCGCCGAGCGCGACGAACTCGAAGCCGCCCTGAGTGATCCGGCCATGTCGGAGAGAGTGAGAGCGCGAAGATCCGGACCAAGCTCGAGTCCCTCAGCCTCATCGACGACAAAACGCTGGTCGTCGTCGACGAGGCCTCGATGACCGACGTGCCGACGGTCCACGCGATCGCGAAGCGCCCGGTCGCCGGCAGCCGCCTGCTCTTCGTCGGCGACGAGGCGCAATTACCCCGATCGGATTCGGGCTCGTCTTCCACAAGCTGGTGCAGGATCCCGCGATCGCGCTGCGGCTGACGGAGGTCCACCGGCTGGCCGAAGCGACCGGCATCTCGCCCGCCGCCGCGGCCGTCCGGTCCGGCGACATGCCCCCGTCCTCCGAGTTCGCCGGCACGGCCGACTATCGTTCGTGGACGTCGACCATTCCTCGCTGGCGCAAGTTGGACGAGGTCATCGTCAAGCTCGCCGGCGAGCCGAGGTGCTCGTCGTCACGACCATGGCAGGCAACTTGAGCCGATCTGAACCTGACCGACTTCGAGTGGCGCGTGCGAACTGCTGCTACCCAACAAGCCGCGAGGTGTACCGCGCGTCGATGATCGCCGCGTGCTGAACGGCATCTTTTGGGTGCTGCGATCCGGCACGCCCTGGCGCGGCCTGCCGGAGCGCCATGGCCCGCGCACTACCTACTACAACCGCCTCGTGCGACGCCCGTCGCGCAAAGACCCTCCCGCGAAGGTTCGCGCCTTCGTGGATTTCTGCATCGAGATCGTCAAAAACTTCTAGCTGCCAGCGAGCGCTGGGCATTGGAGGATGGTCCCTCTAAGTGCGACGCTGGATATTTGAGGTTCACGACAACCGATTCAAACAGCGGTTTTCAGTGGCTCATAGGTCTGCCGGTAACGCTTCGGCCCAATGAATGGAAAAAGAGCGTTTCGAATGAATGCCGGTAGTTTGGCCGCCTGCGACATCGCGTCGGTCAGAGCTTGAACATGAGCCACACGTGATCGCCGCTGTGCTTCGAAATCGGCGAGGGCTGGAAGCTCGTCGCAAATCGTAGAAAGCGCGCGAGCGAGAACTATGGCGTCTTCAAGCGCGAGCGCTACGCCTTCTGCCCAAACTGGTGCAGTGGCGTGTGCAGCATCGCCGATCAGCACTGCTCGGCCGTTATGCCAACGGTTCAGGCGGACTTCCTCGAGCGGAGAATGGTAAAGCGCGTTGGGTCGCGCAAGGACATCCAGCACGGTTCTTCGGACACGCTCGGGAAACTGGCGGGTCAGCCAATCCAGTGCTTCCGGAGAATCGCCCCTCGACAACGGTCGCGTAATGGCCGCCCACCCATAGACTTCGCGGTCATCGATGGGCATGAGAAGCACCACTCCTTCGTCGGCCGCCCAAACGGTCCAGCAATCGACGCCTGGATTGGGCGCCATGAAACGCCAGCTCTTTTCCGCGAGTAGCGCGTGCCCTGGTCCCAACACCGTTCCGAAGGCTTCCGTGCGGATTGTGGAGCGAACTCCATCAGCGCCGACAACCAAACGAGTGGCCAGATTTGTCCCGTCTGCCAATCCAAGCTCGGCGTGCGTCGAATGTAACGTCATCGATTGGACATCAGCGTTGTAAAGGAGTGAGGCTTCGGGCAAGCCAGCGGCCAGCATCGAAAGGAGGGCAGAGCGCCGAATGCTACGCGGCCGAAGCGCGGGGCCCCAAAAGGCGTCTTCATCCACTTGGAACAGAAGCTTGTCGCGAGCGGTACGATATTCCCGACGTCGCAGCGGATGTCCGAACTTCTCGATCTGCTCTCTTAGGCCGAGTGCCGAGAGTGCCTGGATCGCGTTCCCCGGCAGGTTGATGGCTAGCCCACCGTCAAACGGCGTTCGCCGGCGCTCGATGATGCGAAAGGGGAGGTCTTTACGCTGGAGGGCGCGAGCAAGCGCGGATCCGGCAATTCCGCCTCCAACGATGAGAAGGGAGTCTTCGTACGAATGGGACAAACGTTCCTCGACGGTCTTCTGACTATATCTAGAAGCGGCCTCTTCCGAGAGACCCGCTCACGCTATCAAATCGATTCATGACCTGCATGTGGAGCGAAGCACTTCACCGCGCTAAGCGCTTGGATCGATTGGCTCTTCTCTTCGTGAGTGATGGTAAGGGCTTCCCTCTTGCTCTCGCACTATGCCGACAAACTCCTACTACAGCCACGGCAGGGGTCGCAGGAAAAAACATGTTACGTCTGACACAAACGAAGACAAAATCGAGCTGCGTGTTATGTTTCGTCTTCACCGTCTGACCGCGGGATGCATGGGACAGGTCCTCGCGCGTGAAGGTCTACGGCGTGTTCGTGACAGCGTCTCGGAGCTGAGAACTGGTGCGGATCGTTGACCTGTACCGCCTGTGGCAGCGGAAATGCGAACCGCATCTCCTTTGCACCGCGCTGGTAGCGGGTTGGAGGACCGATCGAGCGGGCAGCGCTTCACGCCAAGCATCGAACTCCTCCGATCGGGCGCTATCGATCGCACCGTCGCCAATACCCTTAGGATTGACTGGAAAGATCCGCATCACCGCTCCGCGCCAAAGATGGATGGCGCCGTTACTTGACGCCACCCGCGATGCCCAGTCAGCGATCAAGCCGGAGCCTTGAAGGCGTAAGAGATGCGTCCGCCGGCAGGTAGAACAACGCAATGACAGCTCCCCCCCCCTCACCCCCGCTGCCGGGATCGGGCGCGGTCCAACGAGGCACCTGCCCCCCCTTCAACTCGGCGCCCTTGTCAAGGGGAACGACCAGGTTGAGTTCACCATAAGGATGGCCGTGATACTGCCCGCGCAACACATCGTGATCGTCATCGTCCTTCAAGCGGCGCGCATCGGCGCTGTTCATGTGGACAGCGGTCATGCTGAACTGGAACGTTTCCGGCGTCGGCTCCAGGATGCGGCTGCGCCGGTAATTCGCGCCTTTCACCTCCTGGTTCGGCGCCCAGCCTTCCTCGACCTCGATCTTGATCAGGCGAGCCAGATCCCTATAGAGCGTGCTCTCCCAGCCGCATGTCTCGTTGAGCCCAGCGATCCATCTTGGCGCCGGGTTGTCATATCCTTGACTTCCGGCAAGAACGGAATGCTGCGTTGGATCAATTCTTCTTGTTGTGCGGCATGCCACATGTCTAGCGGCGCCGGCGTTCCAACGCTATTCCCGCGATTGGCACAAGCGCCCGCTCGTCCAGCCCACTGATCCGACATCCTTGAATCCGCGTCGTTCTGATCGCCAATCGCGCTGCAGCCACTTTCAGCTGCCCCGACCGCACCGGCCATGCCGCCCTTTGGTTGGAATCTCAGTGACACAGAGACTGCGGACGTCCTGACCTATGTTCGCAACACCTGGGGAAATGCCGCGTCAGCAGTCCAGTCCACGAACGTCAGTACGCTGCGTGGCGGGGTGTCTCAATGACGTCGACCACGCTGCGCCCGAAGTTTTGGCGGACGGATCGAGCGTGCTCGCGATACCTGTCGCAAATAGAATCGGGACATACCAATGCTCAATTCTCGCGTCACGGGCGTCAGCCATCTTCTTAGCCGCCCAATGCCCCGATTTTGCCGACCGCCTAAATCAAGACATACCGAGCGACTTGTCAGGTCTAGACGCTGAAAAAAAGACCTCAGCAGTTGCGCTTGCCACGAAGCTGCAGGTGGAACGTGTCCTGATCGCTGAACTCATAGCGCGCGGCAGGCTTGGGGGCCGAAGCTCCGGGGACGGCGCTGCCCTGGAAATTCTGATCGAGATGGACCCACATGAATTCCGCTGAGAAGGTCAGGTTAGTGACTGGGGTCCAGCGGGTAGTGACACCAAGCTGCGACAGGTTGAAGTCGGGGTTGCAGATGTAATCCGCGCTGACCGCCTTGGCGGGCGTGGTGTGGTTCGCGCAAATGAAGGCCTTGGCGGCGCCGTCATAACGGACGCCCACATACGAGCCAAAGAGGCTCGAGGACCAATATGGATCCCAGTTATTTGAACGCCCCGCGAATGCCAAAGGCCTCGTCAGATGCAGCGAGCCGTCACCGCCGGCTGCGACCGGCAAATACACGCGTCGGTCGTTGCGCCGAACCCGATGCTCTGATAGGCGCCGGGAGTGCTGGTGCTGCCGAAGATGGCAAAGCTCGGCGAAGTTGAAGCTGACGGTACTTCGTCGCCCCTTGGTATAGCTCGCGTCCATCTTGATGTCGTCCCGGCGCCAGTCAGGATGTTCTTGATCGGCAACGCCGCCATCGCTGCGCCGCCCCATGAGGTGTCGGGAGGTCAAGAAAGCTCGGATGCCGCGGTCGACGCCGCGCCCGGCAGGTAGATCGGGGAGAGTCCGCTCGGGCCTCAATGCCTGCCAAGGGTCAATTTCGTTGAACAACTCATGTCTCTGCGCCGGGCAACAGCCGACTTTTTCAACGCAAGCGCCCCCAAGTGGACCATGGTCCAATCGCTCAGAGTGTGCTCATGCCGCCATCGACAATGAGTTCGCTACCGATGGTAAAAGCTGATTCATCTGAGGCGAAGAAGACGACGGCATCAGCTACTTCCTTAGGCACGCCGCGGCGACCCGCCGGGATTTGACTGACCAGGCCTTTGATCTCGGCATCACTCATGCCGATCTTGCCGTGCAACGGCGTAGCGATTGGACCGGGGCTCACTGCATTGACGCGAACGCCCCGCGGCAGGAGCTCGCCGGAAAGGGTACGAGCGAGCGAAATTAATCCCGCTTTCGTCAGCGCGTAGACGCTCGAATTCGGCATGCCAATGTGGGCGTTGATCGAGGTATTCAGCACTATCGATGCCGGGTTAGCAAGAAGCTTCAACAGAGCCTGGATCAGAAAAAACGGCCCCTTCAAATTGACCGCCACCGAACGGTCGAAGCCAGCCTCGTCCCACTCAGCCAGGGGACGGAAGTCACCGATGCCGGCATTGAGGAAGATAGCGTCCAGGCCTCCGAAACTGTCCTGTATCTCAGCGGCAATCTTTTTCTGAGCGGCGACGTCGCCTGCATCCGCATGGACAACTAGCACGTTGCCGAGTTCCTTGCGAGCAGCCTCCAGGGAGGCCAAATTGCTACCAGTGATGGCGACGCGGGCCCCTTCCTCAAGGAAGCGGCGAGCCGTCTCGAGCCCGATACCGCTGCTGCCGCCGGTAACAAGAGTGCGCTTGCTATTCAACCTGTTCATTTGTCAGTCCTCCTCCGTTAAAAAGTTGTGCCGGTCCAACGGAGAAGCGCCGCAATGCTGTTGCACGAACAACGACAGCTGCGGCGATAGTCCGCCGTCTGAACTACTCTCGCTTGTTTCCGATGGTTTCCTGGTGGGCGATCGAACGACCTCGATGCCTTCGGTCGGAATCATCAACGCACTTTTTCAGTCATCTGTCGCCACGACCTAAGTGTAGGGCCCTGAAGTTGGTGGCTCAATTGCACCTTGGTGTGAACAACTCTTGCGCACGCCGGCAGGGCCGAAACCCTATGAACAAATCGACGCTCAGTTCCCGGCGCGCGATCGGCCTTGATCCGCGTGATAGTTTGCGTCCGCCCAGCCTTTCTCGTCCCGGGTCTTGGAGGGAACTACGTCGCTGAAATGCCCAAGCAACGAGTGAGCACTTCTTCCTGTCGTCGATGGTCCAGCACTACAAATCCTTGAAGTCGATTTCTGATGGCCGAGCAGCACATCGCCGACTCCATCCTGTTCTGGCGCCAGGCCCGCGAGGCGGGCTCCAGAAGCCGATGATCGGCAACGGCGGCGGGCTCAATGTGGGCGACTTCGTTGGGGCGTTAGGTGGCGAGTCAAGGGTATCTTGAACACCGGCACATCGGTCTACATCAATTCGGACGCGCTGCAGCCGGAGACCGCGCCGTTTCCATGAAGAGCATCCGAAGATGTTCGAGGGCCGGAAACCCTCGGCCCATTCCGGCATGGGCTTCAACGCGATGTATACGGTGCTGAACGACATCTTGCCGGCGGCCGGCAGCATGGACCGAGAACATTCGCGAAGCTGCGCTTGCTCAGAACAAGCCGATCGGGTCGTGGATCGTCGGTTAGGGCCTGAAGTTCGATCCCAAGAGGCAGAACAACACGCGGGCCTTCTCGACTTGCGATCAATGGCAGAACAAGCACTCCAGTCGATTGGACCTGAGCCGTTCGGAATGGCCAAGAAGATCACGATGCCGCCGCCCGACTGGGGTCAGCGCAGCAACGGTGGGTCCCGCCCAGGACCAACGGTTGTCACGAACGGTGGCTACGGCGGCGTCAACTCCTTGACGCGCGTCATACCGGCCCGCGACTGAGACCAGATCTTTTCCGCGGAAGTCTATGGCCGGCTGACAGGAAAGCCTGGCGTTGTCTTCGGCCAGGGACCCTGGGGTGCTCGGCAACGGGCTGATCGGCACGATCGAGGCGTTGCTCTCCAGCTCGCCCATGCTGCTGCTGACGGATTTCAGCGACACTCCGGTGTTCTCCTTGCACGCGCCATACCAGTCCGGGACCAGAGAATATGGCAGCTGGGATGCGCGACGGAGCTTCTCCGGCGCGACAAAAGAACTGTTCCGGCTGCCGGATCTTCTCGTGACAACGTCTGCTTCGGCGGCCCTGACTGGCACGAGCCGGCCCTGAAGCTCGAACACCGACGGTGAGGTAAGCTGAGCGCATAGCCCAATAATGATGAACGCACGCTCACAGCGCCCTCGTGCAACGGTAGCCGACGCGGCGCGCCAAAGGCGGTCGTGGCTCGCACAGATGCTGGCGCGCAAATCGCGCATGTTCGGCAACCATTGCGCTCGCCAACAAAATGGCGCGGATTGGACCTACTTACACAGCAGGAAGATCGCAGAGCTTCGCTCGGATCTTGGTTCTTCTGCAGGGCTCGCCCGCAGCCCCGCCGGCGACGGCGGGGCTTTTCATTTTAGAGCGTGTTTGGCGCGGTCGCGCCTGCCAACGAAAGTGCGTCCCCCGAACCAACGCAACGAAGGTCCGGACTCGTTCTTCGGATGCAGTATTTCCATTACTTCGTCTGCTATGCCCGCTTTAATGACGGCACGTTTCGCGGCGGCAAGGAATACATCGTCAGGGACGGGAATGAGCTTGAGGAAGTTTTCCCGGTCATTGGACTATTCACTGGCTTTTTTGGCCATAGCCAAGAAGAACGCAGAAACTAAATGGGCGGTCGCTCGAGGATTGCACTACGAGTTGGGCATGTGCGTCAGATACTGGTAGATCGCTTCCAGCTCGTCATCATCCATTTTCCCGACCGAACGCCACGGCATTTGTTCGCTGATTTGATGGCCGTTGGGATCGATACCGGTGCGCATGGCCGCAGTGAAGCCGGCGAGCGTCCAGTCCTTGACCAGATTCAGGTCGGGTCCGAGCGGCGCCAACTGCCCGGGCACGCCGCCGGTCAACTTCTCGCCGTGGCACTCACGGCAGTCTT
>NZ_AXAP01000071.1 GCF_000472865.1 Bradyrhizobium elkanii WSM2783 | reverse complement strand
CCCGACTGGAATCGAACCGGGCTCAAACTCGAAACCTTTGCAGGAGGCAGGCGAGCGTTTACTCAGCGGCTTTCAGTCTTTCGAAGTGGAGTAATCGAAATCGGGAGTTTGACTCCACTCCGCCATCATTTTCCGACAGCGCAGAAGTTATTTGAGCGCGCAGTCACGTGCCGCGATCAGAGACAATCCTCGATCCGGATCGGCAGCTTGCGAATGCGCTTGCCGATGGCGTCGTAGACGGCGTTGGCGATCGCGGCCTGGATGCCGGCGGTCCCGAGCATGCCGATGCCTTTGACGCCGCCGGGGAGATGCGGGTCGTCCTCGTCGATCATGGCGATGTCGAATGCGGGCATGTCGGCATGAACCGGAATGAGATAGTCGGTGAAGGACTTGCCGAGGATGCTGCCGGTCGCAGCATCGGTCACGGTCTGCTCATGCAACGCCATGCCGATGCCGCCGATGAGACCGCCGATATACTGGCTCTTCGCCAGCAGCGGATTGAGGATGCGCCCGGCCGCGAAGGCGCCACAGACGCGGCGGACGCGGATTTCGCCGAGCGCGGCATCGACACCGATCTCGACGAAGATCGCACCATATCCCATGCCGGTCGCGGCAAGCTGCTGATGATCGGTCGCCGGGCTCTCGCCGTCTGCCTCCAAGCCATCAGCGGCCGCACGCGCGAGCACGTCGGTGAGCCTTTCGCCGGCGTTGCCGGAGCGGCTGCGGATCATCCCGTCGGCGAATTCGAGATCCTCCGGCGGCTTGCCGCCGAGCGACGACGTCGCGTCGGTGGTTGCGAGGCCCGCGAGGGACGCGCGCAGTTTCGCCGTTGCAGCTTCCACGGCGGGAAAGATGCTCGCCGTGACCTGCGAGCCGCCGGAGAAGGGGCCGTCCGGCAACTCGGTGTCGCCGAGCTCGACGGTGATCTTGTCCATGGGTAAGCCGAGCGCATCGGCCGCGATCTGGCCGAGCGCGGTGTAGGTGCCCGAGCCCATGTCCTGGGTGCCGCACTGGACCAGCAGCGAGCCGTCGGCGCGCAACGCGACGCGCGCGCGGCAGGCCTGGCGTATCGCCGGATAGAGCGTGGTCGCCATGCCGAAGCCGATTTTCCAGCGGCCATCTTTGGCGGCCGATCGCGCGCGGCGCTCGGCCCAGCCAAAACGCTCGGCGCCAACGCGATAGCATTCGCGAAGGCTGTTGCTGCTCCAGGGCCGGCCGTTTTCCTGGTCGTGATCGGCAAAATTGTCGAGGCGCAATTCGAGCGGATCGACCCCGAGCAATTCTGCGGCCTCGTCCATCGCCGACTCCAGCGCAAAGGTGCCGGGAGCCGTTCCCGGCGCACGCATCGGAACCGGCTGCGGCTCGTTGGTGCGCACGAGGCTGTGACGCGTGGTGACGTTGGGGCAGGCGTAGAGGAAGCGCGTGTAGACCGCGGTCGAGTCGGAAAATTCCGCATGTGTCGAGGTCTGGGCTACGACATCATGCTCGATCGCCGTCAGCCGTCCATCGACGAAGCCGAGCGCGAGGTCTTGCGCCGTCTCCTGCCGCCGCCCGACCAGGGTGAACATCTGCGCGCGGCTAAGCTCGAGCCGCACCGGACGGTTCGTCTTTCGCGACGCCAGCATCGCCCAGAACATCCACGGCCACCACAGCTGTCCCTTGCAGCCGAAGCCGCCGCCGAGATAGCGCGACAGCACGCGGATGTCGACGGGCGGCATCTCAAACGCATGCGCAATGATCGCGCGCGTGGCGAAGATCGCCTGGGTGCAGGTGTGGACGACGGCCTTGTTGCCCTCCCACCAGCAGACGACCGCATGGGGCTCCATCGGATGATGGTTGTTGACGGTAGTGGTGTAGCGGCGCCGCACCACGAGCCCGGCTTCGCTCAACGCCTTCGCAGAATCGCCGCGGCGGGTCGCGGCCGGGAAACGCCCGACCATCGCCGGCTCATAGGCCTGGTCCAGCGCCTGGTCCATTTGCGTCAACGCGGTGCGCGCTGCGATCGAGGCTTGTGTCGCCTTCGCCGCTTCGCGGGCCTCCGATAGCGTAGTGGCGGCGACGAGCGCGACGGGCTGGCCGTGAAAATGGATGGCCTTCTCCCGGATCAGGGCGGTTGCCGCCGACGGCTTCAGCGAAGCCGCATCTTCGTGGCTGACGAGGGTGGCAAATCCCGGCAGCGCAGCGGCACGCGATGCATCGAGCGACTGCAATTCGCCGCAGGCGATGGGCGACTCCACGAGGGCCGCGTGCAGCAGGCCCTCGGGCATCATCTCGCCTTCATAGCGGGCCTGGCCGGTGACCTTGAGGGTGCCTTCATAGCGCGCGATGGTTCGGTTCTTCACGAATGGCCTCCGGCCGTTTGCAGGGCGCGAATGACGGCGTTGCGCAGCAAGGGGATCTTGAATGCGTTGCCTTCGAGCGGGCGCGCGCCTTCGATTGCGAGCGCGCCGGCCTCGGCAAAGGCGTGCTCCGTCGGTGCGCGACCGATCAGCGCCGCCTCGCTTTTCTCAAGTCGCCAGGGCAGTGGTGCAACACCGCCAGCCGCGAGCCGCGCCTCGGCGATGACGCTATCCTCGATGCGCAGCGCCGCCGCGACGGAGACGACGGCAAATTCGAACGAGGCGCGATCGCGGATCTTCAGATAGGTCGCGTGGTTTGAGAAACGCGCCGCATTGAGCATGCGGATCGCCGTGATCATCTCCCCGGGGCGCAGAGATGAATCGGGTGCGGTGGTCTCGCCCGGCAGCGGGTAAAGCTCGGACAGTGCGAGTTCGCGTTCGCCGCTATCACTGCTCACCACGATCCTGGCGTCAAGCGCGGCCAGCGCCACCGCGAGGTCGGACGGATGCGTGGCGACGCAGCCGGGCGAGCCACCGAACAGCACGGCATGGCGGTTCTCGCCATGTCGGGTGCCGCATCCGGACCCGGGATCGCGCTTGTTGCAGGCCAGTCCCGCGTCGCGAAAATAGGGACAACGTGTCCGCTGCAGCAGATTGCCGCCCATGGTTGCGACATTGCGCACCTGTCCGCTGGCGCTCGCAAGGATCGCATCGCATACAAGAGGATAGTGCGCTTTCACCTCTGCATGGGCGGCGATGTCACTCAGCCGCGCCATCGCGCCGATGCTGAGCGTGTCGCCGGCACGGATAATGGTCGCAAGCGGGAGGTGCGAGATGTCGATCACGTCCTGCGGCGCGGTCAGCGACGCTTTCCAGAGCGGTAGCAGATCGGTGCCGCCGGCGAGATAGGCGGCACCTGCCCTCTCGCCGCGCGCGAGCGCATCGGTGAGTTCGGCCGCGCGAATATAATTGAAGGAAGCGCTGCTCATAGCCCGCCGACCTCCGCGATCGCAGCGACGATGTTGGCATGGGCGCCGCAGCGGCAGAGATTGCCGCTCATGCCTTCGCGGATGTCGTCGATCGAGCGTGGCCCCTCCGCCAGCAAGGCGATCGCGGACAGAATCTGGCCCGGCGTGCAGTAGCCGCACTGGAGCGCATCGTGCCGGATGAACGCATCCTGCAGCGGATGCAGGCGATCGGCCGTGCCGATCCCCTCTATCGTCGTCACGTCGGCGTCGCCAAAGGATGCTGCCAGCGCCAGGCAGGATGCGATCCGACGGCCCGCGACCAGCACCGTGCAGGCGCCGCAGCCGCCCATGTCACAGCCCTTCTTGGTGCCGGTGAGCCCGAGCTCGTCGCGGATCACGTCCAGCAGGGTCGCGGTCGGCGCGATCTCGCGCTCGTATCGCGTGCCGTTGATCTTTATGGACAGCGCGATGCTCTGTTTCGGAATGTTGGCGTTCGGTGATTGCGTCATGTGGTGTACATCGCCGTGGCACTGGAATGTTCGGCTGCGATTATGGCAGGCTAGGGCGAAGCTGGAAGGCATGGTATTATCCTAGGATTGGCACGTCCCCCCTTTGGGCGTTGTTCGAAAGGTGCTGCAGTGATCGAGAAGAGCCGCAGTGAGCTCGGGGATTTCCTCCGCTCGCGTCGTGAGAAATTGCGGCCGCGGGATGTGGGGCTTGCCGACGGACGGCGGCGGCGAACCGCCGGTCTGCGGCGCGAGGAAGTGGCCGAACTCGCCGGCATTGGCGTCGATTGGTATGTGCGCCTGGAGCAGGGCCGCTCCGTCAATCCGTCGATCACGACGATCAATGCGCTGGCCCGTGCGCTCAGGCTCAGCAAGGTCGAGCACCTTCACCTCAAGGCCCTGACGCGCTCCGGCGAGCGACAGGGTTTCCAGCAGGAGACGGTGCCGGCGTCATTGCAGCGGATGATCGACGCCATGAAACAGCCGGCCTATGTGACCGGGCGCAGATGGGATCTGCTCGGCTGGAACAAGGCGGCGAACGACATTTTCGCCTTCGATCAGCTCGCGAGCGAGGACCGCAACGTGCTCGTCTCCATGTTGACGCGGCCCTCGGCGCGGAAGCTGTTCGGGGCGGCCTGGGCCGATGAAGCCAAGCGCGTCGTCGCGCAGTTCCGAGCGGTGCATGATCTATGGGCCGACGATCCCGCGTTTCATGAGCTGTTGCTCAAGCTCAGGAAAAGCTGCCCGGAATTTTCGGTCTGGTGGAAAACCCACGACATCCGCGGCACAGCCGCCGGCATCAAGCGGCTGCATCATCCGAAGAAGGGCGTCGTGTCCTTCGAACATGCGAGCTTCCAGGCCAATGACGACCCGTCGTTGCGGGTCGTGATCTACACGCCGGTGAAGTAGGGGGCGGCGGGGTTCTACTGACAGTCGCCAAATTGCGGCCCCGACCACGAGGGCCTAGGCCCCCGATTTGGCGCCTGGAGAGGTGGCAGAGTGGTTGAATGCACCGCACTGGAAATGCGGCATAGGTGCAAGCCTATCGGGCGTTTGAATCCCTCCCTCTCCGCCAGTTAATTCGCCCATCCGCTACTTTTTGGACCTGCAAAAAGCCTCGGAAAACAACGTCTCCGGCCTGCCCGAGTGTGCAAGTGTCGAAGCGTGTATCCCGCAATGTAGTCCGCAAAGTAGTCCGACAGAAAAGTGCATCCGAGCGCCCCGCGCGCCGGCCCAGAGAACCGGGGCGGGCACCAACCTATCTGGTGCGTCGGCTTTCCACGTATTTCTTCCAGATCCGGCCCCCCTCAAACCTTGCAGCCAGTCTGCCGTCATGCGCTCCTATTCGGGTGCGACTTGGGGTGCTTCCGCATCGCGAGGCGCAGCGGCGGGCCTCTTGGCTAGGCGCGCTGGCGCAAACCGGCTTCAGCCAGTGGAGATGCGGGGTGAATATTCACACCGGGGAAGAGATACCGTGCAGCGATGTCGGGTTTCCGAAGGGCAATAGCCCTGAGGAGTTCCTCGCGAACATGCTCGCCTTCCTCGAAACCGCAGCGGCCAAGATTGCCAATCCTCCTCCCTGGCCGGATTTTTCGCCTGACGTGCTGCGCGATATCGCCTCGATCCAAGAGGCGGTGCTGATCGAAAAGGAGGTCAGCAAAGGTGGAACGGGAAATCCGACGGTCGTGGGCCGTGCCGATCTGTTGCGCCAAGACGTCTGGAATCGCTGGCGAGCCGGTGCGGGCCTGGCGCCTGGTGGTGAGCCGTTGTCGGACGTGCTCGGCAAGCTCACCGAGGTCGCCGATCGGCAACTTGCAATTCTGGAACGGACCTCGGCGGCGCCGACTGGTCGCTCTGCCATCTCGCACGCCCTCAGGCCGGCGAAGCCGCCGCGTCAATCACCTGAACAGCCGCCGGCAGACGTTCCGCCCACCGTCGACACATCGTCCGCGCCGAAATTCGGCGAGCTGGAAGATGAATATTTCGGGCTTCGAAGGGCTGGGGGAGCATCTGAGAGCGCCATCAGCACTGGCAGGATGCGTGCGGCGGCCTTCAAGGCACTTGTCGGAGATCGCCCAATCGATTGCTATTTGCCAATTGACCTCCAGAATTTCGTCAACGAGCTTCAGTATGTCCCGCTTGAGCTTTCGCGTGAGGGCGAAAATACCGAAGAGCTGCGACAGATGGGGATCCATGCGGCGATCGCAAAGAATAAGGCCGAAAGCTGCTACGAGCCGCTCGCACTGAAAACCATCCAAGATGGATACGTGCAGACGGTTCGAGCTATCATTAACAATGCGGTAGGATTGCATCGCCTTCGTAACCCGTTCGAAGGCTATAGGGTGCGATGGCCGGACAACGCCAAACCCTCAGTAAAGCGCGAGGCGCTCGACTACGAAAAGGTCGACAAGGTCTTCAGACTGGGTGTCGACAGCGGCTATTTGGACGACGCGATGTTGGGGCCCCTGTGCCTTCTCTCCTCGCGTCGGATCGGAATCCTTCCCTTTATCCGAGGCAGCGATTTTGACCGCAAACACGGAGTCGATATCGTTCGCGTGAATGGCATTGTCTACGACAAAGAAAAAGGCATGTACAAGCGGATCGGATACAAGACCGAGGGAAGCCTCCGCTTCTTCGTCCTACACGACTTTTTCCGCCGTATTGGCTTTGTTGATTGGGCGACCGAGCAGGGCGATAACTTTATCTTCCGCTTGCTCGCATCCACGTCCGATCCCGGTGACGTCGCATCCAAGCGTGTGAACCGACTCCTCAAAAAGGCCGGCGCCATCGGCATGAACATCGAGGTGGCCCATTTCCTGACGCGGAATAGGCTTACTCAAGAAGCGGCCGCAGCCTTGCTAGGCAGAGGCAGAAGGCAAATTGCGACCTATGCCAAGCGAGGCCCAATCCCTCGCGTGATCGCGCTCGCTTGCTACGGGTTTGAATCTCTGAGCGCGATCGGTTCTTGCAAGGCTCGGGCAGCGATATCAACGCACAACCACCCACAGTTTATACCAGCCGGGCTCCAGAGCAGAGCGAACAATCTCGCGGCGCCGCCGGCAGTGCAGCGCAACGTCAACGCGTTTCGTCGTGAGACTAAATCTTCTCTTTCCGGCCGATGACGGGAAGCACGGGTCATTGCGCTGCTAGTTTTGTGCGCCGTGACGCAAGCTAGTCCTTCGCTGTCATTCGCCGCGGCAGCCGTCGACGCTCTATTTGACAGCCGTCCCGCGCGTGTGTTGGCGCGTTCAGCGCGCGCCCAGCTCCTTTCGCGTCGCATGCGTGCAGCCAATCCCAGAAGCTCGGCAGCTATTTGGTTGGCTTCGGCGTGCGGCCTCTCGCGCTGGAGCAGCACGTCAATGTCGTCGATCGCGACCAGAGTTTTTGGGCCTTCGGGCGGCGGCAACGCCGGGGAGCCGCCGACTATCTGAACGGACTGTCATCCAACCTTCCTACCGAAGGCTAGAGAGCGAAGGAATAAGCCGTGCCAAGCATGTGGCAGACGTGGCGGGCGCTTGCTGGCTCTTGGATGAGATTGCTCTCGCCCAGGGCTATGTTCGGAATCAATTTAGGTTTGGAGACTGGTCGTAAAAGATTCCGCCGCTACGCGGACTTCGCGAGGGCGGCAAAGACCGCATGGCCTGCGATGGTTTGTTCCGGCCCGCTCCGAGACGGCCGTGCTGTTGTGGCTGTTTCTCCTCGGCACCGGCTGGAATCCTTCGACCGCCTGCGGCATCGACGTGCTCGATCCGGACGGCTGGTGGCAGCCGCATCCGCAAAGCGATCTTTTCGCGATCATTCATGCCTGGAAGGACTGCGCCAACGCCATCAGTTCTCCATCTCGATGACCCGGCCGGAATGGCATCCCTTCCGCGTGTTGCAATACGTCATCGAGAAGACGGCACCGCTTCGCAAGCAAGTGCTGGCCGAACTTGCGGACGCGAGGCGCCGCGCGGCCGCCAACCCGAAACTCAGCCTCCGTAAACCGATCGGCTCGACCGCCTCTCGCGGACGCCCTGGCTGTTCGCTGCGCGCGGCCAGATCGGTACGGTCTCCGGCTTCATCGGCGATCGATGACGAGTCCGCTCTACCTCCGACTCCGGATGTATTGCGGCGTCGCAGCGAACTGACGCGATGGGCCATTAGCAGCCATGGGCATCTCTCAGATTGATCGCCTTCGCGCTAAGTCACGGCATTGCGCCCGGCCGCCTCGCGAAACCATTTCGCGCTGAGCATCGGCGGCGCTTCTGCGTTTTGAAGTCCACCTGCACCATGCCGAAGCATCGCCGTAACCGGTGATCCACTCGAAATTGTCCATCGCTCCACATGAAGTTGTCTTTCAGCGGAATGCCTTCGGCGACGATGCGAGAACTCACGCATCAGAACGGCCCGCCGCCGGGCGGCGCCTCGGCCGGTCCTCCGGCCAAGCTGGCCTCCCATCCTTGGAAAGTAGCCCCTCCACGGGGAATTGCATGCGGAGCGGGAAGGACCACAGAAGCGTCGGTGGCAGGCGATAATTGTGGTACCGTCCGAACTCGACCGTTCGCGGGATATGCCAAGTTTCTCGGCAGGGTTCCATAAGACAAGTCTAGCGCCGGTCGTTGCGCGATCGACCAGACCAACAGTCCTCTCGTCGGAGGTCAGGGCTCATGAGTCCCGCTACCATCACCCTGCTCGCGCTCCTGGGCGTCGTGCTGCTGCTCGCACTCTGGCTCATGGCCATCTACAACGGACTGGTGGTCGCCGGGAACCGCTTCAAGAACGCCTTCGCCCAGATCGACGTGCAGCTCAAACGCCGCTACGAGCTGATTCCGAACCTGGTCGAAGCCGTCAAGGGCTACATGGCCCACGAGAGGGAGACGCTCGACGCCGTCATCAAGGCCCGCAATAGCGCGATGGCGGCCGAGCAGAAAGTGGCCGCCAACCCCAGCGACCCGGCGGCCATCAGAGAGCTTAACCAGGCCGAGGCCCGGCTGGGCGGCATCCTGGGCCGGCTCTTTGCCCTGTCCGAGGCGTACCCGGATCTCAAGGCCAACCAGAACATGCTCGCCCTGCAGGAGGAGCTGAGCTCGACCGAGAACAAGATCGCCTTTGCCCGGCAAGCGTTCAACGACGCCGCCGCCACCTACAACATCCGGCGCGAGGTCTTCCCGGCCAACACGATGGCCGGCATGTTCGGCTTCGAGGAGGCGGCGCTGCTCGAAACTCCAGAGGCCGAGCGCGCAGCGCCCAAGGTGTCGTTCTAACCCGAAACAACCACCGCTCCAGGCGTCCCATGCTTCCGTTTCCATGCTCCCAAAGCCGCCTCTGACCATGGCCACCAATTTCTTTCAGCAGCAGGATTCGGCCCGACGCCAGACCTTCCGGCTGGTGGTCTATTTCGTCCTGGCGATCCTGATTCTGATCGCCCTGGTGTACGGGCTGTTGCTGGCGCTCAGCATGTCTGGCGCCCCAGAGCCGGTGTCCTGGTGGCAGCCGGATCTGCTCCTGCTCGCGGCGCCGGGGGTGGGCCTTGTGGTCGGCGGTGCCAGCGCGTTCAAAGTGGCCCAGCTCGCTTCCGGTGGCCAGGCCGTCGCCCTGATGCTGGGCGGTGAGGAGGTGCCCGGCACGACCACCGACCTGCGCGAGAAGCGGCTTCTCAACGTCGTCGAGGAGATGGCGCTGGCCGCGGGCGTGCCGGTGCCCCCCGTCTATGTTCTCAAGGAGCCCGGCATCAACGCCTTCGCGGCCGGCTACGCGCCGGGCGATGCCGTGGTCGCCGTCTCCCAGGGCTGCCTCAACTATTTAACCCGCGACGAGCTGCAGGGCGTGGTGGCCCACGAGTTCAGCCACATTCTCAATGGCGACATGCGGCTCAACATCCGGCTGATCGGCCTGATCTTCGGGATCATGGCGTTGTCTATCATGGGCCGCATGCTCATGTTCGCGTCCGGCGGCCGCTCTTCGGGAAGGAATGATTCCCGTGCCGGCCTCGTGCTGCTGGGCCTGGGCGTGTTTGTGCTGGGCCTGGTGGGAGCGTTCTTCGGTCGGCTGATCATGGCGGCGGTGTCCCGGCAGCGCGAGTACCTGGCCGACGCCAGCGCCGTCCAGTTCACGCGCAACCCCGACGGCATTGGCGGGGCGCTCAAGAAGATCGGCGGGCTGGCGGAGGGGTCGCGCATCGACAACCCCCAGGCCGCCGAGGCCGCTCACATGTTTTTCGCCAACGCTTTCTCCGGCGGGACGCTCGCTGGACTGCTGGCCACCCACCCGCCCCTCGTCGAGCGCATCCGCCGGCTCGATCCCCAGTTCGACAGCCAATTCCCGGAGGTGCGGCCGGTCAGTGTCGATCAGGAAGAGCTCGAAGGCGCCCGCCGCGGCCGTGTCCCGCCATTCGCCGGCATGCCGAGGTTACCGGGGCTGCCGCAGGTGCCGTTGCCGGTCTTTGGGTTCGCCGACGAAGCCGCGTCCCGGGTCGGCCAAGTCGATCCGGAAGAAATCAGCTGCGCCAAGGCGCTGCACGACAGCATGCCGGACGTGCTCCGGGTCGCCGCCCAGGAGCCGTTCAGTGCTCGCGCCCTAGTCTACGCCCTTCTCCTGGACCCGCGGGCGGATCTGCGGGACCTCCAGCTGACCCGGCTGAAGGCCGGCGCTGAGCCGCACGACTTCGCCGAAACATTGCGGCTGGTCGCCGCTGTCAAGGCCCTGCCGGACACGCACCGGCTGCCCCTTCT
Organism: Bradyrhizobium elkanii WSM2783; assembly: GCF_000472865.1. Taxonomy (GTDB): domain Bacteria; phylum Pseudomonadota; class Alphaproteobacteria; order Rhizobiales; family Xanthobacteraceae; genus Bradyrhizobium; species Bradyrhizobium elkanii_A. The sequence goes on along the minus strand of NZ_AXAP01000071.1, from coordinate 31,269 downwards.
GGACCTGACCATGCCAGCCCTGCGACAGATGTCGCCCGGCCAGCACCGGGCTTTCCGCGCCGAGGTCGAGGGGCTCATGATCGCTGACCAGCGGCTGAGCCTGTTCGAGTACACCCTCCGCTGTGTGCTGCATCGCCATCTCGACGCCCAGTTCCTGCCGCCGCGTCAGACGCGTCCAGTGCACAGCTCGCCGCAAAAACTGGCGCACCCGGTGGCGACGGTGTTGGCGTTATTGGCCTGGGAAGGCCAGTCGGACCCCGACCAGGCCGCCCGGGCTTTCGATATGGGCATGCGCAGCTACATTGGCGGCGACCACACCCACCGCTTGCCGCCCCGGGAGAAATGCTCTCTCGCTGAGTTCGACGCGGCGCTGCAAACGCTCAATCAATCCGTCCCCGCCATCAAGCGCCGGATCGTCGTCGCCTGCACGTCCTGCATCCTGGCGAACAAGCAGATCATCGTCCGCGAAGCGGAGCTGCTCCGCGCCATATGCGACACGCTCGACTGCCCGCTACCGCCGCTCGTCGTGGGGGAAGTGCAAGGACGATGAACGACAAGGCGCATCCTCGCCGTAGCCTGAGATGTCGAGCGCAACTGCGTGATATTGGTTGCTGCACATCTCGTAAGCCGCACCATTGTTTTTTCCGGATCATCCCAACGAGCAATGTCGAGCCACAATGCGCGCTTCTGAATCACTATCTTCCCCGGACTGCAGGGTTCAACAGTGGCGCGATCGCTCTCTCCATGCCCTTCCATGGGTTTCGCGCGACTGAATAGAGGCGTGACGCGAGAGTGACAAGAGCACTTTCGACCGCAAGATAGAAGCGGGCGCCGTGCGCTCGCTGATCGGGGATGCAAGCGGAGTGCTTGGTCCGGTTCGGGTCAACAGCGCCATTTGGCTGATGGGTCGATCACTTCCGCTCTACCCGATAAAGCGGACCATTTCGAAGCCAAGCCGAACTTCCCTCTTGGGCCATTTTCGGACTCATGCACTGCAGCACACTGTCGAGCTATTCGATCATTTCGTTTCTGCACGGCCGGACATGACGGGGCGCGGAGCCCCTCAGGTCGAGATATGCGCTCGCTGCGCGAGCCCTTGGCCGAAGGAGATATTCTCGCCGGGCATCTCATAGATCAGAACGACGAGGTCGTCCGCCCTCACGCCGGCCTTCTCCACGACGAGCCGGTTCAGCGCGGCGAGCAACGCCAGGCGCTTCTCCTTCGGGCGACCGGAGATAAAGGTCAGCTCGAGGAGGACGAAGCGATCGCTGTACGTACAGCCGACGAAAGCCGGCGTGTGGACGAACTGTCCTTTCGGAAGAACGTGCGTGATGCGGAAGTAGTCCTCCGGCGGGACCGAGAGCACTTCCTCCAGTGCTGCCTGTACGGCCGTCCCGATTGCGGCGAGCTCGCTATCCTTGAACGCACCTTCGTGCACATGAATCTTGGCTACGGGCATCTCAAAAACCTCCTTCGGTTGGCAGCGGCTCCACGTACCGATAGTGGACCGCAGTCTCGATATCAGCAGTCACGTCGCTTCCTCTCACGCCGCGGCCGCCGCCGGGGAAGCCTTGATCGCCGCGATCAGTTCGGCGGTCGTCACGATCTCATGGGCATAGGTCGGCGCGTCGATGTTGACCGCCGCATGCATCGCCTCGGGCGAGCGGGCAGCGGTGGCATCGCGCACGTAGGTGACGTGATAACCAAGCTCCATGCCGATGCGGGCGGTGGCCTCCAGGCAGGTATTGGCGAGCAGACCCACGCAGATGATCTTTTCCTTGCCGTGCCGCTTCAGCAGTTGATCGAGGTCGGTATTGGGGAAGCCGCTCGAAGCCCAATGCTCCGTGCAGCAGAGATCGCCCGGCCGGAGCTTGAAATCATCGTGGAATTCGCCGCCCCACTGACCGCGGGCGAAGATCATGTTCTTCGCCGCCTGCAACTGATAGGGCGACGGATACTTCCAGTCCTTGTAGGTGTCGGGCTCCATGCGGTGATGCGGTACATGGATGATCTTGATCCCGGCCTCCCGCGCGGCGACGACGATCGCACGGAGATTGTCGAGCAGGTTCACCTGCTCGGCGACGTCCTTGACCGAAGGCCAAAGCTTGCCGTCTGGATGGAGGAAATCGTTGTAGAAATCGATGCAGAGAAGCGCCGTGATCTTGGGGTCGTAGGTGGTCGCCATGTCGAGTTCCTTCGCGAAAACGTGGCTTTGGAGACTTTCAAAAAAATAGATAATATATATAATCTATTCTAGCCAGTCACGATTGCTTGCGGGACGGCGGTTTCTTACGACCGAGGCCGGCGTAAAGTCGCGGATCTCGATCGAGTTCGGAAAGGAACAACGGACATGGGTCGCTCATCGCAGGAGCAGGCGCAGAAGAATCGGCAGAAGATCCTGAAGTGCGCGTCCCGCCTCTTCCGCGAGTTCGGTGTGGACAGCGTTTCGGTGGCCGAGGTCATGAACGCCGCTGACATGACGGTTGGCGGCTTCTACAAGCACTTCAAGTCCAAGGACGCCCTCGTCGAGCAAGTCTTCTCCCTGACCTTCGAGCAGTCATCCGCCGCCTGGCGGCAGGTCTGCGAACGCAAGTACGACGATCCGGGCGTCCGGTCAGCCGCCATCGTCGACTACTATCTGACGAAGAAAGGGGCCGATCAGGCTTGTCCGATGATCGCCTTCGCTCCTCACGTGACGGCCGAGGCCGCCGACGAGTCCTCGCGCGAGTCCTACAGGGACGGGACGGAGGCTCTGTACGCACAGTTTCTCGATCACTTGGCGAAGTCGCGCGGTACGAACGGCGCGTCGTCCGATCAGGAAGCCAAGGTTCTGTTCGCGGCCATGATCGGAGCGCGGCTTCTCTCTCAATCGGTGGGCGACACGGAATGGATCCGTTCGCTGAAGAGCGCCGTGAAGGCAGAGGCCGCCCAAGACGCAGCCTCGCTGGACTGATGGAACAAGCAGAACCTTCCTGATCCTGCAGGCGATACCGATGCGAAAATGCTATCCTCTACATCGAGGTACTCCGGACATCTATGATTTCGCCTGATTGCAGTGGCAACTTGCCACGTCGCCTTTGGGTCAAAAGCGCCGATTGGAAGGTCGACCAGTCACTTCCGATCTACCCCGATAAGCAGACGATTTCCGATCCCGCGCGGACTTCGCATTCGGGCCATGAACGGACAGCACGCTCGCAAAGGAAAAACGAAAAGGCCGCCAAAGAGCGGCCTCGTTTCAATTTATGTAAGTCTCTCGGAAAATCAGCTAGCGTTACGGCGGCGGCGGACGAGCCAATAAGCGCCATAGCCTAGTCCGATCACAAGTGCGGGAATCCCGGCGCCTAGAAGCGGGCAGGAGCACCGTGTGGCGGCCTTCGCCAAGAAGGCGCCCGCCGAGGATTGGGCACTCATGCGTTCGTTCAATGAGGAAAGCCGCTTCACCGTGCATACCGCGGCGGAGATATTGTTTGCATTTCAGGACGGCGAGCAGGTCAGGTGAGCGCCCATAATCGCCATCTTGTGCCGATGCCGGCGCACAAGCCGCGTAGCGGGAAACCGCGGAAGCTGTCCTCGCTACGGACGCCACCGGCAATGCCAGCAGCGGCGGCGGCGTTGCCGTCGCGGGTGCCGTCGCTGATGGTGCGACCGGCCAACGCGGGGCCTTCGAACCTACGACAGGATTTGCCATCAGACGCCCTCGTAGACCAGCCTGGTGAACAAGGCCGGCGTAATGAGGAACCGGCCCCATTTCGCGTCGAACTGCTCGGTTGGCTTGGCTGCGATGGTCTCATCGAGCGAGCGGCCCGACCGCTTGAGCGTTGTGACCTTCTCCCTGATGGCGACGAGCATATCGCGATAGCCGATCAACTCGTCCTTGTTGCTCACGGCGCTGGCTTGGCCCGGCATGTTGTGGCCGGGAATGACGATGGTCTCGCCGCTGGTGGCGGCGATGTTCTGCTCGGTCGCCCGGATCATCCCGTCGATGTTGCCACCGGTCGAATAGTCGATGAACGGATAGAAGCCGTTCCAGTAAGTGTCTCCGCAATGGAGGATATCAGCCTCAGCGAAGCGAACCGAGATGTCGCTGTCCGTATGCGCGGGGCTATAGTGCTTCAGATCGAGGGTGGAGCGATTGAGGCTGAGGCGTTTTTCCGAAGCGAACACCTCGGTCGGCACCGCGGCCAAGGGCGGCGAAGGAAAATTGTAGTCCCAGTCCTCGACCCTCTGGGCAGTCAGCAAATGCTTATGCGTGTTCTCGTGAGCCAGAATGGCAGCGCCTTCTTCGTTTAGCCACTGATTGCCGTCCGTGTGATCGAAGTGCCAGTGGGTGTTGATCAGGTGTTTGATCGGATCGCGGCTAAGGCTGTTGACCGCCTCCAGAATCCGCGGCCGTGTCGGGGTAATGCCGGCATCGACGAACAGCTTGCCGTCTTCGCCGGTGAGGACCGCGATATTGCCTCCGGAGCCTTCGAGGACCGTCACGTTGCCACGCAGCTTGTGGACCTGGAGGGGCATCGTTGCGGCGGCGTCGCGGATCGTATCGACGATGTTGCGTGACTCGGCGTAGGCCTCGTCAGGCTTCAACCAGCCACGGTTGGTTGCGAAAGCGGCGGCGGCTACGGCACAGCATGTGCAGAAGCCGCGTCGTGACAGCGAGGTATGCAAGGACATCGGAGACTCCTTTGATAGATCGGATGGGCTTCCAAGGTGGCGGAATTGCATCGGCGTAGTTGGAACGAAGCTCGCCAATCACAAGACCAAAAATTCAGAATCCAGCATCCAATGCGTTGGATGACCGTGCGAATTTCGATTGAGGAGTTGTAGGGATTGTCTTCGATAGTGCGGGGTTCGGTTGAGAAGTTGTAGGGATTGTCTTCGACAGCTCGCGGCCCGCGCGCTACCGCACACTCGTCGAACGTGCTGAAGTTTCCGCTGCCTCGCCGGAGTCGGCTTCGGGTCATTCGCGTCGTTCTGACCATGCGCCGGTCACTTCCGGTCTACCCCTGAAAGCAGACAATTTCAGAGCCGGTCGGTATGGCTCAAGGAGCAAATTGCGACACCCCTATGCAGCGCCACGACGTCCGGTTGGCCCCCTAATCGCGGAAGTTGACGGCGCTTGCACTGATCCGCCACGTGTGATCTCCACATTTTATTCCGCCTTGAACCTGCCCGCGTTCTCAGCCCGCTTCCGGCACCGCCGACGCCGAGTACGCTCAAGCGCCGGCCACTTCGCTGGCAAGGACCGACGCGATCGCCTCGTCCATCTGAGCCGCCGTCATGTCGCGACGCATGCGAAGAATGATGCCGAGCGACCAAAGCAGAGTGACGTGCTCGCTCAGCATATCGGTCGCCTGCTGTTTGCAGAATGTGAAAAACGCGGCGATAGCCTCCTGCGACTTGCAGATAAGCGCGGCCAATTCCATCGCCTGTCGGCGATCATCTGCGGCAAAAGACGCATCGCCAAGCAGCAATTGCTCTGCTGCTTCACCGCCCATCAACTGCACGACTGAGTCGAACACGCTCGCGTAGACATCGGCCTTGCAGTCGCGACTTCGCCGGCCTTCGGCATCAACGGCGAAAGGATTGCGCGAACGTCGGAGGCATCGAGGCAACCGGTGCCGGTCGCGCCATTGTTCACGAAAGCCTCACTGCGCGTGCCGCGACAGATGACCTCGAAACCATCGCGAGGCGTGATCGAAATGAGCGAGATGCTGTCGGTCCCGGTCACTCGATCGATGACGAAATGTGCCGAGTTCGTGAGCACACGGACCCGGTAAACGGCATCGCCGGAAACAGTGCGCCCGTCGTGTCCCGTAGCCCCGTCAGGTACAACTGTTCGGCTCCTAGCTTGACCGGGAGGTAGTTTGCCCAGAAGAAAGGAGTGATGGCGCGTTGATAGGTGTAGACGGCGTCAGCGGTCTCGAAAGACCATCCTACGGCCAAGCGTGAGGAAATGCGGGGAACGCGCGACGGCAGCCCCCACGACATTTGGCATCGCGCAATCCTGGCTATGTCTTCTGCGGGTTGGCACGCAAGGCGCTGGGCGATCTGGCGCATATCGAATACGGAAGCCGAGATCTTCATGAATAGGAGGATAGATTTTGTGCCATCGCGGCTGCGCTGACCGGCGCGTTGCATTGGAGGCGGCGCATGAAAATCATCGTTGACGAAGCTGGCGAGATCATCGCCAAGGCGACGGATGTCCACACGGCGGCCACCATCGCCTCGCGGTGGCGGCCAGCCTCGGAAAAAACTGTTCCGGCGGGACACCGGCGAACCCGTGAAGCTTGATCTCTTCTTCAAGCACTACGGAAGTTCTCTTGGACATACAGCCCGAGCGGCTCGCCGAGGTGTCGCTGTTCGGGTACATCGTGGTGGTCGCCGTCTTCACCGACGGCACGCGCGTGGTGCGGTTGAAGCCGGTGCCGGGCGTCCCGCGCTGAGCCGTTTCGAACTGCGGAACTTTGGGGAGCAACACATAGTTTGGTCGGCGTTGGTACCTTGATCGCGCTGGTGGAGGATCCATCCTGTGTCTCCTTCAGCGATTGTGTGACAGATCACTCGCGCGGTCTCCGGCCAGAGCCGCGCGGGGGCCGTCTTTTTGACCATTGCCTGCTGACTCATAGTTTCTTCGCGCTTGAGTAACGCCTGGAACATCGAGATTCGACTGCAACGAAGTGGGCCAGAGGCCCCAAAGCAGGAGCAGCGAGCAGGCGATGATCATCACGGCGACACTGAGGAATCCGGCTGCGACAGGACTTTCTTGCCAGGGTTGTCCACTATGGCCTGCCGAGGCGACTGGAGTGTCGGCCGCGGTACCGAAAACCGCGGCCAGCGTTGTGAACAGCCAGTTCATGTAGCCGGCGTAAAGCGCAGCCCAGTATGCCGTGGTCTTTGCCCATGGCGGCAGTCTCACTGCACTCCAGATCGCACCCAACGCGATCAGGAAAGTGCCGTTCATCAAGCCTTCCAGGTGCGCCGAGAGCCCCATGCGCACATTGGTAAACTGTTGCTCGGCGAGGCCCGTAAGCAGACCAAGAAGAAACAGCCACATGCCATGCCACATCAGGTGTCGATTCCTGCTTTCCATGCCGATCCTCCTCTCGGATGTTCCCGTGGCTGTCATCTAATCGTCGACATCAGGCGCGCATGTCTAAATTGCACGGAAAATGGCAGGTAAAAAGCGTGCGGCTTTTGGAACCGCTCATCACTCGCCCTGACGGGCCGCCCCACTTGGTCGAGACGGAAGTTCAGAGGCTCATCGGGCGGCCTGCAAACTGCGTCGGGGGGTAATTTCGTTGAGGCTCGTATACGGCCTGTTGCGGCTATAGTGGTTCTTGAAAAAAGTCAGCGTGACTCACGTAAGATCGAAATAAAAATTGCGGCACACCTTCCATTTCGAGTTTTAGCGGTAGGTTATCTCTAGGCTGCCCCATGAACGAGAGCGCGCCGAGATTGCCATGTGCGAATAATGGGCGGCGATCGTGCTATCGGTGCGTCCACCGAGCTGACATTCCTTTATCGCCGGCGCTAAGAGTGGGTGGGGTTGTTCCAATCGAAGGATACCTCAGGGAGAGAGCGATGATCCAATTGAAGCCTCAAAACTCAATCGACGAGTCGTCAACATTTCGTCGTCCCAAGACCATTCTTCCGGTACCAACTCCTTCGCCCAAGTTTCAGTCTGTGGAGCCCGGAGTTCCGGACACCCAAATGACCCGTGAGGCGACCGGCATACTGCGGGAATTCAGCACGCCAGTGTTGATCAACCACTCCCATCGCGTGTTCTTCTGGGCAAACGAGATGGGGCGCCAAATGGGACAGAAATTCGACGCGGAGCTTGTGTTCATCTGCGCTGCCTTCCACGATTTGGGTTTGCTTAAGAAGTTCAGTAGTGCCACTGACCGTTTCGAAGTCGATGGTGCAAACGCGGTGCGTCAGTTTCTCGAAAGTCATGGCGTGCCCACCGCCCGTATTCAGACGGCTTGGGATGCGATCGCGCTTCACACCACGCCCGGCATCGCCGCGTACAAGCCCTTGGAAGTGGAACTACTATACAACGGCGTGGCCCTGGATTCGCTTGGTATTGGGTACGAAACCTTTCCTGAAGACGTTCGCAAAAGCGTGGTGAGCCAGTTTCCGCGAGCCAATTTCAAGCAGGAAATCGCGGAAGCGTTCTTTCATGGCTTCGAACACAAGCCCGAAACGACTGTGTATACCTGCAACGAAGACATCTGCTCGCATTTCATCCGCAATTACAGGCACAGCAACTTCTACGATCACATCCAGAATTCGCCGTTCCAGAACTCTTAGTATCCATCCTAAATGTTGGTCGGCGTTCAATGCTTGTCGCCGGTGTGAGAAGCGTTGTTGCGAGCCTCACGATGTCTCCGCCGCTGACTTAGAGCTATTTTGGCGGATTGCATGCTGATGCTCCGCTCGGTCGCCTTCTGGATCCGGCCGGTAGTCACCACCCTTGATCCGTTCCAGTTGTTCACGGGCCTGTAAGACACCTCTGCCAACCGCCTCGATGACAAGGCTGCGGCTCTCACGCGTCAGAATCCAGCCACGGGCGTTCAATTACCTGTCGATACGCTTGGCGTTTCGAACGGTGCGCGCATCGTCCTTCTTTGAGAAAGCAATAGTCAGGGAGGCTGGTCAAAAAAATGCCTGATCCATGAGAATGGCTCCTCGCCCTTCTCGCATCTTGTTCGGATCATCACCTGGCTCCGCGACCATCGTGCGCGGCGCCAACTGAAGCTCCCGACTGTTTGCGGGGCTGGCCATCGCGGGCGCAACACGTCAGTGGTATCCGATGTCAGCCCGCACTTTGCCGCGAAATACCCAATAGGACCAACTGGTGTACATCAGGATCACCGGCAGGAGCACGAGCGTTCCGATCAGCAGGAAAACTTGAGTCCGGTCGGAAGATGCACTCTCCCACAACGTGAAGTGATACGGCACGATCATTGGGTAAAGGCTGATGGCAATCCCGATATATGAAAGGACGAAAAGGCCGATCCCACCTACGAATGGCAGCACTTCGGAACGGCTGCCGAGCGCGTGCCAGGTGAGCAGCGTGGCAGCGATAGTGGCAATCGGAACCGGCGCCAGAAAAATGATGTTCGGAAACGTGAACCAACGAGCGGCGATCGCCGGGTTCATGAGTGGCGTCCAAATGCTGACGATGCCGATGCCCGCCAAAACGCCGATCAGACAGACACGACCCTGATGACGGGCGGCGTCCTGTAGCTCTCCTTGGGTCTTGAGGATCAGCCAGCCCGCCCCGAGAAGCGCATATCCGAACAACAGGGCGATTCCGGTCAGAACCGAGAATGGTGTCAGGAAATCAAACGAGCTACCGGAGAACACCCGCCCGCTGACTCGAAATCCCTGGATGAAGTTGCCGAGAACCACGCCCTGCGCGAAGGTTGCAATGCCCGATCCGTAGCTGAACCCGTGGTCCCAAAAGGTCTTGCGCTCAGCGTCCCGGAAGCGGAACTCGAACGCCACCCCTCGAAAAATCAATGCCAGCAGCATCACGAGAATTGGAAAATAAACCGCGGGAAGGATGATGGCGAACGCGAGCGGGAAGGCCGCGAGCAAGCCAAGGCCGCCGAGCACGAGCCAGGTTTCATTTCCGTCCCAAATCGGCGCAATCGAATTCATGATCGTATTGCGAGAGGCTGTGTCCGGCGCCAAGCCAAAAAGAATGCCGACGCCGAGATCGAAGCCGTCAAGGAGCACGTAGAAGAACACGGCGAGGCCGAGGATCAGCGTCCAGATCGGCACGAAATCCATAACCTGAATCACGCCCTGACTCATGGTACGTTCTCCTCGGAAATCACCGGCGCGGCCAATACCGGCGCCTGTGGACGTCCGGCCTCGATTTCCGCGTCTCGTTCCGCGGTGGGCGTCGGGCCGAGGCGGACAAGGCGGATCATGAGAAACAATCCGGCTGGATACATAACGAGATAGACGGCCATATAGGCGAGCAGCGAGATCAGCACGTCACGGCCCGTCAACGACGGCGAGACTGACTCCGCGGTTCGCAACAGGCCATAGACGGTCCAGGGCTGGCGTCCGACTTCGGTGGTCACCCAGCCGGCGATAACCGCAATGAACCCGATGGGCATCGCGAGTTGGCACAGCCGCAGAAAAAGCGGAGTGTCGTTGAGCCGCCCACGCCAGCGCAGCCATCCGCCGAGCAGCACGATACCAAGCATCAGCATGCCGCATCCAACCATGATCCGGAAAGAAAAGAAGGGAATTGCGACGGGCGGCCGTTGATCAGCGGGAAAGTCCTTAAGGCCCTTGACTTCGCCGTCGAGCCTGTGAGTGAGGATCAAGCTGCCCAGCAAGGGCACCTCGATCGCAGCATAGTTGCTTTCGGTCTTGTCGTCGGGAATGGCGAACAGCGCCAGGGGGATGCGGCGGCCGGTCTCCCAGTGTGCCTCGATGGCCGCAAGTTTTGCAGGTTGGTGCTCCAGCGTATTAAGGCCATGCTGGTCGCCGAGAAAGATCTGCAGAGGCACCAGCGCGGTCAGGAGCCACAGCGTCATCGACAGCATGGTGCGGCCTTCTTCTGCAAATTGTTCCCGCCTCATCAGATAAGCGCCAACGCCGAGGACGACGAAACCGGTGGTGATGTAGAAAGCCACAACCGTATGAGCCAGCCGGTACGGGAATGAAGAACTGAAGACGACTTCCATCCAGTTTGTCGGAAAGATACGGCCGTCGATGATTTCGTAACCGGCCGGCGTCTGCATCCAGCTATTAGCCGACAGAATCCAGAAAGACGAGAACAGCGTGCCCAGCGCCACCATCAGCGCCGCAAAAAAGTGCGCCCAGCGCGGCACCAGCTTTCGTCCAAACAGGAGGACGCCAAGAAATGCAGCTTCGAGGAAAAACGCCGTCAGACCTTCATAGGCGAACAGCGGCGCGAGAACGTTTGCGGTAGCGTCCGAGTAGCGGCTCCAGTTGGTGCCGAACTGAAACGGCATAACGACGCCGGTCACAACACCCATGCCAAACGCGATCGAGAAAATCTTGATCCAGAACATGGAGACGCGAAGATAAACGTCGCGCCGGGTCGTGAGATAAAATCCTTCAAGGACGGTAATGAACGCAGAGGCACCGACGGTGAATGCGGGGAGCAGAATGTGCCAGCCAATCACCCAGGCAAATTGCAATCGCGACAGAACAACCGGATCTAAGTCCATCGTCGTTACCTCCCGCAGCAATCGCTGTGCCCGAAAAGCTTCCCATCCGCTCTTAATATTTCCGTATCGGCTTCAATCCTTACCTAAACGAAACGCCATTGCAGCTTAGGACATTCCGGTCAGGGCCGTAACCCCGCCGGACATCTGGAACCCATTTCCGTGCAATGCCGATAATCCGCGCGCCAGCCAAATGCTGCTTCACAACGCGAATAATCGGGAGCGGACACGCTAACTGATAAGGTCCGCTTTTTTCCCGATGGTCAGCTCAATCTTATCGTCCTGGTGAGGAACCGAAAACTCCCGCGCTTATCCCTCGTGCCGTCATGCGCTCGCGGCTCCAAAAATGATAAAGGTCGCGGTAGACTATTCTTTCTTCCACAACCACAGGCCTTCCAGTGCCACGAGATAGCTCGCAAGACCGATGGTGATCGCCGGGAAGATGATCTGGGACGACATCGTGAATCCGAATTGGATACGGGCGAGCTCGAGCGCCGTTAATCCGAACATAGCGCGTCCTCATTCGGCTCCGTCGTGACATTCAGCTCCTGGACGACCGACAAGGGCAGTTGTCCCTTGAACGCGACTGCAGGCTTCGGTCGCGTGTCGACCGAAAGCCTGAATACGTCGGGGCGGGCGTAATGACCCACAACATCCAAATCGTACTTGCCGCGGACGATCACCCGCCGGTCGATCTCGGCAAGCTTGATCGCCTCTCCGGTGAAATCGGGTTCGACGAGGACATTGCCGAGCGGGTCGACGATGCAGGATCCGCCGCGGATAAGTACCGTTTTCGGGTCGTCACCATGAACAGGCGCGTAGTCCCGCGGAGCATCGTTACGCGTGAAATACTGGCAGGCCGAGATCACGAAGCACCGGCCTTCAAGCGCGATGGTGCGCATCGTGGGCAACCAAGTGTCACGATCATCGACCGTTGGCGCGCAGTAAAGCTCGACCCCCTGGGCGTACATCGCGGCACGCAGCAGCGGCATGTAGTTTTCCCAGCAGATGACGCTGCCGATGCGGCCGAGCGGCGTCTCGACCACGCCAATTGTCGAGCCGTCACCGAAGCCCCAGACCAGCCGTTCCAGCGCCGTCGGCATGAGCTTGCGGTGTTTCAAGAGCAACCGACCGTTGGATCCGTAGGTCAAGGCCGTGCAATAGAGCGTCCCGCCATCCCGCTCGATGACACCGACCACGAGGTACACGCCATTGTCCCGCGCGATTTCGCCGAGCCGAGTGGCCTCGGGTCCTGGCAGGTCGATGGCGCTATCGTAGTAGCGGCGGAAATCTTCCCGCCCCTCGGCGCTGCGCATGCCCAGACGCGCGCCGAAGTCGATGCCTTTCGGATAGCCGCCGACGAACGCCTCGGGAAAGACCACGAGATCCGCCCCCAAACCGGCCGCTTCGCGCGTGCAATTGGCGAGCTTGGCAAAGGTCTTCGGCTTGTCGAAGAGGACAGGTGCGGCCTGAACAACGGCGGCTTTGATGGCGTTGGACATCGTAATCAATCCTTATGAACTACACGACGGCTCTGGTAGCGAGCGATGGCTGCGCCATGAGACTGGCGAGCTGGGTGAGGCCATCTTCGAGCGCACCTCGGTCGGGCGCGACGCCCAGCGAGATACGCACGGCCTCAGTGGGATGCGCGGCAACGGCGAAGGCGGAGCTCGGCACGATCGATACACCGACACGATCGGCGTGCTCCGCGAAGTCGCCTGCGCGCCAATGAGTGGGCAACCGTAGCCAAAGGTGATGCCCGTGCGGATCTGCCGCAAAGCTGACGTCACCCAGGATCGAAGCGGCAAGCTTCTGGCGAACCGCGTTCTCGGCGCTGATGGCTTTCGCGATTTCATCGAGCGAGCCGTCGGCGATCCAGCGTGTCGCAAGGGCTGACATGAGTGGCGGTGCCATGAGGATGGTCGCACGCAACACGCCCGCCAGTCGAAGCGCCATCCCAGCATTAGGTGCGACGACATAGGCAACACGCAAAGCGGGGCTCGCACATTTCGAAAGAGTGGCGATATGCCAGGTGAGGTCGCGAGCCAGCTCCGCCACCGTGACAATCCGCTCCGGCCGAAGCGGCGCATAAGGATCGTCCTCAATGATGGCGATGCCATGCTTCCGCGCCAGGGCCGCGATCTTATGGCGCCGATCCTCCGACATTGTCGCCGTCGTTGGATTGTCGATGGTTGGGATCACGTATAGCGCCTTGGGGGATTTCTCGCGGCACGCTTTCTCGAATGCGTCTGGAACGATCCCCTGTTCATCCATTGCGAGGGGTTCGAGGACGAGCCCTTTCTGTGCGGCGACAGCCTTCAGCCCGGGATAGGTCATCGCACCGGCAAGAAGCACGTCGCCGCGAGCGAGCAGAAGTTCGCAGACGGCAAACAATGCGCTTTGAGCGCCGCCCGTAACCATGAGCCGGTCGGGAGCAACGCCTTCGAGCCGGTGCGCAAGCCAGGCTGCGGCTGCATAGCGATCGGGCTCTGCGCCGCTGCTATCCTGGTAATGCAGGCTGAGCAGGCCGCGCGGACTTCCGAGGATGCCGGCGATCCCCTGCGGAAAGATCTTTCGGAACTCCACCTCCGACGGCTGTGGCGGAATGTTCATGCTGAGATCGATCAAGGGGTGCGCCGCTCCGGCGGGCTCGTTGCCATCAAGTTTCTCTCTGATGAAGGTGCCGCGGCCGGCCTGCGCCTCGATGAGCCCGCGCCGGCGCGCCTCATTGAAGGCCCGCGTCACAGTAGTCAGATCGACGTCGAGAGCTTCCGCGATGGCTCGCTGCGGCGGCAGCCTGTCGCTCCGTGCGACCCGCCCGGACCTGATATCCGCCTCAAGGGCTTCAACAATTCCGAGATATTTCATGCGGGCGCTCTCGATTAGTCGCGGTCGCCACATACTATTCCCTCGCTTGTATGCTAATTAAACATACGCTATAGATAGCATGTATGGGTTATGATTGGAAGGGCAGATACGTGCAATCGTCGCTGGCCCGCGGTTAGCGCGACAATCTTAGAGAAGCGCGGTGACGCCGATACATAGTCTTCATATTCAACCGCCAGCCTTGGTTTCTTCTCCGCGCGGTCTCTACGCCTTGGAGGTCACCGCGAAGACCGTCGCGCGGATTGCGGAGTCCAAAGCCGAGATTCCACCAGGAACGCCCATCAATATTGCGTTCCTGGGCAGCGAAAACCACGCGCAGCGTATCCATGCAGCGCGCATAGTGCGGCAATACGGCTTTGAGCCAGTGCCGATCATCTCAGCGCGGCGGCTGCTCTCCGAGAGAGAGCTCGACAACTTCCTTGGATACTTGATCGGTGAGGTAGCCCCGACGCGTTTCATGCTGGTCGGGGGCGACCCGATGACGCCTGCCGGTCCCTATGTAAACTCCTTGGGCCTACTGGAAAGTGGGATCCTCCAGCGCCACGCCATTCGCCATGTAGGGATTGTCGCACACCCGGAAGGGCATCCAAAGATCGATGCCGACACGCTGTGGCGAGCTCTCAGATGGAAGCTCGCTTTCCTGAAGGAGGCCGGCTGCTCCGTCGAAATCACGACTCAGTTCGGACTCGATGCCGATGCGATCGTGCGCTGGATCACGCGCTTACGCGGCGAGGAGATCACTACGCCCGTTCGAATCGGCATCCCTGGGCCAACGGATGCCGGCAGACTGCTCAGATACGCTGAACAATTTGGTGTCATCAGATCGGACGGGCTCCTGCGAAAGTATGGCCTCTCGCTCACCAATCTCCTTCAGCGCGTCACGTCGGATCGCTTTGTCGAACGGCTTGCCCTCGGATTGAACGGACGGGATTTCGGCACCCTGCTGTATCATCTCTATCCATTCGGCGGCATCGCGGACGGGGTCAGGTGGATGGATCGCTTCCTGCGCGACCAAAATCTCGTGGCCGTGCCGCATTCATACATAAAGTAACTACCCCTCATTCGACGACTTTTGCCGCCAATTGCATCCGCTGGGCGAGGCCTGTCTTTCGGGTTCCGCCCGCGGCATCGGGCTGTCTTCGCGATATGGACCGCCACGGTTGCGTCGGAGGCGCCGCGTGCGATTGCAAGCAGGGATTATGCTCCAGGCGTAGGGGTTAGATCCATACAATTCGCCTGCAGTATGGTTGAGATGTATGCTTATATAACCTACTAAACTGGGCGAAGATGTATGGCATGTTTCGCCGAGACTTACCGTCTTTGAGCGACAATCGCGTGCGATGGGTGATAACCGATGGATTTCGACGCCAAGTTTCGAGAACTAATTTCCGAGATGAAACTGGACGGCCGCTATCGGACGTTCATCGAGCTGGAGCGGATCGCGGGAGAATTCCCTACGGCTCTCTGGCATCGCCCGGATGGTGGGATCCAGCGCGTCACGGTCTGGTGCAGCAATGATTATCTCGGCATGGGGCAGCATCCCCGTGTCCTTGCAGCCATGCACAACGCGATCGATATCTCCGGTGCCGGCACCGGAGGGACGCGCAACATCTCCGGTACTAATCGTCAGCATGTTGCTCTCGAAGCCGAGCTTGCCGATCTTCACGGCAAGGAGGCGGCACTAATCTTCACGTCAGGCTGGATCTCGAACCTCGCGGCGCTCGGCAGCTTAGGCCGGCTCCTGCCAGACTGCGTCATCTTCTCCGATGCGCTCAACCACAACTCGATGATCGAGGGCATTCGCCGATCTGGCGCGGAGAGGCTCATCTTTCGGCATAACGATGTCGCTCATCTCGATGAGCTGATGGGCAGCGTCGATCCAGCGCGCCCTAAGATTGTTGCCTTCGAGAGCGTCTACAGCATGGACGGCGACGTGGCGCCGATTGCCGCCATCTGCGGCATCGCTGAGAAGCATGGCGCTATCACCTATCTTGATGAGGTTCACGCGGTGGGGCTCTATGGCGCGCGCGGCGGCGGAATCGCCGAGCGTGACGGCGTAGCCCATCGTGTGACACTGATCGAAGGTACCCTGGCGAAAGCCTTTGGCGTGATGGGCGGCTATGTCGCCGGTTCGGCGCTCATGATCGACGTGATCCGGAGCCTCGCCGACAGCTTCATCTTCACTACGTCGCTTCCTCCCCACCTTGCTGCGGGAGCCCTGGCCGCCATACAGCATGTGAAAGCGCACCCTGAAGACCGCACGAGGCAGGCTGAGAATGCGGCTCGGCTGAAGGCGATGCTCAAGAGCGGGGGCCTGCCCGTGCTCGACTCGCCCACTCATATCCTGCCGGTGATGGTGGGGGATGCGCATCTGTGCCGGCGTATCAGCGAATTGCTCTTGGCCGGTCGCGGCATCTATGTCCAGCCCATCAATTATCCCACGGTGGCGCGCGGTCTGGAGCGCCTGCGCATCACGCCGACGCCGTTCCACACTGAAGCGCACATGCGTGATCTCGTCGACGCGCTCATCGCCGTGGGCCGTGACCTGGGCTGGGCCGCAGCCCGCCAAGCTGCCTGAGTCTAGCCCACCTGAAGAGATACCACATGCCCAAGAGCATCGTCACTGCAAATCGCTTATCGGATGGCGTCGTTGTCTGGTTGGGCTCAAACGGGGAGTGGACCGATCGACTTGAAGCCGCGGACGCCCTCGATGGTAACGCGCTCCAATCCGCGCTTGAGACGGTCAGAGATCGCGACCGGGATGTTGCCGTCGACATTCGGGATATTCCGGCCGATCTTGTTGAGGGGCGTCCTGTCCCCCAAGCGCGCCGCGAACGATTACGAGGCGCAGGACCAAGTGTTCGGGAGGACTTGGCCAAAACGGCGGTCGGGGAGCGGTGGGCGCGCCCACCATTGCTGGCACCACCATCGGCCACTTCGAGGTCTCCCTACGCGGGCATCTATCGCTATGACGAATATGATCGTCAGTTCCTGCGCGACCGCGCCGAGCAGTTTCGTCGACAGGTCCAGCGCCGTCTTTCGGGTGAGCTGAACGAGGACGAGTTTAAGCCGCTCCGCCTGATGAACGGCCTCTATCTCCAGCTCCACGGCTACATGCTTCGGGTGGCGCTACCCTATGGCGTGCTGGGCGCTTCGCAGATGCGGCAGCTTGCCTATGTCGCTCGCTACTACGACCGCGGTTACGGGCATTTCACGACGCGCCAAAACATTCAGTTCAACTGGCCTCGACTGACAGATGCGGCGGACATTCTCGCTGTGCTGGCAGAAGCGGACCTTCACGCCATTCAGACGAGCGGCAATTGCGTGCGCAACGTTACGACCGACCATTTCGCTGGCGCCGCTGCGGAAGAGGTTGTCGATCCGCGTCTCTACGCGGAGATCCTCCGGCAATGGTCGACTGATCATCCCGAGTTCACCTATCTACCCCGCAAGTTCAAGATCGCGATCACAGGCAGCCCTCAGGACCGCGCGGCGGTCCGCGTCCATGACATCGGCATACTCGCGAAGCGTAACGCGAAAGGTGAGCCGGGATTTCAGATCTACGCGGGCGGCGGTCTTGGACGCACGCCCATGGTCGGCACCAAGGTCCGGGACTGGCTGCCGGTTCGCAATCTCTTGCGCTATGTCGAGGCAATCCTTCGCGTCTACAACACGCTGGGTCGACGCGACAACATCTACAAAGCGCGGATCAAGATCCTCGTTCGCGACATGAAGCCGGAGCGCTTCATCGAGATGATCGAGCATGAGTTCGCGGCCATGCCTGCTGACTCTTGCGTCCTCGAGGATGACGTGGTCTCGGTGGTTGCTGCGCGCTTCGTGCGGCCGCCCTTTGTTCCCTTGCCCTCGGAAACGCCAGAGTTCGAACGTGCGGTGAAGTCGAACCGTGCGTTCAGAGCCTGGGTTCGAACGAGCACGCACCCACATCGCGAACCGGGCTACATTTCCGCGGTGATCTCGCTAAAGCCCATTGGCGGAATCCCCGGCGACGTGAGCGCCGACGAGATGGACCTGATCGCGGATCTAGCTGATCACTTCTCCTTCGGTGAGATCAGGGTATCGCACGAGCAGAACCTTGTTCTGCCGCATGTCCGCAAGGAACAGCTCCCTAACCTATGGCAGGCCCTGGTTGATGGCGGTCTTGCGACGGGGAATGTCGGCCTCGTCACCGATATCATCTCCTGTCCCGGCATGGACTATTGCAGCCTCGCAACGGCCCGTTCAATCCCGATCGCGCAGAAGATCGCGGATCGTTTCGCCGATCCGGCACGGCAAGCCGAAATTGGACCTCTCGACCTCAACATCTCTGGCTGCATCAACGCGTGCGGTCATCATCATGTCGGGCACATCGGGCTGCTCGGCGTCGATAAGAATGGCGAGGAGGTCTATCAGATCACGCTCGGCGGCGCGGCCGACGAGAAAGCGTCCATCGGCACGATTATCGGTCCCTCGGTCGCTGTCGGGGCCGTGCCTGACGCGATTGAGGCAATCGTCGACGCCTATCTCGCGCACCGTACCGACGGGGAGAGCTTCATCGACACCTGCCGGCGGCTTGGAACGGCACCCTTCAGGGAGGCGGTCTATGGCGCTCATCAATAACAAAGCGCGGGTCATCGAGGACGGCTGGAGCTATCCCGACGCGAACGGAGACGGCGCGATCCGGCCGAAGTATGTCATCCCGCTCGACGTGTTGGCGTCGGTGGGATCAGAGATTCGCATCGACGGCCCAATCGGTGTGTTCGCGGCTGCCGGAGTTACGGCTGATAAGATCCTTCCCTTCCTCGACAAGCTCGAGCTTGTCGTTGTCGAGTTCCCGAAGTTTCGCGACGGCCGCGGCTTCACCGTTGCTCGCGCGCTTCGAGACAGACATGGATTCAAGGGCGACATCCGCGCGATCGGACACATCCTGCCGGATCAGCTCGCCGCACTCGTGCAGTGTGGGTTCTCGACCATCGTAACGCCGCCGGAGCATCCGCCTGCGCAGTGGCAGCAAGGTGCTCTCTCCGCGTCCAGACTTTTGAGCGGAGGGCCGCTGCTGCAGCGCCTGATCGGACGGCGCGCTGCAGCGCCCGCGAATGAAGAGGAGAGATCATGACAAGACTGCCCCTACGAACGATTGAAGATGCTCCTGAAGCTGCTAACCTGCGGGTGCTCGCCAATGCACCAGTGGCGCTGGAAACCTATCTGACGGTCTCTGGCATCAATGCGCGCTCCTCTCTGTCGGTCGCGGAGCGCGAGACCGTGCAGATCACTGCAGCCGCGACGCATGGCTGCGGCTTTTGCGTCGCCGGTCACACGTCTGCCGCCTACAAGCAGGCAGGACTCGATAAGGAAGCAGTCGAGGCCCTGCGCGATCTCGGTCATGTGCCTGATGCGCGCCTAGACGCCGTCGCGCGCTTCACGAAGGCGGTGATCGCTACACGCGGCCGCGTCGACGATGTCGAGCTCGAGGCTTTCAAGTCGGCCGGATTCGGCGACCAGGCGGCACTTGAGGTGGTGCTCGGAGTGAGCCTCGCCACGCTGTGCAACTTCGCCAACAATCTCGGCGACTCACCGCTCAACCCGGAGTTCGAGCCCTACCGCTGGGATGGCGTGCGCGCCGCTGCCGCGAAAGGATGATCCGCCGTGTCGGTCGATGCCGAGCTTGCAGCATGGTTGGACAGGAACGCCTTCAGCCTGGACACGGAGAACACCCTGGCCGGCGAACTTCTCCCGCGGCTTGCGGCGGGCGGGTTGCTTGGTGCCGGCCTACCCGTCGCCGACGGTGGAGCAGGGGGCGACGTCACGGACGGTGTCGAGGCGATCGCGGCTGCTTCTGAACATTCGGTAGCTGCCGGCTTCGTGCTCTGGGCGCATCGTAGCTACATCGAGTATCTCTTACAAAGTCCCAATGCGGGGTTGCGCCAGGCGCTGCTGCCGGACCTCTTGGCTGGACGCGTGGCCGGCGCCACCGGTCTATCTAATGCGATGAAGTTTCTCTCCGGCATCGAGGAGCTGCAGGTGAACGTGCGCGCGCAAGCCGACGGCCTCGTGCTCGATGGAATGTTACCTTGGGTCACAAATCTGCGCTGGCAAGGCTTTCATCTCGCCGTGGCTGTGGCGAGAAAGCACAGGCGAGGCGCCTTCATCGCCTCGGTAGCGCATGACGATGCAGGTCTTAGCCGCTCAGCCGACCTCGACATCATCGCGCTGCGCGCGAGCAACACGGCAGGCGCAACTCTTTCGGGCGTGCAGATCGATGCGGATCGCGTGATCCATCCCGATGCCAATGTCTGGCTGCCGGAGGTGCGCCCGGCCTTCCTCGGCCTCCAGTGCGGCATGTCCATCGGGCTGGCGCGGCGCGCGCTTGCGGAAGCGCACGGCCGCCTCGCACCCCGGCGTCAGATACTCACTGAGCCGGTGATTGCGCTGACCTCGGCGCTGGTCGAGCAGGAAAGCAATCTGCGGGAGGGGCTCCGCTCCGGCATGTTCCGAGCTAAGCCGGAGGCGCTGTTCAAGATCCGCATCGCTCTCGCCGACATCGTTATGCAGGCTGTTGGGCTCGAGCTCCAGAGCACGGGTGGCCGTGGCTATCTGAGGGCGTCCGGGGCCAGTTTCGATCGGCGCTGGAGGGAGGCCGCCTTCATTCCGGTGGTCACGCCAAGTCTGGTCCAGCTCAAGACCGCGCTCGCGGCCTACCGCGAAAGCGGAGCAGTTGCGTAGACCGGAAAGGACGCAAAGATGCGCGAAGGGATTTCTCGACCAGCTAGGAAACCTACGAACCCGAACTTCTCGTCCGGCCCCTGCCGGAAACGTCCCGGATGGTCGCTGCAGGCGTTGAACGGCGCTGCGCTAGGCCGATCACATCGCTCCAAGGAAGGCAAGGCGAAGCTTCGCGAGGTTATCGACCTAACGCGAGAGGTTTTGGAGATTCCGGACGACTATCGAATCGCAATCGTGCCCGGCTCCGACACCGGCGCCGTGGAGATGGCGCTTTGGGGGCTACTCGGGCCACGTGGCGTCGATGTCTTCGCATGGGACAGCTTCGGCGGCGACTGGGTGGTAGACATCACGCGGGAGCTCGGGCTCGGTGATTTGAGGATCTTTATGGCCGCCCATGGCGAACTTCCAGACCTTCGGCGGGCGGACCCGGAACGCGACATTGTCTTTACGTGGAACGGAACGTCTTCCGGCGTCCGGGTCCCCGATGCTGACTGGATCACCGAAGACCGGAGCGGTTTGACGATCTGCGATGCGACGTCGGCTGCGTTCGCCATGGACCTGCCCTGGTCCAAGCTCGATGTGACGACCTGGTCATGGCAGAAGGTGCTCGGCGGCGAGGCTGCCCATGGCATGATGGTCTTGAGCCCACGGGCCGTCGAGCGTCTGACTGATCACGTTCCGCGCTGGCCGATGCCGAAACTCTTCCGCATGGTCAAGAGTGGCCTCGTCATCGAAGGGCTGTTCGTCGGGGAAACGATCAACACGCCATCGCTTCTGGCAGTCGAAGATGCGATCGACGGGCTGCGTTGGGCGCGCGACATTGGCGGTCTTCCTGCCTTGAAGGCGCGGTGCCAGGAAAATTTCGACCGCGCCGCCCAATGGGTCAGCCGGAACAAGTGGTGCGATTTTCTTGCCAGTCGCGCGGAGATCCGGTCACAGACGTCGATCTGCCTCAGGATTGTCGATCCGGAGCTAGGTGGGGACCAAGTCTTGCAGTCTGTGGTGGCAAACGCCGTCGTCGCGCGGTTGGCACAGGAGCGCGTTGCGTTCGATGCCGGCGCTTACCGGACGGCTCCTCCCGGCTTCCGCTTCTGGGGCGGAGCAACCGTCGCGGCATCCGATCTTGCCTTGGCGCTCGAGTGGCTGAGTTGGTGTTACCAGGAAGTCAGGGAGGCGGTCCGAACGTGATCAATAGAGCGGGCGACGGCTTTCAACGATGAAGCCGAACATTCGCAAGTTCTCAACCGGTGTAACGGTCATCATATTCTTCGATGGAGGAAACGGCGTGATGCAATTCCTCCCGCAGCTGCCGTGCCGCCAGTTTCCCTTAGGTATAGAGGGGTCGTGCTGATCGTAGATGCGTCGGTACGGTGTAGTCCGCTTGACGCGACGGCAGCGCATTCCAAGCTCGCTCCGGAGAGCATGAGGCAATGAGCTCTTTCATCCATGACGGCCGAAGGTTGCACTATACGCTTGAGGGAGCGGGACTGGCATTGCTCTTTGTTCACGGCCTTGGCGGCAATGTGGACAACTGGATGTTGCAACGCTTAGCCCTTGCGACGACTCATCGCGTCGTCGGAATTGACATGCCCGGCCACGGTCGATCAGAGGGGCGCGAAGTACGATTCGATCGCTATTGGGAAGCGATTCTCGCGCTGACTGAGCATCTCCAGATCGAACGGATCGCAATCTGTGGCCTTTCGAAAGGTGCTCGCGTCGCTTTGATGTTCGCGGCACGCCATCCAGAACGCGTTGAGCGCATCGCGGTCGTCAACGCGTTCATCCACTTGAAGCCGGCGGACAGGGAGGCGCGCCTCAAGCTCTATGATCTGCTCCTCCTGCCCGACGGGGGGCGAGGATGGGCCGAAGAACTACTATACGCGATGGGAGTCAGCGAGCATGACGCTATCGTCCGGGGCTTCCTGCGATCGCTCAATTGGATCGATCCCCAACATATCCGGGCCCGTTTCAACGAGCTCATCGCATTCGACCAGCGCGCGGAGCTGGCCGATGTCCGCTGCCCGATCCTTCTTATCAGAGGAGAACGGGACGCTTTCGTCCCGGACTACTGTGTCGAGGAGCTCCACCAGCGCTCGCAGGATCCTCGATCGCACGAATGCCGAGTTGCGGGCATCTGCCTTACCTCGAAGCTCCTGCACGATTCAACGCGCTGCTCACCGAATTTCTTGGAAGCTCGAGACCGGATGGTTGACCAACGGATAAAGCCCAGTAGCTCTTCGAGAGGTGCTCAAAATCGCCACCACTACGCTGGTCCAGTTGAACGATGCTTCCGCGGCCGGCCGTTCGGAACGAGGCAAAGGGGGGACGCCTCAGGCAGCTCTTGCCGAGGCGTCTTGATCACTCGATAGCGGCCGCGAGGATCGGCATCGCTGTAGGTTCCGGGAGAGGTGCCGGCAGGGCCACGGGCGGCCGCTGCAAGGCGAGTTCGCGCGAGGTGACGGTTGGCGCCACCGCTTGGTTGGTCATAAGAAGCCGGAGGAGCTCTGGGCGCGAAAAGTGGCCCACAGAATCCATTAGTCGCTTGCCGACTACGTTCAGCTTGAGATCAAGATCGGCAACCAGAATCCCCTCTCCGGAAGTCAGCGGTGGGACTACATGCCTTCCCTCTGGATCGATGATCGCAGTCATGCAGCCGCCGCGGATTGCTGCGGCCGCGCCATTCTCGCCAGCGATCTTCATGACTTGCTCCTCGGTGAGCCAAGCCGTCGCATTGACCACAAAGCAGCCGCTCTGGAGGGCATGGTTGCGAAGCTGGACCTCCGTCTGGTCGCTAAAGGTGGGGCCGAAGAGCGCACCGGGATATTGCGCCACGTGGATATCCTCATGCTGGGCCATGATCGCATAGCGGGCGAGCGGATTGTAATGCTCCCAGCAGATCAAGCCGCCGATTCTGCCGACCGCCGTTTCGACCACTTGCAGGGTCGATCCGTCGCCCACGCCCCAGATCATTCGTTCGTGATAGGCTGGCGAGATCTTGCGATGTTTCAGGCGCAGCGAGCCATCGGCATCGAAGATCAGCAGGGCGTTGTAGAGCGAACCATGGTCGCGCTCGTTGATCCCAACCGTGATCACGATGTTATGCTTGCGAGCGGCCGCCGAAATAGCGTGGGTCACCGGTCCGGGCACGGCGACGGCGTTCTCATAGAGACGGATGTGCTCGTCGCGAATGGCGCTCGGCCCGTGAGCTATTGAGAAGTAGGGGTACCAGGGCAGGAACGTCTCGGGGAAGACAATTAGTTCGACACCTTTTGACGCCGCTTCGGCGATGGCAGCGAGCACACGGTCGAGCGTCCCTTCGAGAGAAGCGAGGTCGGGGGAGATCTGCACAGCGGCGGCACGAATTGTTCGATAGTCTGTCATGAATGGTCCCTTGCATCTGGACTTGGACGTGGGTTGAGGATGCCGACTGGACCGTCCGCATCGTTGCGGCACAGCAGCGCTCATGCCATACATTGTTGCCCACAATAGTATGTTATTTAAGCATACACTTAAATGCTTTTGTTTGCCCTGAAGTGGGCGGGACTAGCCATGTCGCGCTACTATCATAAACGCGCAGCTGCCTGTCGCCCGCATTCACCAGGCTCGGACATATTGATCCAGCGCCATTTTCCCTCGATCTTCGCCTCGAATTGCCGAGCGCTCTCATCTCTATGGCGTACACTGAGCGGTTCAGGTAACGAAAATGTATGCTTGACGAACATACATCATGGTGTGATTTGTCAGCTATATCGAAGGCAGAAGCCATACAAACGGGAATCCAATCTGCGGCGCCTGATGAGCCGCTGATCCTAGAGGATGGGTAAGTTGTTCCAGCGCGGATCATGGTTGCCTCACACCGAGGCGAGCACAAAGGCACTCAAGCAAGGCCACGGAGGGCTCTTCAGCCATGCTTCGCTTCATAGTGGCCGACGGGTAGAGCGTGCGACACGCGAAGAGGGCGCTGCGCTCGCTAGGCTCCCGACAGTCGCGGGCCGAGTGGCCGTTGCGATCCTCCTCTTGACCCTCGGCGGCTGCGATCATCTGGAACTGATGAACCCCAAGGGGTCCATCGGCGCGCAGGAGAAGGATCTGATCCTGATCGCGCTCGGCCTCATGCTGCTTGTCGTCATTCCCGTGATTGTGCTGACACTCGTTTTCGCCTGGCGCTATCGGGAGTCAAACTCCAAGGCGACCTACATGCCCAAATGGGCGCACTCGACGCCGATCGAGATCGTTATCTGGTCGATCCCCTGCATCATCGTAGCATTCCTCGCCGTCCTCATTTGGGAGACAACCCACTCGCTCGATCCCTACCGGACGCTTGAATCGGACGTCGCGCCGGTGAACGTCGAAGTTGTCGCGCTGGATTGGAAGTGGCTGTTCATCTATCCGGACTACGGTGTCGCCGCCGTAAACCACCTCGCGATTCCCGTCGGCACGCCGATCAACTTCCGCCTGACGTCTGCGTCGATGATGAACTCCTTTTTCATCCCGCAGCTTGGCAGCCAAATCTACGCAATGGCTGGGATGCGGACCAAGCTGCACCTCATCGCCGATGAGGCTGGCACCTATGCTGGTCGATCCTCGGCCTTCAGCGGGCCGGGTTTTTCGGACATGCATTTCGACACGGTCGCTGTGCCCAGAAAACAGTTCGATGCCTGGATTACGCAGGCCAGGAACGCGCCGGTCGCGCTGGACGAAGCGGGTTACAGGCGGCTCGAGCAGCCGAGCATCAAGACGCCGGCTACCACATACGCGAGGGTCACGCCCGGACTTTTCGATAGCATCGTCGATCGCTTCATGGCGGGACGGATGCCGGCGGTGGCGCTCAACGACGCGATCTGCACGCCCCAGGGACTGGTCTCGCGGAGGAATTACTGATGCTTGGAAAACTCTCCCTCAGTGCCGTTCCGCTCAATGAACCAATCATCACAGGGACTGGCATCGTCGTCGCGATTCTCGGCTTCACCGTTCTTGCCCTGATCACCTACTATCGAAAGTGGGGTTATCTCTGGTCCGAATGGATCACCTCCGTCGATCATAAAAAGATCGGCGTAATGTATTTCGGTCTCGGGCTCCTCATGCTACTGCGCGGATTTGCGGATGCGATCATGATGCGCACCCAGCAGGCTATGGCCGCCAATGATGCCGCCGGCTACCTGCCGCCGCATCACTACGATCAGATCTTCACTGCCCATGGCGTGATTATGATCTTTTTCGTGGCCACGCCCTTTATCATCGGGCTGATGAACGTCGTGGTGCCGCTCCAGATCGGCGCGCGCGACGTCGCCTATCCCTTCGTCAATTCGCTGGGTTTCTGGCTGTCCGCCGTCGGCGCCGCTCTTGTCATGGTCTCCATGTGGGTCGGCGACTTTGCCGCGACCGGCTGGGTAGCCTATCCGCCGCTGTCCGAGCTCGAATACAGTCCGACAGTGGGCGTCGATTATTTCATATGGTCGCTACAGGTCTCAGGGCTCGGCACGACACTCACCGGTATCAACTTCGTCGTCACGATCCTGCGCATGCGCGCGCCCGGCATGGGTTTCATGAAGATGCCGGTCTTCGTCTGGACCGCACTGATCACCAACATCCTGATTGTCGCGATCTTCCCCGTGCTGACGGCCACCTTGGCGCTGCTCGCCGCCGATCGGTACTTCGGCATGCATTTCTTCACAAACGAGCTTGGTGGGAATGCGATGATGTACATCAACCTCATCTGGATTTGGGGCCATCCCGAGGTCTATGTGCTGATCCTGCCGTGCTTCGGCGTCTTCTCCGAGGTGATCGCGACCTTCTCCGGCAAACCGCTCTTCGGCTACAAGTCGATGGTCTACGCCACCTCGTCGATCGGCGTGCTCTCGTTCTTCGTCTGGCTCCATCACTTCTTCACGATGGGCTCCGGCGCTAACGTCAATGCCTTCTTCGGCATCATGACGACGATCATCTCGATTCCGACCGGCGTGAAGCTGTTCAACTGGCTGTTCACGATGTACCGGGGCCGGATCCGCTTCCACTCGGCGACGCTGTGGACCATCGGCTTTATGGTCACCTTCGCTGTCGGCGGCATGACCGGTGTCCTGCTCGCGGTTCCCGGCGCAGACTTCGTCCTGCACAACAGCCTGTTCCTGGTGGCCCACTTCCACAACGTCATCATCGGTGGCGTGGTCTATGGCTGCCTCGCCGGCATGAGTTTCTGGTTCCCAAAGGTGTTTGGGTTCAAGCTGAATGAATTCTGGGGCAAGGTCTCCTTCTGGTGCTGGCTGGTCGGCTACTGGCTCGCCTTTACGCCGCTCTACATCCTCGGCTTCAAGGGGATGACGCGCCGCATGAACCACTATGACCTGCCCGACTGGCACCCCTACCTGATCGTCGCTCTGGTCGGCGCGGCGATTATCGGCATAGGCATCATCGCCATCCTCATCCAGTTCTGGGTCAGCATCAGGGATCGGGAGAAGAACCGCGATCTGACGGGCGATCCGTGGAATGCCCGCAGCCTGGAGTGGTCCACGGCCTCGCCGGCGCCCTTCTACAACTTCGCCCATATTCCCCGTATCACCTCGCTCGAGCAGCATTGGGAAGACAAGGAGCTTGGACGAGCCTGGCGCTCCGCGTCGTACTACGAGGACATCCACATGCCGAAGAATACGGCGGCCGGCTTCGTGATGGGCGTCTTCAGCTTCGTCCTGTGCTTCGCGCTCGTCTGGCACATGTGGGCGATCGCCGCGGTTGGCCTCTTTGGGATGGTCGGCACGTTCATCGCGCGCAGCTACGACCGGGACACCGACTACTATGTTCCGGCACCCGAGGTCGCGCGCATCGAGAGACAGCGCCACGCGCAAATATCGAAGGCAGTGTAACCATGAACATCTCTGTTCTCCCCAGATCGGTAGCGACGTTCGAAGCTTCAGCCGCACATCACCACGAGCATGATGACGGGTCGATGACCGTTCTCGGTTTCTGGATCTACCTGATGAGCGATTGCCTGATATTCGCGTGCTTGTTCGCCACCTTCGGCGTGCTTGCCGAAAATGTTGCGGGCGGTCCGGGCGGGCGGGAGCTTTTCGATCTGTCGTATGTTGCGGTTGAAACGGTTCTGCTGCTGGCGAGCAGCTTCACCTTTGGTGTCGCCGTACTCAACTTGCAGACCAACCGCAGGGGAAATGTCATCGCGTGGCTCGCCATCACTTTCGTGTTGGGCGCGGCATTCATCAACATGGAAATTCGAGAATTCGTCCATCTCATCGAAGAGGGAGCGGGCCCGAACCGAAGCGCCTTCCTCTCGGCCTATTTCACGCTCGTCGGCACGCACGGATTGCACGTGACGGCGGGGCTGATCTGGCTTGCGGTGATGATCCACCAAGCCTCCCACTTTGAGCTGGATGGGGTCATTCGTCGGCGTCTCGCTTGTCTCAGCCTCTTCTGGCACTTCCTCGATCTGGTGTGGATCTGCGTCTTCACCTTCGTTTACCTGCGCGGGGTGCTGTGATGTCGAAAGCGAGTATTTCAAACCACATTGCAGATGATGCCCCCCACGCTACACTTAAGTCCTACGTAGCAGGCTTTTTCCTGTCGCTCGGATTGACCGCACTCTCGTTTGGAGCAGTCATGAGCGGTGCCGTTGCTAGGGACATGATCCTGCCGGCGATAACGCTGCTTGCCGTC
Organism: Bradyrhizobium elkanii WSM2783; assembly: GCF_000472865.1. Lineage (GTDB taxonomy): Bacteria > Pseudomonadota > Alphaproteobacteria > Rhizobiales > Xanthobacteraceae > Bradyrhizobium > Bradyrhizobium elkanii_A. Next base: position 2,785 of record NZ_AXAP01000071.1, on the reverse strand, counting down.
GCTCAGTTGCTGGTGCAGCTCGCGTTCTTTCTCCATCTCGGAACCGCGCCAGAGCAGCGGAACAACACGGTGATTTTTCTCCTCACTGGCCTGCTGATCGCGACTGTTGTCGTCGGCTCACTGTGGGTCATCCACAACGCGAACGTCAACATGATGCCGACCCAAATGTCGATCGATCGCGCTCGGGCGAAGGACTGACTTGAGCGACGTGCCCGGCGATCGGCGGAGATCTTCGTCCAGTCGCGTCCCTATTGGAAGGCCGCATATGTGCCTGCATCGCTCTTCGTTGCAGCCGATCTTGGTCGCGGAGCGATCCGCCGGTTATGCACCCGACCGGCCCAGGCGGAGACGCTGATGTACGAACGAATGCATGTTTGCCAAATTGAGGGTTACGTACCGGGCCTCCAGCCCGATAGCGGCGCGATCAAGCTCAACACGAATGAGAATCCTTTTCCGCCCAGCCCGAGGGTGATGACGCATCTCAGCAATATTCTTCCCCTCACACTCCAGCGCTATCCGGATCCGTCGGCCATGGCGTTTCGTCTCGTTGCCGCGCGCGCCCACGGCGTTGCGCCTGATCAGGTTATTGCCACCAATGGTGGCGACGAGCTGCTGCGACTGGCGCTCGCGACCTTTGTCGATCCCGGCCGCGCGGTCGGCATCGTTTCGCCCGGTTACGGCTTCTATTCCTTGCTCGCAGGTCTCCATCCTGCGCCCGTCTGCGACGTTCCCTTGACCGAAGCTTGGCAATTGCCCGAGGAAACTGCGAGCCGCTGGAATGCCGCCGGCGCGCAGCTCGCGTTCCTCACGAACCCCCACGCCCCATGCGGAACGCTTTTTCCAATCGCCACGATCGAACGGCTCGCCGCGTCCTTTAAGGGTGTACTCGTTGTTGACGAAGCCTATGTAGATTTCGTTGATCCGGCGCTAGGCTATGATGCGACAACGCTGATATCGCGGCATCAAAATGTCCTTCTGCTCCGCACCCTGAGCAAAGGATATTCGCTCGCCGGTCTCCGCTTGGGTTATGGCCTCGCCGATGTCAGGCTGATCCAGCCAATCCTTCACAAAACGAAGGACACCTACAACGTCGATGCAATGGCCCAAATACTCGGTGCGGCGGGGCTCGACGACCGCCTGCATGCGAGCGGTACTTGGGAGGCAGTTCGGAAGGAACGAGAGACACTTTCGCGCAATCTGCAAGACTTGAACCTCGCTGTCGGCCCATCTCAAGCCAACTTCGTTCTCGTTTCGCTCGCATTGTTTGATGGCAGCTGCAGCGCACGCCAAGTCGTCACGAAGCTTATGGAGCGGAACATCTATGTCCGCTGGTTCGATACCGATCGGCTGCGTGACAAGCTGCGAGTCACGATCGGCACTCCGCAGGAAAATGCGGCGCTCATCAGTGCGTTGCGCACGATTCTCGGCCGACCGGATGGTAAAATTGGATATGGCCGAGCCTTGAATGTTCATACTTGCAAATCGTACCTGTCAGTATAGGAGAAACTGAAATGACTATCATTGCACCACCATTCACGCTCGAGAGCGCAACACAAAAAGTTCGCCTGGCAGAAGACGGATGGAACAGCCGCGATCCCGAGAAGGTGTCGCTGGCTTATACGCCGGACAGCCGTTGGCGGAATCGCTCCGAATTTGCCAACGGACGGACCGAGATCGTGGCGTTCCTCACCCGAAAGTGGGCAAAGGAGCTCGACTATCGGCTGATCAAGGAGCTCTGGGCCTTCACCGATAATCGGATCGCCGTCCGCTACGCCTATGAGTGGCATGATGACAGCGGCAATTGGTTCCGTTCGTATGGTAACGAAAACTGGGAATATGATGCCGCAGGGTTGATGCAACGCCGGTTTGCCTGCATCAATGACCTTCCCATCAAGGAAGCCGACCGGAAGTTTCACTGGCCTCTGGGGCGGCGTCCGGACGATCACCCTGGGCTTTCGGAGTTGGGGCTTTGAACCGCGCTCGACGAGCGCTCTGACGTCATATCCCTCCTCGCCAGAGTCTTCCCCGAGTTTGGCACGAGGGAAGCTTCGCTCAGCCGGGGCGAGAAGGACAGCCTCCATTAGTTCTTTCTGGGCGGCAGCGTGGGCTCGTCGTATCGAACACCAGCAGCGCTGGGATAGATGATCCGAGGCGTGCCGTAGCCGGCATCGAGCTCCTTGAACACAGCCTACTAGTTTGCCGCCGAGGCCGCCCTTGGTCCGGAGGTATGATGATGGCGGCCTCATCTCGTTGCTGATCCGCTTCTGCCGCCACCGTATTCCGTCTTAACTCCTGCTCGAAGGCGCCAACGATTCCCCCATCTCTTGGCTTGTGAGCAGGCCGGGCATGTAGGGCGGCTCCGAGCCTGAAAAATGAAGGCGAGAGCGGACTAGTCTCTTTCATTAGGATGCTCGCCGCATCGCGCGGACTTCCGACGCGAACCGCTCCGGCCACACAGCCGCAACTGATCTTCCGCTTGATCCAGGCGCGATCGCCGTTGTCGCGGGCGTCTAAATTCTCTCGCGTGGCCTTCTCAGCTGGTGTTGTTAGTGACCACAGGCGGTCCCCATGGTCATCACGTGCAAGAAAAAGCGCTTCATGAAGAGTGTCGATTCCGACGTTTAGGTGCCATGCCCCAGCGAACACCGCGTCATCTGGAATATCTCCCCAATTCTGGGGCTGATGACTCCAGGGATCGACAAATGCGCTCTGATGCTCATCGAGGGGACTAGAGAATACGTCAGCCATAAAAAATACCTCCATCGCATTGGCGAGGAGGCTGACA
>NZ_AXAP01000008.1 GCF_000472865.1 Bradyrhizobium elkanii WSM2783 | reverse complement strand
CGCGCGGCCTTGCGTGACGCATCGCTGTCGAGCACACCGGCGAGCACCATCGGCTGGTTGGCGACAAAGCCCACGGTGCGGCCGGCGATGCGGCCGAAACCGGTGACGATGTTCTTGGCGAAGGTCTCGGAGATCTCGAAGAAGTCGCCCTCGTCCACGACCTTCAGGATCAATTCCTTCATGTCGTAGGGCTTGTTCGGATTGTCGGGGATCAGGGTGTCCAGGGACATGTCGACCCGGCCGATGTCGTCGAAGCTCGGCCACTCCGGCACGCCGTCGGTGTTGTTCGAGGGCAGGAAGTCGATCAGCCGGCGCATCTGCAACAGCGCGTCGACGTCGTTCTCGAACGCGCCGTCGGCGATCGAGGAGCGCGTCGCGTGCACCGAGGCGCCGCCGAGCTCCTCGGCGGTGACCACCTCGTTGGTCACGGTCTTCACCACGTCAGGACCGGTCACGAACATGTAGCTGGTGTTCTTCACCATGAAGATGAAATCGGTCATCGCCGGCGAGTAGACGTCGCCGCCGGCGCAGGGGCCCATGATGACGGAGATCTGCGGGATCACGCCGGAGGCGATGACGTTGCGGCGGAACACGTAGGAATAGCCGGCGAGCGCGGCGACGCCCTCCTGGATGCGGGCGCCGCCGGCGTCATAGAGGCCGATGATCGGCGCCCGCGCCTTCATCGCCATGTCCTGGAGTTTCGTGATCTTCAGCGCATGGGTCTCGGACAGCGAGCCGCCGAACACCGTGAAATCCTTGGCGAAGACGAAGGTCTTGCGGCCGTTGACGGTGCCCCAACCGGTGACGACACCGTCGCCGGGAACCCTGGTCTTCTCCATGCCGAATTCGGTCGAGCGGTGCTCGACGAACATGTCGAATTCCTCGAACGATCCCTTGTCGAGCAGCAGCTCGATGCGCTCCCGCGCCGTCAGCTTGCCGCGGGCATGCTGCGCCTCGATGCGCTTGACGCCGCCGCCCAACTTGGCGCCGGCGCGCCTTTCCTCCAGTTCAACCAACATCGTCATGATAGCCACATCCTCACAATCCGGTCCGACCTGGTCGCGCCGGGACAGGAATCCCTTACGGAGCCGATGCAGGGCGCGCGAGCATTCGCACATAGTCCGCCGGTACCACCTGGCTGCTCCGGCAAGCGCGATGGATTGCCAAACCGGCCCCCGGGCGCTTTGCATCCCAGTCAATGTATGCAAGATTAGCAAGGAGATCGCCGCGGAGGGACCGAAGAAAGTGCTTATTTTTGCCGATAGCGCTGAGCCAGTTGTAAAGTTTGCCAAGTGAGACAGCGCAAGATCTTCGCCGGCGACCGGCTACGGCGGTTGCGCGAACAACGCAGCATGACACAAGCAGAGCTCGCAGACGCTCTCAGCATTTCCGCGGGCTATTTGAGTCAAATGGAGAGTGATCAGCGGCCGATCACGCGAGAGCTGCTCATGCGGCTCAGCCGGCAATTTGGTATTGAGACGAATTATTTTTCGTCTGACGACGATTTGCGGCTCGCCAGCGAACTTCGTGAAAGCGCCAGTGACCCTCTGTTCGGGTCGCCCATTTTGCCTGACGAGGCCAGCGCGGCCGTCCGGGTCGCGCCCGATATCGCGCAGCGCTTTTTGCATCTCTATCGCGGTTATCTTGCGCTCGAAGAGGAACATCGCTCCTTGCAAACGCGTGTGGCCCAAACCGACGTGGGTGCGGCCAGCCGCTTTCCCTATGACGAGGTACGCGATTGGGTGCAATCAAAACGTAACCATTTTGATGCGCTTGATCGCGCCGCGGAACGGCTTTCGCAGGCAAGAGACTTTCAGCCCGAGAACCGCGGCGAGGACTTCATCAGATATTTGCGTGATGCCTACGGGGTTCGGATCGGCCAAGGCCCGGTGGATCTTGGCAAGGGAATGATCTGGCGGCTGGATAGCAACGCCAAAACGCTTTTCATGTCCAAAGATGCGCCGGTGGAAAGCCGGCTGTTCTGGATCGCTCACGTCATCGGCCTGCTCGAACAGCGAGACAGCATCGAACGTCAGATCAGACAGGCACGTCTCAGCAACGAGGAAGCTGCATCGCTCGCGCGCGTCGCACTCGCCAATTACTTTGCCGGCGCCCTGGTTATGCCATATGGAGCATTTCTCGCCACAGCGCGCGACGTTCGCTATGACATCGAACGCCTCCAGCGACGCTTTGGCACGAGCTTCGAGCAGGTCTGCCATCGTTTGAGCACGCTGCAACGGAGAAACTCGCCGGGAATTCCGTTCTATTTCCTGAAAATCGACATCGCCGGCAACGTCTTGAAGCGCAGCAGCGCCACCCGCTTTCAGTTCGCGCGCTTCGGAGGTCCCTGCCCCGTATGGAACGTACACCAGTCGTTCTCGCATCCTGGCCGCATCCTGGCCCAGTTAGCTGCTACGCCTGATGGAACGAGGTATCTTTGCGTAGCTCGGACCGTCAGCCTTTCGGCGGGCTCATATCTGAACCGACCGCGCGCGGTCGCCGTCGGACTTGGGTGTGAGGTGACCTATGCGGGCGAGACGGTTTACGCAAAGGGGCTGAACCTGGACGATCTCGATGCGGTCGACTTCATCGGCCCGGGATGCAGAGCCTGCGAGCGAAGCGACTGCCGTCACCGAGCACTACCGCCGATCGGCCACCCACTTGACGTGGGTACCGTCGAAAGAGGCGTCGTTCCGTATCAGATCGATGCCAAGACTTCTCGCACCAGCACCCTCAAATGATTTCGCAAAGTCCGCTCGACCTGACGGCGATCGAGCAACTCTTCGTTTTCTTGCCGTGGCGCGGCCGGCCGTGACCGAACTCGCAACGACAATCGGCCACACGATCCTTCTGGGGCAATCATGGTCCACCATCATCCTGAAAATCAGCGGCCGCTCACACCGCAGCGGTCACCATTTCAATGCGGCCGTACGCACAGGATGATCCCAGAGCGCAGTGGTTTCGCCATCGAGCAGGCTCACGGTGAGCGAGCACCCGGCCATTTCGAGCGATGTGACGTAGCTGCCAACCAGCGAACGGGCGATGCGCAGGCCCCGCTCCTCGAGCATCCTGCGCACCGCGTTGTACATCAGATAGAGCTCGATCGTCGGCGTACCGCCGAAGCCGTTGACGAGCAGCAGCGCCTCGGTACCGGCCCGCGTGCCAAGATCATCGGCGATCGCGGTGGTCATCTCGGCGGCGATCGCATCGGCCTGCGCGAGCTTGACGCGGCGGCGTCCCGGCTCGCCGTGAATGCCGACCCCCATCTCCATCTCGTCGTCACGAAGTGCAAAGGTCGGCGTGCCTGCCGCCGGAACGGTGCAGCTGGTCAGCGCAACGCCCATTGAGCGCGTCTGTGCGTTGACGCGCTCGCCAAGCGCGACACAAGTTGCAAGATCGGCGCCCTTCTCGGCCGCCGCGCCGACGATCTTCTCGACGATCAGCGTGCCGGCGACGCCGCGCCGTCCGATACTGTAAGTCGACTTCTCGACCGCGACGTCGTCGTCGGTCACGATGGTGGCGGTGCGGCCCTCGGCGATCTCCGCCGCCATCTCGAAGTTCATGCGGTCGCCGGCATAGTTCTTGACGATGAAGAGGACGCCAGCGTCGCCCGCGATCGCCTGGGCGGCCTCGACGATCTGGTCCGGCGTCGGCGATGTGAACACCTGCCCGGGACAGGCGGCGTCGAGCATGCCGTAGCCGACGAAGCCGGCATGCAGCGGCTCATGCCCGCTGCCGCCCCCCGACACCAGCGCAACTTTCCTCGGATTCAGCTCGCGGCGACGGACGAATTTTCGCTCAGCGCCGAGCATGACGAGGTCGGCATGCGCGGCGGCAAAGCCGTCGAGGCTCTCTGCGAGCATATTGTCGACAGAATTGATGAACTTCTTCATTGTGTCCTCCCGATTCGTCCGCCCGGCGTTCCTCGCCTATTTTTCCCGCATGATGGCAATCAGTCGCCGCGTGAACTCCTGGAGCAGCGTGTCAAGCTCGGCGTTGCGCTTGGCGCTGCCGAGATCCGGCAGATGCAGCGTCAGTGTCCGCTCGTGCGGGCCTTCGCTCAACCGGCCGACGCGGCGCGGATGAGCGCGCGCATAGGCGCGAAGGAAGGCCGTCTTCGCCTGCGGCGGGAAATGGCACACATCGAAGATCGTATTGAGATGCTGCACCGGTATCGGCACCGGATAGGCGGGATTGCTGATCTGGCTGACGAAGCTGCGGTTCTTCCCCATGGCATGGGCCAGCCGAAGCCGCATGCCCGATGGACGGCTCTCCAGCACCTCCTTGAAGATGCGCTTGTAGACCGCAACCGCGCCGGCTTCTGGCGCGTCATCGGCCGCCGTATCAGCCAAGGCCGCCTCCGCTGCTCAGCCGGTCGATGGTCTGCTTGATCTGCGCCAGCGCCGATGCATTGACGGAGAGCTCGCGCAGGCCGCAATTCAGCAGGGCGGGCAGACAACGCGGATCACCCGCCATGTCGCCGCACAGGCTGACGCTGATGGCGGCCCGCCGCCCATGCTCCGCGGTTCGCGCGATCAGTTCGAGCACTGCCGGATGCAGCGGATCCATCAAGGGGACGAGAGCTCCGTTGGAACGGTCGCAGGCCAGGACATATTGCGCGAGATCGTTCGAGCCGATCGAGACGAAGGACGTCTTGAAGCTCGCGATTGCCAGGGCCGCCGCCGGCACCTCGACCATGATACCGAGCTCGGGCAGCATCGCGGCAATGCCATCCGCCTGCAAGTGCTGCACGACATCTGCGAACAGCTTCCGCCCCGCCTCGAGCTCGTCCGCCGACGTGACCATCGGGAACATGACCTTGAGATTGCCGCGCACCGCGGCCCGCGCCAGCGCGCGGAGCTGAACCGCAAAGATCTCAGGCCGGGCAAGGCACAGGCGCAGGCCGCGCACCCCGAGGAACGGATTGGCTTCGCCGTCCAGCGTGAAGCCAGGCACCGGCTTGTCACCGCCGGCATCGAAGGTGCGGATGGTGACGGGGCGCTGGCCGGCCCATCGCAACACCGCATCGTAAGCCTGAAACTGTGTCTCCTCGTCGGGCAGGCCACCGCGCTCCGTCAGCAGGAACTCGGTGCGCATCAGGCCGATGCCGTCGGCATATTGCGCGTCGGCATGCTCGAGATCCTCGACGCGCTGGATGTTGATGAAGAGCTTGATCCGCTCGCCGCGCCAGGAGGCTGTCGGCCGCCGCAGGATCGCGCGCGCGGATGCCCTGCTCTTGTGATGGCTGTCGCGCCGCTTCTCGAAAATTCGGACCTGCTCGGCACTGGGATCCAGCTCCAGCGTGGCGCCTTCGCCGTCAAGCAGCGCCGTGGTGCCAGTGTCAGGAATGGCCCCGAGCTGTACCACCATCGGGATGCCGCGCGCTCGCGCAAGCATCGCGACATGGCTGGTCGGGCTGCCGCGCAACAGCGCCAAGCCACCGCCGCCGGACCAGTTAATCTCAAGGAATCGCGATGGCGGCAGATCGTCGGCGCAAACCACGCCTCCGCGCGGGATTTTCAGCGGCTGGTCCTGGTCGCCACGCAGAATGTGGATCACGCGGTCGCGCAAATCCGCAAGATCGGAGGAACGCGCCTTCAGATAGTCGTCCGATGCGGAGTTGTACTCGGCAATATGGGCGTCGAGCGTGGAACGCCATGCGATATCGGCGGGACGTCCCTCGCCGATCGACGCGAAGATCGCCTCGAGCAATTCCTCATCCTCGAGCAGCGCGACCTGGAATTCGAGAATCTGCGCGGCTTCGCCGCCGGCGCTGGCGGCAAGGTCGGCGATCTGCACGCTCGCGACGTCGATCGCATTGCGCAAGGCCAGCGCCTCCTCGACCAGCGTACCGGCCACCCGCTCGCCGCCCGCTCCCGCGTCGACGCGGACGAACGGGCCATGGGCAAAGCCGATCGAGGCAGTCCTGCCGCGATACGCCAGCCCTGCAGCGCCGCCCTGCATGCTATGGTGCTCCATCCGGGAAATCGCTTGCGATCAGATCAACCAGCGCCGCGACCGCGGCCTCGGCATCGCTGCCGGAAGCCTTGATCTCGATCGTGCTGCCGTGTGCCGCGCGCATTGCCATGATCTTGGCCACGCTCTTGGCATTGATCCATTCGGGTGCGCCCGCGACCCGCACGGAGATCTGGGCCTCGAACTTCTTGGCGAGCTTGGTCAGCTTGACCGCGGGGCGCGCGTGCATGCCAACCGCATGCACTAGCCGCACATTGCCGGTGAAGATCTGTTCGTCCGCTTTATCAAGCATGCTCGTCATCCATCATCGCTTCGCCGACGCCTCAGTCGGCAGAGAGTTCCTCGGCCACGGCCCTGACCTGGGCCAGCGAGCTGCCGCCCGCAGCTTCCGTCGCCGCCATGACGGCGCCCTCGACGATCGGCGCGTTGCACACGACAACGAGATCACGCCGCGCCGGCTCCAACATCTCGACTGCCATTTCGCTGTTGGTCTCGGCGCCGCCGAGGTCGACAAGCACGGCAACGCCTTTCGACGACCAGGCGTCGTTGATGGCGTCGATGATCAGCGGCACGCTGGTGCCGAGACCACCGTCGGGATTGCCGCCGCAGAAGGCGACCTTGACCTCGCTGCCGACCATCTGCCGCACCATGTCTGCGGTTCCCTTCGCGATGTCCCGCGAATGCGATACGATCACGATCCCCACGGTGTCGGTCATTGCCGCGCCTCCAGGCCAGCGCACACCGCGTGCAGCAGAACGCAGCTCGATCGCGCCCCGGGATCGACATGACCGACGCTGCGCGCGCCGAGGAACGACGCCCGACCCTTCGTTGCTTGCATCGGCACCGTGCGCTCGACCGCTTCAGCCGCGGTGGTGCGCACCCGCGCGATCAGATCGGGCTGGCCGGCGCCCGCTTTCAGTGTCTCCAGCACCGGAATGAGCACATCGAGCATCGTCTTCTCGCCGGCCTGCGAGCGGCCGCGCGCGCTCACCGCGTTCACGCCACTGCCGAACACGTCGGCGAGATCGTCAGGCAGGTGCTTGTCGTGCGACAGCGCCTCGCCCGCGGCGAGAAAGAAGCTGCCATAGAGCGGGCCGGAAGCGCCGCCGACCGTCATGACTAGGGTCTTGCCGATCGTCTTGAACGCCTCGTCGAGCGGTTGCGCCGAGATGGCATCGAGCTTGCCGAGCACCGCTTCGAAGCCGCGCTTCATGTTGGTTCCGTGGTCGCCGTCGCCGATCGCCTGGTCCAGACTCGTGAGCTCCGGCGCGCTATCGATGACCTGCTCGGCGGCCGCCTTGAGCAGCGACTTGAATGTCTCGGGTTGCACCGACATTGATCTGAACCTTTCGCTCCTCTAATGAACCATCGGGCCGATGCGCTGTCCCGCACCGTCGAAATACAGCGGACGCACCAGTTGCAATTCAACCTCCTGGCCGGCCCGCAGCGGTTGATGCGGATCCGCCAGCGTCACCAGCGTTTCGCCCTTATAGTCCAGGTGAACGTGATTCTGCTCGCCGAGGTGCTCGACGCGATGCACCCGGCCGATCATCCGTCCGCCGTTGCGCGTGGCGATCTGGAGGTGTTCGGTGCGGATGCCGACCGTCTCCGTTTCCGGCGGCATCGCCACATCGGACAGCAGCCGCGCGGGCAGGAAATTGATCTGTGGCGTCCCGAGCCGCGAAGCGACGTAGCTGCTGGATGGATTTTCGTAGATCTCCCTCGGCGTGCCGAGCTGAAGCAGCCGGCCGTCCTTGATCACGCCGATCCTTGATGCCATCGTCATGGCTTCGACCTGGTCGTGGGTCACATACAGGATGGTCGCGCCGAGCTCGAGCTGGATCCGCTTCAGCTCGAGCCGAAGTTCGGCGCGAAGCTTTGCATCCAGCGACGACAGCGGCTCGTCCATCAGATAGATCGAGGGATCGCGCACAAGCGCGCGGCCGATGGCGACCCGCTGCATCTCACCTCCCGACAGGCGGGTGGCGCGATTGTTCAGCTTGCTGGCGATATGCAGCAGCTCCGCCGTCTGCTCGACACGCCTGCGGATCAGCGGCTCCGGCACGCGCCGCGCCGGAGAGCGCAGCGGGAACGCCAAATTGTCATAGACCGAAAAATGCGGATACAGCGAATATTGCTGGAACACGAATGCGATGTCCCGTGCACCCGGCGGATCATGCGTCACGTCGCGCCCGTCGATCATGACCGAACCGGCGTCGGGGCTCTCGAGCCCGGTGATCAACCGCAGCGTCGTGGTCTTGCCGGCGCCGCTCGGCCCGAGCAGGACGAGGAATTCGCCGTCGTTCACCGTCAGCGAGAGGTCGCGCACCGCGTCCACCGCGCCGAAGCGCCTGCTGATATTGCGCAAGCTGACGTCAACCATGGCGCATGCCCTCCTCCCTGGCGGTCCTGATTGCAAGGCCGCTGCCGGCATCGAACAGCGAGAGCCGATCGGAGTTGAATTCGAGGCCGACGGTTTCGCCGATCCGCACCGAGGCGCTCGAAGGTAGCCGCGCCGCGACCCGCCCATACGCCGTGTCGATCGTGACGATCTGCGTCGTGCCGAGATATTCCGCGCCGAACACCTCGCCACGAACGGATCCGGCGTCGGCGAAGCGGATATGCTCCGGACGAACCCCGAGCGCCAGCGCCGCGCTTGCGCGGTCCTCGCGGATCTCGGGCACCGCGAGCCTGGTGTCGTGAAAATTGATCGCCCGGTCACCGGATCGCAGCCCGCCCTCGAAGTGCAGGAAGTTCATCGACGGCGAGCCGATGAAGTCCGCGACGAACATGCAGGCGGGCCGGTCATAGACCTCCTGCGGCGTGCCGATCTGTTCCACGCGCCCCTTGTTCATGATCGCGATCTGGTCGGCCATCGACATCGCCTCTAGCTGGTCGTGGGTGACATAGACCGTGGTCGCCTTGATGCGATCATGCAGGTCGCGCAGCTCGCCGCACATCAGATGACGAAACTCGGCGTCGAGCGCGCCCAGCGGCTCGTCCATCAGGAAGGCCTTCGGGCGCCGCACCATGGCTCGCCCGAGCGCGACGCGCTGGCGGTCGCCGCCCGAGAGCTTTGCCGTCTTGCTCGACAGCAGATGCTCGATCCGCAGCATCCGCGCGGTCTCCTGCACCCGCTCGCGAATCTCGTGCCGCGCCATGCCCTGGCACTTTAGCGGGAAGCCGATGTTCTGCCCGACATTCATGTGCGGATAGAGCGCAAACAGCTGGAACACGAACGCGATGTCGCGGGCGGCGGCACGGTGGAACGTGACGTCCTCCCCGTCGAGCAGAATCTTGCCCTCGGTCGGCAGCTCGAGGCCGGCAATCATGCGCAACGTGGTGGTCTTGCCGCAGCCGGAGGGGCCGAGCAACGCGAAGAAGGTGCCGTCGTCGATGGTGAATGTCGAGCCTTCCACCGCCGTGAACTGATCGAACGACTTGCGAAGATATTCGATGCGGATCTGAGCCATGGCCTTATTCCGGAAAGTGGCTGACGATGACGAAGCCGACCGTGCCGGCGAGGATCGTCACGAATGAATAGCTGTACAGATCTATCGAGAAGGGTTGCACCAGCATGAAGATGCCGCCCCCGATCAGGGTCATCGCAACGGCCTCCCAGCGCCCGCGGCCGAAGAAGCGATGCAATGTCCCCTTGGCGCCCTTGGCAACGGCAGAATCGCTCATTTGCGCATCGCTCCGAAGGTGATGCCGCGCAACAGATGCTTGCGCAACAGCACGGTGAACATGACGATCGGGACGACGAACAGCGTGGTCGCGGCGGCAACCGCCGGCCAGTCTTGCCCGCCCTCCCCGATGATGAAGGGAATGAAGGGCGGCATGGTCTGCGCCTCGCCGCTGGTCAGCAGAACTGCGAAGGCGTATTCGTTCCAGGAGAAGATCAGGCAGAAGATCGCGGTTGCCGCAATTCCGGTGACGGCCTGCGGCAACACCACCTTGCGCAGCGCCTGCAGTCGCGTGTAGCCGTCGACGAGGGCCGCCTCCTCATACTCGCGCGGAATCTCGTCGATGAAGCCCTTGAGCAGCCAGACCGCAAGCGAGACGTTCACGGCGGTGTAGAGCAGGATCATGCCGAGCCTGGTGTCGGTCAGATTGAGCTGCCGGTACATCAAATAGATCGGTATCGCAACCGCGACCGGCGGCATCATCCGCGTCGACAGGATGAAGAACAGCAGATCGTCGGCCAGCGGAATGCGGAAGCGCGAAAAAGCGTAGGCTGCGAGCGTGCCGAGGAAGACGGCGAGGAAGGTCGAACCGAAGCCGATGATCAGCGAGTTGACGAAGCGCGGCACGACCTTGGACGGTCCGGCAATCACCATGTCATGCTTGCGGACGAGCTTGTCATACCAGGTCTCCGGCGGCGGCAACTTGGCGATGAAATCCGGTGTCTGGCGGGTGCGCACCGTGAACAGGTTGACATAGCCTTCGAGCGTCGGCTCGAAGATCACCTTGGGCGGATAGGCGATGGCATCGCTTTGCGACTTAAAAGCGGTGGCGACGATCCAGAGCAGCGGCAGGATCGTGATCAACGCATAGAGGATGACGAGAGCACCGGCGAATGCCTTGATGCGCGGCGAGGCATCGACGATCGAGTGTGCGGTGGATCTGGCGACGGCAGCGGTCATCGTTGCTTCACCTTGTTGAGCGCTTTGACGTAGATGTTGGCGGCACCGAACACGGTCACGAACAGGATAATGGCAAGCGCCGAGGAATAGCCGGTGCGCCACTTCTCGAACGCCGCGCGCTTCAGCGTGATGGACACGAGCTCGGTGGTCGACCCCGGTCCTCCCGACGTCAGGAGATTGACCATGTCGAACATCTTGAAGTTCTCGATCGCGCGAAACAGCACCGCCAGCATCAGGAACGGCACCGTCATCGGCAACGTGATCGACCAGAACTGCCGCCAGGCCGAGGCACGATCGACCTCAGCCGCCTCATAGATATAATCGGGGATCGAGCGTAGCCCGGCGAGACAGATCAACATCACGTAGGGCGCCCACATCCAGGTGTCGACGAGCACGATGGTCCATGGCGCCAGCGCGACCTGCCCTGTCATGCTGAACGAGCTCGGCGGCACGCCAGTGAACAAGCTGATCAGATAGTTGAACGGTCCGATCTGCGGCTGCAGCAGCAGCGTCCAGAAATTGCCGACAACTGCCGGGGACAGCATCATCGGCAGCAGGATGATCGTGGTCCAGAAGCTGTGGCCGCGGAATTGGCGGTTGATCAGGAGCGCGAGCCCAAAGCCGACCACCACCTGCAGGGCAACCGAGCAGATCACGAATTGCGCCGTGGTCTGGAGCCGGAACCAGATGTCCTCGTCGTTGAGGATGTCGCTGAAATTGTCGAGCCCAACAAACCGCAGCGGCAGATAGGACATGCTGAGGTTGAGGCTGGTGAAGGAGAGCCGGATCATCCAGACCAGCGGGAAGATGTTGATCGCGAGCAGCAGCGCAATCGTCGGCGCGACGAAAAGCCACGCAATGGTCCGGTCGGACAGACCGTGGACGCGGCGCGCGGCGCGGGATTTGGCGGGCTCGCTCACTCCCGCGATCGTAGCATGATCGGGTTGCAGGATCGTCGTCATCTTGTCCATCGGCTGGGCTGGTTCGGCTTCCCCGAGGCTGACCTGACCTCGGGGAAGCCAGTTCAGTTGGATCGCGGAGTTCAGGCTATCGCGAGGCGACTTCCTTGCCCTGCTCCTTGAACACCTTCGTCCAGTCCTTGACCAGGAGATCGAGCGCCTGCTGCGCCGTGCCCTTGTCGGCGACGACGTAGTCGTGCACCCGCTTCTGCATGTCGAGCAGCAGTTGGGCGTAGGACGGCTCGGCCCAGAAGTCCTTGACGATGCCCATCGACTCCAGGAATTGCGGCGCGAACGCCGCGCTCTTCGGGAAGTCCGGCGCATCGACCACCGCCTTGAGCGCCGAGTAGCCGCCGATCTGCCACCATTTCTGCTGCACGGCGGGCTGCGCGAACCACTTGATATAGGCGAGCGCGTCGTCCTTGCGGTCGGAAGTCGCAACCACCGAGATGCCCTGTCCGCCGAGTTGGGTGAAGTGCCCCTTCGGGCCGGCCGGATTGACGAAGAAGCCGATCTTGTCGCCGCCGACATTCGGATCCTTGTAGAGGCCGGGGAAGAAGGCGAACCAGTTCATCTGCATCGCCACCTGGCCCGACTTGAAGGCATCGAGCCCTTCCTGCATGTAGGCGTTCGTCATGCCGGGCGCGGTACAGCACTTGTAGAGCTCCTTGTAGAATTCGAGCCCCTTGGCGGCATCGGCCGAATTGACGATGCCCTGCATCTGGTACGGCTTCTTCGGATTGTCGTAGCTGAAGCCGTAGTTGTAGAGCACGTTGGTCACGCCCATCGTGATGCCTTCGGAACCGCGCTCGGTGAAGATGTAGGCGCCATAGACCTTCTTGCCGTCGATCTCGCGGCCCTGGAAGAACTCCGCGATCTGCTTCAACTCGTCATAGGTTTTCGGCGGCGCCAGATCGCGGCCGTACTTGGCCTTGAACGCCGACTGGATGTCCGGTCGCGAGAACCAGTCCTTGCGGTAGGTCCAGCCCACGGCATCAGCCATCGCCGGCAGCGCCCAGTAGTTCGCCGAATTCTTCGGCCACTGCGAATAACCCACGACCGTCGCCGGGACGAAATCGTCCATCGAGATGTGCTCTTTGTCGAAGAACTCGTTGAGCTTGACGTACCACTTGTTCTCGGCGGCTCCGCCGATCCACTGGCTATCGCCGATGATCAGGTCGCAGAGTTTGCCGTGGGAATTGAGCTCGTTGAGGAAGCGATCCGCATAGCTCGTCCAGGGGACGAACTCGTATTTCATCTCGATGCCGGATTGCTTGGTGAAATCCTTGCCCAGCTCGACCAGCGCGTTGGCCGGATCCCACGCCGCCCAACACAGCGTGAGCTGCTTGCCCTGAGCCGCAGCTTCGCCTCCGCCAAATATCCCCAGCAGCGCCGCCCCGAGAACCGTGGTGGCCACTGAGCTTTTCAGCCGATTGAATGTCCGCATATCCGTTTCCTCTCTCGTTGAAGCATCCAACCCGCTCAACGCGCCCCGCCGGAGCGACGCCGAGACCTTGAAACCGAGTTTGAGGAGCGATGAGTGAAGGACGAGACGGACCGCTGCCGGAGACGGCTCCGGAATGGCTTGGGCTCCTCCTACACATCGGCTCGATGCACGATGTTTAGTTTTTTTATATTACTAAACGTAGTACTAAATTTTTGATGCCGTCAAGCCGGTTCTCGCGCTCTTGGCGAAATATTTGCGACGCTCGCACGCACGAGCGGGATGTTCGCGGTGCAGCAAAATGTCCGACCATTATAGCTAGTTTGGCGGCCCACGATTACCGATCTGGTCAAGCGGACACAATACGGCCCATCCCGACAGCAGGAGAGCCGGAAGGTTAGCCATAACCAGCATGTTTAGTAAGCTAATTTACTGAACGTTCGACAAAGCGATTGACAGCGAGCAGCCTCATCGGCCGAAATCTGCCATTGCCGCGGACCGCACCAGTTTCGCGCCAGAAATGACCTCGCCAAAGCGCAACGAACGCGATCGAACTCAAGCGCCGGCGCAGAAAAATCAACGAAGCTGACCGATGTTCTGCCGCTCATAACGGCCTGATTGCAGGTTCGCATAAGGCTGGCACGACCCGCGACTTGGTAGAGCCATTTGCATCCTATTTGCACTCCAACCCAGCCGAATTCGCTTCGTCTGGTGCATGCGCTTTTCACCGTGGTTCTTGTCTGCTCCCACGCGCCGTTGCCGTGTCCGGCTTCCTCGCGCGCGGCACTCTGCTCGGTACCTGCCTCGGGCTAAGCGTCGTCGCACCGACAGGCAGCCCGCTTGGACCGACGCCGATGTCCGTTGAGGGGCTGTTGCTACAAGTGCAGCATCACCACCATCATCACCGTCATTATCGGTGCCATCACCACCATCACCGTTGACATTACCGACCCGCGGTAGCGGCCCGCAGCGATGGCCTCCCAAGTTGGCAGCATAAGGTTGGACCGCTGCCCACGCTCGACGCATCGCTGGACCGGCTCCGAATACAATACTAGGTATCGCTGATGCCATAACCATCGCCCAAGATTCTGAGATCCATGATCGATGGCCTTGGTCCGACTCCACTCGCCTGTGTCGCTGGCATGATGCCCGAAAGCGGCACCTACCTTAGCTCTGCCCGGGACCAATTCCTTTACCTGACACCGAGTTGGCCTGAAAGGCGGCCGATGATCGGAGAATCGATCTCTCACCTCGTCATGTGCAGTACATTTGACTCCGCGTCGGCAAGCTCATCAGCGTTGAAGATAAAGCTCTGCACCCAATAGGTCCCTGGCTGTAGTTTCTGGTCCTCGTCCAGCAGGCTTATCTGGGCGTCGAACGCCCCATTTGCCTTGGTCTTGGTCTCGGTGCTGCGGTGTGTCTTGCCGTCCGGCAGCAGCACGTCCACCAGGATGCGCTGGCCGCCGCGCGCCGGCGCGACCGCGCCATGCACTGTCACGCTGTCCTTGCGCTCCTTGCCCTCCACCTCCATGCGGATGGTCGCTTTCCTGCGCACATTCACGCGATAGAACGTGCCGCCAATCGCATAAAAGCGCGACCCAGGCACCGTGCCGGAAATGTCCATCGCTACGTCATAGCCGCGCTCGATGAAGCCGGCGACGCGGAACGGCGCCGTGCCTGGGAAGCGCCCTTCCCTGTTCTTGCCGAACTTGTAGACGTTGACGTCCGCCACCGGCCAAACCATCACGTCGATCTCCTTCTCGGCCTTGCCCTCGAGCCAGACCCAGGCGTGCGGGATTTGCGCCGCCCAGCCAAGCGGCAAGCCGCGCATCGATAGCTGCACGGCCCGCGGCTCGTCCAGCGGATTGCGCACCGCCGTCTTGATGAACAGCGGGTCGGCCGGGCTCGAGCCAGCTGCCTGGAACTCGAACACATTCTCCTGTGCGCCGTTGTTGCCGCCGGAAATCTCGCCGAATTGCTGCGACGCATAGACCTTCAAGCAGGTATGCTTTCCAACCACCGGCACCCAGTTGCAGAACGTGTCGATGGCGCCGCTCTGCGGAATGTTGGCGATGGTCTTCACCGAAATCGGCGCCCAGTTGCCGTTGTCGCCCACGCCCGGCGGCGTGATCGCGTAGAACGTGACCTTGACATTGCTTGCGCCCATCGCGCCGCTCACATGCACGCGTGCGGTGAACTGGTTGATGTGGTTGACCCACGGCTTGTCGCCGTTGCCGAGCGGCCGCCCCTGGGAGTCCGTGCCGTTATCGAAGGCGCCGAACGGATCGCGATCGACCCAGATGTCGGGCGACTGCCAGTTCGAGTCCCACGGCTCGACATTGAGATCGAACGAGCCGTTGGGATCGTCGGCGATGGTCTGCGACCATTCCACACGCACACGGCACACCAGCGGGCGCGCCTGCACCGAGTCGTTGAGCACCGTGATGCGGAGTGCCCGCGCCGGGTCCTCGATGATATCGTTCGCGATCTGCACCCGGTCGTCATGCATCAGGGTTATGAACCGGGTCTGCTGATTGTTGTGCATCTCGTCGGCGATCACGCGGGTCACGATCACGCCGCCCTGGTTGGGCGCCGCTCCGACCGGAATGCTGTCGTCGAAAATCTGCGTCGTGGTGCCGGGACGCTGGCGCACCTCGACGAAATAGGTGAGCGCGTTCGATATCTTGATCTTGAGCAGGTGGAACCGGTTGGCGTTATTGTCCTCGGCCAGCCCGTGGGCGATCAGGTCAACTTCCTCGCTGTGCGGGTTGCGGTCCCACTGCAGCTCCTTGATGTTCACGCCCTGGTAATAGCCTAGCTTCTCCAGGTGATAACCAGTGAAGATCGGATGACTGTCGTGGTCGCCCATCAGTTCGAATTCCTGAGCGGTCGCCGCGCCCGGGTCGACTAGGTCAGAACCATAGACGTCCTCGCCCAAGGTGGCCGAACCGTCGCCCGTCTCGGTTGGGGCCGAGACGATGTTGTGGCCGAACTCGTGCGCGAACCGACCCCAGTTGGCGTTCTCGTTGATCCACAGCAGGTTGATCTTCTGGGCGAGCGTGATGTCGATATGGATGTGAGTGGAGTCGCTCGCCGGCTTGCCGTCGTCGTAGGAGAAATTCTGGGTATCTACCCCACCCCAGGCGCGGATGAAGGCGCCATTGGTGAAGATCACCACGCACAGCATCTGGTAATTGTTGAGGTCGAAGCCCTCGTCCTGTGCATGCTGCGCGGCAATCGCCGCCATCCGATTCTTCTGGCCGGAGATCACGTTCTGTGCGCCTGCCAGATCGACGAAGTCGGCAAAGTTGCCGTCGAGCGCGGCCGCGGCATTGACGATGTCGAACTGAACATTCGTGCGGGTATAGCTTGCCTGGTTGTAGAACGTCTGCACGTTGGTCCAGCGGTCGTTCAGCGCAGTGCGCACATTCGCGAGGTTCGCCGGCACCTTGTCGGCGGCCTGGCACACCACCGCAAGCACGCGGATCGTGCCGATCGGGTTAACGTCGCCGGCATCGCCCGCGCCCGCTCCCATGGCGAACACCGGCGGGCCGTCCTCATCGCTCCCACCCGGATAGCCCGTGATCTCGAAGTTGCCAACGCCGGTCGCCGTATGCGTCCCGACCTTGATCTCTACCGGGCCGGTATCGACGTCCTTGGTGACCAGCACCTTGAGCTCGTTGTTGCTCGCCGCCAGCACCGGCGCGCTGGTGCCGCCGATCGTCACCAGGTTGTCGGTGCGGGTCGGCGCGAAATTCGAGCCGCGGACCGTCATGATCGTGCCACGTTGTCCGTTCGACGGCTCGAACGAGGCGATGTGCGGGCCGACGAGCCACGGAAGATGCAGGTCGAGCCAGTCCTTCAACCTGATCGGCGATTTTCTGATCGCAGGATCAATCTTGTTAAGATTGAACACCTCCAAGGGACGCGACGGCGCCTTGCCGATCGGCGTTGCCAAAGCTGGGCCTCTGTTCTCGAGCTTGCCGACCTGGCGTTCCGCCTTAACCGTCTGGTCTTGCGATACCGTGGCTCTCGCTTTGTGCGCACGGCTAGGCTCGGCGGCCTTCCGTTCCAGCCTTCGCGCTCCCATATTGGCGGCCGACTTGTGTGCTGGGTTTTGTGTCTTGCCCTTGCGACCGGCGATCAGCGATTTCTTGGTGGATGCTCTGGTCCTCAACGGGATCGTCCGCGTATGCTTGGCCATCTACGCCTCCCTACGCACAAGATTTTCACCAGCGCGTTCTGCGCAAACACGCGTCTGCAGCTCGAGGCCGGACTATGCGTAACGTTACGCCCAGTGCGAGCCCGGGTTTATGAGGTACTTCACATCCTGTGCGAAAGCGGGACCCACGCTGCAATCGCTGGATGTCGGCTGACAGCCCTGGCGTTTCGCCTGCAAGAAAAATCGCAAATCTGGCGTAACAAGACGTTTGCTTCTACTTGCTCAAAGGCGTCCTTGATGTACTGCTGCTCGATTACTTCAAGCGTTGCGAATTCGTGTGATGCCACGGCAAGGCAACCCGCTCAATCGCTTCAATCACCGCAATCAATGCGACGCCGAGCACCGCAAGAATGACAATCGCAGCAAAGACACGCGGCGTGTCGAACGTACCCTGCGCGGTCAGAATGACATAGCCGAGGCCGCGCTGGGACGAGACGAATTCGCCGACAATGGCGCCAACCAGAGCCAGCGACATCGCCACCTTCAGTCCGGCAAACAGATGCGGCAGCGCGCAATAGAGCTTGATGCGCAGCAGCACCTTCAGACGCGACCCACGCAAGGTCTTCGCCAGGTCGATCGTATCCGGCGACACCGATTGCAGACCAAGCGCGGTGTCGATCACCACGGCAAAGACTGCGATCAGAAAGGCAATAGCGATCTTGGGCTCCGCGCCTGTCCCGAACCAGATCAGAAAGAGCGGCGCCAGCGCCACCTTCGGCACGCTATTGAGCGCGACGAAGAGCGGGAACAGCAGACGATCCAGGATCTTCCACTCCACGATCGCAACCGCAAACAGGACGCCGAACACGACGGCGACGGCAAATCCGGCGAGCGTGATGCCCAGGGTATAGGCCGTCTGCACGGCGAACCAGCCCGGAGAGGCTGCAAGCTCCTCGATGATCAGCGACGGCGCCGGCAGCAGAATGGACCGCACACCAAGCGCGCGCACGCCGATCTCCCACACCAAAAGGAAGATCGCAACCCCCAGTAGCGGAACGGCGGCTCGACGCGCGGCTTTCATCAAGCTCCTAGTCATGGATCAGGCCCATTTGCTCGAACAGAGCCCGGATACGGCTGGTATAGGCACCGAATTCCGGCGTCTCGCGCATCGCCAGTTTCCGCTCGGCCGGCAGGTCGATGGCGATGTCCGCGACCACGCGCCCCGGCCGTGGCGTAAAGACCACCACGCGGGTCGACAGGAACACCGCCTCGGTGATGCTGTGAGTCACGAAGACCACGGTCATCCGATGCTTGGTCCAGAGCCGATGCAGGTCGACATTGATCTGATCGCGCGTCAGCGCATCGAGCGCCCCGAACGGCTCGTCCATCAGCAGCAAACGCGGGTCGAGCAGCAGCGAGCGGCAGATCGCGACGCGCTGCCGCATGCCGCCGGACAACGCCCGAGGATAGGCGCGCGCGAATCCGTCGAGCCCCACCATCTGCAGCAATTGCCGTGCACGCTCCTCGTATTTCTTCTTGCCGTAACCGCCGAAATCCGCCGGCAACAGCACGTTCTCCAGAACGTCGAACCAATCCAGCAAGGCATCCCGCTGGAACGCCATGCCGAGACGCTCCGGAGGACCGTCGATGGGCGCGCCATCCAGTTGCAGGCGTCCGCCGGTCGGCGCCTCAAGTCCGGCAAGACAGCGCAAGAACGTGCTCTTGCCGCAGCCGCTCGGCCCCACCAGGCTGATGAATTCGCCCTCTGCGATATCAAGCGAAACGCCTTGCAACGCGGTGACGCCGTCGGCGTCACCGTATCTTTTCACGACATCGGACGCTGCGATCATGGATTCAACGGGATCGCGAGGGTCAGTTCTTGCCGCTGGCCACGTCCGCAACGACGCGCTCGTCGATCAGTTCATTGGTGAAGACTGCATCTGCATCGAGGCCCTTCTCGATGAGCCCGCCATCGGCGAGCACCGCAACGGCCCGCTTCCAGTCCGCCGCAGCCATCGTGCTGAACGGCAGGTTCCGGGTTGCATCGGTGTACGCATAATCCTTCAGCGTATCGATCTGCTGCCGCAAGACGGCCGGATTGAGTTTGGCCTGCGGCCGCGCCGCAATGATCGCCCTCACCGCTTCGTCCTGATTGCCGGCAAAGATATAGGCCCAACATCCCGCGACCACGCTCGCAAAACGCTTCAGCGCCACGCGCTTCGAGGCGATCGACTTCTCGGTCGCAAGCAAGCCGAAGCTCGGGAATTCCAGCCCCTGATCGGCGAAGCGGATGGCGTTCGAGGGACGCTGGCTTGCGACGACGGCCAGAAAGAATGGTCCGGACGAGAATGCCGCGTCGGACCGGCCAGCCATGTAGAGGCCGGCTTTGCCTGCCGCGTCGACGCTGACGAGGTCGACGTCATTGCGAGTCAGCTTTCCGGCGGCGAGAAACTGGTCGATGAACGGCGCCTCGAGCGAACCGGCGGTGAAGGCGATCTTCTTGCCTTTCAAATCGGCGGGGCTGGCGATGCCGCTGTCCTTCGGAACCAACAGACCGATGTCGTTCTGCTTGATGAAGCCGGCAATCGCTTTCACCGGCAACCCCTTGGAGCGCGCGATCACCATCGGGGCCAACGACGCGTAGCCGACATCGTATTCACCATTACCGACGATCTGCACGGTGGCGACGGACCCGGTTCCGTCATCCAGCACGACATCAAGGTTATACTTCGCGAACAATCCCTTTTGCGCCGCCAGATGAAACGGTGCCTGCGACCCCCAGGGCGTCCAGTCGAGTCGTACCGTCAGGCGGTCGGCCGCCGATGCGCTACAATTAATCAGTACACATGCAATAAACGCCGTAACCGCAGTTAACTCTCGAAATCCCATCATGTGCACACCTCCCATATCTGCCCGGCAGTACCGCATTCCTTTAAAAGACTAACACGGCGCCTTGCCCGCGCAAGATATGATTATGTACTGATTAATTTGCCGATTGCCCAACAATGAGGCTCGGGGGCGCGCGGCGCAGGCAACGACAGTTCAGAACGCGTCAGCCTGCGTGCTCGGTTCGGCAGTGCGGAAGGCGTCAAGTGCCATGCAGCGATCGGTGATCGCCAGCAGGATCGGATACGCGTCAAGCGGACAATCGAAGCGCCGCGCGTTGAAGATCTGAGGGACGAGACATATGTCGGCCATCGTCACCGAATCGCCGCAGCAAAACCGGCCAAATAGACCTTCGCGCCGCAGGTAGTCCTCTAGTCCGGACAGCCCCTCCGCGATCCAGTGCCGATACCAGGCATTGGTGGCCGCCTCGTCCGCTTCGAACTGCGCCTTGAGATGCTTCAGCACGCGCACATTGTTCAGCGGATGAATTTCGCATCCGATGATCTGCGACACCGCCCTGACGTAGATCCGCCCGAGCGGATCCTTCGGCATCAGCGGAGGATCGGGATAGACTTCATCCAGATACTCGATCACGGCCATCGACTGGATGAGGCATCGGCCGCCCTCGACCAGAAGCGGCACCAGGCCCTGCGGATTCATGTCGCGATAGGACGGCGCCCGATGCTCCATCTTCGGCAGACTGATATAACGCGGCTCGTAGTCGAGCCGCTTGTGGGCCAGCGCGATCCGGAGACGGAACGAGGTCGAAGACCGAAAGAATGTGTAGAGTTGCCGCGACACGTCAGATCACTCTGCGGCGGCCTTCTGCAGGATGTCATCCGGCGTGGAGGATACGACCTCGACATATTTCGGGATGAACTTGCCGCCCTCGATATACTTGATGAAGGCCGGTTTGATTTCATTGGCGAGGATCTTGCGGATCCTGGCATGCTCCTCGATATCGCTCCATTCGGCGATCAGGAAGAACCGTTGCGGGTCCTCGGTATCGCGGCACAGCACGCCATCCTTCACCTGCGCCGATGATTTGTGCATCGGATTGCCTTCCGAATAGTCAAATTCCTCGAACAGCTTGATGAACTCTTCCTCATGCCCCGGCATGACGCGGAAGTCGTAGATATGCAGATAATTGCCCTTGGTGGCGAGCGGCTCTTGCGCCATGAAAGTCTCCCGTTCCTGAACATATATGATGGTACACTGACTATCTTGGTTTCGCAACAGGCGCGATATCGCGCCGTTTTGTGCGCAGCAGCGCTCTTCTTTTCGTCCGCAGCAGCGCTCTTCACGGAGTTGCGAGCCTTAGAAATGATGTTATACTGATTATAAATTCCAGTGCGAGAGACGCCACAAATGGCATGGACGAGAGCGGCTTCGCTGAACGAGGTGCCCGAGGGCAAGGCCCTCGGCGTCGAAGTTGGCGGCATTCATATCGCGCTCTACAATCTCGACGGCAAAATCTACGCAACGCATGGCATCTGCACGCACGCGCTCGCGCTGCTGGCCGAAGGCTGGATCGAAGACGGCAAGGTGGAATGTCCGCTGCACCAGGGGCAGTTCGACATCCGCAGCGGAAAGGCCCTTTGCGCGCCGGTGACCGAGGATTTGCGGACCTATGCTGTTCGCGTCGAAGGCGATGACATTCTCATCGATCCCGACCAGCCGGCTACGGAATCCGCCTTCGAGAGCAAGCTCGCTGCCGCTGCGCCCGCGAAAGATACGACGGGTGTCGTGATCGTCGGCGCAGGTCAGGCGGCCGCGGCTGCAATCCGGGCCATGCGCACCGGCGGCTTCGATGGCAGCATCGATCTGGTAGGCGCAGAACCTCATCTTCCCTATGAGCGACCGCCGCTGTCCAAGGAATTCCTGCTGGGTACGGCCGAATTTTCATCCAGCGTTCGTTTGAGCGAGGCAGACGCGGTTCAGCTCGGCGTGCGCCTGCATCTTGGCGTTGCCGCGACGACGATCGATGCCGCGCAGCGCCGGATCACTCTCGCGAACGGCGAGGCTCTGGCTTACGATTCGCTCCTGCTTGCCACCGGCGGAACGCCACGACGGCTGAGCATTCCCGGTGCGGATTTCCCGGGCGTTCACTATCTGCGCACGATCGAGGATTCCGCCGCCATCGGCGCAGCCCTTGACCGCGCGCAGCATGTCGCTGTGGTCGGCGGTGGGTTCATCGGTCTAGAACTTGCATCGACCGCAATTTCGCGCGGCGTTGCAGTGACCCTGCTCGAACGCGAACGCGAGATCATGGCGCGGATCATGCCGGCCGTCGTCGGCCGTGCCTTCCGGATCATGGCGGAGCGGCATGGCGTCGATATTCGCCGCAACGCCGGGGTTATCGAAATCACCAGGCGCGGCGAACGCCTCGGCGTCGTGACCAGCGACGACACGATCGAAGTCGACGCGGTTCTGGTCGGTATCGGCATGCAACCGGTGCTCGGCCTTGCGCTGCAGGCCGGCTGCGCCACCACGCCCGCCGGCATCGAAGTGGACGCGCAAGGACGCACCTCTGTGCCGGGCATCTGGGCGGCCGGCGATTGCGCGTTGTACCATCAGCCGATCGCAGGGCGGCGCCTCTCGCTCGAAAGTTGGCAGAACGCCGAGGAGCAAGGCGGCGCGGCCGGCCGCTCGATCGCCGGAAACAGCGCACCAGTGGCGCAAAAGCGCCCCTGGTTCTGGACCGACCAGTTCGGCTGCAATGTGCAGATGCTCGGAATTGTCGGCGCTGACGATCATGTCGCGCTCGTAGCCGCGAACGAAGCGGCCCCGGGCGCGATCTATCGCATGTTCGACAAAGCGACCGGACGGCTCACCGGCATCGTCGCGTTCTCGCACCCGCAGGCGATCCGCGCCGCGCGCGCCGAACTCGATTCCGCCCCGCCTTTCGATCCCGATATTCATGGCGCCATCATCTCATCCGATGGACAAGAAGGCGCCGATGCCATGGAGGCCAGCCTCATGAACGCCACCCCGGGACTGTCGCTCACCAAACGCTATATCTGGCCGGCCGACGGCCTCACCCGCATTCCGGATTGGGTCTATACCGACCAGGCGATCTACGAGCGCGAGGTCGAGAAGATCTTCCACGGCCGCACCTGGAACTATGTCGCGCTCGAATCCGAAATCCCCAATTCCGGCGACTTCATCCGCTCGCACGTCGGACCGACACCGGTCGTCGTCTCTCGCGCGGAAGACGGCTCGATCCATGTGTTCGAGAACCGCTGCGCGCATCGCGCCGCCGAGTTCTGCCGAGAGCTTTCCGGCAACGCAAAGGAATTCGTCTGTCCCTATCATCAATGGTCGTACGATCTCAAAGGAAATTTGGCCGGCGTTCCCTTTCGTCGCGGCGTCGGCGGCAAGGGTGGCATGCCGCCAGATTTCAGGAATGCGGATCATGGTTTGCGCCGCCTGAAAGTGACGACGCATCGCGGCGTGGTGTTCGCCTCCTATTGCGATGACATGGAGCCGCTGGCCGAATATTTCACGCCGGAGATCATGCGCGAATTCGAGGCGACCTTCGATGGCCGCAAGCTCAAGGTGCTCGGCTATTACCGCCACTCACTGCCCGGTAATTGGAAGCTCTATCATGAGAATTTGAAAGACCCCTATCACGCCACCCTGCTGCACACTTTCCTGGTCACGTTCGGCCTTCTGGTCGCGGGCAACAAGTCGCTGATGCTCGCCGATCCGAGCGGGCGTCATGGCGTGATGGCTTCGGCAAAGTCCGACGGCAAGGCCGTGTCGAGCGACGCGAAGAAGGAAATGCGCGCTTACAAGGAGGGCATGACGCTGGCCGAGCCGCGCTTCATGGATTTCGTGGACGAGTTCGACAGCCCCTGGTCGGTGACAATGGCGACGATCTGGCCAAACCTGATCGTGCAGCGCGAGATGAACACACTGGGCGTACGCCAGATCGTGCCGACGGGACCGCATGAATTCATCATGAAGTGGACTATGTTCGGTTTTGAGGGCGACAGCGAGGAGATGACACGGCATCGCCTCCGGCAAGGCAATCTGATGGGGCCGGCCGGCTTCCTCGGGCTTGAAGACAACGAGGCGATCAAGTTCGTGCAGGACGGCATGCAGCGCGTGCCGAACGGCGAGCATCTGGTGAAACTCGATCCGGCAGTCGAGGCCGGCACCGCCGACAACCTGATCTCTGAAGCGGCAATCCGCGCCATGTACAAGCACTGGCGCGCCGAGATGGGACTCTGAGTCATGGATATGGCCCTTAAGCGCAACCTCTCATCCGACACGCTCATGGATCCGCGCCTCGAGGCACTCCTGCTGCGGCACGAGATCGAGACCTTCAACGTGCGCTATGCGAACGCGCTCGACGAGCAGCGTCTCGCCGACTGGACCGAGATGTTCGCGGAGGACGCGACCTACGTCGTCCTGTCGCGCGAGAACCATGATCGCGACATGCCGGTTGGGCTGATCTATTGCGAAGGCAAAGGCATGATCCGCGACCGCGCCTTCGCTCTCAGCGAGACCGCGATGTTCGCGCCGCGCTATCTGCGGCACATCATCGGTAATCTCGACGTGCTGGGCGAAGAGCGCGACGGCACGATCAAGGCACGCGCCAACTACGTCGTGCTGCAGGTGCTGTTCGATCGACCAGACGCTATGTTGCATCAGGTTGGCGTGTATTTCGACGTATTCCGTCGCGAGAACGGCGTGCTCAAATTGGCCAACAGGCGCTGTGTCTATGACAACCTGCTGGTGCCGAATGCGCTTTGTCTGCCGGTGTGACCGCATATGACCTGCCGCGACGAACCGGCAGACAAGGCGCGCGGCCGGCGAACGATCTCAGCTTGGCTGAAAGACCGTGCGGCCGAGATGGTTGTTCGCATCAACCAGCCGCAGCAGCGCCGCCATCAGGGCCGCGCGCTCCTTGGGAGGCAAAGGCTCGAGCAGCCGCGCCTGCGCGCGCTGCATCGCCTTGAACATTTCCCGGGTCACCTTCTCCCCGGCCGGAGTGAGGCGCGCGAGCACGGCGCGCCGATCCTTCTCACCCTTGCGGCGGGTCAGCAAGCCGCGCTGCTCCAGACGACGCAGCACGTCGGCGACATTGGTGCGGTCGATGCCGACCTCGCGCCCGAGCGTATGCTGATCGGTGTCGGGATTGAGGCTGAGCGTGGTCAGCAGCGCATATTGCACCGGCGTGATGTCGAAGCCTGCGCATTCCTCGAAGAACAGGGCGTAGTTGATTTGGTGCAGCCGCCGGATCAGAAAGCCGGGGCGCGCCCACAACGGCATGCTGGCATAAAGCGAGGTGTGCTCCGCCTTCTTTCCGGCGGGCTGGTTTTTCGGTTTTCGGACCGGCTTGGATTTCCCGACTCTTTTGGGCTTTGCCAATTTCAACAATCTCCCTGCGACGGCTTCCGGCTGTTCTCTACCACCCCCAGCGTCCACTCGCATCTCCTTCGTCCCGGTTATTCATGACATGCCGCCTCACCGCGGCCTGGGGCTTAAGCATCGGCCGCAAGGAAAATAAGCAGTACGCTGTCTAATATACGGAGGCCGCGGTGATCCGCAATCGAATGATACTTTCGCCCTTCGGCTTTAGTTTGCAGATGCAGCGCTCGGGAAACGTCCCTGAGCTTATCGAAACCAAGTATTTCGATGGCATTATGCGTCCGCCCGTCATGACGCAAACCGGGCATTCCATACCCTCAACCACCACGGTCCTTCAGTTGGTGCAGCTTTTGCATCTTCAAAAATAGGATATATGCTGACTAATATGCTCCACGCATGGCCATAGATGGCGTAACCGACATGGTTCTTGGCGAACGGGATGTAATCCACCGGCGCGATATCCGCGGCCGCCCCGCACTCGCAAGCGACGGCATTTCTCACGCGAAGAAAGGATGGGGACTATGAATCGCCGCAAACTGCTCTTGGGCCTAGCGGGCGGGACCGCCGGCGCCGCACTCGCTGCACCGGCCATCGCCCAAACTCAACCGGCGGTCCGCTGGCGTATGGCCACCGGCTGGCCGAAGAGCCTCGATACGATTCACGGCTCGGCCGAAGACCTTTGCCGCCGCGTCGGCCAGCTCACCGAAGGCCGCTTCGAGATCCGCTGCTTCGCCGGCGGCGAAGTCGTCCCGGCGCTGCAGGTGCTCGACGCCGTGCAGAACGGCACCATCGAATGCGGGCATATTCTGTCCGCCAATTACATCGGCAAGAGCCCGACCTACGCGTTCGATGCCGGTTTGCCGTTCGGCCTGAATGCGCGGCAGCAGGCCGCCTGGCTGTATGAAGGCGGCGGCCTGCCGCTTGTTCGCGCCTTCTACAAGAAATCGAACGTCATCCCCTTCCCCGTCGGCAACGTCGGCACGCAGATGGGCGGCTTCTACCGGAAGGAGATCAACACCGTGCAGGATTTGCAGGGCCTGAAGATCCGCATCGGCGGACTTGGCGGCACCATTCTGCGCAAGCTCGGCGCCGTACCGCAGCAGCTGCCGCCGTCCGATATCTATTCGGCCCTGGAGCGCGGCACCATCGATGCGTCGGAATGGATCGGCCCATACGACGACGCCAAGCTCGGCCTGAACAAGGTCGCCAAGTTCTACTACGCCCCCGGATGGTGGGAAGGCAGCGCCGGCATCACCGCGCCGGTCAGCCTGCCCGCCTGGGAAGCCCTGCCTGAGCCGTTCAAGGTCGCGTTCGAGGCCGCGTGCAATGAGCAGATGATGTTCATGATCGCAAAGTATGACGCCCGCAATCCGGATGCGTTGCGGCGGATGATCGGGGAAGGCACGCAACTGCGGCTGTTCCCGCGCGCGGTTCTGGACGCGTGCTACAAGGCGAGCTTCGAGACGTTCGAAGAGATTGCCGCCAAGGACGCAGACTTCAAGACCATCTACGACCCCTGGAAGCGCTTTCTCGAAAGCTCCAATCCGTGGTTCCGAGTCGCAGAGCAGAGCCTCGACGCCTACCGCTTCACGCACGACATCCCGACGGCATCGCAATGATGCTGCACGCCCGGTGGCCACTGACGCTGCCGGGCGACGACCTTTGAGGTTCGCGGGAAGTCGGCGCGCTCACGGCGCCAGTGTGGGAGAGATCGATGCATGCCTTGCTCGCCTTTAGCCGGAAGATCGACGCCGCCAGCGCGGTATTCGGCCGCATCGCGGACTGGATGGTCGGTCTGTCATGTGCCATCAGCGCCGCGAATGCCATCATTCGCTACGGCTTCAGCTACAGCTCCAATGCATGGCTGGAAGCGCAGTGGTACATGCTCGCAGGTATAGTCATGCTCGGGGCGAGCCACACGCTGTTTCGCAACGAGCATGTCCGCGTCGACCTGCTCTATGGCAATTTCGGTCCGCGAACCCGGCTATATGTGGACATTTTCGGCATCATCTTCTTCCTGCTTCCGGCGACAATCCTGCTGACATGGATGACATGGCCGTTCTTCGTCACGAGCTGGGTGACCGAGGAAGGCTCGTCCAACGCGGGCGGACTGATGCGCTGGCCGGTGAAGCTGATCCTTCCGGTCGGCTTCCTACTGCTCACCCTTCAGGGCATGTCCGAACTGGTCAAACGCATCGCGCTGTTGCGCGGCGTGGCGCCCGAGACCGAGGTCATGACCGAATATCACCGTATGGAACAATGACCGCTTTCGCCGCACACATCCGATCCTCGAAAGAACTGTCCCGATGCTGACGGTGGCCCATATGCCGCCGCTAATGTTCGGCGGCCTTGTTCTGTTCCTGCTGATCGGCTTTCCGGTCGCCTTCTCGCTTGCGGCCGTTGGCTTGTTTTTTGGTTTCCTGTCGGTCGGATTGGGCTTTTTTTCCGAGGCCTATCTCGGAAACCTGCCGCTGCGCATCTTCGGCATCCTGTCCAACGATCTGCTGCTGGCTATTCCCTTCTTCACGCTGATGGGCGCGATCCTCGAACGCAGCGGCCTTGCCGAAGACCTTCTGGAGGGCACCGGCCAGTTGTTCGGCGGCGTGCCCGGGGGGCTCGCTTATGCGGTCATCATCGTCGGCGCCATCCTCGGTGCAATCACCGGAACCGTCGCCGCCTCGGTGATCGCCATGGGTATGATTTCGCTGCCGATCATGATCCGCTACGGCTACGACATGCGCATCGCGACCGGCGTGATCGCAGCCTCCGGAACGATCACGCAAGTCATACCGCCATCACTCGTACTCATCGTACTCGCCGACCAGCTCGGCCGATCCGTTGGCGACATGTATGCCGGCGCGATCGGACCTTCGATCCTTCAGGTGCTGCTTTTCCTGGCCTTCATCGCCGCCGTTTCGATCATTTCGCCGCAGCGCGTCCCGCCCTTGCCCAAAGAGGCGCGCGCGCAGCGTGGATGGGTGCTGGTGCGACGCGTCTTGTGGGGCATGGTACCGTCGATCGTCCTGATATTCGTGGTGCTCGGCACCATTTTCATGGGCCTCGCGACGCCGACGGAAGCCGGCGCCATGGGCGCGGTCGGCGCGGTCATTCTCGCCGCCTTGAACCGTCGACTAAGCTGGCCGCTGGTCAATCAGGCGATGCAGAACACCATGCGCATCACATCCATGGTGATCTTCATTCTGATTGGATCCACGGTATTCAGCCTGGTCTTCCAGGGCGTCGACGGCTCACGCTGGATTGAACACCTGCTGAGCCATGTGCCGGGCGGACAAGTCGGCTTTCTGATTTTCGTCAACATCTTCGTATTCTTCCTCGCCTTCTTCCTCGACTTTTTCGAGATCGCTTTCATCATCATTCCGCTGCTCGTGCCCGTCGCCGACAAGCTCGGCATCGACCTCGTCTGGTTCGGGGTACTGCTCTGCGTCAACATGCAGACGAGCTTCATGCACCCTCCCTTCGGGTTTGCGCTGTTCTACCTGCGCGGCATCGCTCCGAAGGAGGTGCTGTCGCGCGACATCTATCTCGGGGCGCTGCCATGGGTCGGATTGCAGCTCATCCTGGTAGCGATCGTGATCTTCTGGCCGGCGAGCGTCACCTATTGGATCGACAAGCGATCGAACGTCGACCCGGCTGCGATCCGCATCGAGCTGCCGAAAACCGACAGCGGTGACGGCGACATGTCGATAGTAAACTTCAAATAAGGTGGCTGCGCTCTTCTCCCGCATGGCGGCCGCTTGACAGCATGGGTTATATCGTCAGTATACCTCTCATTTAGAACCACTGACTTCAACGGCACATGCAGATCGATCTCCGCACCGGAAAGCACAGCATCGAGGACGCGATCTCCGACACGGTCAAGCGCTGCCAGCAGAGCCAGCCGACACTGAACGCCTTTGTCCGGATCGACCGCGACGGCGCGCTTGCCGCAGCGCGCACCCTCGATGCGAGCGGGGCAGCCGCCGGACCGCTCGCCGGTGTTCCGGTCAGCGTCAAGGACATCCTGAATGTCTGCGGCCTGCCGACGAACTGGGGTTCGCGGCTGATGCAGGACGCCGCTCCCGCCGCGGCGGATTCGCGCGGCTGCGCAAGGCCGGAGCAATCATCATCGGCAAGAGCACCACCACCGAATTCGCCCATACCATGATGGGCTCCTCGCCCCTGACCGGACTCACCATCAATCCCTGGAATCCGGCGGCGACGTGCGGAGGATCGAGCTGCGGCGGCGGGGTGTCCGTCGCCGCAGGCCTGGTACGCCTTGCGCTCACCACGGACGCGGGCGCATCGACGCGGCTGCCGGCCGCCTGCACAGGCGTGCTCGGACTGAAACCCACGCTCGGCCGTATCCCGCACGATCTCGTGCCGGAAGGGTTTGCCAACTTCATCCATCTCGGCATGATCACGCGCAGTGTCGCGGATATGGCGCTCGCGCTCGAAACCATGGCCGGCCCGGCGCCGAGCGATCCGCATTCGCTCGGCCTGCCGCGGTTCGACGCATCACAGATCAGCACGCAGGCAGCAAACCTCACCGGCAAGCGCATCGGCCTCATCATGCAGGTCGGTAACGCGCGCGTTAGCCGCGGGATGACCGAGACGATTCGGCGTGTTGCGAAGACGTTGGAGGGGTACGGCGCCTCCGTTACGGATATCGAATGGGCGATGGACAATCCGGAACCGACCTGGCGCATCCTTCAGCAGTCGAACTGGGCGGTGCGGCTTGGCAAGATCATCGACGAGGTCGAGGATAAGATCGAACCGAGCCTGGCCGAGGGCGTGCGCGTCGGTCTTTCCTATTCCGGACAGGACCTTCAGGGTGCGCTCAACAAGCGTACCGCGCTGTTCCGGCATGTGCAGAAGCTGTTTGATGGCTTCGACTTCCTGCTGACACCCGTCATGAGCCGGGAGCCGCTCGATGCGCTGCACAAGCCGCTCGATCCGATCAGCATCGACGGGGAGGTGGTCGGCGACATGCGGCGCGAATGGACGCCCTATCTCAGTCTGTTCGATCTGACCGGGCATCCCGCGATCAGCGTGCCCGCCGGCCTCTCGGACGGCGGTGTTCCGCTGGCGTTCCAGCTCGTCGCCCCTTGGTATGAGGAGGCCAGACTGCTCGGAGCCGTCGCATTCCATGAGCAGCACCACCCCTGGCAACTTCTCGACGCGCAGTGATGAGGTAAGGTGTCGGACCGAGCGCAGGGAGCATGACGCAGATGGCACACGACAACGACGGCGAAGGCATCGGCGCCCGGGCGCCCCGGAAAGAAGACGCCCGGCATCTACACGGCCGCGGCCAATTCACCGCCGACATTCGCATCCCGGGGATGTGCGAAGTCGCGTTCCTGCGCAGCCCGGTGGCGCACGCGCTCATCACCCGACAGAGCAAGCCGCAAGGCTCCGAGGATTGCGTCTTCTTTCACAGCGATCTCGCCGGAGTCGCGCCGATCACCACCCGCTCCTCCATTCCCGGCTACAAGGTCTCCGACTATCCCGCGCTGGCAAACGGACGCGTACGCTTTGTCGGCGAGATCGTGGCGATGTGCGTGGCCGACAACCGGGCGGCGGCGGAGGATCTCTGCGAGCTCGTCGACGTCGATTACGATGCAATCCCTGTGATTGCATCGAGCACCGCCGGCCGCCAACGCGAGGCGACGCTGCTGCATCGCGAATGGGGCGATAATCTCTTCCTCGAAACCAGCTTCGATCGCGACATGGACGGGATCGCCCGAACGGCGCCGATTAGCGTCGAGCTGGAACTGTCGACCGCCCGGCAAGTCATGCATCCGATGGAAGGCAAGGGCCTTGTTGCGTGGTGGGACCATCGCGCTGGGCAGCTTGTCGTGCATACCTCCACGCAGGTGCCGCATCTGATCCGCATCGGTCTGGCCGAATGTCTCGGCATTCCGCAGGCGATCGTGCGCGTGGCGCCGCCCGATGTCGGCGGCGGCTTCGGCTACAAATGCATGCTGATGCCGGAGGAGATCGCGGTGGCCTGGCTGGCGCTGACGCAGAAGCAGCCATTCCGCTGGATCGAGGACCGCCGCGAGCATCTGACCGCCGGCGCAAACGCGCGCCAGCACGAATACAAATTGAAGGCCTATGCCGACGCGCGCGGACGGCTGCTCGGTCTCGACGCCGAAGTGTCGGTCGATTGCGGCGCCTATTCGGTATGGCCATTCTCGGCCTGTCTCGAAGCCGCGCAGGCTGGCGGAAACCTGCCGGGCCCTTACGATCTCAAATCCTATCGCTGCAAAACCTATTCGGTCGCAACCAACAAGCCGCCTTTCGCTCCATACCGAGGCGTGGCGCGACCGGGCGTCTGCTTCGCGATCGAACTGACCATCGATGCCATCGCGAAGGCGGTTGGACGCGAGGCGTGGGAAGTGCGCATGGAAAATCTCGTCGCGGCCGCGGCGATGCCCTACACCAACATCACCAACAAGCATTACGACAGCGGCGACTACCCGGCTTCGCTTCTGGAAGTAAAACGCATGATCGATTTCGACGCGCGGCGCAAGCTGCCTGCACGCGACGACAAAGGCCGTTATCTCGGGATCGGCTTTGCGACCTATACAGAACAATCTGCGCACGGAACCAAGGTGTTTGCCGCCTGGGGGCTCCCGCTGGTGCCGGGCTTCGATCAGGCCCATGTCAAGCTCACGCCCGACGGCGCGCTCGAAGTCAAGGCCGGTATCCACACGATCGGACAAGGGCTCGAGACCACGCTGGCGCAGGTCGCGCACGAAATGACGCGCGTTCCGCTGAAGGATATCCGGGTTACGCTGGGCGACACCGCGACCACGCCTTTCTCCACGGGCGCCTATGCCTCGCGCGGTATCGTGATGACTGGCGGCGCGGTGTCACGCGCGGCGGACATCGTTGCCGGCCGCATCAAAGCCATCGCGGCGCATCTGCTGCAGGTCAAGCCGGACGATATCACTTTCCGCGAGGGCCGTATTTTCGGCGGCGCCGCGAATGTCTCCTATGCGGACGTTGGCCGCGCCTGGTACATCCGCCCCGACGAATTGCCTGACGATGTCGACCGCGCCGGCCTGGAAGCGACGGCCGCTTACAAGCCCGAGGTCGACAGCGGCGTCTTCTCCTATGCGAGCCACGCCGCCTATGTCGCCGTGGACGCCAGGACCGGTCTCGTGGAAATCCTCGACTACGCCATCGTCGAGGATTGCGGACGCATGGTGAACCCGATGATCGTCGAGGGACAAACCTTCGGCGGTGCGGCGCAGGGCGTAGGGACGGCGCTGTTTGAGGAGAGCCCCTATGACGACAATGGCCAGCCGCTGGCCTCGACCTTGATTGATTACCTGTTGCCGGGGCCGACCGAACTGCCGCGTTTCCGCATCCATCATATGGAAACACTGTCGCCCTATTCC
Source organism: Bradyrhizobium elkanii WSM2783 (assembly GCF_000472865.1). GTDB lineage: Bacteria > Pseudomonadota > Alphaproteobacteria > Rhizobiales > Xanthobacteraceae > Bradyrhizobium > Bradyrhizobium elkanii_A. The sequence continues at coordinate 151,478 of NZ_AXAP01000008.1, read as the reverse complement.
GCGCATGGCATCAAGGGCGTCGGCGAAGGCGGCGCGATCGCGCCGTCAGCAGCGATCGTCAACGCCATTAACGATGCGCTTTCGCCGCTGAATGCCGTGCTGCGCGACATCCCGGCGACGCCGGAGCGCATTCTTGCCGCCATCGCGAAAGGCGGACGCGCCAACACCAGGGATGCGGCATGAAACCGGCGGTTCTGGATTACGAGCGGGCGCGGACGCTCGACGACGCGCTCGAGTGGCTCGCCGCCGGCGATGGACAGGTCAAGGTGTTCGCCGGCGGCCAGTCGCTTGGGCCCATGCTAAATCTGCGCCTCGCGCGCCCGGCCAAACTCATCGATATCAGACACATCCCGCAATTGCGCGCGATCGAGGCGGACAGCCGCATGTTCTCGCTCGGCGCGACCTGGACGCATGCCGAGATCGAAGACGGCACGCTCGAAGACCCGACGCGCGGGCTTCTGCCTTTCGTCGCCCGCGGCATCGCCTATCGCGCGGTGCGCAATCGCGGCACAGTGGGCGGCAGCCTTTCGCACGCCGATCCAGCAGCGGACTGGGTGTCCACGATGGCCGCGATCGGAGCCATCATCGAAATCCGCAGCGCCATAGCCCCAGCGCGATCCGTCGTAGCGCACGACTTCCTGCGTGGCGCATTCACGCCGCAACTTGCGGCGGAGGACATCCTGTGCGCCGTGCAGATCCCGCGATTCTCCCCCGATATGCGTTGGGGCTATTACAAGGTCTGCCGCAAGACCGGCGAGTTCGCCAAGGCGATCGGCGCATGCGTCGTCGACCCGAGGCTGGACATCTGCCGCGTCGTCGCTGGTGCCCTGAATGGCCGCCCGCTGCTGTTGTCGCGCACGGCCGCAGCGTTACAGCAGGACGGCACGGACAAGGCCACCGCCCTTGTCCGCGACGAGATCGAGGACATGCTCGCTACGCTCGACGTCGCACATCGGCAGCAACTCGCCGTGGCTGTGGAGCGTAGCCTGGCGCAGCTCAACGATCCGCGGAGATCCTGACATGCTAGCGATCGATATCTCGCTTTCGGTGAATGGCCGATCGGTGCGCACCAGCGCGGAGCCGCGCACGCAATTGCTAGAATTGCTGCGCGAAGATCTCAACCTGACCGGCGCGCATGCCGGTTGCGAACAGGGCGTCTGCGGTGCCTGCACAGTGGTTGTCGACGGCAAGCCGCAGCGCTCTTGCATCAGCTATGCCGGAGACGCCGATGGCGCCTCGGTGACGACGATCGAGGGATTCGACAACGATCCGCTCATGGGTGAGCTGCGTGCCGCGTTCACCAGGCATCACGGCCTGCAATGCGGCTTCTGCACGCCCGGCATGCTGATCACGGCACGTGATATCGTGGTTCGCCTTGGCGAGGTTACGCCGGCGCGCATCCGCGAGGAACTCTCGGGCAATCTGTGCCGCTGTACCGGCTATGTCGGCATCGTCGAGGCGATCCTAGAGGTCAGCGCAGGCAAGCAGCCGGCCGCAACTGTCGCTCCCGCCGTAGCCACCGCGGTCCGAACCGCCGCGCCAGCGGCCGAATTCGTGGAGCAGGCTATTTCACCAGCCAAGAGACCTGCTTCCGCAAGTGTCGCGGCCACGCCGTCACGGCAAGGATGGACCTCGATCCAACAGCGGCTTCAGATCGCCTCGTCACCGGCCGAAGTATGGACGAAGCTCACTGATCTGAAACAGGTCGCAACCTGCCTGCCCGGCGCGGAAATCACGACCATTGACGGCGACCACATCGAAGGCCGCATGCACATGGCGCTGGGGCCGATGAAAGTTGCGTTCAAGGGCGACGGCAATGTTACCCTGGATGCGACGGCCCGTCAGGGCCGCATGACCGGTCGCGGACGCGACACTGGATCTGGATCGAGCGCCGAGGGCGAAGTCGAATGGCACGTGTTGCCTGGCGACGCCGATCCGGCTGCCGCGAGCACCCTGGCCGTCACTTTGTCATGGCGTTTGAGCGGCCGGCTGGCGCAGTTCAATCGCGCGGGTCTGGTGCAGGACGTTGTGCAGCGCCTGACGTCTGACTTCACGGCCAATCTCGAACGCTCACTGAAGGGCGAAACGGCTTCGTCGGACCTATTCAAGCCAATCAGCTTCTGGTCCCTGGCGTGGGCCATCCTGAAGGGCCGCCTGACCGGACGGCGCTGATCATCGCGATCGGGAGATCGACCTCACCTTCACCATCTGCAGTACCAACCTGCAGGAAATCGTCGGTTGACGTAGGAAATCGCTGCCTGTGTAGCGGGGGGCGACTCGAAGGACAAGAATTCAACTCCCTCCACAATGGGACTGTCCGCCAGGAACGTTTCACCTGCGCGGCCGTACGGCGAGCCGTTGATTGCCACGACCTCAATCGAGAAGCGGCACATGGTTCGGCTCCGTTGCATCTCCGTCATTCGGCACGAGGCCGCGCTGGCGCTCACAGATAGGATTTCGGCAACAGCATATGGATGCCCTTGTTGCCGTCGACGAGCTGGGTGACCCGCAGATTTCCGGCAAGCGAGCAGAGCATATAGGCCTGGTTGCGAGACAGGTTGGTGCGCGCGCAGATATGCTTGACCATCTCGCGCACCGCGTGCTTCGCGGCATCGTCGAGATCCTCATCGAGGCCGATCGACATCAGATGCGTCGAACTCTCGGCAAACGGCCATGACAGCTCCATGTCCTTACGCACCGTCAGGCGGAACGTGCCGGTCACGCCAGTTTCGAGCGCGGTAATGCAGACCTCGCCATCGCCCTGCACGCCATGTCCGTCGCCGGCGAAGAACAGCGCGCCTTCATTGTAGACCGGCAGATAGAGCGTCGTGCCGGGACGAAGCTCCTTATTGTCCATGTTGCCACCGAAGCTGCGCGGTACCGGCGAGCCGCAACGGCCCCAGGCCGCCGGCGGCGCGGTGGCAATGATGCCGAAGAACGGGTCAAGCGGGATCTCGAGACCCCAGGGCATCACGCAGACATTGCGTTCATGATCGACCTTCGGATGAATCGTTTCGTATTCCGTGAACTCGTCCGGCAAGGTACCCAGCAGCGGCAAGATCGACACGAAGCCCCAGTCCTGCCGCACCTTCACGCTGAGAATGTCGACCTGGAGGACATCGCCGGGCCTCGCACCCTTCACGTACACCGGGCCTGTGATGAAATGCGGGCCGGGTCCCTGAGCCAGCGTGTCCAGCGCCAGCAGATAGTCGGCCGGCACGATGCTGCGATCCTCCGGCAGGCACTCCTTTCCACCGGCGGGGAAGGAATGCAGCGTGACAGTGTCGCCGGACGCGACCTCCAGAACCGGCGGCGTGGTGCTGTCGAGATAGCCCCAGACCATGTTCTCGGGTGCGGAGGAAATTTCATGACGGCGCGACATGGGCTTGCTTTCTTGTTGTGATGTTAGATGGCGATGTGGCGACTTAACAACTCGCGGCTCGACTGATCCATGCGGCCCGCTTCGACTACCGAGCCGCGCGACAGCACGACGAACGCGTCGGCAAGGCTGACGGCGAAGTCGAGATATTGCTCGACCAGAAGCAGCGAGATCCTGCCCTTGAACGAGGCCAGCACATCCTTGATCGCGGCCACGAGATTGGGCTGGATCCCTTCGGTCGGCTCGTCGAGGATCAAAAGGCCAGGCCTCGTGACGAGCGCGCGGGCGATCGCAAGCTGCTGCTGCTGTCCACCGGAGAGCGCGCCGCCGGCGCGTCGCCACATCTGACTGAGCACGGGAAACAGCGCGACAGTTTCGTCCACGACATCCGTTCCGAACGTGCCGTGCGCACGGGCCGCAGCCTCGATGTTCTCGCCGACCGTGAGCTCGGAGAAGATCTCGCGGCCTTGCGGCACGTAGGCCAGTCCGGCGGCCGAGCGCCGATGCGACGACCAGTCCGATATCTCAGTGTCGTCGACCAGCACGCGGCCTCGTGACGCCGGCAGAACGCCCATCAGGCATTTCAGCAGTGTGGTCTTTCCCGCGCCGTTGCGACCGAGCACGGCAAGACACTCGCCGGGCATGATCTCGAAGCCCACCTTGCGCAGAACCTGCGCGCTGCCGTAATGCTGATCGAGGTTCTCGACGCGGAAGCGCATGCCTATCGTCCCAGATAGACGTCGATGACGCGCGCGTCCGCCCTTGCATTCGCCATCGAGCCCTCGAACAACGTCTTTCCTTCGTGCAGGACCGTGACGCGATCGGCGATCTGCTCGACGAAATCCATGTCGTGCTCGACCACGACGATGGCACGATCGGCGCGCTTGAGACTTCGCACGAGAGCGGCCGTGCGTTCGGTCTCTTCGTCTGTCAAGCCTGCGACCGGCTCGTCCAGCATCAGCACGGACGGGTTTGACGCCAGGACCATGCCGATCTCCAGCCACTGCTTCTGTCCATGTGCGAGTTCGGATGCGGAGCGATTGGCCAGGGCCAACAGGCCGACAGCATCCAGAACCTCTGCGACGCGTTGATCGAGTTCGGCTCTCGAGAGAGACCATTTCAGGCCGCCCTGCGCACCGATCTCGATGTGCTGGCGTACGTTCAGGCCCTCGAAGATGCTCGGCTTCTGGAATTTCCGCCGGATGCCCGCACGGGCGATCTGGGATTCACCGGCGCGCAGCACATCGGTGGCGTCGCCAAAGATCACCCGGCCCTTCTTGGGTTGCGTGATGCCGGAGATCACGTCCAGCAACGTCGTTTTGCCCGCGCCGTTCGGCCCGATCACCGCCCGGACCTCGCCGAAATCGATCGCCAGCGACAGCGTATCGATGGCACGAAAGCTGCCGAACTCGACCGTCACCGCGTCGATCACCAGCGCGGTCCCGCTCACCGGTTCAGCTCCGCCGGTTCGGAAGACAGCCGTGAGATCAGCGGGCGATGAAGCCTGAACCCGGCGAGATCGACGAGCCCGTTCGGGAATACGAACACGACGAGCACGATGAGCCCCGAAAGGATGAACGGCCAGAGCTCGGGCGCGGCAGCCGACAGCCAGAACTTGATCGCATTGACCAGCACCGCGCCGATGACGGCGCCGATCAGGTGCCCTCGTCCGCCGATCGCGACCCAGACCGCGATTTCGAGCGACAGATCGGGCGCGAGCAGCCGGGGATTGATGATGCCGACCTGCGGCACATAGAGCATGCCGGCGAGTGCCGCAATCAGCGCCGATAGGCACCAGACGGCGAGCTTCAACAATAAGGTGTCATAGCCGAGCGTGCGCAGCCTCACCTCGTCGTCCCGCGCCGCGATCATGAGCATGCCGAAGCGGCTCTGCAGCAGCAGGCGGCAGCCGAGCATCGTCAAGGCAAGGACAACGACCGAGATCGCCGCGATCGAGATGACGACGCCGCGCGAGCCGATCGGCCAACCGAAGATGACGGCGAACCCGGTCATGCCATTGTTGCCGCCGAAGCCAGTATCGTTGCGGAACATCAGCAGCATCGCGACATAGACCAGCGCCTGGGTGATGATCGCGAAATAGACACCGCCAACCCGGGAGCGGAACGACACGTAGCCGAACACGCCGGAGATCAGGAGAGTCACGGCAACAGCGACAAGCGCAGCATAGACAAAGTAGCCAAAGCCCGCCCAATAGAACGGGAACGCCGTCCAGCCCATGAACTGCATGAAGTCCGGCACCTTGCCGGTGACCTCGAATGAATGCTTGAGGAGATACATCGCGACGACATAACCGCCGATGCCGAAGAACAGCCCGTGTCCGAGCGAGAGGATACCGAGATAGCCCCAGATCAGATCGAGCGACAGCGCCAGCACCGCGAAGGCCGCGAGTTGCCCGATGGCATTGGCGAGATAAGCGGACAAGCCGAATGGAACCGCAATGGACGTGACCAGCGACAGCGCTACCGCAAGCACTGCAGCCAACACAGCCAGGAACGGCCGGTCCGACCAGATTGAGCTCATTTCCGGCGTCCCTTGATGGCGAACAGGCCTTCCGGCCGCCATTGCAGGAAACCGATGATCATCAGGAGCACGATGACCTTGGCCGCAACCGCGCCCCACAGCGGCTCGATCAGCACATTGATCTGTCCGATGCCAAGGGCTGCGACGATGGTGCCGGCGATCGTGCCGACGCCGCCGAGCACCACCACCATGAAGCTGTCGATGACAAAGTTCTGTCCCATCTGCGGATTGACGCTGTAGATTGGCGCAAGCGCCAACCCTGCCAATCCTGCAAGTCCCGAACCAAGTCCGAACGCCAGCATGTCGACGCGGCGCACGGCGATGCCAATACAGCCGGCCATGGTCCGATTCTGGGTCACGGCCCGGATGTTCAGCCCCAGCGGGGTCAGGCGCATCAAGCCCCAGGTCAGGCCAAGCGTGACCACCGCAAACGCGATCGCAAACATGCGGTTCCAGGTAAAGATGAAATCACCGATCACGGGCACCCCGCCGGTGACGTAGAACGGAGTGACGAATTGGAGGTTCTGTGTGCCGAAGGTCACGCGCACCAGATTGATCAGGAACAGGCTGACCGCCCAGGTCGCAAGCAGGCTCATCAGCGGACGGCGATAGAGATGGCGCAGAAGGATCGCTTCCAGCACGATGCCAATCGCAGCGGTCACCAGGAAGACAGCGGGAATCGCAATGATGAGATACCACTGCAGCAGGCCGGGCGCGATCAGCCGCAAGGCTTCCTGCACCAGCCAGGTGATATAGCCGCCGAGCATGATGAACTCGCCTTGCGCGAGATTGATTACGCCCATCAGGCCGAAGATGACCGCAAGCCCGATCGCGGCCATGAACAGGATGCTCGCGAAGCTCAGGCCGTTGTAAAGCGTGGCGAGCATGTCGCCGATCGTGATGCCTCGACGGATCGCTGCGCTCGCCGCATCGACGGCGCGCCTGAAGTCGGTATTCGCGCCGTAGGCGGGATCGTTTGTCAGCGGTCCTACCAGCGCCAGCGCGCGCCGGTCCGGACTGGACGCGACGCGGCCAATCGCGGCGATGCGCTTGTCCATGTCGGGTGAGTTCAAAGCGGCTCCCTGCGCAACTGCCGAGATCTGCGCTTTCAGTCCAGGATTGCTCTCGTCGCGGCCGGCTGCCTCGAACAGTTGCTCGGGCAGATTCGAGGCCTGCCGTTCCAGCGTGCGCAGGGCTGCAGCGCGGCGCGCGGGATCCGGCGAGCTACGCAAAGCGAGCGCCGCGTCGGCTGTCTCAAACATCGCTCTGTTCTTCAGGCTAAGCAGTGGCGAGCGGCTGCCGTCGGCGGCGCTCCGTGCCGCCCGCGTCAGCGCGTCAACGGACCCGTCAGCCGAGGCGATGACGGCGCCCGTGGCATCGCAGGACAGTTTCCGATCCATCACGCTGCGTGGAATCAGCGCGGCCCAGGCGCGATCGTCGGGGGAGCCCTCCGCCGCAATGTCGATCATTGCGCGACCTGCCTCCCCCATCGCCGCCGCGTCGCCGCACACTTTGCCGATCAGATCGGCCCGCTCCATAGCATGAGCGGTCGAGCACCACGCGACAACGAGCACCCACAACACAAGCGCAAGGCTACGAATCATGCGCGACCATCCGAGCAAAGCCGACGGTCCAGGCGAGCCTGCGATCACGGATCAACTGTAAGGGCTGAACGGAACAGGTTTTGGCGTGTCCTTGGACTGCCAAAGAATGTCAAAGCCCTGCTTCTCGTTGACCGAACCGATGAAGACGCCACGCGAGACATAGTTGTTGTCGGCCGTCATCGAGAGCTTGTATCCGGACGGACAATCGAAGGAGAGACCCGCGAAAGCCTTCGTCACCTCCGGCACATCGAACGAATTGGCCTTGGCTGCCGCCATGGCCCAGAGGTGAACCGCATCATAGGCCGAGACCATCGGATCGATGGCGACGTCCGCCTTGAACGGCACGTTGTTGGCCTTCACGTAATCGGCCCACTGCTTGAGGAAAGCCGTATTCGCCGGCGCCTTGGCGTTCTGCAGATAAGCCCAGCAATTGAGATGGCCGACCAGCGGCTCCGTGTTGAGACCTTCGAGATCGGCTTCGACCATGTCGAGCCCGAGCACCGGTACGTCGGTCGCCTTGATCCCCTGATTGGCGAATTCGCGCAGGAAGTCCGGGATTGACGAACCAACCACCGTCAGCACCACGATCGGCTTGCCGCCGCCCGCGTCCGCGAAGGCGCGGATCTGGTTGACCAGCGTCTGGAAGTTGGAGAAGCCAAGCGGGACGTACTCTTCCTTCCAGGCGCTCTCGGCGATGCCCTTGGACTTCCAGTAACCCTTGAGCTGCTTGTTGATCGTACGCGGCCAGACGTAATCCGAGCCGAGCATGAAGAAGCGCTTGGCGCTGACACCGTCTTCGCTCATCAGATAATCGACCGCCGGCAGCACCGAGCTCGCGGGTGGCGAATTGACATAGACGACGTTCTTCGAATTCTCGTCACCCTCGAAATGCAGCGGGTAGAACAGCAGCCCGTTGGCCTGCTCAACCGCGGGAAGCACGGTTTTGCGCGAGACCGAGGTCCAGCAGCCGAACAGTGCTGCAACCTTGTCCTGGTCGAGCATCTGCTTGCCAATCTGCGCGTAGAGCGGCCAGTCGGAGGCGGGATCGGAGACCATGACCTCGATGGTGCGGCCGTTGACGCCCCCCTTCGCGTTGATTTCCGACGCCGCCATCTTCACGACGTGATTCAAGCGGCCCTCGATGTTGGCCATCGTCCCCGACGACGAAAACAGGCAGCCGAGCCTGACCGTGCCGCCGGCTGCACTTGCGGAACGCACGATTGCCGGCATAGCGACCGACGTCGTCAGTGCCGCCGCCGCGCCAAGTCCAGTTCCGCGAAGAAACGAACGCCGTGAAAACCTTGCCATGGATCGGACCTCTGCTCTCCGAGTGCTGTCCGATTTCAAATCATGGCATTTGGTCAGGCAACGCCAAATAGTATTCAGGTGTGCTCAAGCGCTCGGCAAGGACTTTGCTTCTCGAATCGTGATGTCACTTTTGCCATTTAGGATGTTACCTTTGCCTCGCGGGGCGACCGCAATGACGCAATGTGCGCAACACCCGCGATGCATCAAACGGCGTTGCCGTCATGCCGGCAGCGCAAGCATCGCGTCTCTATCAAATGGCTGAAATCTATGCGATATGCCCGTAATCGGTCACGTATGAGGGTCCACGCCGATGCGCCGCTCACAGCACACTGAACACGAAATTTTATTCCTGCTCGAAGAGGCAGATGCCGGCATTTCGATTGCCGAAATTTGTAGCACGGCCCGTGTCTCGCTGCGGACCTTCTATCGTTGGCGCAAACGTTATGGCGGTCTCACCTCGCCCGCCCTTCGTCATCTGCGGGAGCTTGAGATCGAGAACCAGCGCCTGCGCACCATGCTCGACAAGCTGTCGGAGAACCGCCACGACGGCCGCGCGAGAGCAACGCTGGACAAAATCCCGCGTCAGGATTTCGGCTCGAGCCAGGCGTCGGTGGAAGCTGCAGAGCAGTCGCGCGGCGCCTGCCTGGGTCGTTTTGCCTCGATCCGCTACATGCGCTGACGCCTTCAAACGAGGCGGCATTTCGCTGATTTCGAACAACAATTTTGGCCCGCCCGGTATGGCTGGACGGTTGCCAAGCCGCTGGTGAGCAGCTTTGTTGCGATCGAAAGCTGAGCAGATCCGTTCGTTCCCCTGCCAGCGCTGGAGAGTATTTCATGATGACGGCGAAGCAACCCGCGAAACAATCCGATCGGGACGTCTGGCGCGTCGGCGTGCTTTTTTCGCGTACCGGTTCGATGGCGGTCTTGGAAGCCGAGCATTTCTTCGACACGGCGCTCGCCATCCAGGAGATCAACGAAGCTGGCGGCATCCATCCTCGGTCGCGAGATCGAAGTCGTCGCCTACGATCCCGGCTCGAACCCCGAAACCTATCGCAAGATGGCCGACCGACTGCGGGAGGGCGCTCGGCTGTTCGAATGGCGCAACCGTAGCGCCAGGCCCGGTCAGATCCGGGACGGACGATGGCTCATAGGAATGGGCATGGCGGCAGCGACGCGCCGGCCCGCGCGGGATTTGCGCGATCTGGAGTGCAAGCGGCAGCAGTTATAGCGCTACCCCGGCCACGAGATAGCCGACGACGCCGAAGCCGAGCTTCATGACGACGTCGAGATAGGAGTTCGGCACCGAGTAGCCGCCACTACATAGATGATCGCGATCAGGGGCGCGATGATGACAAACGGAATCCGCATCAAGCCGGCGAATATCGGAACGGTGAGCAGCGCCAGCGCGACGGCGACCACGTTGCAGCCGAGTATCAGGTCAGGCAGCTCTGGTTGCATCTGAAATACGATACTCCGACAAAGACGGGAACTACGTGACGAAAAGAGTTCGGCGAACCGTCAATTGTTCCCGTCCGGGATGGACGAACCGCGGTCAACGTTCCGCAGTGACCTTGTCGCCGTGCAACTTCGCCCGCCAGGTGCCTTGCTCAACCATCTCCGCGATCAAATCCGCCATGATACGGGCCACCGCTTCGCTGCCCCGAGCGTTCATGGTCCGCTGCGAAACCACCACCGCGAGAGTCCATGAGGGCACCGGGTCGACGATGGGAATTGCAACCATCTCGCCTCGCTTGAGCTCATCGGTGAACGCAAAATGCGGCATGACGGCCATGTAGTTGGCGTCGCACACCAGCTTGCTGATTGCAGGCAGGCTGTCGCAGTCCTTGACCGTGAGCGTCACATCGTGACGCGCCGCGAGTTGCTCAATCACCACGCGCAACACGTTTGGCCGCCCAGGCAGCGCGATACGATCGCCTGCGAAGACCTTCCTGAACGGGACCGATTTCCGCCTGGCCATCGGACTGTCCTTGGCGACGAACAGCATCAGGTCCTCGGTCATCATCTCGGTCCAGGCGACATGCTCGAACGCCTTGTGATTGTACAGGAGAGCTACGTCGAGCCTACCTGCCTGGATCAATTCGTCCAGGAAGCCGGTCATGGCCTCGACGAGATGCAGCGTGACGTTCGGAAGCCGTCTTGCCATCACCTCGAATAGCGGCAATGAAAGTCCTCTCGCCGCTGATGTCGGGAGCCCGACGGAGACACGTCCCGACGGCGCAAGCGTCTGCGAACGCACGTTCTTCTTGGCGTGGTCGACTTCGTCGAGGATGCGTCGGGCGTGATCATAAAGTTGCTGGCCGCGCTCGGTAGCCGTGACCCCGCGCGCATGCCGCACGAGCAATTCGACGCCGAGTTCCTCTTCCAGTTGCTTGATCTGTTGACTGAGGGAAGGCTGGGCGATGCGCAGCACCTCGGCCGCGCGCGAAACATTGCCGCTCTCGAATATCTGCACGAAGTATCGAAGCTGGCGGAGATCCATCGCGGCGGAGACGCTTCAATATGTCACTGCTGTCCTGCTCTCAAATTGAGCATCAGCGAAAACTATTGCCTAGCAGAAGATATAGCGCATTAAAATCAATCATTTCCCCGCCGTCAAGCTGCTTGAAACGAGAGCACGCAAGGCGACATAGGTTTTTCCTATATCAGACCATTGGAATTTGATCTTTGTTCTCGAAGTTCTTTTCTCGTTAGCTGCCGACAAGAAGGGGCGTTTTTTCAGCAAAAAGGCATCGGAGATCAGTTATGACTTCGCGAATTGGGGTTGGCGCCGGGCTCGCGGCGGTGACGATGATGAGTTTGTTATCGGCGGTGGCGGTTGCCGAGCAGATGCCTTGCATTGGCAATTCTTCAGCCACGACCGGCCCCGCAGCCTTCGGCGGGCAGGCCATCAAGATGGGAGCCGAGATCGCGATCGAGGAGATCAACGGGAAGGGCGGCGTGCTTGGAAAGAAGCTCAGCTTCATTCAGTACGACGATGCCGGCGCGCCGCCTCGCGGCGTCGACAATACCCGCCGCATCGCGCTGGCCGACAAATGCATTGCTATCCTCGGCGGCTACCACTCGACGGTCGCCGTAGCGCAAGCCGAACCGGTCAATGACATCGGCATTCCCTATGTCGGCGTGCTCGCGGCCAATACGAAAGCGATCGAAAATGGCCGCAACCCGAACTTCATGTTCCGTGTCTCCGCCAAGGACAAGTGGGTCGCGCGCTATCTTGTCGACCAGGCGCTGAAAGCCTCGAAGTCGGGCAAGGTCGCATTCTTTTATGAGAATACCGGCTGGGGCAATGGCGCGATCGCCGACGTGAAGGATGCGATGGCGAAGAAAGGCAAGGAGCTGGCCGCAGCCGAGACCTTCAACTGGGGCGACCAGGACATGTCGCCGCAGGTTATCCGCGCGCGCGACGCGGGCGCCGACGTCGCGCTGTTCTGGGCGCTCGACCGCGAGGGAAACCAGATCCTGCGCTCGATGGACAAGGTCGGCTGGAAACCTACCATCATCGGCGCGTGGGGTATTGCCGGCAACCTCGGAGAACTGGCCGGGCCGCTCGCCAACGGCGTCGAGGTGATCCAGACCTATACTTTCATGGGGTCAATGGACGCAAAGAAGCTGGCGCTCTGGGACAAGGTCAAGGCCAAATACGGCCTCAAGGATCCCGCTGAGATCAAGATGGGTTCCGGCGTCGCCAACGCCTATGATGCTGTCCACATCATCGCCAGGGCGATCGAAAAGGCACAATCCTACGATTGGGAGAAGGTTCGCCAGGCCCTCTATACCGTGGACTACGACGGCCTGGTCGCCGAATATAAGCCGGCCTTCGACGCGTCCGATCCCGAACGTCAGGATGCAATCCTGCCAAAGTACTACAAGCTCACAGTGTGGGTTGACGGGAAGCTGTTGCCGATCGAGCAGACGGCTTACGGCAAGACAAACTGACGACAGACACTTCCAGCGTTGCGGACTCCGCCTGAGCACCCGCAACGCTGGCTGCCGTGACCAGCATCAATCAACATCGTGATCGCGCTGCGAATGGCATCGGCCAAACACGCTACGATTGCCTTCGATAACGAGCGCAAATCGACCGCGCCGCGTCCAACCGGCCGATTTGATCGCAAGCCGCGAGTCCAGCAGTGACGACGACCATCCAATACATCCTGTCGGGCCTTGCCATCGGCGGCATCTATGCGCTCGTCGCACTCGGCTTCCACATCATGTGGTCGGCGGCGAAGGCGGTAAACTTTGCGCATGGCGACACGCTCATGCTGGGGGCCGTGGTCGCGGTGATCGGCGTCGATCAGGGCGTGCCGATGCCCCTCGCCTGTCTTCTCGGTATCGCCGCCGGCGGCATATTCGGCATTCTGCTGGAACGATTTGCGGTCCGTCCGTTCGTGGGTGCGGCGACGTCGGTCGGCTGGATGCTGACCACGTTGGCTGTCGGGGTCATGACCGAGGCGCTCGCAACCCTGCAGTTTGGTGGATTCTCGCGGCCGCTGCCATCGCCCGGCGTGGCAGGCGCCGTTCATATCCTTGGAGCGGGCGTTTACCCCCAGGAACTCTTCATTCCCGTTTTTGCCGTGGCCGTCGTGATTGGCCTCAAGCTGCTGCAGCGGCACACGCTGGTCGGCCGTGCCATGCAGGCCGTCGCCCACAACAAGCAGGCAGCCGCCCTGATGGGCATCAACGTCAACCGCATCACGGCACTCTCGTTCGGCCTCGCATCCCTGTTTGGCGCGGCCGCCGGAATCCTCGTCGCGCCGGTGATCCAGGTATCAGCCAGCATGGGCGCGATCCTGGGCTTGAAGGGTTTCGCGGTCGCCATCATCGGCGGCATCACCAGCGCGCCGGGCGTTGTCATCGCCGGTTTCGCGTTCGGCGTGATGGAGAAGTTCGTTGAGGGTTATGTCTCGACGGCTGCCCGCGAGATCGTCGGCTTCAGCGTGATGATTCTGGTCTTGCTCGCGTTCCCGCAAGGCCTGTTCGGCAAGCGTGAGGTTCTCAAGGTATGAGGCACCTCAACGCGACCGGCTTCCTCGTCTTCGGTCTCGTCCTGATCGCGGTTCCGCTTCAGGCCGCCAACGAATACGAACTACGCCTGTTCATGCTGTTCCTGATCTATGGCCTGATTGCAGCCGGACTGAACGTTCTTGTCGGACTAAGCGGTCTGGTTTCACTGGGGCAAGCCGGTTTCTTCGCGCTCGGTTCATACACCGCGGCGATCCTCGCGACGCGGCTGCATTTTGATGTCGTCGCTTGCTGCATCAGCGCGGCCGTCGTCTGCAGTCTCTTCGGCGCCCTGCTCGCCTATCCATCGGTGCGCGTGCGCGGCGTCTATCTCGCGGTGGTGACCATTGCCTTCGGCATCATCGTCGAAAACGTTGCAATCGAATGGCAGTCTCTCACCGGAGGCACAACAGGACTGACGTCCATACCCCGACCGAATCTTTTCGGCATCAAACTGTCCGGCTTCGCCTTCTACTGGGTCCTGGCGGGAGCTCTGTTCGTCGCGGTCCTGCTCATCCACCATCTGCGATATTCGCGATATGGACGCGCAATGCTTGCCGTCGCCCAAAGCGAAACTGCGGCACGCGCGCTCGGCATCAACCCAACCGCCATCCGCACGCTCTCCTTTGCCGTGGCATCAGTGACCGCGGGAATTGCCGGCGCGCTGTACGCCTTCCTGAACTCCTACATCTCGCCGGACATCTTCACGTTCTCCGACAGCGTGCGCTTCCTTTTGATGGTGATCCTCGGCGGCGCGGGATCTACCTTCGGCGGCGTCATCGGCGCGTACATTCTGACCTACCTGCCGGAATATCTTCAGCAGTTTCAGGTTTGGCAGAGATTCGCCTATGGCGCGCTGTTGCTGCTGGTGATGTTCGTCATGCCTCTCGGCATCGTCGGGACGCTGCGCTCGCTGTTCGACCGTCTCCGCCCGCCCGATCCCGCTCCGGCATCGTCGGAAGGCGTTCCAGCCGAGAAGAGCTTGCATCATGAAGCCCGCGAGCTTCCGGCGGAACTCGTTGCAGGCGATTTGACCGTGCGGTTCGGTGGCTTGATGGCCCTGTCGAAGGTCTCCTTGCGGGTCAAGGGCGGCGAAATACACGCGCTGATCGGCCCCAATGGCGCAGGCAAGTCCACCTTCGTCAACACGGTTTCCGGCTTTTACCAGCCGAACGAGGGATGGTTCGAACTGGATGGGATCGGGCTGACGGCACGCCGTTCATACGACGTTGCGAGGCTCGGGCTGGCGAGAACCTTTCAGAACACCGAGTTGTTCGGTGACTTGAGTGTGCTCGACAATGTAATGGTCGGCTACCACCAGCGCCTGCGCTACGGACTCGCCGGCGCGTTGCTGCGCACGCCGAGGATGCGGCACGACGAGCGTGAATGCCGAGCGGCCGCCATCGGCCTGTTGGATTTCGTCGGACTGTTGCCGCAAGCCAATGATACAGCGCGGCACTTGCCGTTCGGCCTGCAGCGCCGGCTGGAGATCGCACGCGCACTCGCGACCAAGCCCCGACTTCTGCTGCTTGATGAGCCGGCGGCCGGCCTCACTTCCCAAGAGATCGACGATCTCGAGGCGATGATACGCCGCATCGCGAGCCTCGGCATTTCGGTGCTGTTGATCGAACATCATGTCGACCTGATCATGGCGCTCGCTGACACCGTAACCGTGCTCGACTATGGGCAGGTGATCGCAAGCGACACGCCGGCCACAGTTCAGAACGACCCACGCGTGATCGAGGCCTATTTCGGAACGTCGCTCTCGCATGCGCGACCGCAAGAGGCAAGGGCATGAGCGAGGCGCTGCTCGACGTCCGCGACATGGAGTTGCGCTACGGTGCGGCCATTGCGGTGCGTGGCGTATCGTTCACGATCAGCCGCGGCCAGTTTGTCGCGGTAATCGGCAATAACGGCGCCGGAAAATCGTCGATGGTGCGCGGCGCAACCGGTCTGGTCCGGCCGTCCGCCGGACAGGTCTACTTCCGTGGCGAGGACACCGCTCACCTGAGTGCCGACCGCAAGGTTGCCCGTGGGCTTGTGATGGTCCCGGAAGGGCGGCTGCTGTTTCCGGACCAGACGGTGAAGGATAATCTCATTCTTGGAGCCTATCTGCGCGGCGGCCTGAAGGACGAGGCTTCGCGCGCGACGTTCGAAAAGGTTCTCGAGCTGTTTCCGCGATTGAACGAGCGATTGCAGCAGCAGGCGGGCAGCATGTCCGGCGGCGAGCAGCAGATGCTCGCGATTGCCCGCGGCCTCATGGCACGGCCTGAGCTTCTCATCATCGACGAACTGTCACTCGGTCTGGCGCCGAAGATCGTCGATCAATTGTTGGCGACGCTCAGCAAGCTCAACCGGGAAGGCCTGACCATACTGCTCGTCGAGCAGCTTGCTTCGCATGCGCTCGCGGTCGCCGATTACGGATTCGTGGTGTCCAACGGACGCATCACGCGCCAGGGCCCGAGTTGCGAACTCGCCCGCGACCCCGAGGTGATGGAAGCATTCCTCGGCAAGAAGAAGCGTTCTTAACCCCAAAGCCTAAGGAGTGACCATGGCTCAGCGTATCGTTGATCTCAGCCTGACTATCGAAGACAACATGCCAGCGCACAAGCTTTTTCAGCGGCCGGTGGTGGCGGTTCACATGAGCCACGAGAGCACGAAGTCAGCCAATCTCGGCGTGCCCGGCGATCCCATGACCTTCCAGACAAACTTCATCGCGATGCTCGATCACGTCGGAACGCATGTCGATGCGTTCAAGCATGTCAACCCGAGCGGCAAGCCGATCGACGAAATGCCGCTGGAAATGTTCATGGGAAAGGCCGTTTGTTTCGACCTGCAGCATATCCCGGATCTCGGCGACATCACGGTTGCGGACATGGAGGCGGCCGAGAAGAAAGCCGGTGTCAAGGTCAACGGGCATATCGTGCTGCTCTGCACCGGCTTCCACAAACGCAATTATCCCAGTCTCGATTCAGTCTGGAAGAATCCACTTCTGACCGTCGAAGCCACGAGGTGGCTTCACGAGCGCGGGTCGAAGATGCACGGCGTTGAAGGACCGTCAACCGACAAGCCGACCGACAATATCTTCGCGCAACACCGCCTGTGCCGCGACCTTGGCATCAGCCATTGGGAATGGCTGGTCAATCTTGAAGAACTGATCGGCAAGGGCGAATTCCAGTTCTTCGGCGTACCGTTGAAGTTCAAGGGTGGTTCGGGATCACCAGTGCGCGCCTTTGCCGTCATCAACTAGGGCCGCCTCACCGAACTTGCGAAACAATCCGGACGGCGTTCCCTGCGTGCCGTCCGGAATTTCTCTCCTGCAAAGAGGTTACAGCGATGTCGGCCGAATTCGACACTATGAGCGCAACGGAGATGCGCCGACGCGTTGTCGCCAGGGAGATATCGCCGGTCGATTTGACGAAGCGTGCGCTCGAGAAAGCCGAGGCGACGCAAGCGACGCTCAATGCATTTTATCTGCTGATGCCGGACGAGGCCCTCGCCGCGGCCCGGCAGGCCCAAGCCGCCGTAATGAAGGGCGATCCCCTCGGCCCGATCCATGGCATTCCGTTCTCTGCGAAGGACTTGATGGCGGTGAAGGGCGTCGGTTACGCGTCCGGTTCTCTGACGATGAGGTCGAACATCGCCTCCGTGGATGCGCCGGCGGTCGAGCGGGCCAGGGCTGCTGGCGGCATCCTGATCGGCAAGACCACGACAAGTGAATTCGGCTGCAAGCCGGTGGGGGACAACCGGCTTACCGGCATCACCCGCCATCCCTGGAACCTGGACAAGACGCCGGGCGGCTCGAGTGCCGGCGCGGCCGCATCGGTTGCCGCAGGTATCACGCCCTTCGCGCTCGGCACCGACGGCGGTGGATCGATCCGTATCCCCGCTTCCTTCTGCGGCCTTACCGGAATCAAGGGGCAGTTCGGCCGCGTACCGGTGTGGCCGACTTCCGCGACACCAACACTTGCACATGTTGGTCCGCTGGCGCGTTCGGTCGAGGACGCCGCGCTGCTATTTTCCGTTATCGCCGGCTTCGATCGCCGCGATCCGTTCAGCGTCGCCGGCCCCGTCCCGGACGTCATTGCGGCGCTGGCGCAACCCGTCGCCGGAATGAGAGTGGCTTACAGCCCGACCTTGGGCTACGCGCGGCCCAATGCCGAAGTCCTCAAGCTGACCGACCGTGCCGCAGAAACGCTTGGAACGCTCGGCTGCCAGGTCGATCTTGTCGAGAAGGTCTTCGACGCCGATCCCGCGGACTTATGGACGGCGGAATTTTATGCCGGCGTGGGCATTCGTCTACGATCCTTCATGGAGAATCAGCGCGACCTGCTCGATCCGGCGGTCGCCGATGTGCTCGATCCGGCGCTGACCCAGGACATGCGCGATTATTACACCAAGGTATTTTCCCGCTATGCGCTGCGCGACACCGTTCGCGGTTTCTTCGAGCGTTATGACGTGTTGATTTCTCCGGTCCTTCCCGTCACCTCGCTTGAGGTTGGCAAAAATATTCCCGACGAGTTATCAGACCGAAATCTCGTTTCATGGGTCTATTATACGTATCCCTTCAATCTCACCGGGCAGCCGGCTGCGTCGGTCTGCGCGGGAATCGCGACGGACGGAATGCCGGTCGGGCTTCAGATCGTCGGACGATCACACAGCGAGCACGACGTGGTGCGCCTGGCCGCTGCATTCGAACGAGC
This sequence comes from Bradyrhizobium elkanii WSM2783, assembly GCF_000472865.1. GTDB lineage: Bacteria > Pseudomonadota > Alphaproteobacteria > Rhizobiales > Xanthobacteraceae > Bradyrhizobium > Bradyrhizobium elkanii_A. Next base: position 132,921 of record NZ_AXAP01000008.1, on the reverse strand, counting down.
CCAGATCCCCGGATACAATGTACGAAACTATCCGATCTGATCTTATGAGGCAGATGATGTCGGCCTCGCCAACTCCATGCAAGGCGGGAAGAGTGCCACCGCCCCATGCCAGCCGACTCTTATTCGGCTCCTGGACGCAAGCCGAAGCGCCTCATTGGGCACTCGGTCCGCCAAAGTAGATTGGCGTGAGGGATCTTAGCCCGTAGCAGCGGGGAAGCGACTCGAACCCCAACACCAATTTTTGTCTTCACTGTCATTGGCGCAGTTCTTCGCGACCGACCGATCACCGAGCTCTCCTTGTGACGGGCGCGATCAGCTCCTAGTCGTTCGCGTGCCCCCTGCCCTATCCAACTCTCTAGGCCGCCCAGCGCTTCTGCGGACGTCCCATCACTCCAAAGAACGATCGCCCACACTTGCTCTCAATAGATTCTTCTTGATCTCCTGGTGCACACGCACCCTACTAACCGATTGAAATATCTGAACCTTCGCTCCAGTCCATCACAGGCGCCACGGAGCCGCATCCCGTCGCCCAGCCAGCGGCTCACGACCGAATCGGAGCAATCTCCGAACAGCTGCCCTCCCCGCGCAGCCGAATTCGCTTCGAGCAATTGCGAAATCCGGCTAGTCGACTCTCGGGCGGCCATCGATACGGTCACGGTCGTAGACGGCATCTTTAACCCGGCGGCTTCGCTCGGTCCGAGACCGGCGCGAACACTCTAGCCATGTAGGTCGAAAGATCGTCTACGATCTCGGCGCGCGGTGCGGATGCTACGCCGGCCAGCGACTTCGCCAACGTCTTCTTGAACTCGAGCTGCATCGATCGCGCAATCTGGATCCGCTGTGCCTGCGGCGAGCCCGCACCGTGCATGGATTCCGTCAAATAGCCAACTGCGTTTCTGCCGAGCGTCATATTCTCCACCAGACGAAGGATCCGGATCCTGTCCTCGGTCGCGACATCGGGACGTCCCTTCAGATACTTCTCAACGATCGGACCGATCGTCTTGTGCCGGAACTCCCGTTCCGAGGGCAGCGTCACCATCAATCCGCCCGCGAGGTCCTGGGCCAGCCGGCCGATTTCGTAGGGCAGCCGCGTAACATGATGCTTGCAGACGTTCGCGAGCATTTCGTCCGGCAGGCACGCTCCAGACCTCATCGCAATCCCCTGGTGGCTCGCAGCGATGCCGGCGCCGTAGATGGTCTCATTCAGATGGGTCATCTCGACGAGCTTATCGCGAACATGAGAGGCGCGCTCGACCCCGTTGTAATCCGCGATGGTCGCCGCCGCGCCGATCAGGACGTCGCCGACGCCCGTCTTGCAGACATAGCTGCGGCGATGATAGCAGGTGAAACGTTCGACCAGCGTGGAGGCGAATTCGAACTCGCCGTCGAGGAACACGAGCTCCCGCGGAATGAAGACGTCCTCGAAAACGATCATCGCCTCCTGGCCGGAAAAGTGCGCATTGCCCGCGTCGATGTCTCCACCTTCGGCGCTGCGCGTATCGCAGGATTGCCGGCCGTAGATGTAGGTGATGCCCATCGCGTCGACGGGTACCGCGCCGACGATGGCGTAATCCCTGTCGGCTGCCTCGAGTCTCATCGTCGGCATCACGATCAGCCAGTGCGAATTCAAGCAGCCCGTCTGGTGCGCCTTCGCACCACTCACGTAGACGCCTTCCGGGGTCCGGCGTGTGACATGAACGAACAGATCCGGATCTGCCTGCTGCGACGGCGATCTGCCACGGTCCCCCTTCACGTCGGTCATCGCGCCGCCTATGACCAGGTTGTCGCTCTGCATCCGCGCGAGGAATTTTGTGAACCGAGCATGATAGTCGGTCCCGCACTTGTCGTCCAAATCGTACGTCACCGAATGCAGGGAATTGAGCGCATCCATGCCGACACAGCGTTGAAAACACGTACCCGTCAGTTGCCCCAGGCGGCGCTGCATCTTGTTCTGCATGACGAGATCGGCCGTGCTCGTCGAAACGTGCAGGAAGCGGTTCACGCGATTTCCGGTGAACGGCGAGACGGCAGACGCCAGTTCCGGATCATCGTTGGCGAGATCGTACGTCTTGGCGACCGCGTTGATCGAGGGCCGGATGATCGGATGGTCGACCGGTTCCTCGACCGGCTCGCCCATCAGATAGACCTTCAGCTTCCGCCCCCTCAGGCTCTCGATGTAGTCGGCGCCGGATCGGATCGGATTTTGGGACCCGGCGGTCGAACCGGATGCGACGAGTTTCTGGTCCATTACGACACCTCCAACGAAGCGGGCCCGCGGTGCGACCGCATCGGGGCCCGCGTTACCCACTTGCTTCAGCCCTTCTTGACCAGCGGGCAGACGCTGTCCTTGAGCGGACGGAACGCCTGATCGCCGGGGATCACTTCGCGCAGCTTATAGTAATCCCACTCGCCCTTCGACTCGGACGGCTTCTTGACTTCGTAGACGTACATGTCGTGCACCATGCGCCCGTCTTGGCGGATCTGGCCATTCTTGGCGAAAAAATCGTTGATAGGCATCTCGCGCATCTTGCTCATGACGGCGTGCGCCTCGTCGGTGCCGGCCGCCTGGATCGCCCGGAGATAGTGCATGGTCGACGAATAGTCCCCCGCGTCGCCCATGTGCGGCATACGCTTCATGCGCTCATAGAAGCGCTTCGACCATGCGCGCGTCTCGTCGTCGCGGTCCCAGTAGAAGGCGTTTGTCAGGACCAATCCTTGCGCCGAGCTCAAACCGAGGCTCTTGATGTCAGTGATCCAGACAAGCAGGCCGGCAAGCGTCTGTCCGCCCGCAGGAATGCCGAACTCCTGGGCTGATTTGATCGAGTTGACCAGAACACTCCCCGACCCGGCCAAAGCGACGACCTCGGCCTTGGAAGATTGCGCCTGCAGGAGAAATGAAGACTGGTCGAAAGCCTCGACCGGATATCTCGTTGCTCCGACCACTCCCCCGCCGAGCGCCTTGACGACTGCGGAGGTATCTGCCTCAAGCGCATGCCCGAATGCATAGTCCGCGGTCAGGAAATACCAGCTCTTCTTGCCGGCCTTCATCAGGGCGCTGCCAGTCCCCCGAGCCAACGCATACGTGTCGTAGGCGTAGTGGATACTGTTCGGCGTGCAGGCATCATTGGTGAGCCGGGAAGAGCCAGAGCCATTGATAATCGCGATCCTGTTCTTGTCCTTGGCGAGCTGGGACACGCTGAGCGCGATCGAGGAGTTGATGAGATTGCCTATCATGTCGACGTGTTCGACGTCGAACCATTTGCGCGCCAGCGCCGAGGCGGTGTCGGGCTTGTTCTGGTGATCGGCAACGAGCACCTCGATCGGCTTTCCCAGCACCTTGCCACCGAAATCCTCGACGGCCATCTTCACCGCTGTCACCGACCCGTCGCCGGATTCGTGTGAGAACTGGCCGGACATGTCCGTCAGCACGCCGATCTTGACGACATCGTCCGAGATCGCCGTGGTCTGGGCGCAGGCGCCGCCGTTCACGAACGAGATCGCCGCTGTCGCGATCAGCACACTACCGATTTTCAACTTCATGGCACTCCTCCCCAGGCATGCATATGCAACCGATTCTGTTTTTATGACTAGCATAACTAGACTTAGTTACATGCATAACTAGACTTATATTTCCTGCAAGTCAATCGCGTCGATGTGATAGAGGTGCGCATCTTTCGAAGGCCGCCGTTACCGCGGCTGCGTGAATGGACCGTCCTGAATGCCCGTCGCCGGCAAGATTCAAACAGCCAAGCCCTCTCCCAGGCCAGGGCCGAAAGCGGCCGCGAGTCGGACGAACACCGTCAGGACCGAGCGCAACTGTTCGGTCGCACGTACGCTCGACATTGTCTCGGATGCCTGGGCCTTTCTGATCATCCGCGAGGCCTTCTTCGGAACGCAGACGTTCGAAGCTTTCCGCTCGGCTCTCGGCATTCCGCGGGCAACCCTGACTGACCGGCTGAAGAAGCTCACGCAGCTCGCGATCTTCCGCCAGGTCGCGCGCGGGTCCTCCCAGCGCAAGGAATACCGTCTGACCAAGATGGGATTCGATCTCTATCCGAGCTTCATCGCTCTAATGCAGTTCGGCGATCGCTGGCTCGCCAAGGGCAAGCCTCCTCCGTTGACGCTGATCCACACGAGCTGCGGCTGCGACAGCCATCCGGTCATCACGTGCTCGCATTGTGGGGAGAGCGTCTCCGCCCGCGACGCCAAATACCGTGACGGCCCGGGCGCCGGACGATGTCCCGCGAAGGAAGGCCGCAACACCAGACGCGCCTCCGACGGAAGCCGGTTCCTCCTTGGGCGACCAAGTTCGGTGTCGCGTGCCTTGGAGATCATCGGCGACAAGTGGAGCTTCATGGTCGTCCGCGAGGGCTTTTTCGGCAACCGACGTTACGACAAGATTTTGACGGAACTCGCGATCGCGCCAAATATCCTCACCGACCGGTTGAACCGACTCGTCGCCAGCGGCGTGTTCTATCGCAGGCAATATCAAAGCTCGCCCGATCGGTACGAATACCTCCTCTCTGACATGGGAATGGACCTCTACGGTCCGTTCATCGCGATGTTGCGATGGGGCGACCGCTGGCTCGCGAAGAGCAGGCCTCCGCTCATTCTCACGCATCTCAAATGCGGACACGATTTCCACGCTTCGGTCTGCTGCGACCGCTGCAAGCAGCCCATCGTCGCCGCCGATATGCGGTACCGCCTCACCTACGATCCAAAGTCGTTCGGAGCGCTGGGGCCGCGATCCGTCGACTGACGGTGGTTTCCCTCACACCTGGCTCAACGCTTCGACCAGTTTGAAGCGCATGATCTTGCCCGAGCCCGTGCGGGGAATCTCGCCGACCAGATGTATCGCCTCGGGGATCTTGTAGGACGACAGATGTGCTCTGCAGTGCTCCATCAGCGAAGAAACATCCAGTTCATTCTGCTTGGCGACGACGAAGAGGCAAGGCACCTCGCCTAACGTCGCGTGCTTCACGCCGACCACCGCGCAGTCCTTGACTTGCGGATACCTGACGACAACCTCCTCGATCTCGGCGGGGGCGATGTTCTGACCGCCGCGGATGATCAGTTCCTTGATACGGCCGGTGATCGTCAGATATCCCGCAGGATCCGACTTCGCGAGATCGCCCGTGTGATACCAGCCCTTGCGCAGTGCCGATGCCGTCTCCTCCGGCTTGTTGTGATAGCCCTGCATCAAGTTGGGACCACGGACGATCAGTTCGCCCTCCGCGCCGATCGGCACATCCTCCAACGACGACGGATCGACGATACGCACGGCAAGCCCCGGTACCGGCAATCCGCACGAGCCCATCGGCCGCGCGCCGTGCAGCCAGTTCATCGTGACCATCGTGGAAGTCTCCGTAATGCCGTATCCGTCAAGGAGGCGCGTCCTGAAGCGCTCCTCGAAGGTCTTGTTGAGGCTCGCGGGCATGATCGCGCCCGCCGAGATGCACAGGCGCACAGATCCGAGATGCTCGATGCCTGATTCCTGAGCTCGATGCAGGAGGTAGTGGAACATCGTCGGGACGCCCGGCATGATCGAATACTTGCCGGTCTGCAACAGATCGAGCGCCTGCTGAGGAGAGAACCGCTCCATGATGTGTTCGCTCGCGCCTACCGCAAGCACGCTGAGCACTGACAGGTTGAGACCGTAGGAATGGAACAGAGGCAAAGGCGAGAGAACGACGTCCTTCTCCGTCAAGCCTCCGATCGGCGCCCAGCAGGCGGCGGCGATCCACAGCATACCGCGCAGCGACAGCAGCACCCCCTTCGCCCTTCCCGTGGTACCCGAGGTGTAGATGATGAACGAAGACCGATCGATGTCGTTCGGGTCGAGCGGCGCTGCCGCGCGGCTGTTCGCGAGCTCCGCCGTCGACGTCCCGGCCTGTTCAGCGTCCGCACCGACGAAAATCGTCGCCGCCGCAATGCCGGCATCGCTGCAGATCTTTCCGACCAGGTCTTTTCTCGCGGCCGTCGTGGCGATGAGAGTGCAGCCCGCATCCGTCAGGCGATAGCTGATTTCGCCTTCCGCCGCGTCGATACTGATCGGCACAACGACGGCGCCGGCCCGCAGCGCGGCGAGACAGATCTCGATCCAGTCCACGCCGTTCGGCAGATAGATCGCAAGCTTGTCGCCCTCCCCGAGACCCGCCTTCGTCAGATTCGCGGCGATCGACGCTGTGCGCTCAGCGAGCTGCGCGTAGGTGACGGACCGGGTCGTGTCCCAGTACGCGATCTGGTCCGGCCGTTTCTTCGCGTGACGATCGAGGAGTGTCGCGATCGGCGCGATCAGATCAACGTGCAGCATCGTCGCCTCCTCCTAGACCATCGAGTATCCGCCGTTGACGCTGATGACCTGGCCCGTGATCCAGCTTCCGGCATCGGACGCGAGCAAGGTGACGAGAGGTGCCACGTCGGACGGCAGTCCGAGCCGCCGGATAGCGTAGGCCTTGACCAGCTTGTCGCGATTGGCGTCCACCCACGTCTTCTCGTGGGCAGTTTCGATGAGACCGAGCGAGATCGAATTCGCGGTTACGCCCGAACGTCCCCATTCGCGGGCAAGCGACTTCATCAGCGCGATCGTGCCGGCTCGCGCCGCTGCCGCAAGCGCGAGACCGGACTCGCCGACCCGGGAGGAGTCGCCCATGATCGAGATGATGCGTCCGCGGCCTGACGCTTCGAGCAGCGGTCCAGCGCTGTGGGAGCAGTTCAACGCGCCGTAGAGGCAGGTGTCGATCTGCTTTTTCCAATCTTCAGGCGTGCTCTCGCTGAAGCGCTTGCGGAACACCAATCCTGCGTTATTGACGAGGATATCCAGGCCGCCGAAATCGCTCTTGATGTCCGCAACCATCTTCTTGACGACGTCAGCATTGGCGATGTCGGCCTGATAGGCCTTCGCCTTGCCGCCAGCCCTTTCGATCTCGGCGACGACGCCTTCCGCTTCGGCCTTCGAGCTGTGGTAGTTGACGGCGACGGATGCTCCGCTTTCGGCCAGCATCTTCGATATCGCGGCGCCCACGTCCCGACCACCTCCCGTCACGAGGGCGACACGTCCTTTGAGATCACTCATCTGCTTTTTCCTCTTGATTGAGCTTGGCCTGTTCCATGAGCTTGAAGATGCGCTCTGGGGTCATCGGGAGAATGGAGACGTCGATATCGAGTGGCGACAGCGCGTCCGCGATCGCGTTGGCGATAGCGGCCGGGGCGCCGATCGTGCCGCCTTCGCCCATTCCGCGGAATCCGCCTGCCACCGCGGATTCGCTTTCGACATGGATGACATCCATGAGCGGCACTTCAGGCGCGGAGGGGATCACGTAGTCGACGAGGCTCGCACTCAGGAGCTGGCCGTCGTCGTCATAGATCAGCTCCTCGAACAGTGCGGCGCCGATGCCTTGCGCGACGCCGCCGTGCACCTGGCCGTCGACGATCATCGGATTGATGATCCGTCCGCAGTCCTCGGCAACGACGAACTTGAGGATCTTCACGAAGCACGTCGCCGGATCGATCTCCACCGCGGCTATGTGGGTAGCCGCCGCGGTGGTGCCGTTGATCGGGTCGTAGGTGTAGGTCGCGGTCAATTCTTCGCGGGCCTCGACAGGCAACGTCTTCATGTCGGAATAGACGGCCTTGGCTATCTGCCTGAACGACACTGCGCGGTCGGTGCCGAGGACGATGGCCTTCCCCTCCGCGACTTCGATGTCGTCCGCATTGGCCTCCAAAAGATGCGAGGCGACCCGCTTGATCTTTTCCTGAAGGATTTTCGAGGCATGCTTGGCGGCGCCGCCGCCAAGCACCGCGCTGCGGCTCGCGTAGGTCCCGGTCGACATCGGCACCTCGTCGCTGTCTCCCTGGATGACGCGGACGTCCTCGAAGCGGGTGCCGAGGTCGTCAGCGACGATCTGAGCCAGCGTGGTCTCGAGGCCCTGGCCGTGGGATGCGACACCGAAGGCTGCGGTGATGGCGCCCGTCGAATCGATGGTGATCTTCGCCGTTTCCGAGCCGGTATTGATAGGCATGCCCGGCGCCACAGCGATCCGCGACCCGATACCGGTCAGTTCCGCATAGGAGGCGATGCCAATGCCGAACAGCCGGCCCTGCTTGCGTGCCTCGGCCTGCTCTTTCCGAAGCTGCTCGTACCCGGCCGTCTCGGCGGCGGCGTTCAGGCATTCGATGAAGCCGGTCTTGTCCCAAATGATTCCGGAGGCGATCCGGTAGGGAAACTCGTCGGGCCGCACGAGATTGCGGCGCCTGATCTCGAGAGGATCGATGCCGAGCGCCTTCGCCCCGAGATCCATCAGACGCTCGGCGACGAAGGTCGAGATCGGTCGACCGACGCCCCGATAAGGACCGGTCGGTGGCTTGCAGGTCGCAACGCCGCGCACGGCGCCGCGGTAGGATCCGATCTTGTACGGGCCGGGAAGGAAGCTGACGACCTGCACCGGCTCCAGGCCGCAGGTCCACGGGTAGATCGAGAAGGCGCCGACGTCCCCGAGTACGTCCGCCTGCAGGGAGGTCGCGACGCCGTTCGCGTCGAAACCCATCTCCGCATCGACGATCTCGGCAAAAGCCTGACTGCTGCTGCTCACGTCCTCCAGACGGTCTGCCGTCCATTTGATCGAGCGGCGCAGCTTGCGCGCCGCGATGCAGATGAAAAGTTCCTCCGGATAGAGCGAGCCCTTCGAACCGAAACTCCCGCCGACATCGGGCGCGACCACACGCAGGCGGTGCCCAGGAAGACTGAGCGATTCCGAAATCGCGTCGCGGACGATGCCCGGAATATTCGACGACGTATAAAGCGTGACGGCGTCGCGCCGGCTTTCGTACTCCGCAGTGTAGCTACGCGGTTCCATCGCGAGCGGCGCCTTGCGGGTCATTTCGAAACGTCCGCTCACCCTGACGGCCGCGGCCTTCAGATCCGCGGCGACATCGCCCTTCTTGAATTCGCGCGCGATCAGGATGTTGCTACCCGCCTCTTCGTGCAGTAGCGGCGCATCGTCGGCGACGGCCATCTCGGCGCGCGCAATCGCGCCTAGGGGGTCGTAGCCGACCTCGATCAGCTCCAGGGCATCCTCGGCGAGATACCGCGAAGTGGCGACGACCGCGACGACGGGTTCGCCTACGTAACGGACCTTCTTGGAGGCAAGAGGCATAATTGGCGTCGCATAGTAGTTCGGAATCCGCGAGAACGGGATCACCGGCTTGAAGTCGTCCGCGATGTCCTCCGCCGTCAGCACAGCCATCACACCCGGCGCCAATCGCGCCGCCTCGGCATTGATCCGCGCGATCCGTGCGTGCGGCTGCCCGCTACGGAGGAACGCGAGGTGCAGCGGCCGGTCCGGCTTCCGGTCGGCCGTGTATTCCCCGTTGCCCGTCAGAAGACGCGGATCTTCAGTGCGCTTGATGGGCGCGCCGACGTTCTTCGGCCGCAGGACGTCCGACGATTGGGCGCGTCGATCGCTACTCATAGCCCGCGGTTCCCTTGCGCAGGCTTTGCCATTGCCGGTCGTCGTGCCCGCAAATGATGGTGGCGCCGCCCTTCTCGATCCGGCGGATCTCGTCGAAGGTCTTCATTTGCTGCTCGACGTTCCAGGTGTTGCGGGGCGCGACGTCGGTATCGAGATTTTGCCGCAGGCTGACGGAGTCCGACGCGAGCAGAAACTGCCCGTCGCGATCGAGACTAACCAGCGCACCAAGCGTGCCCGGGGTGTGGCCCGGCAGCGGTACCAGCACCACGCTGGAATCGCCAAACAGATCCTTCTCCCCGCTAACCGCCTCGATCGGTTGCCCATAGTCCCAATCGGCCTTGAGATAGCCCGCAGCTTCGGCGCCCGGCGCCTTCGCGGCTTCGATCTCCCTGGCGTGAGCAAGGATCGTCGCCTTGCGAAAGAACTGGTTGCAGCCGCAATGGTCCGGGTGGAAATGCGAGTTCACGACGATATCGATGTCGTCGGGCCCGAGCCCGATGCATGCGAGACTCGGCAGCAAGGTCTCGTCCGCGCTCATCAGCGGCTTCATAACCTTGGCAAGCGGTCCCCAGCGGTCTTCTGCTTTGTCGACCACGGTCGGATGGCAGCCAGTATCGAAGAGTACGTTGCCCTGCTTGTGCCGGATCAGTGCGCTGCTGACGGGAAGATCGATGGTCTCGCTGCGGTCGGCGCCAGGCACGTATATGCTCTTCTTCATGCGAAGACGCCCGGCGGCGAGGAAGTTCAGTTTCATGGTTTTTTCTCCGAACGCAGCGCAGCAGCGCTGCGGATCGCGGCGACGATGTTCTGGTAGCCGGTGCAGCGGCAGAGATTTCCGGAGAGCCCTTCCCGGATGTCCTCGTCGGTCGCGAGAGGATACTTGCGGAGCATGTCTTCGCCGGTCATCAGCATGCCGGGCGTGCAGAAGCCGCACTGAAGCCCGTGATGCTCGCGAAACTGGGACTGAAGGACGTTGAGTTGCTCGGGGGATCCGAGACCTTCGACGGTGACAATCTCGGCGCCGTTCGCTTGGACGGCCAGCATCAAGCAGGACCGCGCGCTGTCGCCGTTTACAAGCACAGTGCAGGCACCGCAGACGCCGTGTTCGCATCCAACGTGCGTGCCGGTGAACCCGAGCGTGTCGCGCAGGAGATCGGAAAGGAGTAGACGCGGTTCGACGTCCGAAACGTCGTACCTTTTTCCGTTTACAGTGACGGATATGTCGGTCATGGCGCTCGCTCCGTTGCCGCCAATGCCGTCTTCAGCGCACGCCTGGACAACTGTGCCAGCAGATGCCTGCGATACGCCGCCGAAGCGTGGAGGTCGTCGTTGGGCGAGACCTTCGAGACGACAATCTCCGAGAACCGGTCCGGAGTTCGGTCATTGAGCTCCATCGCGACGAGCTCTTGCTCAGCTTCCCTGAGGCGCAGCGGCGTATCGGCCACACCCATCACCGCGATACGCGCGTCCTTTAGCCCGGATTGTGCTCGGCGCACGGAAACAGCGATGCTCGCGAGCGCGAAGTCGCCGAAGCGGCGCGCGACTTCTTCGAACGCCCAGCCATCGTGATCGAGCACCGGAAATTCGATCTCCACCACGATCTCTGACGGCTCCAGACAGTTCGTCAGGGCGTCGACGAAGAACTCCTCGGCGGCGATGGTTCGGCGTCCCGCCGGTCCCTGAACTGAAATCCTGGCGTCGTAGAATGCCGACAGCATCGGAAGCTCGGCCGCGGGATCGGCATGGGACAAGCTGCCGCCGATGGTCCCACGGTTGCGGATAGCCAGATGCGCCACGTGGCGCATCGCCGCCGACATCACCGGCAACCTCGACGCGACGAGCGGCGAATGCTCGAGATCGCGATGACGCGTCAGCGCGCCGATTGCGATGCGGTCGCCTCGTTCCTCGATGTACGATAGCCCCTTGATTCCGTTTAGGTCGACCAGCACTGCGGGCCTGGCCATCCGGAAGTTGAGGAGCGGCAGCAGGCTCTGACCGCCCGCCAGCACCTTGCCTTCGCCGTTCGACGCGACCAGCGCTTCGATGGCGGCATCCAGTGTCGCCGGCAAAACGTAGTCAAACTTGGCAGGCTTCATCGGCCCTCTCCAAAGCTCGCTCCTTCCCTGTTCGGCCTTATTCGCCGCGAAACCGCGGAGGCCTTTTTTCGGCGAAGGCTCTTCGGCCTTCCTTAAAGTCCTCGCTGTCGGAGGCTTCGTCGATGAGCCGCTGCGCCACGGCCGGATCAAGCGCTCCCGGGCCCATCGAAAGGCCGTTCAGCATGTATTTGGCGCCCGAGATCGACAGTGGCGCGTTGGCCGCGAGCTTCGTCAAGAATTTCTCGACCGCGGCGGCGGCATCGTCGTGCAGTTCATCGATCAGTCCCATCGAAACCGCCTGTTCGGCCGGATAGCGGTCTGCCGAGTAGAGGATCCGCTTAGCGTTCGACACACCCGTCAGCGCCAGCAGGCGCTGCACGCTGTGCACGCCGTAGACGATCGAGAGCTTCGCCGACGGAATGCCGATCGTTGCGGTACGGTCGGCGAATCGGAAATCGCACGCCAGCGCCAGATGGCAGCCGCCTCCCAGACAATAGCCGGAGATTGCGGCCACGACCGGTTTATCCAATGCCGCGATCGCGCCCGAACAACCGTCGACTGCGGCCTCATAGGCCGCGGCCTGATGGCGGTCCTCCCTGATCTTTTCGAACTCGGAGATGTCCGCGCCGACCGAAAAGTCCTTGTCTGCGCCCTTCAGCACGACGCCGCGGACCTGGCGATCGTCAGCTAAGCCGGAAAAGATCCGGGCCAATTCGAGCCACATCGCAAGCGTCACCGCGTTCTTCACCGAGGGCCGGTTCAGGATAACGTGGACGATGCCGTCGCGCCGCTCGATGACAATCTCCTCCAACGCAACCTCTCTCTCGCGCCCAGCCGGTCGAGTTCCGGAATCTTTCCTCGTCGTTACTTGCATAAGTAGACTGATTTATTTGGCCGCGTCAAGTTGGACGCCGCGGATCATCTCCCTTCCCTTTCGGTCAGGACCCGTTGGCAGGTCGAGCTCGAAGCAGGTCAGGCAAGATTTATTCGCGTCGGCGCAAACGGAGCTTGAGATACGGAAATGATCGGACCCGGCGGAGGCGTCGAAAGTACGGCTACTCAGATCGAGCTAAGTTGGCCGGCTATCCGATTGGCCGCGTAGGCAGGCAAGCCATGGTCTCGCGGCTTTCGATCAAGTTGCGGCGGCCCGGCACGCCGTGAGGCATCAGGTACGCCTTTGGCCCGAGATGGTGTCGATGCCCGGCATCCTTGCATGCCGCCAGGATCGCCTTCAGCGCGGCTTGAATTTCGATAATACGCCACCTTCTTCCTGAGACACGTCCCACTGTGGGAGGATCAGCGAAGCTCAGACGAGGTTTGGCCCTGCGCCGATGCGAGAAGCCTCTCGAGAAAATGGGGATCTGTGTGCGGCACAAACCGATCGAACGCGTCGATCGTGACACTTTTGAACAGCCCCGCCCGCATGTACGGCTCGTTGGCAAGAAAGACTTCGACCGCTTCGCGCGTCTCGTGACGCAGCATCAGAAACATGCCCTCGACGACAGCGCCATCGGCTGACAACAGGGCGCCGCCCTGCTCGAGCCAACGGCGGTTTTCGATCATGTAAGCGATATGCACATCGCGGATCGCGAGACGCTCCTCTGCACCGCCGTTTCGGTAGAGGCCGCGGATGACTGTCAGCATGGCGGCCTCATGCGACATCCGTGATGCGACCTGGGGCCGGATTCCGAATTGCCTCGAACTGCTGCAGCAGCCGCTGCTCTTCCCGTTTCGCCATCTCCGCATTCGCCCGCTTGACGTGACCGAATCCTCTTATTTTTTCCGGCAGCATTGCGAGCTTCGCCGCGATGTCGAGTGTAGCCGGCGACAGGCCGGCCAGAAGGCGGTCGACTAGCGCCTTGTAGTCATCGATCAGACGTCGCTCAAATCGCCGTTCCTCGGTATAGCCGAACGGATCGAACACCGTTCCGCGCAGGACACGCAAACGTGCGAGCACCGCGAAAGCACGCAACATCCAGGGACCAAATGTGATTTTCTGCGGCACCGCGCTTCCGGCGCGCGGCCGTGCCAGAAATGGGGGCGCGAGATGGAAACGGAGCTCGAAGTCTCCCTCGAACTGCTGCCGTAGCGCAGCGATGAATTCAGGCCTCGAATAAAGTCGGGCGACCTCGTACTCGTCTTTGTAGGCCATGAGCTTGAACAACGCGCTCGCAATGATCTTCGTCAAAACGAACCTATTGGCGTCCTTCAGCTTGTGCTGCTCCATCGCGGCGCAGTGAGCGACGAAAGTCTGATACGATGTCGCGTAGCTTGCGTTCTGGTACCGGGTGAGTTCGTCGGCTCGCCGGTCGACCAGAGCCTCCCAGCGCTCCGGCTGCATCAAGGTCACGGACTGGGTAGCGCATGTAGGGATCCCCTGTGCGGCGACAACACGACCGCAAGCAAATGCACGCTTGTTCGCATCCACCGCCACTCCGTTGAGGGTAATCGCCTGGATCATCGCGGCCTCGCTCACCGGGATCAGTCCCTGCTGCCAGGCGTGTCCGACCAGGATCATATTGGCGCCTGTCGTCTCGCCGAACTGCTCTTGAGCCAATTGCTGAGCATCGAAACTCGACACACTGTCCGCTTCGGCTGCATGACGAACTTTGGCCAAGAGGTCGTCGCGCCGTGGATCTGAATCTGGATCGCGGGTGAATTCCGCAGTCGACCCCAGATGGGTATTGACCAGGATGCGGGTCCTATCCTTCCGAACCGTCCCGAGACTGTCGGGCAGGCAACCGACGATGAGGTCGCCCATTACCACCCCGTCGGCCTCGCCCCAGTCGATGCGCGGCTGGTTGATCGCGCCCCCGCTTGCAGCGATCCGAAGGTGGCACATCACGGAGCCGCCCTTCTGCGCAAGCGCAGTGAAATCGAGCTCGGCCACCTCCAAACCGTCGAGATGGGCAGCCATTGCGATGATGGCACCAACCGTGATGATGCCGCTGCCGCCGACGCCGGCCACGAGAAGATTGTGCGGCCGCCCGTCAGGCAACTCCAACGATGGCCGCGGAAGGGAGTTGGCGTGAGCAATCCAATCCCGGCCTGACGCCGGCTGTTTGCGCAGCCCTCCGCCCAGAACGGAGACGAAGCTCGGGCAGAAGCCCTCAACGCAGGAAAAGTCCTTGTTGCACGACGTCTGATCGATCGCGCGCTTGCGGCCGAGATCGGTCTCAAGCGGCACGATCGAAAGGCAGTTGGACGCCTTTCCGCAGTCGCCACATCCTTCACATACGGCGCTGTTGATGAACATCCGTCGGGCCGGATCGGGGTATGCGCCCTTCTTCCTCCGCCGACGTTTCTCCGCGGCACAGGTCTGATCATAGATCAGCACCGTGACGCCCTTGATCGCGCGCAATTCGCGCTGGACCGGATCGAGATCGAGTCGATCATGGATGGTAACCCCGTCCAGCACCGTCCCCGCATAACGAGCGGTGTCGTCGGTAACGATCACCACCCTCTTCGCCCCTTCACTCGCCACCTGCCGCGCGATCTGAGGAACCGTAAGTTGGCCGTCGACCGGCTGGCCCCCCGTCATCGCCACGGCATCGTTGAACAGGATCTTGTACGTAATGTTGTGCCCCGCGGCGATCGATTGCCGGATGGCGAGATGACCGGAATGGAAGTAGGTGCCCTCGCCCATGTTCTGAAAAACGTGGGGCGTGGTGGTGAAGGCCGCCTGCCCCACCCAATCGACTCCTTCGGCGCCCATCTGGGTCAGTCCGGACGTCTGCCGATCCATCCAGCTCGCCATATAGTGACAACCCACTCCGGCAAGGGCGGTGCTCCCCGCGGGAATCCTGGTGGACGAGTTGTGCGGGCAGCCTGAGCAGAAGTATGGCAGCCGCCGCATGCCGTCCGCCGCATTGCTCAACGAAACCGACCGTTCAAACAGGCCAAGCCTGTCGCTAAAGGCGAGGTCTGGCCGCACGTTGGAGAGCCAGGCCGACAGCGGCGGTGCAAGCGAAGAAGAACGATGCTGGCCAAGCGCCGTGATAAGGGGCGATCCATCAAGGCTACCGCGCCCGGAAACGCTCGGCCTGCGATCCGCAGGCCAGTTGAAGATCGCATCCTTGATCTGTCCTTCAACGAGGTTCGCTTTCTCCTCGACGACCAAGATGTGTTTCAGTCCATGCGCGAACTGCCCCAAGCGGTCGCGATCGAGCGGAAATGTCAGACCTGGCCGCCAGATTCTGACGCCCTTCTCCGCCAGAGCCTGCTGCGGCAAGCCGGCGCGCTCAAACACTTCCAGAACGTCCTTCGCGTTCTTGCCAATGGCAACAATGCCGATGTCAGCGCATGGTGCGTCAACCAGCATTCTGTCCAACGGATTTGCCCGCGCGAACGCAGCGATCGCTTCCAGGCGATGAGCAATTCGCAGTTCAATGGCAGGGGTCAGAAAATCGCGGGTGGTATATCCGAGACCGCCTTCCGGAAAGCCGCCTCGCGACGGTACCGCAAAGCGCGGCAGCACGGGAACGGCGAAGCCGCGGCTGCTCTCCACCGTTTCGGAGATCGCCTTGAAAGCAACCCAGGCACCGGAAAAGCGCGAAGCCGCCCAGCTCCACAGCCCAAATTCCACATATTCGTCGACGCTTGCCGGATGAACGATCGGAATTCCCCATCCCATCAAGGACATGTCACTGGCGTTCGGGATCGAGGAGGAGGTGGCGGCATGATCGTCGCCAACCACGAGGACAACACCCCCCTTGACTGAAGCACCAGCGGCATGGCCGTGCCGGATAGCGTCACCAGCGCGATCAACGCCGGGGCCCTTGCCGTACCAGAGGGCGAATACCCCTTCGACGGTCCGGTTTGGATCGTCTGCGACCCGTTGTGTGCCGGAGACGGCCGTCGCGGCCAAATCTTCGTTGATACCCGGCAGAAATCTGATGTCGTGATCCGCTAATGCGGATTTCGCCCGCCACAGCTCCGTGTCTACGCCGGCGAGCGGCGAGCCGCGATAGCCGCTGACGAAGCCTGCGGAATGGATGCCATCGCGCCGGTCCGCAAGCCGCTGCATCACCAGCATGCGGACGAGCGCCTGCGTGCCCGACGCAAAAACACGCCCTTCGGTTTTGGTGATCGCATCATGGAGGCGATAGTCGAGATCGACGCGGGTTGCAGTTTCGCGAAGGGTCATGATGGATTGCTCTTCTTCGACTGTTCAGTACTCATGAGGCACCGCGCGATCGACATCATTGATAGGGTTGATAGTCAGCGACGCGCAGGACCTTTCCGGGATTCATGATGTTGCGCGGATCAAGCGCACGCTTGAGCGAAGCGAGCGCCATCATCGACGTCCCTCGCTCGGCAACAAGGTAATCCATCTTGCCGGTACCGATGCCATGTTCGCCGGTACACGTACCACCAAGGGCATGGGCTCGCGCGATCATGCGGGTGTTCAGCTCCACGATCCGGCGCTTCTCGTCCTCGTCCTCGGGATTGACCAGAACGCAGAGATGAAAGTTGCCGTCGCCGACATGACCGCACAGCGGCGCAATCAGATCGAGCTCGGCAACGTCCTGGCGGGTCTGGGCGATCACGCCAGGCAGCTCGGATATCGGCACGCAGATATCGGTTGGTACTCCCCGCGATCCGGGACGGAGTGCCAGCGCTGCCCACCAGACGTCATGGCGGGCTTGCCAGAGCTTTGTCCGGTCTTCGGTCGCAGTCGCCCATCGGAATGTGCCACCGCCGAACTCCGTCGCAATCGCGGTCATCAAGCCGACCTGTTCTTCGACCGCCAGCTGCGTCCCATGAAATTCCAGAAACAGCGTCGGCTGAACGGCAAGATCGAGCTTCGAATAACGGTTGCACGCCTCGATCTGCAGCGCGTCGAGCAATTCCGCGCGTGCCAGCGGGATGGCGCTCTGCGTTGCAGCGACGACGGCCGACACTGCCGCCTCCACGGTTGGAAAGGTGCAGACCGCCGCCCCGATCCGTTCCGGGATCGGTGCAAGCCGCAACGTAACCTCGGTAATGATACCGAGCGTACCTTCGGCACCGACAAACAGACGGGTCAGGTCATAACCGGCGGACGATTTCCGCGCGCGAGAGCCGGTCTCGATCAGTTGGCCGTCGGCCAGCACGACGCGTAGCGACATCACCAGTTCGCGCATGGTTCCGTAGCGCACCGCGTTGGTGCCCGACGCACGGGTCGATGCCATCCCCCCGATCGAGGCATCCGCTCCCGGATCGATCGGAAAGAACAGTCCCGTGTCCCGCAGGGCGGCGTTGAGCGCCTTGCGGGTCACCCCTGCCTCCACGGTGCAATCGAGATCGGCAGGCGACACGCGGACGACACGGTTCATTTGCGATAGGTCGATCGTGAGCCCGCCATGCTCAGCGCTGATCTGCCCTTCCGTCGACGTACCGGTGCCGAATGCCACCACCGGACACCGATAGCGATGGCAGATAGTGACCGCATCCACGACGTCCTGCGTCGAGGTCGGAAACAGGACCGCATCGGGCGCGACCGTCACGTGCGAGGTGACGCTGCTCGCGTGATGGCTGCGGATCGCGGCGGACGTCGACAACTTGTCCCCGAACCGCTCGCTCAGCCTCGCGATCGCATCTGGTATGGCGCGCTTCATCCCACCTTACCCATCTGTCGCTCATCCGGATTTGATGGAGTCGCTGCCGACATTCCAAGGTAGGCGTCGATGACGCGGCTGTCCGCAGCAACATCCGCAGCTTTCCCGGCCAATTGAATCGCTCCGCCTTCGAGCACGTAGGCACGATCGGCAAGACGCAGCGCGGCGCGCGCGTTCTGCTCGATCAGGAGAATCGACACGCCTTCGTTTTTCAGCCGTGCGATGATCCGAAACATTTCCGCGACGATCAGCGGCGCGAGCCCGAGGCTTGGCTCATCGAGCATCAGAAAGCGCGGCTTCAACATCAGAGCCCGTCCCAGAGCCAACATCTGGCGCTCCCCCCCGCTCAGTGTGCTGGCCTGCTGATTTTGCCGTTCGTCGAGGCGAGGAAAGAGACGAAATATGCCGGCGAGTCGCGCGCGCATATCGAAGCGTGGTTCCATCCGCGCCGAAAACGCGCCGAGTTTGAGATTGTCGAGCACCGTCATCGGTCCGAACAGGTCGCGCGTTTCCGGTACCAGGGAGATCCGGGCGCGGACCCGCGCCTCGATCGACCGAGAAGCCTCCGGCCATTGCGGGAACAGCAACCGACCGCCAGACGGCACGAGTCCCATCACCGCATTGACTAGAGAGGTCTTGCCAGCGCCGTTCGGTCCGATAACCGCAGTGACCTCCCCCGCCCGCGCTTCCAGCGAAACGTCGTTGACCGCGGTCAGACGGCCATAGCGGACCACAAAACGCTCGAGCAGCAGTAGGACCGTCATGCAGCGACTCCCAGATACGCTTCCTGGACACCGGTGTCGGCGCGAACCTCCTCGGGATCACCGAATGCGATTCGGCGCCCGAAATTCATCACCATCAGCCGATCGGCCAGGCGGAAGACGAATTCCATATCGTGTTCAACGAGAACGATGGCGAGGCCCTCGGCTCGCAACCGGACCAGCAGCTCCGCAAGCAATGTCTTTTCGTTTGCGCGCAAGCCGGCGGCGGGCTCGTCGAGCAGCACCAGCACCGGATCGGCCGCCAGCGCGCGTGCGATCTCCAAGATCCGCTGATGACCGAGGGACAGCGTCCCGGCAAGCTCCCACGCTCTGTCGCCGAGCCCGACACGGTCGAGAAGGTGCTGGGCCCAACCCAATAGCTGCCGCTCCTCGCGAGCATCGAGTCCCAACGACGCAGCCACAATTCCGCATCGGCCGAGATGAGTGGCGCCAATCGCGACATTCTCGATCAGGCTCATCTCCGGAACCAGCGCGGCGTGCTGAAATGTCCGCGACAGCCCACGCACGCACATGTCGCGCGCGCTCACGCGTGCCAGCGGCGCCCCGAGGAAGCTCAGCTCACCTCCGCTCCGCTGCAAGCCACCGCTGATCAGGTTGAACAGAGTGCTCTTCCCTGCCCCGTTGGGACCCAGAACGCCGAGAATTTCGCCACTTCGAACATCGAAGCTGACGTCGTCCACTGCGACGAGGCCGCCGAACATCCGCCGCAAGCCAATCGCAGTCAGGACCGGCAGCCCCTGATCGGGCCTGCCCCTCCTGCTCGTCAACGTGACGGGTGCAACCGGAGCTCGAGGCGGCATATGGGATGCGACCACCTGCTGCAGGAAGGGCCACAGGCCCTTGCGCGCCTTGTGCAGCACGATGATCATCAGCGCGGCGAAGACCAGCAGTTCAAATCGTGCCGTCGCCCCGAATACAGGCCGGAGCAGGTCCTGCAGCTCATGCTTGATGACTGTCACCAGCCCGGCACCGACCAACGCCCCCCAGACCTGCCCACTGCCGCCGATCACTGTCATGAACAGATAGTCGATACTGGCGTTGAGACCGAAAGGCGTCGGATTGATGAAGCGTTGCACGTGCGCGTAGAGCCAGCCTGCCAGCGCGGCGACCACTGCCGCAGCGACGAATGCCAGCAAGCGATGCCGTTGCGCATTCGCTCCGAAGGTCTCCGCGATCGTGCTTCCCGTACGGAGCGAGCGCAACACGCGCCCGCAACGAGATGCCAGCAGCCGCCGGCACCAGGCAACGGATAGCACGAGCGCGACCAGGACAAGGCCGAAGGCCTGCCGCTCGGATCGCAACTCAAAACCACCGACCGTGACCGGTGGGATTCCCGTCATTCCGTTGAAACGGCCGAACGCATCGGCGTTTCCGATTCCAAAATAGAAGCTGATGCCAAAGCAAAGTGTCGCCAGCGCGAGATAATGGCCGCTCATTCGCACCGTAACCACGCCGATCAGGGCAGCGGTCGCCGCCGCGCCGATCGTCGCCCCGGCAAGACCCAGCCAAGGCGACAGCCCGAACTGCGTCGACATACAGGCCGAGGTATACGCGCCGAAGCCGACGAAGGCGGCCTGTCCGAAGGAAACCATGCCCGCGATCCCGGTCATCAGCACCAATCCGGTGCATACGATCGACGCGATCATCACGTAGGTGGCCACCGACACCTGATAGGCCGGCAATACGAGCGACGCGAGGGCCGCAACTGCAACGGCGATGAACGGCGCGAGAGCAAGAAGCCGACCGATCATTCGATTCCATCCTCCGCGTGGGGATTGACCACCGAGCGCCAGAACAGGATCGGGATGATCAGCATGAAGACGATGATATCGCGATAGGCGCTCGCCCAGAACGAGGCAAAGGACTCCACCGCTCCAACCAACACGGCACCGGCTGCCGCGAGCGGATAGATCGCGAGCCCGCCCACGATGGCGCCGACAAAGCCCTTCAAGCCAAGAATGAAGCCAGAATCATAGTAGAGCGTTGTCATCGGGCCCACCAGCAGACCCGATACCGCTCCCACGAGGCCGGCGACTATGAAGGCCGTGCGCCCGGCCGCAGCCGCGCTGATGCCGACGATCTCCGCGCCACGGCGGTTGTATGCAGCCGCCAGGAGTGCGCGGCCACGCAACGAGCGATGAAAGAACAAGTAGAGCACGAACACGAGCACGATGCTGCTGGCGACCACTCCGGCCACCTGCTGCGAGATCAACTGTCCGGCGAACGAAAGCGGCGGACCGGAGAAACCTTGCGTCCGCACTCCCTCGGCCCCGAACACCTGCAAGCCGATACTGTTCATTCCCAGATGAGTTGCGATCGCCGCAATCAGGAGCACCAAGGGCGAAGCAGACGCGATCGGCTGGAACACGATCCGATAGATCACCGGACTGATGCAGGTGACCAGTGCGCATGTGACCGCCATCTTCCACAGGAGTGGTGCATCCTTCGGGACCAGCAGAACAGCCAGCAGCGCAACAGCGACCGGCACGACGCCGAACTGAATGATCGATCGGACACAGCGCGCGCGATCGCGCCGTGCGACTGCCTCCAGCATTTCAAGTGACAGCGCGATGGCGGCCCCGAACAATAAGATCCACACCGTGCCTGGTATGGTCCCGGCATCAAAGGCCGCCAGGGTCAGGGCTGTAAAGGCGACCAGATCCCCTTGCGGAACGAAGATCACGCGTGTCACCGTGAACACGAGGACGAGCACTGTCGCAAGCAGGATGTAGATCGCGCCATTGGCGATGCCATCCTGCAGCAGGATCGCCGCAATATCCGCAGTCATGGCAGGGCTCCGCCGTCGGGCTGACGCCTCGGCACAGCC
Source organism: Bradyrhizobium elkanii WSM2783 (assembly GCF_000472865.1). Classification (GTDB taxonomy): domain Bacteria; phylum Pseudomonadota; class Alphaproteobacteria; order Rhizobiales; family Xanthobacteraceae; genus Bradyrhizobium; species Bradyrhizobium elkanii_A. Next base: position 111,147 of record NZ_AXAP01000008.1, on the reverse strand, counting down.
ATCGAATGAAGACGTCGAGATATCATGGGACCAGCCGCCAGCCGCCGTTGACGATCTGTGTCATGACGCGCGAGCGCTCGTCGAGACCGAGGTGATCGGTGAACGACATGTTGTAGACGCCGTTCGGACCGGCGACGTCACTGGTCGCTTCAATCGCATCCCGCAACGCAATTCGAAACGCGTCTGTCCCGGGCTGCGCCTTGACCGCGGCTGCCGCGATCGCCCTATCGAGGATAAGTTGCGCATCCCAGAGATAGGCCGCAAAGGTCGAGCGGGCTCCTGCTCCGGGGATAGCCTCATAACGGCGGACGAAATCGAGCGCCGCGGCCTTGGCCGGATGGCTATCCGGCAGCTGCTCGGCGACCAGCACCGGTCCCGCCGGCACGAACGTCCCCTCGAGGTTCTTGCCACCAATACGCAGGAAGTCGTTATTGGCGACACCGTGTGTCTGGTAGACGACACCCTTGTAACCCCGATCCGCGAGCGTCGTCTGTGGCAACGCTGCCGGGGTGCCGGACGCCGCAATAAAGATCGCGTCGGGACTTCGCGACGTGATCTTCAGAATCTGCCCGAGCACGCTGCTGTCGGTTCGCTGGTAACGCTCAGAGCCCACCACCTTGATGCCGGCCGCCTCGGCCAGCGCCGTCATCACCTTGATCCAGCCTTCACCATACGCATCGTTGAACCCGATCAGCGCTAGCGACTTGATGCTCCGACGCTTCATATGATCGAGCACAATGGACGCCATCTGGGCATCGCTCTGCGGGGTCTTGAACACCCAGCGCCGCCGGTCGACCGGCGGCTCGACGATCAAGGCCGATCCGGCCAGGCTGATCATCGGCGTCCCGGTCTCAGCGACGATATCTAGCAGCGCGAGCGAATTCGGGGTCAGGCTCGGACCGACGATGACGTCAACGCGGTCCTCCGCAATCAGTTTGCGGGCGACCGTGACTGACGTCGAGGTGTCCGACGCATCGTCCATCAGAATGTAGCGGACATCCTGGCCGCCGAGTTTCGGCGGCAGAACACTTACCGTCCGCTGTTGCGTCACTCCGACGGATGCCGCCGGTCCCGTGGCGGACACGATGATTCCAATCCTGACCTCGGCCAGCGCAGGTGCGGCCCACGATACAGCCGCAACAAGTGCAACGATCAGCTTGTTCAATTCGACCTCCTTGAACGTTGTTTCCTCCGCCGGTTCGACCGGCTGGTTCCCTTGACGGCCATCCTTTCGGTGGCTCGCATATCTTGTTGGTCCTTTACTTAGACCAAACGTTCGGTCTAAGAAAGAGAAAAATTACCGTGGTTTCCCAACACACGGTCGCCAGGGATGAATTCGCAGGAGGAACCCGGGATGCTTCACCCCGATATCGAATGCCTAGACTATCCGGCCATCTGCCGCCTTCAGCAGGAGCGACTGAGCAAGCTTGGCCGACGCCTCGGCGAGCGGCCGGACTGGGTCGCGCATTTCGCGGCCGCCGGCATGAAGCCCTCGGACCTCGCCGCCGCGGACGGGCTCGAGCATGCGCCGCTGCTCGACAAGTCCGCCCTGCACAGCCGCTATCCATTCCCGTTCCTGGCCACGCCGATGGACTCGGTGCGGAGATTCACGGCAACCTCAGGGACGACCGGGCTGCCGGTCCTATTCGGCATGACGGAGCACGACTATGGTCAGCTCCTGCCCTATCAGATGGCACGGATCCTGACGGCCGCTGGCGTGCAGCGCGGCCAGCGCGCCTATCAGGGCTATGGCTACGGTCTCTGGATCGGAGGACCGGCACTCGATGTAGGTTTCGCGGCGCTCGACTGCACCACGTTTCCGATCGGGCCCGGTCGCGGCGAACTCGTGGTGAAATGGCTGCGCGACCACAGCTACGACGTCGCCTCGATGTCACCACTTTGGCTGATGTCGCTAGTCACCACCGCCAAGCAGATGGGCATCGATCCCAAGACGGAGTGGACGATGAAGCTCGCCATTCTTGGCGGACAATCAGTATCTGCCGAATTCCGCAACCAGCTGGAAGCGGAAATGCCGGAAGGCTTCGTGAGCCAGAACATCTACGGCACAACCGAAGCCGGCGGCCCGGTGCTGGCGATTTCCACCCCCTTCACCCATGACGAGGACGAGCTGCAGCTCATCAACGAAGATACGATCATCACCGAGATCCTTGATCCGGTGACGCTTCGCCCCGTTGCCCCTGGCGAGGTCGGCGAGATTGTCATCACGACGCTGTGTCGCGAAGCCTCGCCGGTCGTGCGTTGGCGCACGCGCGACCTGGTGCGGCTGTCGACCTCGCCCTTCGACTGTCGCTCCGGGCGAAGGGGCATGCGCAAGATCGGGCGCATCATTGGCCGCAGCGACGACATGATTAAAGTCAAGGGGGTCATCGTCTTCCCCTCGCAGATCGAAGACATCATCGCCGCGACGCCAGGAACAGTGAAAGAGGCCTGGCAGATCTATGTCGACAAGGAGCGCATCACGATCGGAACGATGTGCATCGCTGTCGAGGCGCAACATACGGCCGGCCGCCCCGCCGAACTGATCGTTGCGGATATCAAGCGCGAGGTGCGCGCCCGTCTCGGCATGGGCGTTGACGTCGAGTGTCTCCAGGAAGGAACCTTGCCGCGCTACGAAGCCAAGGCGACACGGGTGCTGCATCGTGCCGAGCGCGCCTGACAGGAGGGCGGCGGCCTTCAGACATGTAGCGGATTCCGGCGCGGGACGGACATCATCAACCGCGCGCGCTCAGCGCGAACGCGGTCCTGATGGGACGCAACACGCTGTACGGTGCCGGCGCCGCCGGCGAAGCCGGCATCGCCCATGTCATCTCGATCCTCGGGACCGAGCTGGAGCGCGCCATGACACTGCTCGGCACCGCGCGCCTGAGCGATATCTCAGCCGAGCATGTCCGCTATCTCGGCACCACCCCATCTGCCACTGATCGCTGCCACGCCTGGACGGTGACGAGGCGGCGTCAAACCGGTCGCAAAATTGCCAAGTCAGCCACCGGGCGGTATAGTCCGATCGTTCGGACGATTATTTCAGGACACCTGTGACACGACCTCGCTCCCCTGACTACGACTCCATCCAGGCTTCGATCATCAAGCAGGCAGCTGGGCTGTTTGCAAACCGCGGCTATGCGGCGACATCGATCGGCGATATCGCCGCCGCGTGCGACTGCTCTAAATCCCGCCTCTACCACTACTTCGAATCGAAAGAAGCTATCCTCGTCTTCATGCTGACGGAACATGTCGACAAGCTGCTGGCCGGCTGCGACGACATCCTTTCGGGACGCGAGGATGAGATCGCCTGTTTCCAGAAACTGATCAGGTTTTTCCTCCAGATCTATTCCGTCTCCCGTGACAAGCACGTGGTGATGCTGACCTGCATGGAGTTCCTGCCCAACAACGTGAGAAAGGACGTCATTAAGAAACAGCGCCAGCTGATCTCGATCGTCACCGACATGCTGGCGAAAATCCGCCCGGAGCGAGCGAAGGACGAGGCGAGCGCCCATGTCGATGCGATGCTGTTCTTTGGCATGATCAACTGGACATATACCTGGTTCAAGCCGGACGGCCGCATGATGCCTGCTGATCTTGCCGACCGCTGCGTCAGCCTCTTCCTCGATGGCTACAGGAATTCGAGAGTATTCTGATCTCACCCGGGCCTCGCGCCTTCACGGGAGCAGACTGCGGGGATCAAACGCTTGATCGGTAAGCTTCGACGGATCGACGTTGATCCCTTGCGACAGCAGCTTCTTCGCCACCATGAAGGTACGGGCGTCGTTGATCGAATCCACCGCGACTAGGCGCCCTTCCCGGTAATACCAGTTGGACACGCCACGATCCGTGTCGCATGCAACGACCTCGGTATAGCCGCGATTCCAGCCGGCAATCTGCAGCTTGGCATCATACTGGTCGGACCAGAACCAGGGCACCGGTGCGTAAGGCGCGGCCTCGCCTAGCATGTCATCGGCGACCGCTTCAGCCTGTTCGATAGCGTTCTGAACGCTCTCGAGGCGGATCAGTTCGCCGCATAGCGGAAACCGCGCGCAATCCCCCGCCGCCCACACATCCGCAGCCGAGGTACGGCCGTGCTCATCCACCAGGATGCCGTCTCTCGTCTCGATACCTGCACGCGCGGCGAGCTCCGCATTGGGCAGAACGCCGATGCCGACAAGCACCAGATCGGTTTCAAGGCGCTCACCGGAGGTCAACTCCGCTTCGCGCACGGGGCCGCCGACCACCCGTCTCACCGCACATCCCTCGACGATACGAACGCCCTTGGCGTAATGAAGCCGGCGGAAGTATTCTGATGTTGCCGGGCAGACGGCGCGTTCCAGGATGCGGGCAGCACTTTCGACAACTGTGACACGAAGGCCTGCTTCTGCAGCGACGGCGGCCGTCTCCAGTCCGACGAAGCCACCTCCGATCACCAACAGCCTGCGGCCTTTCCTGAAGTGGCGCTGCATGCGCTCGGCATCGTGCAGCGAGCGGAGCTCGCAAACGTTTTCCAAATTGCTGAGCCAGGATGGTAACGGCCGCGGCGAAGCGCCAGTGGTCAATGCGAGCTTCGTCCAGCCGACCGAATCGTCGCCGCGCCCGAGCGTCCGGCGCACCGGGTCGAGTGACGTCACCGCGCGCCCAGCACGGATGTCGATGTCATTGTCGCTCCAATAGGATGGCGAACGAAGCAGCAACCGCTCCCTTTCCCACTCTCCGCTGAGATACTTCTTCGACAACGGCGGACGCTGATACGGGGCCCAGGGCTCATCACCATAAATCGTGATCCTGCCTCGAAACCCCTTAGTGCGCAGCCGGATTGCCAGGGCGGCAGCGGCCTGCCCGCCCCCCACCACCGCAACATGTTCCTCCATGGCCCGAGGTCCTATCGTTTATTTATAGATCGAACGTTCGAACTATGTATTGTGCTTTCTTGGATTGCAAGCAGACGATTGGTGGTTGCATGAACGACAGGGATGATCTCGAAGCCATCAAGAGCCGTATCGTGGCGGCGGTCGCTTCATGGCGTGTGGCCGCCTCGCTGACCTCCATTCGGGAGAGCTTTGATGCCCTCTTTGCCGACGGTTCCGAAACCTTGGGTGAGGCGATCCATATCGGACCGATGGCGGCCGCGTGGATCACGCCACCCGGAAGCTGCACAGACCGCGTCGTGCTGTTCTGCCATGGCGGCGGTTTCCAGGTCGGCTCGCTCCGCTCCCACAGCAGCTTGATGGTGCGCCTTGCGCGCGCCAGCGACGCACGCGTGCTCGGCTTCAATTACCGGCTCGCCCCCGAACACAAATATCCCGCAGCGGCCGAGGATGCGATCTCAGCCTATCTCTGGCTGCTCGGCCAGGGCCTGCCGTCGTCGCGCATTGTCGTCGCCGGCGATTCCGCCGGCGCTGCGCTCGCCATGAACATCGCGCTCCGCGCACGTGATATGAGCCTGCCGCTTCCGTCCGGCCTGGCGCTGATCTCGCCCTGGCTCGATCTGACCATGCGTGGTGCCAGCTATGCGAGCCGGGCCGCCCTCGATGTCTTTTCAAAACCAGCGCAACTCGCTGCAATGGCCCGCGCCTATCTCGGCCGTAACGGCAACGTATCAGCACCATCAGCCTCACCGGTCGATGCCGACCTTGCCGGCCTGCCACCGATCCTGATCCACGCCGGCGACCACGACATCACGCTCGACGATGCCTTTCTACTGGCGGCGCGGGCGCGGCAGAGCGGCGTGGACGTGAAGGTGCGCGTATGGGACCACATGTTCCATCATTTTCAGATGTTTGGTGAGTTACGGCAGAGCCACGAATCGCTGACCGAACTCGGTCGCTTCGTTATAGAGCGAACGAGCGGCCGCTGATCCGTTCCGCGCGGCCCTCCGGCTCAGCAGACACCACACCCCATGCCGCCGGACACGCCCAACACCTCACCGGTCACGAACGATGCGGACGGCGAAGCAAAGAAGGATACCGCCGCCGCGACCTCATCCGGTTCGCCGAGACGCCTCAGCAGCGTCAGGCTTGCCATGTCGCGTCGCAGCTTGTCACCGAACTGCGCGATCGCCTCCTCGACCATCGGAGTACGGATTGGTCCCGGCAGAACGGCATTCACTGTGATGCCGTACCGGGCGTTCTCCCTCGCAATCGACCGGGTGAATCCGATCACCCCGGCCTTGGCGGCTGCATAGACCGCCCCGCCCTTCGAACCGAGCCGCCCGGCTTCCGACGCGATGTTGATGACACGGCCATAACCCGCCCGTTGCATCGCCGGCAGGACACCGACGGTGAAGGCGAATGTGGCTTCCAAGTTCACCGCGATCAGGCGGCGCCAATCTTGCGGGCCGGTTTCGGTGAAGAAGGCGTGCTGATCGACACCGACATTGTTGACCAACACCTCGAACGGACCTCTCTTGGCAACGAAGCGCGCAACGGCGGTACTGTCCGTCGCGTCGATCGCCTCGAAATCGGCGCCAATCCCGCCGGCGACCACCCCGGCGCTTTCCGCGTCAAGGTCACAGAGCGTGACTGCGAAGCCGTCGGCGGCGAAGCGACGACAGATGGCCGCCCCGATACCCCTCGCGCCGCCGGTCACGAGAGCCCGCTGCAAGCGCCCTCCCGGCATCTTCGATCAAGCTCCGGTAAAATTCGGCGTGCGCTTTTCAAGCACGGCCGCCAAACCTTCTCGCGCATCAGCGGTGGACGACAGCTCTGCCACCGTCCGCGCCTCCTCGGGAAGGCAAGACTCGACGCTGAGGCCGATCCCGCTCCAGAGCAGCCGCTTGGCGGCCGCACTCGCCCTGGGAGCGTTGGCGGCCAGCCTCCCGACGAGCTTGCGCGTCTCTCCCGCGAGCCCATCGTCAGGAACGATACTGTTGATCAAACCGATAGCCTGGGCTTCCTCGGCTCCGAGCACGCGGTTGGTCAAAACAATCTCCGCTGCCCGCCGGAAACCCACCAAACGCGGCAGGATAACCGAGGCACCACCATCGGGCGCCATTCCGACCCGGGTGGCGCCCGCCATGAACCTGGCGGACTTCGCCGCCACGACGAGGTCGGACGCGCAGACAAGACCAAGCCCGCCCCCGCCTGCCGCATAGCCCTGCACTTCACTCACCACCGTGGCGTTCAGGCGGATCAGTCCACCCACAGCCATCTGCAGATAAGCCGTCACTGTGCGCAGGAAGTCACCCAGCGCCTCTCCCTTGGATGCGAACTCACGCACATCTCCGCCGGCACAGAAATTCGCTCCGGCACCTCGTACATGTACGACGCGCACGCGCGGGTCACCATGGCAGCGCATCACCGCCTCGTGGATCGCCTGCATCATGGCGATATTCATCCCGTTCGAAGATTCTGGCCGGTTGAGGGTCAATGTCGCGACATGGTCAGCATAATCCAGAAGAACCGGTCCTTCTGCGACCCAGCACTCGTACCCCAAGGCCGTCTTGAGCTCTGATGTCATGTTCGCCTCCGTCGTTCGCCGCGACACTCAAATGAGAAAGGACAGGGTGAAGATCGGCTTGTGGTTGTTCACAAGACCGACCTTTTTCCGCACAAGCTTGAAACCACCATCTGTGATCCGCAGGCGATATTCATTGCGTGACGCCCAGAGGGTTTCGCCGCGCAGGTTATCCTCGAAGATGATCGCATTCGCCCTCACCTCGATCTCGTCACCGACCCGAGTGACGAGTTCGACATTCGAGATGATCCGCGCCAGCTCCGACCTCGGCGTCTGGGTATGGCGGCGCCCGGTCTTGAGCTGATCAATACGCACGCCAATACGCGAGCGGTTATCGTAGATGATCGACATCTGCCGCTCCGGATCGGTATCCGATCCATTGGCCGGCACCCAGTATGTCGCATCGTCCGCCCATAACGCCTCCCACTCGTCATAGGCATGAGTGTCCTGAAGGCGGGCTTCGAGAAACAGAAACTGCTCGACGCGTCGCAGAAGATCCGTTTGTTCCGCTTCGAGATGCAACATCGCGGTGGCTGTAGACTGCGGCATACCAACCTCACGCCGTCATCAGTTCGGTATAGTGACGCCAGATGGCGCGTTGCGGCACCTCGTCGGTCGAATGACCGATGCGGTAGCCGTTTTCGTCCCGGCGCTCGCGATGCAGGCCGCGTGTTAGCGTGACCCATTCAGGGTCATTGATCACTGCACCGCGATGATTGCGCTCATACATCTCGGTATCGTCGGCAAGCAGCAGCCCGGCCGGGCCGACCGAGCCCATGGTCTGCTGGCGCAAGCGCCGATTGAGCTCGGGCGCTCCCTTGAACTGTAGCGCGGTGACATGCTGGATTGTCTCGTCGACGGCGATCGGCTGCAGCACGAACAACTGGATTTCGGCGATGAACAGATTGGGGAAAATCATGATGTGCGGCGTCCCGTCGATCATGATCCTGCGCGCCCGCTCAGTGCCATAAGCCTGCTCCATCGCCTTCACGTATTGCGGAAAGCGCGTCTCGCTGGTGCCGAACCACTCGAGCGGCTTGCCGATCCGGCGCCACTCCGGCCGCAGGTCGAATTCGGTGTGGCCATTGCCGAAATCACGCGTGAGCGCGGTGGACTGCGGACCGTAGAGCTTGCCGATGCCACTGTCGGTAACCTGGAACACCGACCCGTGGACGAACGCCGGATGGTAGCCGTCCGTCTCGTTCTCGAGCATGAACTTCCAGTTCGCTTTGGTACGGTGCTGCAGGAAGCCTGCGGTCAGCTCGAGTTCGCCTTCGGGCGAGTTTTCCAACAGCTGGTCGATCGAGGCCGTCGCACCGCCGAGGTGTTCCTCCAGGGACGGCCCCTCGTTCGCGAAAGATCCGAAGACGAACCCCCGGTAGATGCCGACGCGCGGCACCCTGCCGAGCGAGAACCCCGACTTGTCTGCATCGCCGTAGCCGTCGGCATAGGCATAGCCGATCAGATCTCCCGTATTGGCGAATGTCCAGGAATGATAAGGGCACGTGAACGTGCCGCGGTTGCCTTGCCGGTAGGCGCAGAGCTGATTGCCGCGATGCGGACACTTGTTCAGAAGTAGACTGATCTTGCCATCGCGATCGTGAACCATCAGCACCGGAGTCGACCCGATGGATTTCGTCACATAGTCGTTTTTATTCGGGACCTCGCTGATGTGGCCGACATAGACCCACGTCCGATGCCAGATGCGCTCCAGTTCCTGCTCAAAGATCTGCGGGTCGTGATACACCACACTGCGAACCCGCGTCGGTTCAATCAGCGTGCGATAATCCGGGTTCGGCGACTGACCAGACATGACTCCTCCCTTTAACCTCCCGCGCCTCTTTCTTAGATCGATCGTTCGGACTATTAATGACACCTGCAAGAGGGTCGTGTCAAGCAGCTCCACCAAGCCGGCGAACATCGTGATGTCGCCGGCATAGCAAAATGCTAGCGCCGGGCCTGGTGTCGTCAACCACAAGCGGACCGATGCTGGCGATCGAACCCTGGTCCTCCTGGGTGATGTTGCATCCGGCGGAGACCAGCAGCAGTCCGGGGCCGGCGACCTCGAAATTGCCATGAGATGACATCGCGCCCCGCCGACACCAGCGAAACGTCGGTGAGATTGTTGTTCAGCATGAAGCCCGACACGTTGACGATATCCCTCCCCGCCTTCATCGAAATGGGTTTTGCTCCGCGGTAGGGCGAGACTGTGCCATCAAAGTTTGTAACGATGTCCCCCGCCGTCAGATTGAGAATGTCGCCATTCAGCGCGTAGAGACGAACCGGCACCGGATCGTCTGCATGCAAACGGAATGGAATGGATTGACCAAGATCGAACGACGTACTTGGCTTGGTGATGAATGACGGGTTCAAGGGATCAAACGACGCTGATGGATCGGCGGCGCTCACGGTGACCACAGCACCGGCACCGTAGATCGAGCCGAATGCAAGCAACTCCAGCATCCCGCGCGAAGCAGGTGCGAGATCGGCGCGGCCATTGAGATAGATGCTGCCCCTGTCCGCGATTGCGAACAGCGACGGAGGCATCGGCATTATCGCGGCGTTTGCGCCGCCGAGGTTGCTGTTGGTCGAGACCTGCGATCTTCGGGACCTGGCGCAATGGACTTGCGTTCACCCGGTTTGCGCCGGACGTGCGCGATCTGCAGCGCGAGCGGAAGCAGCAACAGCGCCAGCCCGGCCAAGACAAGGCTCGTCACGAGAGGGTTGGCAAAGAACACCCCGAGCGATCCCTTGGACATCAGCATCGACTGCCGGAAGGCATCCTCGGCCTTGTCGCCGATGACGATCGCGAGCACGAGCGGGGCGAGCGGATAGAACAGCTTCTTGAAGAGATAGCCGACGACGCCGAAGCCGAGCATCATGACGACATCGAGATAGGAGTTCGACACCGAATAGGCGCCGACGACACAGATGATCACGATCAGGGGCGCAATGATGACGAACGGAATCCGCATCAAGGCCGCAAATACCGGAACGGTGAGCAGCACGAGCGCGACGGCGACAATGTTGCCCACATACATCGAGGCGATCAGGCCCCAGACGAAATCCTTCTGGTCGACGAACAGCATCGGCCCGGGATTGAGGCCCCAGATCATCAAGCCGCCCATCATCACCGCGGCGGTCGCCGAGCCGGGAATGCCGAGCGACAGCATGGGCAGAAGCGCGCTGGTGCCGGCCGCGTGATCGGCGGTCTCCGGGGAGATGATCCCCTCGACTTCGCCCGTGCCGAAATGGCGGCCGCGCCGCGAGAAGCGTCGGGCGATGCCGTAGCTCATGAAGGACGCCGCGGTCGGGCCGCCCGGCGTGATCCCCATCCAGCATCCGATGGCCGCGCTGCGCAGCAGAGCGATGCCATGCCGCGGCAGCCGGACGACCGCGCGGAAGACTTCTTTCCAGTCGATCCTTGAGGAGACCCCGCGTGCGTGAAACTCCTCTTCGACGGCAACCAGCAGCTCGCCGATGCCGAACAATCCCATCACCGCCACGACGAAGTTCACGCCTTTCACGAGCTCGTCGATACCCATTGTCAGGCGTACGCTGCCGGAGACGGTATCGATGCCGATCGCAGCAATCGCAAAACCGATCGCGAGAGCGACCACCGTCTTGATCGGCGCCGCGCCGCCCATGCCAACGAAACTGGCAAAGGCGAGGAAATAGACGGCGAAGTACTCCGGCGGCCCGAAGGCGAGCGCAACCTGCGCCACCCACGATGCGAGGAAGGTGATCAGAATGACCCCGACCAGGGCGCCGAACGCGGCCGAACCGAAGGCGGTGGCAAGCGCCGTCGTCGGCCTGCCGTCGCGCGCCATCGGATAGCCGTCGAAAGTGGTGGCGACCGACGACGGCTCTCCGGGAATGTTGAACAAAATCGAGGTGACGGAGCCACCGAAGAGCGCGCCCCAATACATGCTCGAAAGCAGGATGATGGCCGAGACCGGCTGCATTCCGAAGGTCAGCGGCAACAGCAGCGACACGCCGTTCGGCGCGCCCAGGCCCGGCAACACGCCGACGAGAATGCCGAGCAGGACGCCGATCACCATCAGCACCAGATGCGGCACGGTGACTGCGATCGTGAAGCCGTGCAGGAGCTCCTGGAGATTTTCCATTCGCTCTCCTCCTCAGAGCCCGAACGCAGCGGCGAGCGCGCCGTGCGGCAGCGTCACCTGGAACATGCGCTCGAACACCACATAAAGCGCGAGCGGCGTCGCCAATGCCATCGCCAGTGAGCGAAGCAGCGATTGATGCCTCGGCAGCGCCAGCACAGCGAAGATGTAGCCGGCTGAGGCCACATACATCCCGACGATCGGGATCAGCGCCACGAAGAGAGCGGCAGGCACGAACAGCCCTGCTAGGCGGCGCAGCTCGATTGTTGTGATGGCCACGGGAACGCTTGCCAGCGTGCCGCCCGGCAGGACACCGCGGGCGAGATTGTAGAGGCTGCCAGCAACGATGATCACACCGGTCAGCAACGGAAAGGTGCCGGCGTCGACCCCGGCGGCCGACCAGCCGATGCCATTGTCGAAGCTGGACACGACCACGGCGACACCGAAGCTGCCGGTGAGAATGGCGGTCGCAATTTCGAGAGCACGGCGTGAGATCATCGACTGCTCCAGCCCGGCGCCAAGCCCCGGATAGTTTCGCTCGACGTGGCCGACCGGCTCACTTGACGAGCCACCCCTGCTCGGCCGCGACCTGCTTGATATGCTCGAGGTCCTGCTTGATGTAGCTGTCGAACTCGGCTCCGGTCAGGAAGGTGTCGACCTGCGAGGTTTTCTCGATGTAGTCCTTCCATTCCGGTGTCGCCTGCACCTTCTTCATGAGTTCAACATAGAAGGCAGCCTGCTCCGGCGTGACCTTGCCGGGCAGCCAGACGGTGCGGGGCTGCTCATACTGCGGGATGTCGAGCCCCTGCTCGACACAGGTCGGCACGTCGCTCCAGCCTTCGGTCGCGGTGACCTTGGGCCCCTGCGGCAATCGCTTTGGACTGAAGACACAGAGCGGGCGCTGCGTTCCGCCGCGCCACTGTCCCAGGCTTTCAGAGGGGTTGTTGACGTGAGAGTCGATATGACCACCCGCGAGCTGCACGGCGGCCTCGGCGCCGCTCTTGAACGGAATGTAGGTCAACTTGATGTGCCCGACTTTTTCGATCATGCGGGTCAGCACCTCGTCGGTATCCTTCGACTGCGCTCCGCCCATCTTGAATTCATTCGCGGCCGCCGCCTTCAGATAGTCGTTGACGGTCTTGTACGGCGCGTCCTGCTTGACCCAGAGCAGGAACTCATCCTGCGCCATCCCGGCGATCGGAGTGAGATCGGTGTAGTTGAAGGCGACCTTGGACACGAGCGGCTGCTGCCACGCGTTCGACGTGCCGAAGATCACCTTGTGGGGATCTCCGGCCGAAGCCTTACCGTACACATAACCTTCCGCACCGCTGCCGCCGCCCTTGTTGACGACTACGATCGGCTGGTCGGTCAGCTTGTACTTGGTGATGATGTTCTGGACCGCACGCGCCAGATTGTCGGTGCCGCCGCCCGGCCCTGCGGTCGCGACGAACTCGATCGGCTTCTGCGGCTGCCAGGCTGCGCCCGCCGGAATCGTGCCGGCGAGCAGGATTGCGGCGGCAGGCAGCAGAAATCTCGACGTGACGTCCATGGTTTCCTCCGGCTGATTTTTTGCCTGTTTTGTTTATCGTATCGGCCTATCGCGACGTTGCGCGACCGGCTTTTATCGACCACCTGCTGCCGAGACGATTGCGCCTTCTTTCTCCAGCGCTCTGATCCGACTGTCATCGAACCCATACTCGGCCAGCACCTCGCGCGTATGCTCGCCATAGACCGGCGCGCCCGAACGCACTTTTCCTGGTGTCACCGAGAACTTGACCGGGAGCCCAATCGTCTTCACCGGTCCGAGTGTCGAATGCTCGACCTCGACGACCATCTCGCGTGCAAGCGTCTGCGGATCGTTCAGCGCTTCCAGCATGTCGTGGACAGGACCGCATGGCACGCCCTTCTCTTCCAAGAGCGTGAGCCAGTGCGCCCGTGTCCCCGTGCGGAAGCGCTCGCTCAAGACCGCTTCGAGCTCCTTCAGATGCGCCATGCGATCAGCGCCGGTCACGAAGCGCGGATCGGATGCAAGCTCGGCTGCGCCCAGCGCCTCCAGCATCAACAGCCAATTCTTGTTATTGGCGCCCCCGACAACGAGCCAGCCGTCCGAAGCCTCGAATGCCTGGTATGGCGCGTTGAGCGGATGCGCCGAGCCCATCGCGCGCGGCGCCGTGTCGGTGGCGAGCGCGATGGTCGATTGCCAGTAGGTCTGCACCAGCGCCGCCTCATACAGCGAGGTCTCGACCCACTGCCCTTCACCGGTCTTCAGCCGATGCGTGTACGCAGCCAGGATTCCCATGCAGGCCAACAGGCCGGCGGTAATATCCGATAGAGGTGGACCACACTTCACAGGCGGACCGTCTGGCCGCTCGCCGGTGAAGCTCATGATCCCGCTCATGGCCTGGGCGACCAGATCGAAGCCGCGGCGATGCTTGTAGGGTCCCGTACGGCCGAAGCCCGAGAGCGAGCAATAGATCAGCGCAGGGAATTCCTCGTGCAATGCCTGATAGCCGAAGCCCAGCCGCTCCATGGCACCCGGCGCGAAATTCTCGACCAGCACGTCGGCACGTGCGATCAGCCGCCGCAGCACCTCCTTCCCGCCGGCAGTTTTCAGGTCCAGCACCACGCCGCGCTTGTTGCGGTTCATCATCAGGAAAGAGGCCGCCTCGTCGCCAATCTTCGGCGGCACCGAATAGCGGGTGTCATCGCCATTCGGCCACTTCTCGATCTTGATGACATCGGCGCCCATGTCGGCGAGCATCAGCGTGCAGGTCGGTCCCGCCATGACATGGGTGAGGTCGACGACCTTGAGGCCAGCGAGCGGTCCTTGCGGACGGGCAGTGGGCTGCGATTGGTTGCCTTGCATCGTCATATCCCTATCGCCCGCGCCATTGCGGTGCGCGCTTGTTGAGAAACGCGTCCAGCCCCTCGCGAAAATCCTCGCTCATGTAACACATGACGATGAGGTCCTCGCCCTCCTCGCGCGTCAGCCGCTTCTGCAAGCGTGCGACCGCCTGCTTTGTCGCGTTGAGCGTCAGCGGTGCGTGGCCGGCGAGGAGCCGAGCGACCTCATCGGCACGCCCGTCGAGCGCCGCGAGATCATCGACCACCTCCGTGAGCAGGCCGATCGCCGCCGCCTCGGCGGCTTCGACCAGCCGCGCCGTGAAGATCAGATCCTTGACGCGCGCCGGTCCAACGAGAGCGGCGAGCCGGCTGACATTCGACATCGACAAGCAGTTGCCGAGAATTCGGGCAATGGGAAAGCCGATCCGTGCGCTTCTGGTGCCGATGCGCAGATCGCAGGCCGCGGCGATGCCGGCACCGCCGCCGGTGCAGAAGCCGTTGATCGCGGCGATCGTCGGCACGCGGCACTGCTCGAGCGTGGTGAGCACGCGGTCGATGCGGTTCTCGTAATCGACTGCATCCTGCGGTGTCGTGAAGGCACGGAACTGGTTGATGTCCGTTCCCGACGCGAAGGCCTTGTCGCCAGCGCCGCGAAGCACCAGCACCTTGATTGCCTGATCGCTGTTCGCCTGCTCGCAGATTTCGGCGAGCCGCTCGTACATTTCGAAAGTGAAGGCGTTTCTCGCCTGAGGACGATTGAACGTGACCCGTCCAATGCCGCTCGCGACCTCGAAAACGAGATCTTCCGCCACGTCCTGATCCATTTCCTCTACCCAGTCGTTTTCCTAATTTTGAATGCAAAATAGGGAATTATCAACCTGGAACTTCGGCAACCATGCCGATATTCTTCTCTTTTGAATTCAAATCGGAGGCTCGACGAAATGCTGCATGAGGAGGTCGTCAGCCGCATTCGCGCGATCCTGCTCGACGGCGAAATTCCGCCTGGCGCCCGAATTCCCGAGCGCGATCTATGCGAACGGCTGCAGATCTCGCGCACACCGCTGCGCGAAGCCCTCAAAGTGCTGGCGGCCGAAGGCCTTGTGCAGTTGCTGCCAAACCGCGGCTCCCGCGCAGCCAGGCTTACTGACAAGGACATGCGTGACCTGTTCGAGGTCTGCCAGGGGCTCGAAGCCCTGGCCGGCGAGCTTGCATGTGAGCGCGTCACTGAGGAAGAAATCGGTGAGATCGCCGCTGCGCATGCCGCGATGGCACATCACTATCGTAACGGCGATCTGATTCAGTACTACCGCTGCAACCGGGCGATCCACGAGGCGATCGTGGCGGCGGCCGGCAATCCCGTGCTCGTCGGTCTGTACAATTCGGTCACCGCACGTATTCGGCGCGCGCGCTATGTCACGCCGATGACGTCGGACCGTTGGGCGTTGGCGCTTCATGAGCACGAAGCGATCCTCAACGCGCTGCAGCGTCGCGACGGCGTCGGCCTCTCCCACATCTTGCGCACCCATCTCCGTCACAAGCGCGAGGAGGTTCTGCAGGCGGGGTTCGCCGAGACGGAAAGCGGCGATCCCACCATGCCGCCGGATCGAGCCCGGGTCTGAAATCGGCCAGCCTGCTCTCAGCAGGCGGCCAGCGAGTCATCCTAGCAGAGCCTTCGGAAGCTTATGCATGATTTCCATCACGCCAGGCGCTCCCTCGCCGGGCGTCAGGTGCGCCGTAGCCGCCTTGGCGGCGGCGGATGGATCCTGCTCGAGAATGGCCTGGAGGATCAGGCCATGATATTGATAAGCTTTACTGATGTAGCCCATCGCATCGAACGAATGATTGCGATAGGCGCTGGTTCGCGTACGCATGCGCAGGATTTCCTGGCGGAGATACGGATTGCGGGAGCCCGCATACAGCACCTCATGAAACGCCATGTTGGCCTGCTGCCAGCCGAGCGCGTCGTTACGTTCGACAACGCTGCGGGACGCCTTATGGGCGTCAGCCAAGGCCTCGCGCTCCTTGCTGGTCATGCGTTCGCAGGCGTAGCGGGCCGATAGCCCTTCGAGCTCCGCCAGCAATTCCCACACCGACAGGAGCTGTGCGAAGTCCATCTTCGACACGATGGCGCCGCCGCGGGAGATGCTGGACACCAGCCCCTCGGCCTTGAGGCGCAGAATGGCCTCGCGCACCGGCGTACGCGACACGCCGAATTGGATCATCAGGTTTTCTTCGTCGACCGGATCCCCAGGCAGCAACTCGCGCTGGCTGATCTGCCTTTCGACAACACTGTAAATGCGGTCGCTCACCTTCATTTCGGTCACTACATGGGTCCTTGGCAACTTCGGAAGGCGATCGTCCGGGCCATGGTCGACACGTTTAGGTCCCCGACGCAAAAGGAAATAGCTTCAGTTCGAATAGCGATCGCGCTTCAGTCTGCCTCCATGCATGATCTCCACGCAAAGCGCGTTCCGTCATTGACGGGAAACCGGTACCCGGTTTCCCCCAATCCACGCAAGCCGATCAGAGCGTCAAGTTGACCGTTACGGTCTTCAACCGCGAAAAGCCCTCGAGCATCGACCCCAGCGACATTTCCTTGCCAAGCCCGCTCTGCTTGAAGCCGCCATAGGGCTGGCCCATGATCTGGCCCTTGCCCTGGTTGACCTGGACCCAGCCGGAATCGATCTCATGGGCCATGCGGATGGCGCGCGACGTGTTGCGCGAGAATACATAGCCCGCCAAGCCGTAGTGGCTGTCATTGGCCATCTTCAGCACCTCGGCCTCGTCGGTCCAGGGGATCGCCACCAGCACCGGACCGAAGATTTCCTCCTGAGCGAGACGCCAGTTGTTCGACGTGCTGGCGAACAGCGTCGGTATGGTGAAATAGCCGGCGCTCAACGGGCCCTCCTTCGGCGGCAGGCCGCCGGCGATCAGCTTGACATCCTTGTTCTTGAGGCCGTCTTCGATGTAACCGCAGACCCGACCATATTGCTTGTTGTTGATCAGGCTTCCCATGTCGGTGGCTTCGTCGAGCGGATTACCGATCTTGTAGCTGTTCATCAGCGCGACCAGCTTGTCGAGAAACTTGTCGTAGATCGACCGGTGCAAGAATAGCCGCGATCCGGCGGTGCATGACTGGCTTTGCCGCGTGAAGCGCATCGCGGATGCAACGCCCTGCACGACCCAATCCTCGTCGGCATCTTCGCAGACGATGGCTGGGCTTTTGCCGCCAAGCTCGAGCGATACCGGCACGATGCGGTCCGCCGCGCCCGCCAGGATGCTGCGGCCGACCGCGGTCGAGCCGGTGAACGACAGCTTGCTGATGCGCGGATGGGTGGCGAGCGCTGCGCCGCATTCTGGACCAAGGCCGGTCACGATATTCAACACGCCTGGCGGCAGATGCCGATTGCAGATTTCGGCAATGAACAAGGCGGCGAACGGCGCGTCTTCGGCCAGTTTGAGCACCAGCGTGTTGCCGGCGCACACGGCCGGCGCGATCTTGATCGACGACAATGTCGCCGGCGCGTTCCAGGGCACGATGGCGCCAACGACGCCGAGCGGCTCACGCCTCGTGTAGCTCAATATGTCATCGCCCAGCGGCAGCGTATCGCCCTTCAGTTCGCTTGCCAGACCGCCAAAGTAGCGGAAGACCTCCACGCAGGTCAGCGCCTCCGGACGCGCCTGGGTACGCAGCGCATTGCCGGTTTCGTGGGCGATGATGCGGGCCAATTCTTCAACGCGGACTTCAAGCTCGTCGGCGACCTTGAGCAGCGCCTTGCCGCGCAGAGACGGCGTCACCTTCTTCCAGCTCACGAAGGCCTTTTCCGCCGCGACCACCGCGCGTTCGACATCCTGCCCGGACGCACGCGGGGTGTGGGCGACCGTCTTCTTGGTGGCGGGGCATTCGACCGCCAGCGTGCGACCATCGACGCTGCCGACCCATTCGCCATTCAACAGTTGAAGCGTCGGTCCAAGGCGCACGGAGCTGTCCGCCTCGCTCACGGATGCCTTCAGCCCTCCATTGATTTGAACTTGTACAGTCATGGTCTTTCCTTCCATCGTTATAGCAGCCACCGGCCGAGCCGCATCTTTCATGAGTAGCCGGCGGAGCGATCAGGTGGCACGTACGCCCCGATCGGCAGCGGCTTTCACAGCCGCTTTCTCGGCGCTTTTCGCAGCAGCTCTATCGGCAGCTTTCCTGGCCTCGCGCCGACTGCTGGTAATCTTCATGAGCGAGCCGACGATCCCGTTCGGCATCAGAGTCATGCACGCAATCAGGATACCACCATAGACCGCACCGGAGAACGCCTGGCCGAGATCCGAGGCATAGGACGGCACGAACTGCAGGAACAGGCCGGCGACCAAAGCTCCCCAGATCGTTCCGAGCCCGCCCACGACGATGGCCGCCAGGAAGCTGATCGACAGCATCAGCGTGAACGAGTCCGGGCCAATGAAACCGATCGTAAAGGTCGCGAGTGCACCACCGACGCCGGCCAGCATCGAACCAACCCCGAACACGATCACCTTGAGCCTGTTGACATCGACGCCCATCGATGACGCGGCCAGTTCGCCTTCGCGGATGCCGGCCAGCGCCCGGCCATTACTGCCGCCGACGAAGTTCCTGACCAGCCAGAAGACAACGACGGTAAACGCCAGCACCATGTAATAGATCCATGCATCCTGGCCCAGGGTGAACCATGCCGGCGGCACCGGCTTGTCGACCATCAGGCCGGCCGCGCCGCCGGTATAGGCCTTGAACTGCTTGACCAGTGGGATGACGGATACGGCGAGGATCAGCGTGATCAAGGCCAGATACAGCCCCCGCAGCCGTTTGGCCGGATAACCCGCCAGCACGCCGGCGATGAATGTGACAATCGCCGCAATCAGGACCCCCAGGACATCGTTGACGCCCAGATACACGACGCTAAGCACGGCGGCATACGACCCCAAAGCAAAGAAGGCATTGTGGCCGAGCGAGACCTGCCCGACATAGCCAGTGATCAGGTTGAGGCCCAGCGCCGCCACGGCATAGGTCATCACGCCGGTCAGTTGGAATGTCTGATATTCAGGAATCACAAGCGGCATGCCGAGCAGGATCACCGCCAGTACGAAGCCGATACCGATCTTGGTGACGGCCACATCGCCGTGCCGAACCGATTGCAAGGCAGGAATTCCGATGCTGCTCATACGCGTACCACCACCGTGCTGCCGAACAGACCTTCAGGCTTGATGATCAGCACAGCGACGATCAGCATCAGCGGCAGCAGGATCTGCAGATCGGAACCGAGCCAGGGAAGATAAGCCATCGATAGGGCTTGCGAGATGCCGACGATGGCACCGCCAACAACCGCGCCGCGATAGCTCGTCAATCCGCCGACCACGGCCGCAGCGAAGGCGTAGATGATGATGGCGCCCATCATGTTCGGATCGAGCGTCAGCTTCGGGCCGACCAACAGGCCAGACACCGCCCCGAGCCCGGCCGCCAGTCCCCATCCGATCGCCATCATCGCCGTGAAGGGAACGCCGACCAGCATCGCGGATGTGGCATTGGAGGCCGAGGCGCGGAGTGCGGTGCCGAGCCGCGTATGCTGCAACAGCAGGAACATGCCGGTCGAGATCGCAATCAGAATTACGATCGTGCCGACCAGCTCGGCATTGAACCTGAGCGCGCCGATGGCGAAGCTCTTCTCGGGGAACGGGCTCGGCAATGAGAGCTGCAGAAATCCCCAGATCGCGCCGTTGAAACTATTGAAGGCCAGGAACAGGCCGAGCGTGACGATGACGATCGTCAATTCATCCCGGTGCTGAACCGACCGGACCAGCAGCAGATAGGCCAGCACGCCAACGATCATCGATACAACGATGGCAATGAGAAACGACCACCACAACGGCACGCCCCAATCGACCATCTGCCAGGCTATGTAGGCGGAGAATGTCGCCATCTCGCCTTGGGCGAAATTGGCGATGTTCGTCGTTCGATAGATCAGCACCAGGGCAAGGCCCAGCGACGCGTAGATCGCGCCATCCCCGATGCCGTTGACGATCTGCTGAAAGAAGTACTGCATCGTCAGCTTCTCTATTCAGTTATTGGATTAACCTGCATGAGCCAAGACCGGTCGCGGATATTCAGTTACCAAGATAGGCAGCGCGGACGCCGTCGTTCTCGGACACATCTCGGGCCGTGCCCGACAGCACCATCGAGCCGGTCTCAAGCACGTAGGCGTCATTGGCAATCTCCAAAGCCAGATTGGCGTTCTGCTCGACGATCAGCATCGCGATGCCCTGCGATCGGTTGACGCGTTGCAACGCCTCGTAGAGGTCATCGATGATGACCGGCGCGAGCCCGAGCGACGGCTCGTCGAGCAGCATTACCCGCGGCTTGAGCATCAGCGCCCGGCCGACGGCCAGCATCTGCTGCTCGCCGCCGCTGAGGCTACCCGCCTTCTGCTTGCGGCGCTCGCGCAAGCGAGGAAACAGCGCGTACATCTGCTCGATATCGGCTGCGATCTCAGCCTTGTCGCGGCGACGGAAGGCGCCGACCGCCAGATTGTCCTCGACGGTCAGGTCGCTGAAGGTGCCGCGTCCCTGCACGCCGTGGGCGATGCCCAGGCGCGCGATCCGGTCGGGGCCCAGTCCCTTCAGGTCCTTGCCGTCCAGCAGGATCTGTCCCGTATATTTGACCATACCGCTGACGGCGCGCAGCGTCGTCGTCTTGCCTGCACCGTTGGCGCCGAGCAGTACGGCGATGCTCTTTTCGCCGACCGCGAGCGAAACGTCGTGCAGCACCGGGATGCGCCCGTAGCCGGCGCTAACGCCCTTGATTTCGAGAACGTTCACGCTGTTTCCCCAAATAGGCCTGGATGACGCGAGGGTCCGACTTCACGTCGGCCGATTTGCCTTCGGCGATCTTGTTGCCGAAGTCCAACACGACGATGTCGTCCGAGACATTCATCACCATGCCCATGTGATGCTCGACCAACAGCAAAGTCATGCCGAATTCGTCACGCACCCGGATCAGGGTCCGCGCGAGTTCATCGACCTCCGAATGCGACAGCCCACCAGCCGGCTCGTCCAGCATCAGGAGCGAGGGACGAGACGCCAGCGCGCGGGCAAGCTCGACCCGCTTGAGCGTCGGATAAGGCAGGCTGTCGATGCGTTCATCGTGCAGGTGATCGAGTTGCAGGCGCGCCAGCAGTTCCATCGCCGCGCGGCGCTGGGCGGCTTCTTCGGACCGCCGCGACACCGGCACGAACGGCGCGTGCAAGAGCGAGGTGCGACCGTGGTGATAGCCGCCGAGCATCACGTTCTGCAGGACCGTCAGCGATTTCATCAGCGCCAGGTTCTGGAACGTACGAGCAATGCCGAGTTTCGCGATGTCCTTCGACCGATAGCGTGTGATGTCAGTTCCGTTGAAGGTGATCCTGCCTTCCGTCGGATTGTAGAGGCGGCTGACACAATTGAACAAACTGGTCTTGCCGGCGCCATTGGGGCCGATCAGGCCGCAGATGACGTCCCGCCTGACCTGGAACGATAGTGCATTGATCGCAACGAGGCCGCCGAACCTGAGCGACAGATTGTCCACCGCCAGCTTCGGCGGCGCCGTGGAAGCCGGCGCCGTCCGCGGGGAGAGATGAGCCGTTGAGCCGTTCATGCGATCTTCGTCCCCACGGTGAGGGCTAAGGGAAGCTGCTTCTCCAATCTCCCCGGCGTTACAGGCCGAGGGCCGCTTCAGCCTGCTTGGCGACGACCGTCATGTCCGAGCCGGGCGCCGCGCTCGCCAGCGCCTTGGCCCAGATCGCGGCCGTCGTGCGCGAGAGCTGGGCATCGGATCCCATCGCGTCGAACAGCGACATTGCCACCCGGACATCCTTCTCCATCAACGCGAGCGCGAAGCCGAACTGGAAGGTGCGGTCGATGACCGCCTTCTGCCAGACATGGGTGGTCTGGAAGCTCTGGCCGGACGACGCATCGATCACTTTGAGCATCGTCGCTGGATCAAGGCCGAACTTGGCGCCGACCGCGAAGACTTCGCTGGTGGCGGCGAAGGCTGTGGCAGCCAGCAAGTTGTTCAGTGCTTTGACCGCGTGGCCCGATCCGACCTTGCCGACCAGGAAGACCTTGCCGCCCATCTTCTGCAGCACCGGCAGCGCCCGATCGAAATCAGCCTGCGCACCTCCGACCATGATCGCCAGGCTAGCGGCTTCCGCCCCCTTGACGCCGCCGGAGACCGGCGCGTCGATGAAGTGGACGCCCTTCTTGGCGGCGATCTCCGCGTTCGCGACCGAATTGGTCGGCGCGGACGAGCTCATGTCGATCACCATGGCGCCGGCGGGCAGATAATCGAGCAGTCCCCTGCCGCCATCGGCGCCATGCAGCACCTGGTCGACGATCACGCTCGTCGGCAGCATCAGGATGACCGCATCGGCCGAGCTCATGCCGCTCACACCGTCGACGATCCGGCCACCGCTTGCCCTAGCGGCCTCAGCCGCACGGGCCGCATCGGTATCGTAGACGAGAATGTCGGCGATCCCCTTCAGATGCTTCACCATCTGACTGCCCATGGCGCCCAGCCCGATGAATCCGATGGTCTTGAATGTGTTGTTGATCATGGACGTTGTCTCCTCGTTGCGACGTGTCATTGCGACTTGGCTGGGGGTTCGTAGAGCGGCGTCTTGCCCTCGTAATTGAGGACAGGGCCGACCGGCACGAACTTCACGCCGTCGAACTGGGAGATCTGCACGGACTCGATCGGGTAGCCGTCTTCGGCACCATTGGTGTTCAGCGTGATGCCATCGAGCATCAGCGGTTCCTTCTGGTTCTTCATGCTGCGAGCTGCCTTCATGAAGGCCTCGCGGGTCGGCTGCTCCATCCGCTCGAACAGGCCCTTGGTCGCGTGGCAGGCGTACCAGCCGGCCGCCGCATTCTGGTCGGCGGGATTGAGCGAGCCGCCATATTGCTTGAGCTTGGCGACGTAGAGCTTCATGTCTTCGTCGTTGGCGTAGGCCGGGTTGGTCTGGTCCTTCATCCACTGGCCGCTATAGACGCCCTTGGCGGTCTCGACGCCGGCCGGCTCGAACACGCCACCGATGCTCGATCCGACACCCCAGATGATGTGCACCGGTTTCCAGTTGATTGCCGCCATCTGCTTGAGAGCCTGCACGACGAATTTTGGCGTGGTCGCATCGACGAACAGATCGGCGCCCGAAGCGGCAAGTCGGCTGATCTTCGCGTTGATCGTCGGTTCGCTATAGGTGTGTTCTTCGCGAGCGACGATGTTGAGACCAAGCTCCTTGGCCGACTTCAGGAACGCATCAGCAAAGAACGGACCGCCGCTGTCATCGTTGAGCAGCGCGATCTTGGCGTCCGGGAATTTCTGCTTGATGAACGCCGCATAGATCGCGGCTTCGGTGTTATAGGCCAGCCACGCGGCCATGGTCCAAGGGTTCTTTTCGACCTCGGACTTTGCGCCGAACATCGGGCCACCTGTTGCGATGAACATCTGCGGCACATGCTCGGCGTTATAGTACGGCCGCGATCCGAGATTGGCGCCGGTGCCGACATTGCCGACGACCGCGAACACCTTGGACTGGCTCACCAGCCGACGCGCATTCTGCACCGCACGCGCGGGCTCCATCGCATCATCCAAGATATCAAGCCGGACCTTGCGCGTCTTGCCGTCGCCGAACTTGACGCCGCCCTGCTCAGCATTGAGGTAATTGAAGCACGCTTCGGTGCCGCGGGCGATCGCGCCGTAACCCGCATTCGGGCCGGACAACGCGGCCGAGATGCCTATCACAATTTCAGTATCGGTAATGCCGTTCTCTGCGTGCGCCGGTGTGACGATGGTGACTGTCCCCACCCCCAACGCTAACGACAACAGACAACCCCACGCATCGCGTGGCCGCGCGTGCGACATCGTCTTCCTCCCTGATATTTTTTGGATGCTGCGCACCCTTAGCGCGAATTAAGACACGAAGTATTTTTTCGATCAAGCTATATATATTTATAAAGCGCCTAAGGATATTGCGCTGCGACGGATATTACTCGGTCGCGCGGATCCCGATGACGGCGTGGCCCCTGAGCGTACGATCGCTCCGCCGCTCATGCCTGCTTGCCCGCCGACGCCACCTGGCGACGCGCGCCAAGCGCGCCCTCTTCCGCAAGGCGTGCCAGTCGCGCGTCGTCGTAGCCGAGCACCTCGCGCAGAACTTCCTCCGTGTGCTGGCCCACGGCCGGCGCAACGACGGGATCCACGACCGGGGTTTCAGAATATCGGATCGGCAGGCTCACATTCGGCACCCATCCGACCGTGGGATGCGGGATGCGTGTCACGATCGCACGCTCGCGCGCTTCCGGAGAACGAATGGCCTCGCCGACGCTGCGCACCTGCCCGCAGGGCACGCCCGCCGCCCGCATCCGCGATTGCCAATACGACCATGGCTGCTGCGCGAAAGCTTCACCAAGAATCGCGAACAATTCGTCGCGCCGGCGAATGCGTTCGGGACCGGTCGCGTAGATTTCGGCCGTGGCCATGTCGGCGCGGCCGATCACTTGCGCCATCAGCCGCTGAAAGATCTTGTCGTTGCCGCAGTTGATATAGAAGGAGCGGTCCTGCGCCTGGAACACGCCCGACGGGCACGTATCAGGAGACGTGTTGCCATGCCGCTGTGTATCAGCGCCGCTGAACAGATGTTGCAGCGTGGCGTAACCCGTCATCAGCACCGCGGTGTCGAACAGGGACACCTCGATGGCTTGTCCGACACCGCTGCGCTGGCGCGCCACCACCGCGCCGAGGATCGCATTCGAGGCCATCATCGCCGTTGAGATATCCATGACCGGCGACAATGCGCGCACGCCTTCGCGATCGGCATAGCCGTTCATGGACACGAACCCGCTCTCGACCTGCGCGATCGGATCGAACCCGAGCCGATCGGCAAAGGCGCCGTCCCGGCCATAGGCTGACACCGAACAATAGATGACGTCGGGTTTGATTCTGCGGCAATTGTCGTAGTCGAGGCCCAGTCGCTTCATCACGCCGGTCGAGAAATTCTCGACGACGACGTCCGCCGTGGCAATCAGTTCACGCACGACCTTGAGGCCTTCCGGCGACTTCAGATCGACCGCGACGCTGCGCTTGTTGCGGTTGGTCCAGAGAAACGGAGCGCCGTGCCTGAGATCGGGATGCAAGGGCGGATAACGGCGAAGATCGTCGCCCTTCTCCGGCGCCTCGATCTTGACGACCTCCGCCCCCATGTCGGCGAGGATCATCGTGGCGAAGGGGCCGGCGATGAAGTGCGAGAAATCGATCACCCGAATTCCATCCAGCGCTTTTGGCGCATCGGAAGGGCGCGGCGCATGTTCCGGAAATTCCGCTTCGAGCTGATCCAGCATTCTTCCTCCCGTCGGTTTGTTGTTTAGATCTCCAATCACAGATCCAGCACGAGCGTCGCTGATTTCGAACCTGAGCAGCAGATCATCATTGTTTTGTTGACCGCTCGTTCCTCCGCGCTGAGAAACTGATCGCGGTGATCGGGAATTCCCTCAATCACCCGGGTCTCGCAGGTGCCGCAGACACCTTCGGCACAGGCGTAATTCGCCGTTATTCCCGCATCGAGCAGCGCGTTCAGGATCGTCTTGCCTGGTTCAACCGTTATCGTTCGGCCACTGCGCGCAAGCCTCACTTCAAACCCACCTTCGGCGGCCGGCTTTTCCCTTGCCTTGAAATATTCTACGTGCACGTACTCGGTGGGCCGACCGGCGGTCGCTGCTTCGAATGCCTCGAGCATCGACGTGGGACCGCAGCAATACAGATGCGCTTCCGCAGGGGCCCCTTCGACGATCGCCGCAAGGTCGAGCTTGCGGCCGAGCGGTGCGTGGTCAAAGGTCACGTGCAGGCTTTGATGAACACGGGGCCGAAGCGCATGTAGATCGTCCAGGAATGCCGCAGCAAAGCGTGTCCTCGCTGCGTAAAACAGCTCCCAGGAGCGGTCGAGCGCCTCGAGGCGGCGGATCATCGAGAGCAGCGGCGTGATGCCGATTCCGCCCGCGATCAGCACCGAATGCGCCGCGTTCTCCCGAAGGACAAAGTTGTTCCTGGGATGCGAAATCGTCATGATATCTCCGACCCGCACCGTGTCATGGATGAGCCTGGAGCCACCCCGACCTTCAGCATCCCTGTTGATCGCAACCACATAGCGCTTCCGTTCGCTCTGGTCATTGACGAGCGAATAGCTGCGGATCATTCCGTTCGGCAAATGCAGATCGATGTGACAGCCGGCGGTGAAAGGAACGAGGTTGCCGCCCCCGGGAGCGACCAATTCGTATGAATTGATGCTCTCGGCCTCGTAGCCGATCCGTTTGACACGGACCTGCATGGTGCTCTCAGCCATGAGCCCCGGCGCCTCCGCTTGCACGATGATTGCGCTTAATGCGAGCGGACGAGCTCACAGCTTGTACCCGAAATCGGCGCCGAGTTGCGCGCGCATGAAGCGGGCGCCGACGTCGACCCACGAGTCTTCCGGCGGCAGTTGCAGCGACACGGCGCGGACCATGAACACGTCGGGGTCGGTCACGCCCTTCGGCTTGGTGCCATGATCGCGATAAGTGCCGAGCGCTTCGAGCAGGAAGCGCCGCGTCATCGCAATGCCGGTGTCGCTGGAGCAGAGGTTCTCCTTGGTACGGTCGTAGATCGGCGAAACACCGCTTTGACAAGCGCCGTCCTGCACCCACAGTCCGGGTAACCCCGAGAACCAGGTGGTCTGCTGCGCCTCATAGTCGAACTGGAAGCCGTTCTGCGGATTGTATTTGGTCCAGTATCCGGCGTAGGGAACGGTCACGGGGTGCTGGACGAGTGCATGCCTGCTGGCGTGCCCGCTCTCCCGACCGTTGTGCCCCTCTGCGAATATCTGACGGGTCTTCTGCGCCAATGGCTGCGAGGGATGATACGAGAACATGATGCACAGCGTATTCTCGTCATCGATCGGCACCCAGGCGTGCCCGCTCAAATCGGGGAACGGCGATAGTGGCGGGACGAGCGTATAGAACGGCAGGAGGAACTGGTTGACGCGCCAGTACAGTGTGTTCTCGTCGTAGTTCCGCCGGGCGGCGATGCTCATCCCGAAATCCTGCTTGATGCACTCAAACGTCGGACGGAGGTCGCGCTTCTGAATCCACGCGCTCGTGGTGCCCTGGGAGTCGAGCCGGCCGTGCAGCAGCGGCGCGTGGGCGGAATCGATTTCGCCTTCGACCGCCTGCAGCCAGTTGCACTCTTGGACGCGCACGGAGACATGCACCTGGTCCGCCGGCACCAGATTCCACTCCACGTTCGGAAGCGGCGGAGGGCTTGCAGCATCCGGCCCCATGTAGGTCCAAAGCATCCCGTTGCGCTCCCGGCAGGGATAGGCCTTGATCCGGACGCGCTCTTTCAGGCGGCTGCGAACCGGCTCGGCCGGCATGTCCGCCGCCGCGCCTGTCACATCGAACTTCCAGCCATGATAGACGCATCGCAATCCGCAATCTTCGTTGCGGCCGAAGATCAGCGGCGCGCCGCGATGCGGACATGCATGATCGACCAATCCGACGCGGCCATCGGTGTCGCGGAAGGCGACCAGATCTTCGCCCAACAACCGGATGCGCTTCGGCTGTTCGTCGTTGACGAGATCGGCTGACGGCAGAAAGGGAATCCAATACAGCCGGAACAGCTCGCCAAGTGGCGTGCCCTTCCCGACCCGGACCAGTCTTTCATTGTCTTCGTGCGATAGCATGACCTTCCTCCGCTCAATTCAACAATTCGTCGCGAGGCCTCATTTGGCCGCGCGCTCGAGGAGAGCAGCGATGCGGGGTGGCAAGCCCAGATCGCGGGCGGTCCACAGCGGATCGGAAGCGGCTAGCGGCTTTCGAGGAACGGGCGGCTCACTGCCCGCCTCCACTAGGCTCACGATCTGTTCGATCCGTCGTCGTTCGAGCTCTCTGAGCGTGTCTTCGACGACAAACCCTTCTGCGATGCAGCCGGGCAGTTCCGGATAAGCGAGCCGCAGAAGCCACTTGCCTGGCTCGGTTTCGACGGCTTCAGCCTCAAGGAGATACGGGATCGACAAAAACTGGCGCAGATCCAAAACCATCCTCCCTGCGCGAACCTTGATCCGTTCGCGTCCGCATTTGTTACGTATACGTACTATATCGATAGTTATCTTGCAAGGACCGATGCGGCCTTTCGGACCGGCTTTCAGATCGGCCTGCTCTCGGCAGCCAGTCCCAAGGGTTGAGGACGGAACACCAAGCTGCTAACGGCTACGGTGACTTGGTGTCAGATGGACTACAGCACGGGTCGACAACGGCATGTCAGCCGACAAGACAATGAAGACGGATTCAGTTGCGGAGCTCGCCCGAAACTGGCGGCTGGAAGGTGGCATCGGCTTTCTTCTTCGGCTGCTCGAAGCCCGCTACGACGTCCTCTATCAGAAAGTGACGCGCCAGAGTGACATCACCCCCCGGCAGTTCGGCGTGCTCATGGCGCTGTATCAACGCGGCCCGCTCACGCCATCGGTCCTCGCGGAGCACATCAGTTGCGACCGGAACACGCTGAGCGAGATGCTCAAGCGAATGACGGCGCGAAAGCTGATCTCGAAAAAGAGCAATACGGAAGACCGGCGCTCCGTGCAGGTTCAGATCACCGCCAAGGGAGAGGCCGCCCTCTTCAGCGTTGTTCCCGCCGCTGCAGAACTGCAGGACCTGATGCTGGCGCCGCTGCGCAAGGAAGATCGCGCGCATTTTCTGAAATGCATGCTGGCGATCGCAAAGGCGACGCCATCGGGCTCTTCCGGATCATCCGAGGATTGAATTCTTCTGCAGCATCGCTGGCGCGGGCGAACTATTTTCCGAACGCTCCTGCTTCCGCCAGGCTGGCGATTTCCGCGGATGACAAGCCCAGCGCCCGTGACAGCACCTCGTCGCGGTGCGCGCCGACCGCCGACACCTCGCGCCGCATGAAGCAGTCCGCTCCCGACATCTTCCAGGGTGGATTGACGCCGAAAAACTCGCCTGCGCCGTCAGCAATCGTCGCGAAGGCGCCGCGCTGCGAAAGATGCGGATCCGTCAGCGCCGCGCCGGGATCGCGATATTCGGCGCAGGGAACGCCGGCGCGATCGAGCGCCGCGATACATTCTCGCACCGTGTGGCGCTCGGTCCACGTCTCGATTTGCTGCATCATTGCGCCCCAGTTCGCGCCACGCGCCGGCACAGTGTTGAAGCGGGCGTCCTCGGCCAACGCGCGGTCTCCCGTCACCTCGCAAAGGGCGGCGAAATTGCGCGACGTCACCGGCGCGATCAGGATATCACCATCGCTGGCCCGCACGGGACCATAAGTCGGCCGCGGCGCATACACAGGGAACTGCGCCTCCTGCAGTTCGTAGACGAGCAGGTTCAGCATGCAATCCATCAGCGCGATGTCGATCCGCTGCCCCACTCCGGTGCGCGATCGCTGCACGAGCGCGGTCTGGATCGCCGAATAGCCGAAGATGCCTCCGAGCAGATCGGCCACGAACACCGCACCCGCTGCGGGACGGTCGCGATCGCCTGCATACCGCATCAGCGCACGATCGAACCCGCTTTCGGCGTGAACGATCATGGCATAGGCCGCACGTTCCGCCGCCGGACCGGACTGGCCATAGCCGGAGATCGAACAATAGATCAGGCGCGGATTGATCTCGCGCAGCGCCTCATAGCCGAGTCCCAGCCGGTCCATGACACCGGGACGAAAATTCTCCACGACGATATCGGTCTGCTCTACCAGCCTGTGAACGAGGCCGATCGCTTCGCTGTTCTTCAGGTCGAGTGCCAGGCTCCGCTTTCCGGCATTGAGCTGGCCGAAATAGGCGCTGTGGCCGTCGCGGAGCGGTGCACGCAGCCGCATGTCGTCACCCTCCGGCGGCTCGATCTTGATGACTTCCGCACCGACGTCCGAGAGTAGCCGCGCACAATAGGGACCTGCCAGCATGATCGAGAAATCGAGCACCCTGACGCCTTCCAGGGGTGCGGTGGCGGTGTTGAGCTGCGGCATGCGGCCACTCCTATCTCGGCAACCCAAGCGCCCGTTGCGCGATCAGGCTGCGCTGAATTTCGTTGGTTCCAATGCTGATCACCCACATCAGCGAATGACGCAGGTTCTGTTCGAACCGTCCATTGTCGATTGCATCAGGCATCCCTTCGGAAAGCGCGGCGCGCTGGCCTAGAATGTCGAGGGCGGTTTCGCCGAAGCGCTCCATCAGCTCGCTGGAGAACACTTTGCTGATCGCGCCATATTCCGGCGGGGTGACGCCATCAGCCGCCAGTTCCGCGCAATGCATCATCAACTGACGGCCGACCTCGATGTCAGACGCGAGTACGGCCATTCTGTCGCGGACGATCGGGTCATTGGCGAGCGGCGGCCTGTCGGCTTCTACCGCCATGATATGCCGGCGCAATTGTTCGAAGGCGTGGGCGACCTTCAGGACGATGCCGCCGCCGACCAGACCGCGCTCAAAAGCGAGCGCCCCGGTCAGCACCTTCCAGCCGCTATCGACCTCACCGACGAGGTTGTCCAAGGGAATGCGGACGTTGTCGTAGAAGATATTGGCAAAGGAGCCGTCATACATCGTCGTCGCCGGCTGGATGGAGATGCCCGGCGTGTTCATCGGCACGATGAACATGCTGATGCCGGCATGCGGCGGCTTGGCGTCCCTGTCGGTGCGCGCGGCCAGGAACATGTACTTGCCCCACCACGTCGTGGTCCAGATCTTCTGGCCGTTGATGACCCACTGATCGCCATCGCGCTCGGCACTGGTGCGCAGCGCGGCGAGATCGGAGCCTGCCTGGGGTTCGCTGTAGCCCATGCCGTGCATGGCTTCGCCGCGGAGAATCTCCGGCAGATATTTCTGCTGCTGCTCCGGCGTGCCGAACATCATCAGAGCGTTGGCCTGGATCGCGGCGCCAATCCGCGGCGCTTCGCCCCGCTCCGTCGTCTCGATGAGGGCGATCTGCTCCAGCGGCGAGCGCCCCTGCCCGCCGAATTTGCTCGGCCATCCCAACCCGATCCAGCCGGTCTTGCCGACATCAAGCGCGAACTCGGCATCGAACTCGCGCTTGGCGAACGGCTGCGCGTCAAAGGCGGCCTTGCGCTCGCCCGACCAGTTCTGCTCCAGCCATTGCCGGACCTGTTCGCGCAGCGCATTGCCGGCCGGACCGAGATCGTATTGCGGCAGTTCCGCACCGCCATCATCCAGCAGGAAAGAGGCTATTCCGAGCCTCGCATGTGCCGCGCCGCCGAGCGCGATCGTATCGAGATGCACGCGCTTGAAGTGCAATGGCGCCTCGTGCTCCTCGGCATAGCCGATGGCGCCAAACGTATGCTGGGTCTCGAGCGAAACACGCCGCAGCGCCTCGGCGGAAAAGGAGGCGGCGCAATCGGCGAAATACGGCCAATGACGATCGCCACGATCATGCAGTTCCCCTGCATGGTCGAGGATCAGGCGTACGCCTTCGAGCAGGATCAAGCAATTGGCCAGCTTGTGCTGGATCGCCTGGAACTTTCCGATCGGCTGCCCGAATTGCCGGCGTTCCCTGGCATAGTCGATCGCCAGTTCGAACCCGCGCCGCGAGGCGCCGTGCGCCCGCGCCATCAGCGCCAGCTTGGCCTTGCGCAATAGGTCATGGACGGCAAGGAATTCGACTTCTATGACTTCAGCCGGCGCAGCGTTCAGCCGAACCTGGTGAAGGCCCCAGGCGCCCGTCGCGCGGGTTGGTTCAACGCCGACACCCGGGCCATCCATCGCAACAAGCGCAAGCGCCGATGGACTGATCGGCACAAGCAGATGCGTACAGCTTCCCGCCGCCTCGACAAACCGCAGCAGTCCGCTTGCCCTCATGTTCGTGACCTCGATGGCTCCAGCCGCGCGGTCCGGATCAAATGCCCCAAACGAGAGCGCGATGCGCGCGCTGCCCGCATGCAGGCGCCTTAGCAAATCGACCGAAGCCTCGGACCTTGCTCCCGCGAGCGCGAAATTGGCGAGAGCTGCCGACCACATCGGCGCCGGGCATGCGGCGCGGCCCAGCTCCGCCATCACCACCAGGACCTCGCGCAGCCCTCCCATGTCGGGATCGCTGCCAAGCGACGCAACGCCCTGACCCACGAGCTTGCTCCAGACGGCGGCGATCTCCTCCGGGCACGGGCCGTGCTTCATGGCGTCGGCGCGCCAATGCTGGCCGAGAAATCCGCGCAGGGAATCCCGGAGCATCTCCCTCGTGTCTTCAGTCGCGAGCTCGGTCGCGCGCATGACTGGGCTAAGCCTGGCCGAATTTCGGCTTGCGCTTCTCCTTGAAGGACGTGGTCGCTTCCTTGTGGTCAGCCGTCTCGAACGTCACCTGCTCCAAGGCCATAGAGGCTTCGAGCAGCATGTTGACGCGATCCTTGACGATCTGGTTGATCGACAGCTTGGTCCAACGAATGGCCCAGGTGGGGCCGTTCGCAAGCTCCACGGCGATATCGCGGGCCCTGGCCAGCACCTCCGCGCGCGGCGCCACATGGTTGACCAGCCCGATCCGCTCGGCCTCCTTGCCGCTTAGGAGCGTGCCGCGGATCAGGAATTCCTTGGCCTTGTTGATCCCAACGAGCAGCGGCCAGATCACGGTGCCTCCGTCGCCCGCGACCAGGCCGACCCGCGAGACATGCGTGTCGCCGATCCGCGCGTCTTCGGCCATCACCGTTATGTCGCACAAGAGCGCGTGGGTCGCAGCAAGGCCAATCGCATCGCCGTTGATGGCAGCGATGATCGGCTTGTCGAGCTCGAGCTGGCGGGTGACCCCGCGCCGGCTGATCATGGGATCATGGACCTCGCCCTCCTCGAGGACGTCGCCGCCCGGCCGTTCCGACATCGCCTTCACGTCGCCACCGACGCTGAAGAAATCGCCGGCACCGGTCAGCACCACGACATTGACGGCGTGATCATCGGCGAGGTCATCCCAGATCGTCCGCAGTTCGCGGATCAGCTTCTGATTGATCGCGTTGCGCGCCTGCGGGCGGTTCAAGGTCACGGTCGCCACCTTGTCCGCAACCTCGATCTTCAGGCACTCGTAATTGGCGTATCTGGACACATTTTCCTCCGTTTATATTCTTGTTCAGGCGAGGCAGGTCGTCACATGCCGCCGCTCAACGGCGGAAACCGGGCTGGACCTCCGCCAAGGCAACATGAAGTGACATGGCGCCGGGATCCTGCTCCAGCATCCGCTGCACGGATTCGAGATGCGTGCGCATCAGGCGCGTGGCGGACGAGACATTGCGCTCGCGCAGCGCGGCCAGAAACTGCCGGCGTTTTTCGGCGAGCCGGGCCATCGCGACGCCGCTCGATGCTACCTTGGCATAGACGAAACGCATGTGAATCTCCGTGACCGAATCCATGATCATCGCGATCACCTTGTTTCCGGTCGCCGCGGCCAGCAGCTTGTAGAACTCCCGCGAGCACTCGACCCGGTCGAGCAGCCGGCCTTCGCGCGTGGCAAGTTCGGTGCGCGCGACATTCGCCTCAAGCGCGTCGAGATGGGCCGCCCGCACATTCGCACACGCCAGCCGTACGACGAGATCAAGTACATGGACACGCGCTTCCGACAATTCGCGCACTGAAATCGTGCCAAGGCTCAGCATGTCTCGCATGACGTCGTTCATGCGACTGGTATCGCCCTCGCGGATGAAGGCCCCTCCCTTGACGCCCTTCTGCAGCCGCAGCACGCCCGCCATCTCGAGGCTTCGCAGCGCCTCGCGCAGGACATTGCGGCTGACGCCGAGTTGCTGGGCCAGGTCGCGTTCGGCCGGAAGCTTGTCCCCGGGCTTCAGCACGCCAAGCGCCAATTGCTCACGAATACGCTCACAGATTTCCTCGAATGCGCGGCGGGTATGGATCGGCCGGAACTGCGGTGCAGCCGGTGCCCCGGCTGCACGGTGATCGGGGGCCCGTTCCCGCCGGTTGAGCGAGGCCAACCGCGGCCGGGTGGAGCTCCGAGGGCTTGACTTGGTGTTCATCGGGTGAATTATTAAATGGATCACCCATTCAATGGAAGCCCCTTTTTGGGCTCCTTACAAAAAAACAGGCGGAAACCCATGAGCTTCACCGAGGAGCAGACCGCGTTTCGCGACAACATCCGAAGAATGGTCGCCCGGCATGTGGCGCCGATCGCCGCCGAGATCGACGAGACTGATCGTTTCCCACTCGAGATCGTGAAGCTGTTCGGCGAGATGGGGCTGATGCAGCTTTGGGTGCCGGAACAATATGGCGGCCCGAACGGCAATCTGACGATGGCCTGCATCGCGCGCGAGGAGATCTCGAAGGTCTCGCCCGCCTGCGCCTCGATCGCAGCCCTCAACACCATGTTCATCATGCCGCTGCTTCACTTCGGCTCGGAGGAACAGCGCAAGAAATACCTGCCGATCATCGCCAAGGGCGGCGTCGTGACGGCGATCGCGATCTCTGAGCCACAGGCCGGCTCGGACGTCTCCGCGCTCAACACCCGCGCCAGGAAAGATGGCGACTGCTACGTCCTGAACGGCCGCAAGCAATGGTGCAGCTATGGCGTCGTCGCCGACTATATCGTGGTGATGGCGCGGACGAGCGACAGTGCCGGTGCGGACGGCATCAGCGCCTTCATCGTCGAACCGAAGCAGATGCCGGGCATCTCGTTCGGGCGACACGAACGAAAGCTGGGCTTTCACGGCGCTCCGAATACGCCGATCTTCTTCGACAATGTGCGGGTTCCGGCCGAGAACCTCGTCGGCGAGGAAGGCAAAGGCTTTCGCGCGTCAATGCGCGCGCTCGATCTCAACCGGCCGACCATCGGCGCCCAATCGGTGGGATTGGCGCAGGGCGCGCTCGACGCCTGCATCGCCTATGCGAAGGAACGCAAGCAGTTCAAGCGATCGATCTCGGAATTCCAGGGCGTGCAGTTCATGCTTGCGGACATGGCCATGCAGATCGAGGCCGCGCGCGCACTCGTCTACGAATGCGCGCGGGCCGGCGATGAAGGCGACTGGAAGCGATTGAACCTGCTCGCCAGCATGGCGAAATGCATCGGCAGCGACACCGCCATGAAGGTCACCACCGATGCCGTCCAGATCTTCGGCGGCTACGGCTACACCATGGATTATCCGGTCGAACGCATGATGCGCGACGCCAAGCTGACCCAGATCTTTGAAGGCACCAACCAGATCCAGCGCGTGGTGATCGCCCGCGAGTTGCTGCGATAACAACAATGAACAATCAAATACAACATGGAGGAAACGATCTTGACCTGTACCATCCATCGGATTTGGCTCGCCGTCGCCATATCCGCGCTTCTCGCCGCATCACCTGCTTACGCACAACACGCCTATAGCCCGGGAGCCAGCGACACCGAGATCAAGCTTGGCCAATCAACCCCGCTCAGCGGTCCGGCCTCTGCTTTCGGTGCCGGCGCAGGACGGGCGGTCGTCGGCTATTTCGAAATGCTGAACGCGCAAGGCGGGATCAACGGACGCAAGATCAGCTTCACGCAACTGGACAACGCCTACAGTGCGCCCAAGGCGGTCGAGCAGTCGCGCAAGCTCATCGAGGACGTCGGCGTGCTCGCTGAGGTCGGCACCATCGGAACGGCGCCGAATGTCGCGATTCAGAAATATCTGAACTCCAAACAGGTGCCGCAGCTTTTCATCACCGCCGGCGGACGCCGCTTCAACGATCCCAAGGCTTTTCCGTGGACCGTGCCGCTCTACCCTGATTTCGAGACGGAAGGCCGCGTTGTCGCCAAATATATCGCGAAGGCAAAACCCGACGCCAAGATCGGCGTCTTGTACCAGAACGACGATTACGGAAAGGACTACCTCAAAGGCTTGCGGGCCGGGCTTGGCGAAAAGGCGGCGCAGATCGTCACGGCGGTTTCGTACGAACTCGCCGATCCGACGATCGATTCGCAAATCGTTCAGTTGAAAGCCGCCGGCATCGACACGCTGATTGAACAATCGTCCTCGAAGGCGGCCGCGCAATCGATCCGGAAGGTCTACGAGCTCAAGTGGCGCCCGCTCCACGTAATCGGCGGCTCGACGGCATCCGTGGAGACCATCCTGAAGCCGGCGGGCCTCGAGGCATCGAAAGGTCTGGTCACGACACAGTTCCTCAAACAACCCGGCGACCCGGCATGGGTCGATGACGAAGAGGTCAAGGCCTACAAGAGCTTCCTGAAGAAATATGCGCCATCAGCCAATCCGGACGACTATTCCGTCCTGGTCGCCTACATGAACGTCCACGCCGTGACGCTCGCCCTGAAGAAATGCGGCGATCAGTTGACGCGGGACAACCTCATTCGCCAGGCGACATCGCTCCATGGCGAACGGCTGCCGATGATGCTTCCGGGCATCTCGATCAGCATGCATCCCGACGACTACACGCCGTTCAAGACGCTTCGGATCGCGATTTTCGACGGAGAGAGCTGGACACTGGCAGGCGATCCGCTGTCCGCCGAGTGATCCATCCGGGCGTTCGCAGCGTTGCTCGCGAATGCAGTTTCTCCATCAGAAAAGGCGAGAGCGGCATTTGCCGCCCTCGCCCAGCGGTCCCGGAGATTCGCGAGGGCTCAGGACGCAATCGCACCGAGATCGATCATGTCGCCGACGGGAATCCAGTTCCCACCATCGAAGCGGGAAATCTGCAGATTGTGGATGGCGCGATAGTCGGTTGGAGAATTTTCGACCTTGATGCCGTCGAGGAAAAGCGGCGGCAGTTCGCCCTTGAGCGACGTCGCCTGCTTCAAGAGGTTTTCCCGCGTCAGATCGTTGCCGCAACGCTTCAGAACCTGCTCGATCATGTAGGCGTTGTTGTAGCCCGGCGTCGCCGTATTGTCGTCGATGCCGACCGAGGGCATGTATTTCTTCATGAAGTCGACATAGGCCTTCACCCTTGGCTTGTCACGGTGTCTTGGATC
Source organism: Bradyrhizobium elkanii WSM2783 (assembly GCF_000472865.1). GTDB lineage: Bacteria > Pseudomonadota > Alphaproteobacteria > Rhizobiales > Xanthobacteraceae > Bradyrhizobium > Bradyrhizobium elkanii_A. The sequence goes on along the minus strand of NZ_AXAP01000008.1, from coordinate 73,744 downwards.
GGTCACGACGATCTCCCACCATGCCGAGATCAATCCCTTCGCATTGTCCAGGCCGGCCGGGGCGAGCGTACCCCCGACCGAGCTGCAATTCGAATTGATGACGTGCAGCGGCTTCCAGCCCATTGCCGCCACCTTCCGGATGCCTTGCGCGGCAAATTTGGAATAGGTGAGCTGGACGAACACATCGGCGCCGGTCGCCCTGCAATCGGCGACCTGATTGTCGATGGTGGGCTCGGTGATCTCGTGACTGACCTCCTTGACGATGGCGCTCGCCTTGCCCCCCAGCCCCTTTTTCAGGCCGCGAAGGAAGTCCTTGCCGAGATCGTCATTGACATATTGGACGGCGATCTTGGCGTTCGGCTTTTCATTCAGGATGAACGTGGCCAAGGCCGCGCCTTGCGCGACGTAGATCGGATAGAACGGAACGATCCATGGAAACTCCTTCGGATCATTGAAGCGCTCGGCGCCTGATGTCAGGAACAGGCTCGGCACCTTCTTCGCGTTGAGATATTTTTGTACGGCGGCATTAGTTGCCGTTCCCAGGAAACCGGCGATCGCAAAGACTTCCTCCGACTCCACCAGCTTTCGCGTCTGCTCGACGGCTTTCGGCGGCGAAAAGGCATTATCCAGCGAAACCAAGTTGATCTTCCGGCCGTTGATGCCGCCATTGTCGTTGACCATCTGGAAATAAGCAGTCTGCGCCTGTCCGTAGACGCCATAGCCGGACGCCGGCCCGCTATAGGGTGCCGTGGTCCCGAGCTTGATCTCGGTGTCGGTTACTCCAGGTCCGTAATTGTTTGCAGCGCGTGCGCGCGACGCTCGACCGAACGTGAGTGCCGCTGCGCCGAGGCCGGCGATGGTTGCCCGCCGCGAGATCAATGTCATGTCGGCTCCTCCCTTTCATTTTGGCTTTAAGTGGATGCTGCAACGGGCCTGCTGCTCTCCGGCAGCATGAGGCCCGGTGAGCTAAACGAACGAAACGCTCACGGGCGAGAAGCCCGAGATTCTTGCTTCGTAGAATTCGCCCGCGGAAACCGGCGAGACCGGTCCCAGCGCGCCGGTCAGAACGACATCGCCAGACCGCAGCGGTTGGCCGGCTTTGGCCATGGCGCGGGCAAGCCAGAGCGCGGCGCGCAGGGGATGGCCGAGACAGGCAGCGCCGCAGCCAACGGAGACGATCGCGCCATCGCGCGTCATCGTCATGCCGCAGGCTTCCAGATCGACATCGGTCAGGCGGCGCGGAGAGGCGCCGAGCACATAGCGGGCGCTCGAGCCGTTATCGGCCACCGTATCGAGGATCGTGATCTTCCAATCGCTGATACGGCTGTCGACCACCTCGAGCGCGGGAACGACATAGGCCGTCGACCGCATCAATTCGCCGAGAGTGATGTGGTCTTCTGCCAGATCCCGCTCCAGGACCAGCGCTATCTCCGCCTCGACACGCGGCTGGATCAGTCGCGCGACCTCGATTCGCTCGCCGGTCGGGATCTCCATATCGGCAAACAGCGCGCCGTAGTCGGGCTGATCGACCCCAAGCTGCTGCTGCACTGCTTTCGATGTGAGCCCGATCTTGCGGCCCACGAGCCGGCGGCCGCCGGCAATCCCGCGCCGCGTGACTTCGGCCTGAATCGCATAGGCCACCTCCACTCGCCCCTCGCCGATATCGCTTGCGATCGGCGCGATCGGGCGGCATGCCGCCTCGGCTTCCTGCAGCCGTGTCGCAATATTCTCAATAATATTGCTCATGGCCGGTCCAGGAAGTCAGCGACCAGCGCATTGAATTCGTCGGCCTTCTCCCACTGCGCCCAGTGCCCGCATTTGGGAAAGACATGAAGCTGTGCGTTGGGCATGGTCTTGAGCAGGATGAAGCTTGAATCGAGCGGCACGACCCGATCCTCGCGTCCCCAGATCAGAAGCGTGCGATGCTTCAGCGCGGCGAGATTCTCACGCCAGATATCGAGCGGCGGCCGCTTGAAGATGTCGATGACATCGGGGCGGGTGGCGGCTTTGAGCCGCTCGGCCAGCAGTTCTTCGGTAATCGAGGACTGGTCGAACACCAGAAGATCGATCACGCCCTTCAGCTTCTGCAACGTCGGCCCCTCGCCGGCATGGAACATCGCCATCCGCCGCAGGCCTTCGGTCGGCATCGGCGAGAAGATCGCCTGGCTTCCGCCGGTCCCCATCAGCACCAGCCGGCTGACTCGTTCAGGCGCGCGCAAGGCGACCATCAGCGACGCCGCGCCTCCGAGGGAATTGCCGACGAAGCTCGCCTTCTTGACGTCGATCGCGTCCATGAAGGCGCGGGTGAAGTCACCCATCGCTTCGAAGATCGGGCCGTCCTTCAGCTTCCCCTCGGTCTCGCCAAATCCGGGAAGGTCGAACACGATGACGCGACGGCGCGCCGCAAGAGCCTCGACGTTCTTGCGATAATTGCTCAGGCCGGAAGCCCCCGGCCCTCCGCCATGGATGAGGATAGTGGGCTCCCCTTGCCCGACGTCGTAGTAGTGCGTGCGCGTACCCGCGACATCGACATGCTTACCCTTCAGTTCCACTATTGATCTCCGACTTCGATGATGAATTGTGTTAACCTCGCGCGTTCGCCTGCAGATAGGCGTCGCGCAGTTTCCGCTTGAAGATTTTTCCGCTCGCCTCGCGCGGCAGCGCGTCATGAAACACGAACCGCTTCGGGATCTTGAATCGGGCGATATGCCCTTCCAGGAATGTCGCGATGGCTTCGGCCGCAAGCCGAATCCCGCCCTCGGCTTCGATGGCGGCGACCAGGCTTTCTCCGAACTCCTCGTCGGGTGCACCGAACACTGCGCAGTCCCGTACGCCCGGACAGTTCACCAGGACATTTTCGATCTCCGCGGGATAGATGTTGACGCCGCCGGAGATGACCATGTCGCGCTTGCGGTCGCAGATGAAGAGATAGCCGTCAGCATCCACGTAGCCGACATCGCCGCAGGTCACGAGCCCGTCCCGATCGATCTGTTCGCGCTGCTCCGGCCTGCCGTGATAGGTGAAATCGGCATAGGCCTCCGTGCGCAGGTAGATTTCACCGATCTGTCCTGTGCCGAGCTCGCGACCCTCGTCGTCGTAAATACGTAAGGTCGTGCCCGCCATCGCCCTGCCGACGGTACCCGGATGAGCAAGCCATTCATGCGAGTTGCAGCCGACGGCCGGTCCGGTTTCGGTGGCGCCATAGGTTTCGTGGATCACCGGCCCCCACCAGTCGATCATGCGCCGCTTGACATCAGGCGGGCACGCGGCGCCGGTGTGGGTCGCCCAGCGAATGGACGAAACGTCGTACTGCGATCGGACCGCGTCGCTGAGCCGAAGCAGGCGTACGAACATCGTCGGCACCATCGTGAGATGGGTGATGCGATGTTCCTCGATCGTCTTCAGCAATTCTTCGGGATCGAAATTGTGCTGCAAGACCACGAGATCGGCATGCTGAAACGCCTGCCTGGCAAACGCACCGGGTGAGGCATGATAGAGCGGGCCGCACACGAATGCGCGCATGCCTTGCTCGATGCCGTAGATCTGTCGCAGCAAGGCGGCGTTCTTGCTCACCTGCTCGGCGTTCATTGGCGCGCGACGCACGCCTTTCGGTCGGCCGGTGGTGCCGGAGGTGTAGATCATGGTCCCGCGCGGGGCGCGCGCCGGTTCCGGCCATTCGGCAAAACCGTCACGATGCGGCGCCCAGGCGCGGGCGCACGAAGGAGCCTCCGACGAGGCCATGGCACCGGACGGCGCAAAAAACGTCGGAAGGTCGGCCGGAATTGCGGCCGCAACACCCTGCAGCAGGCCAGCATGGCCGATCAGCGCATGCGGCGCGCAATCGGCGAGGATGTAACGGATTTCGTCCGCGGTGCTGTGCCAGTTGAGCGGTACGACATAGGCCCCGAGCAGAGAGGCTGCCTGCATCACTTCGAAATAGATCGGATCGTTCCGGATCAGGAGTGCGATCGCATCGCCTTCGTTGACGCCGGCTGCCGCAAGCGCTGATGCAGCGCGCCTGCCCTGTGCGAGCAGCGCGTCGCACGAAACGCTGTGCGTTCCGATGACGATCGACCTGTCCCGCTTCACTCCAGGCATATCATCGCCTCGGCGCGAACAGAGGGCAGATAGACGTGGTCGAGCGCCTCGAAGTCCGCTTCCGACAAAGTGATCGACGTCGTGAATGTCAGTGGATCCAAGTGGCCATTGAGCACATCGGGATAGTTCCAGCGCGCCGTCGCCACCGTGCGGTTGCCGGCCTTCAGCTCCACGGTGAGCGGTGCCGCCGCGCTCGAGCCGTGCCCGCTCTGATAACCGTCGCCGATGCAATAGATCTCCAGGGCGAATTCGTTCCGGCCCCGACGCTGAACGGCGATCTCCACGTCGAGCAGACCGAACGCGACGTCATCCGGTTCATCGTCGTTGTAGAAATACACATAGGAGATACGGCCGTAGCGGCTGACGCCGAGCGCAGCGTCGGACGGGACCTGCGCATCGCTGCGACCGGGTGTCCGCGGCGGAACGGGACCGAGCAGGCACATCTGCGGCAGCGACCGGCAGGCAATCATGACGCTAGGCCTGCTGTGACGCGACGGGGTGACGATCGCTAGTTGCTGCATGCTGGGTTTCCAGATCGAAGGCGCGGCCAAGAAAAGCGAAGGCGTTGTCGGCGAGAACGCCCGGGCAGTCCGGTAGCGCTGCTTGGACAAATGCGCCGGGATGCTTTTGGCGAATGGTGAACGGATAGTCGGAGCCGACCACGATGCGGCTCGATCCCACGACCGAAGACATGAACTGAAGCGCGGGGCCATCGTAGAGAATCGAGTCGTAGAAGAAGCGGCGCGCGATTTCCCTTGGCGATCTCGTCATCCGTTTCTGCATTTCGCCGCCGAGCGACCAGCCGCAGTCGAGCCGCGGCAGGATCCAGGGCAGCGCGCCGCCGCCATGGCTGAGCAGGATGCGCAGCCTGGGAAATTTCTCGAGCACGCCGGCCGCTAGCATCGACACTGCGGCCAGCGCGGTCTCGACTGGAAATGCTGCCGTCGCCGCGAATTCGGGTCCCGCCCCGATCCGCTCAACCCCGGCCGGATGCAACGGATGAACGAAGATGCAGAGGTCGAGCGCCTCAGCGGCTTCATAGAGCGGATGGAGCGCTTCGCTGCCGAGCGCGACGCCATCGATATGGCTTCCGATTTCGATGCCGGCGAGACCAAGCGCCTTGATGCGTTGCAATTGCGCCAGCGCGCGCGGCACGTCCTGAACGCAGGCCATGCCGATTCCGGCGAACCGGCGCGGAGCCTCACCAATCATCGCGGCGATGTGCTCGTTGATGATCTCGGCGAGGTGCTCGGCGTCATCAGCCGGCAACCAATGCGACAGCAGCTCCGGCATCGGGGACAGCACCTGCATTGCGGTGCCGTCCTCCTCCATGTCCGCCAGCCTGCGTCTGACGTCCCACGAGCGCGAGTCGATTTTGCGGAACACCTTTCCGCCAATCATCACCGCGGCCTTGTCGCCGGAAAGCTCGACGCTCGGCCACAGCGGGTCGCGCGCCTTGTCAGCCGGGAGTCGTGCAGGCACGACATGCGTATGGGCATCCACCACTGGCAATGGCGCCCTCCTTTCCTTCCCTGATCCCTGCGCTGCAGCGAACCGCTTTTCGAGTTGCGCAGGATAATTCACTTTACAAACAGGAATGATTGTTTTTATCCTGCTTGTCAAGCGGCCGCGAGAGGTGCGCTGCGGGCGGCAAAGAACCGCTCAAGGGGAGTGAACGCATTGGATCTATCCCAGACACGCATCGTCATCGTGGGCGCAGGCCAGGCCGGCGCGCGCGCAGCCGAGGCGTTGCGGGGCGCCGGGCATCGCGGGCCGATCACCTTGCTGGGTGAAGAAGAGCATCCGCCCTACGAGCGACCGCAACTTTCGAAGGCCATGCTGATCAATGTGGACGAAGAACCGCGCTTCATCCGAAATTCGCAGGATTGGGCAGCGATCGACATCGAGCTGAGCACCTCCACGCCGACTGTTGCGATTGATTTGAATCGTCGTGCGATCGGGCTGTCGGACGGCCGCGAGATTTCATTCGATCGCCTGCTGCTAGCGACCGGCACGCGGCCGCGTCGGTTGCGCGATCTCGACGATTGCGGATTGCGCGTCTGCTATCTGCGCTGCATCGACGATGCGCGCGAACTCAGACGCAATCTCACGCAGGACGCCAAAGTGGTGCTGGTCGGCGGCGGCGTGATCGGTCTCGAGGTCGCCTCGGCGGCCATCGTCCGCGGCTGCGAGGTCACCGTGCTGGAGAAGGCCGATCGGCTGTTACCACAGGTCGGCTCGCCAGCGCTGAGCGGATATCTGAGGCGGCTGCACAGCGACCGCGGCGTCGCTGTCTGCTGCAACGTGACCATCGTGGGCGCCACGGCCAAAGGGATTCAGTTGTCCGACGGAAGGATCGTTCCGGCCGATCTCGTCGTCGTCGGTGTCGGCGTTGAGCCTGCGGCCGACCTTGCCCGCCAGGCGGGGCTCGCAGTCGATCAAGGCATTCGTGTCGGCCCCTCCGGCATGACCGACATCGAAGGCGTCTATGCAGCCGGCGACGTCGCCGAACAATGGAGCGACTGGCACGGACGCTGGATGCGCGTGGAGAACTGGGCCAATGCGCAGAACCAGGCGATCGCGACGGCTAGGAATATGGTCGGTCAGGATGTCAGCTACGAGGCGCCGCCCTGGTTCTGGTCGGACCAATTCGAGTCGAACATCCAGGTGATCGGCCACCCCGGCGGCGCCGACGAGATCGTGCGCGGGGATGTCGAGCGCGGACGCTTCACCACCATCAGCCTCCGCGACGGCGAAGTGGTCGGCGCCGTCACCGTGAGCTCACCCAAGGACATGGCGCTGCTACGACGGCTTGCCGCTTCCCGGAAGCGGGTCAATCCATCCGACATCGCCAATCCCGCTTTCGACTTGAAACAAGCTCTCGCTTCATGAAGAGCGCAGACGGAGGAAACGACATGCAGACCGACAGCCGTCAACCGGCAATTCTGGTTGATCCCGCCCAGCAGATCTTCAAGGTTGCGCGCCGCAACTTCACCGATCCCGAGATCTTCAAGGCGGAGAAGGAGCTCGTGTTCGAGCGCTCGTGGCTCTATCTCGGCCATGCATCCGAGCTTCCCAAGCCCGGCGACTTCGTGAGCCGGACCGTGGCCGGTCGCAGCATCCTATTCACGCGCGACAGCAAGGGAACGCTTCGCGCGCTTCTCAACACCTGCCCTCACCGCGGCGCGCAGGTCTGCCGCGAGCGGAAAGGCAATGCGAAATCGTTTCAGTGCTTCTACCACGGATGGGTGTTCGGAGCCGATGGCAAGCTGCGCAGCCAGCCCGGCGAGGACGCCTATGCGGAAGGATTCAAGAACCGCGAATCCTCCAACATGCAGGCGGTTCCGCGCTTCGAGACCTACCGCGACTTCTGCTTCGTCTCCTTTGACAGGAACATCGTCCCTCTCGTCGATTACCTCGCCGGCGCGAAGGAATATCTCGATCTCATCTGCGATCAGACCGACGCAGGCCTCTCGATCATTGCCGGCACCCAGGAATACTCGATCCGGGCGAACTGGAAGCTGCTCACGGAGAACAGCATCGATGGCTATCATGCGACCACCACGCATGCGAGTTACTTCGACTATCTGATGAACACGACCGACGGCCTCGCCGGCGGCATGGGCGGCGGCGGATATGGTTATGACCTCGGCAACGGCCACGCCGTTCTCGAATACGGCGCGCCATGGGGGCGGCCGGTCGCGCAGTGGATTCCTGCGTGGGGCGACAGCGGAAAGCAGGAGATCAGCCGCCTCTACGACAATCTGGTGCAGCGCTTCGGCAAGGAACGCGCCGACCGCATTTCCCGCAAGAACCGGAATCTCTTCATCTTCCCGAATCTCGTCGTCAACGACATCATGGCGCTGACCGTCCGCACCTACTTTCCGATGGCCGCTGATTATATGGTCATCAGCGCCTGGGCTCTGGGGCCGAACGACGAGACCTCATGGGCTCGCAAATATCGCCTGAACAACTTTCTCGAATTTCTCGGGCCCGGCGGCTTCGCGACGCCTGACGATGCCGAGGCGCTCGAACATTGCCAGCGCGGCTTCAATAACGCCAAGGAAGCGCAATGGAACGATATCTCCAAGGGAATGGGCAAGGAGCGCCCCGCCCATAATGACGAGCTTCAGATGCGGGCGTTCTGGACCCAGTGGAACGCCATGATGTTTCCGGCGCCGATCTCCAGCATCAAGAACGTCGCAGCCTGAAGGAGATCGTCATGCGCGCAATCGAACGATCAGACGTGGAAGACTTCCTGTTTCACGAAGCAGACCTCCTCGATCAATGGCGACTGCCGGAATGGCTGGCGCTCTTTACCGATGACGCAACCTACGAGGTCCCCTGCACCGATCTGCCGCCGGACGCTTCGGCGGACAACAACCTCTTCTATATCGCCGACGACCGGTTCCGGCTGGGTGAGCGGGTGAAGCGCCTGATGAAACGAACCGCGCACGCCGAATTCCCGCACTCCAAGACCAGCCGCATCGTCGGCAACGTGCGTATCCGTGGGCGAGGCGAAGATTCCGTCGACGTCAGCGCGGTGTTCCAGACCTTCCGCACCAAGGACGGCACAACCGATCTCTATTTCGGCACGAGCAATTACCGCCTGAAGGTCGATGAGAGCAGGATAAGGATCAGCGAGAAACGCTGCCTGCTTGGCGGCGAAGGCCTGCGTCCGCATGGCCGGATTTCCATTGTGCTCTGAGAGACAGCCCCGATGGAAAAGCGATTTGCCGAACAGATTGTGGTGATCACCGGCGCCGCCAGCGGCATCGGCGCGGTGATCGCGCAGCATTTTGCCCGAGAGGGCGCCAGGCTGGTGCTTTCGGACCTCGACGAGAATAGGTTGACCGCAATGGCCGACGGTCTCTCCTCGCTCTGCCGCGAAAGGCCGCTGGTCCGAAGCGGCGATCTCTCGAAGGAAGATGTCGCCGGCCGATTGATCGGCGATGCCGTCAAGGCGTTCGGCACGATCGACGTCCTCGTCAACAATGCGGGAGGCGGCATCATCAAGCCGTTCCTGGAGCACACGCCGGAGACACTGCGAACGACCATCGACCGTAATCTCTGGACGATGCTGTGGTGCACGTGGCACGCCGTGCCGATGATGAAGACGAAGCGCTACGGCCGGATCGTCAATATCGGCGCCGACTCCGTCCGCAACGGGCTTTATGATCACGCTGCCTACAACGCGGCAAAGGGCGGCGTTCACGCCATCGCCACAGGGCTCGCGCGCGAATTCGCGACCGACGGGATCACCGTCAATGTCGTTGCACCCTGCATCGTCAATACGCCCCAGGTGCAACGCGCGGCCGCCAAGGCGCCGCAATCAATCCGAAAATTCGTCGACGTGGTGCCGATGGGACGCCCCGGCGAGATGGACGAGATCGCGTCCATGGTCTGCTATCTGGCCTCCAGGGAAGCCTCGTTCGTCACAGGCCAGGTCATCAGCGTGAATGGCGGAAGCACGATGCTATGAATACGATGACCAAAGATGTGCTGATCGGAAGGCTGGACGAGTTCCCGCCGGGAGAAGTCCGCCAGGCAACGCTGCCTGATGGCACCAACATCGCCGTGTACAATGTGGACGGAGCAATCTATGCCACGGCCGATCTGTGTACCCATGGCGAGGCTTCGCTGTCGGAAGAAGGCATTCTGACGGGGAAAATCGTCGAGTGCCCGTGGCACTTCGGCACGTTCGACGTCACTAATGGGCAGCCGACCGGCATGCCCTGCACGGTCGCGCTGAAGACCTTCCGGGTCAAACTGAGCGAAGAGGACGTTTATGTCGAATGCTGACAAGACGAAGCCAGGCGCACACGGAGGCCGGGCGTCCCTGCCACGCGCCGCGGCGCGGCAACGGCTGCAATCACGACGCAACAGCTCAAGCGAGCCGAAATACGCCCCCAAGCGAACCCAAGCGGAGCGCAGCGAAGCGACGCAGACCCAATTGATCGAGGCCGCGGTGAAGCTGGTGCGCGCGAACGGACTGCGCGGCCTGCGCACGGTCGAGGTGGCCGAACTCGCGGGCGTCTCGCGCGGCGCCCTGCTGCACCATTTCAAGAGCAAGCACGATCTTCTTGTCGCCATCATCAGGCATGTCAACGAAGTCTCGCTGGTGGAGAGCGCCCGCCGGGCCCACCTCGCCCAGAACAGCGGAAACGATCCGATCGAAGGGATCATCAAGGACGCGCAGGATTTCTATTTCGGCGACTATTTCTTCATCGAACTCGCGATCGCAATGAGCGCGGACAGCGACTCGCGCATTCTCAAGCGGGAGACGTACAGGAACTCCCGCACCAGCCGGTTTTCGGTCGAGGCCGCCTGGCTCGAAGCGCTGATGTCGTCGGGCGTTCCCAAGCAACTCGCCAGCGATATCCTCTCGCTCACGCTGAGCGTGGTCCGCGGCTATTCGGTTCGAACCCTGATCGAAAAAGATCCTGAGCAGTTCAGTCGCCTGCTGAAGGTGTGGCGCGACATCGTTCGCCAACACCTCCAGACGGCGATGGCGAACGACCAGAAGAACCGTGGTTGAAAATGGACGCCAAGCACTTCGCCCCTGTCCCGTTGATCCAGCTCTGCTATGTGAGGCTTGCGGTACAGAACGGCCCGGCCGCCGCGGCCTTCGCGACCGACATTCTGGGGCTTCAGCGCGTCACTGATGACAAGGAGCAATTTCTGTTCCGGTCCGACGAGCGCTTCCACACGCTTTGTCTCGTCGAAGGCGCCGACAGGTCAAGCGTCGGCATGGAGGTCGCCTCCGCCGATGACGTTGATCGAGCGGCCGATGCCTTGCAGCGAGAGGGATTTGAAGTCCGCGAGGCGTCCGCAGAGGAATGCAGCCGGCGTTTTGTGCGGCGCGCACTGATCGTGCGCGACGCGAGCGGCAATGAGATCGACCTTGTGTCACGCCCGGCGGTAAGCGGCCGGCGCTACTTCCCGAGCCGCGATGCCGGTGTCACCGGCCTGCAATGCGTGGGCATTCGCAGCCGCGCGATGGCGGATGACCTGAAGCTGTGGACCACGATCCTGGGAGCGGCGATCAGCGATTGGGTCGGCGATATTGCCTATCTCAGCATCGATCGGAAGCATCACCGGATTGCGCTCTACCCTTCCGATCGGGCGGGGCTGCTTGACGTCTGCTACGGAGTCGAAAGTCTCGATTCGATCATGCAGAACCACTATTTTGCGCAGGAGCGACAGATCAAGATCCTGCACGGCCCAGGCCGCGAAGCAGCATCCGGCCAGATCTTTCTGCGATTTGCCGGACCGGAAGGACAAGTCTTCTCGTACGGACATGGGCTGGCCGACATCGATACCGGGCACCATGCGAGGCAGTTTGCGCCGGCAGCTTCCTCACTATGCGAATGGGGAAGCGAATGCTCCGAGATTCCGGAGCTGCGGCAAGTCATCACCTGATTTCTGCAAAAGGAGCGCAACCATGATCCAGCTCAAGGATGTCACCTATGCGCGGCTGGGGAGCTCGAGCCTCGAGGAAGCGGAATCATTTGCGACCAGATGCCTCGGTCTTCAGGTGAGCGAGAGATCGCGGAACTCGCTCTATCTGCGTTCAGACGAACGTGCGCATACGCTGTGCTACTTTGAGGGCGACCCGGCCGATCAGACCATCGGATTCGAAGTCGAGAACGAGAGCGAGTTGAACGAGGCCGCCACGACCCTGGACTCGCTTGGTCATCCGGTGCATGTCGGCGCGGCTGCCGAATGCTCGGCACGCAAGGTTCGCGCCTTCATTGGCTTCAAGGATCCGAGCGGCAACCAGATCGAGCTGGTTGTCCGTCCGGAGCAGCATGGCCGCCGCTATTTTGCTTCACGGGACGCCGGCATCACCGGCTTCAGCCATGTCGGCTTGAATTCGACCAATCCGGTTCGCGACGAGAAGTTCTGGACGGAGGTCTGCAACGCGCGCGTCAGCGATCGCATCGGGGATATTGCGCTGATGCGCGTGAACGCGATCCATCACACCATCGCGCTTGCGCCGGCCAGAGGTCCCGGGATCCAGCACATCAACCATCAGGTGCAAAGCAACGACGACGTGCTGCGATCCTTCTATCACCTGTCCGAGCAACGGGTGCCGATCGTCTTCGGCCCTGGCCGTCACCCGACGTCCGGCGCGCGGTTCCTTTACTTCCAGGGCCCCGACGGCATGGTGTTCGAATATTCGGTCGGGGTGGATGAGATCGAGGACGAGGAATCGCATCGGCCGCGCCAGTTCGGGTTCGAACCGACAAGCCTCTGCATGTGGGGATCGAAATCAAAGCGCGCGCGGTAGACGCGGCAAACGACATTCGGTATCGGTCCGCGGCCTGATGCGGGCTGCAGCCGAGCGGCCCTTTGCAAATGCCACCGGCGCGCGGGACATCAGATCGCGTCGTCGACGATCAAATGTGGCTTGCCTTGCGAACAGGATTCGATACGAGCCCTGATGCGGAAGGTTGCGGCAAGGTTTTCCGGCGTCAGGACTTCAGCCGCCGTGCCGAAATCGTGCAACGTTCCATCAGAGAGGATAGCGACCTTGTCGGCGAATTTGAGTGCCAGGTCGAGATGGTGCAGCGCGATCAGCACGAGCATACCGTCGTCATGCGCAAGGCTGCGCACCTGCCGCATCGCTTCCAACTGGCGGTGCATGTCCAGCGCGCTGGTTGGCTCGTCCAAGAGCAGCACCTGCGGTTCGCGCACGAGACATTGAGCAAGCCCGACGAGCTGGCGCTGTCCGCCGCTCAGCTCGGAAAGGATTTCATTGGCAAGATCGCCCATATCGAGTGACGCCAGCGCCTGGTCCACCACCACAAGATCGGACCTCTCCAGACGCCAGCCGCTGACCTGCTTACGCGCAAGAAGGACGGATTCGAATACAGTCAGCACCGCGCTTGCCGTTTGGTCTTGAGGCATATAGGCGACGGCGCGATCTGCATCGCGCACACCTTCCAACCGGCGCTCCCCGGGCCCCGGAAGAATAGCTGCCAGGCGCCGGAACAGCGTCGACTTGCCCGCAGCATTCGGTCCAATGACCGCCACGACCTCGCCGCCATAACAGGGCGGAAGGGTCACATCACGCAGTACCTCGCGTGATCCGAAGCGGGCGCCGAGGCGATGCGTGCTCAGCACTACCATATGTCTCTTCCGCTTTTCAGAATCAAATAGAGGAACACCGGCAATCCGATCGCCGAGGTGACGATGCCGATCGGCAGGACGGCGCCGGGTACCACGATTTTGGCCAGGATGGAGCTGAACGACATGATCAGCGCGCCAGTCAGCGCGCTCGCGGGCAGCAGGAAGCGCTGGTCTTCGCCGACCATCATGCGTGCGATGTGCGGAGCTACGAGACCGATAAAGCCGATCGTGCCGACAAACGCGACGGGGATCGCCGTCAAAAGAGAGACAAGGATCAGGGTTTCGAGCCGCAGGCGCCGCACGGGAATGCCGAAGCTCGCCGCGCGCGCCTCGCCAAGACGTAAGGCCGTCAACTGCCACCGGCGGCGCAGAAAGACCGGCAAGGTTAGACCCACGACCAGCGCGGTGATGGCGAGCTTGGGCCATGTCGCCTTGGTGAGGCTGCCCATGGTCCAGAAGACGATGGCCGCGACCGCCTGCTCGGCGGCGAAATACTGGATGATAGCGAGTGCCGTATTGAAACTGAAAACCAGCGCTATGCCCAAGAGCACGATCACGTGGATCGAGGCTCCGCGCCGAAGGCTGGCCAAATGGATCAGGAAGGCGGTCGCCATGGCCAAGACGAAAGCATTGGCCGCGACGACATAGTCGCCTGCGATGGGAACCAGCGCGACACCGAAGGCGAGCGCAAGGGCCGCGCCGAAGCTTGCACCGGCGGAAAGGCCCAGCGTGAACGGGCTCGCCAGCGGATTGTTCAAGATGGTCTGCATCTGAGCGCCGCCGATGGCAAGCGCCACACCGACCACGACGCCCATAAGGGCCGACGGCATGCGGATCGACCAGACAATGACGCGCATCTGCGCATCCGCTTCCGCCGGCAGAACGAGCGTGCGCACAACCTCTCCAAGCCTGTAGCTGGCTGGTCCAGTCGAAAGGTCACCGACCAATGCGACGCAAACCCCGGCCATCAGCACAAGGAGAACGACCCATCGCCTGACGCTGAGCGCTTGATAGGCGTCGCCGCCGGCTAAGGGCAGTGTTTCGGTATGGACATCGGTCATCACTGGCTGTCCGAAAGGCTGACGCTATAGCCGGGCCGATACTCGATGGGCAGGAAGCGACGATGGTATTCGGCAAAAGTTGCATTGGGGTCCAGATTAGCAAACAGGTCGGGGTGGAACCACTTCGCCAATTGTTGGACGGCGACAAATTCGTATGGGCTGTTGTAGAACTGGTGCCAAATGGCGTGAAAATTCCGCGTCTTCTTTGCCGCGATACCGGTATAGGCGTCCCGAGTAGCGAACCATTCGAGCTTCTTGCGCGTCACCCGAGGATCCGCCCCTGGTCCAAGCGGAATCCAATGGCCCCCGGGCACATAGGCTTGCCAGTCAGCGCTGGTAACCACCACATGCTCGGGATTGGCGACGATGACCTGCTCGGGGCTGATCTGCCCGAAGGTCGAGGGAATGATATCGCTGCCGATATTATGGCCGCCAGCGAGTTCGACATATTTGCCGAAATTCTCGGCGCCGAAAGACAGGCAGCAATCCTGGGAGTAGCCACCGATCCGCTCGACGAACACATTGGGGCGCTTCGGTTGTTTGGCGGCAAGGACGTTGGCAACCGCAGCCATGGCCTGGCGGCGGAACGCGATGATCTCCTCCGCACGCGCCTCGCGCCCCATGATCCTGCCCAGGAGCCGAATGGTCGGCTCGGTGTTTTCCAGGGGACGGTGACGAAAATCGATATAAAGAACCGGTATGTTCAGTGCCGCGAGCTTCTCGATGTAGCTGGCGTCCTTGTTGGCCTGCATGGCTTCAAGATTGAGCAGCACCACATCAGGCTTCTGGATGATCGCCGATTCGATGTCGATCAGGCTGTCCTCCTGCCCCTTAAAGGAAGGCAGCTTCGCCAACTCGGGAAACACTTCGAGATACTGCGCGTAAGTGGCCGGATCGGCCGCGATCAGATCGGTGCGCCAGGCTACCACATGGGCCAGAGGATCTTTGGGTTCCAGCGAGGCGATGAGATAGAGCTGCCGGCCTTCGCCCAGAAGCATGCGTTTGACAGGCGCGTTAAGCGTCACCTGGCGGCCTGCGATATCAGTGAGGGTAAGCGGCGCCTGCGTCTGTGTCAGTCCAGGTTCGCCGGCAAATGCTGCTGTTGGAAGCAAAGCGATCAGGACAATAGCCGTCACCGCGGCGTGCAGCAGCGATCGGTATTCCGTCATGGTCGACTTCCTTCTTGAGCGGAGTGCGCAGCTTTGAGCCAGATGCCGAGAGCCGACAAAAATGACAAGGCGTAAAGCGTGGCGACGAGCGGGAAAGCGGCTTCGAGACCAAAGAGCTGGGTGACCCCGACACCGGCAACGATGCCGCTCGCAGAAGCAACCTGCTGGCAGGCTTGCGCAAGGCCCAGAACCGAACCTTGCCTATCATTAGAGACAGCTGCCGAAATGAGCGCGAGAAGCACCGGCGTCGTTCCCCCAAGAAGCGCGCCCCAGATAAAATACAGGAACGCGAACACGGCAACGGAGTTCGTGCTGCCCGCCAGATGCGTAACCAAAACGCACGCGGCCGAAATCAGCACGCTCCCGCCCAGCACATAGGATGGCGTTCGTTTCTCGAAGAGCCGCGCCCATAGGGGCGCGGCCACGACAAAGCCGCACGCCAGCAGTCCGTAAGTGAGGCCGGCGACCCAGTGCGGCGCGCCAAATACCCGGGTCATGTACAGTGAGAAAGGAACCTGCAGGACCATGCGGCTGGCAAGCAGCATCCCCATCAAGGCAAGAAGAGCTCCGATCGGAGCACCTGTCGACGCCGTAGGCTTTGCGGTACCCGCGTTTCCGGGATTGGCGGCAGCAGCTCCTGGCGTCGGTACGGGCAGGCTCAACCAGGCAACGGCAGCGCACAGCGCACAAATCGCCCCGGCGGTCAGATTTACTGCAGCAAAAGGGAATCGATCGAGAATGAGCCCGCCCAGGAAGGCGCCGCCCAGCGAGCCCACATTGGTCGCAACCTGAAGCCAGGCGAACAGGCTTGCGCGGTCCTTCCCGCCGGTAATCTGCACGCCATAGGCCTGCGCTGGAGCGATATAGCCGGCGCAGGCGCCCTGCAAGAAACGCAGCGCCATGATCGTCCAGACATCCTGTGCAACAGCGACAAGGAGTTGCGTGACCGCTAGCCCGCCGAGCGCCCGAACCATCATCAGCCGATTGCCGTAGCGATCGCCCATTCGCCCCCAAAAGGTGCTGGTCAGCGACATACCAATCATCGGGCCAACATAGACACCCACGCCTGCGAGTCCAAAGACGCTGTCGGAAGGGCTCAACGCTTTGATTTGGATCGGCCAGAATGGACCACTCATTTCCATGGCGCCCATGGAAATGAATTGCAGCCCGAACAGCAAGACAAAAACAGGACCGAAGCCGCGAAACAAGGCAGAAGCAGTTGTCATTCCGCTCCCGCCAGTGGATTCGGCAGCTCGTGCTCAACCCGATAGTCGCGATAACGCTCCAGGTGCATCCGCAGCACGGAGCGGCTCGGCCAGGGTTTCTCAAGAAAGGCCTTGCGTTCTTCCTGCCAGAATGCGTCCGACAACATGCGCGGCCTGAGCGCATCGAAAACCGCCTCGGCCTCTTCCCGCAGGATGCGCCAAAGGCTTGTGCCCGACAGTGGATAATGTTGGTCGAGGCACAGTGCGACTTCATGAAGGTGGCAGACGAAGCAGGCATCGATGACGAATGAGCGCACAAGACTGATATTGTCATCAAATGTGGTGGGTAAGATCCCCGTGCGAGTGAAGGGCTTGAGGTGGTACCCTCGTTCCTTGAACAGGGGCGCAAAACTGCGGCCGTCGCCGAAATCACGGATCAGCAGTTTTCGCGGGCGGCCGGTTTCATCGAACAGGATCGTGCTGTTTTGCTGATGCGCCTCAAAAGCAATTCCGTAAAGCAGATACATGGCGAGCGTTGGCCGGATGACGGTCCCTACATAGACACGGAAGAACGCAGATACGGCTGCTTCACTTTCATCGCCGCTTCTGGCAATCAATTCACAAATGAGCGGGCGGCCATCGATCGGGTTCGCCGTCAAGAGTGCCGCAACAGTGACCGGCAACAGCCCATCATTTCGCGCCAGAGCGTCGCAGTTGCGGTAGACGACCGATAGAAAGCGGCCCGGATGCTCGTCGCCCGTCACGGGGTGGTGCAGGATTGCGCCCAGGTCTTCGGTGAAGATCTCCAACCTTTCAGAAAGATCCCTCTCCTTTGACAGAATATCGGAAATCAGGGTGCTGAGACGCGGCCCCATGTGAATCGATTTGGCCTGCAGAGTGCGCTGTTCGCTGGTCATCCAGATCGCCACCGGCAGTTTGATAAAGGGCCTCGGCTCCTCTGTGTCCGGCAGCATTGTGCGGAACGACATTGACGGCAGCGTCATGGCCTCCGGGCCATCCGGATCGAAAACTCCGGAACTAATCTCGGACGCGAACTCACGGCGCAGGAAATTGTCAAGGTGCCAGCTATGGACAGGGAGAGGCAGCCAGTCCTCGCGAGACTTTCCACGTTTATGCAATCCTTCGGCCCAGTCGCGCCAGAGCTCGGGGAAGTTTTGTGAGAACCATTCCGAATAGCTGCCGACATGCGGCATCTTCTCCACATACGACCATTCTTTGCGCAGCGCTGCTATTCGGACGCGCACGCGAGCACCGAACTCCGGCGACAAAGCCGCGACGTCCTCCGGCGAGAGGTCGGGTTTGGCCTTCCATGTCGGATAAAAGGGATGACCTTCCAGCGCGCCCCACTGATCGAGCGTCATAGCCGCCAGATGCGGCGGCAGGCTCTTTTCCAGATATGCGAGGAATCCCTGCACGCCTGCTTCGGCTACTTTCCCTCGCAGCTCGGCGCTCCAGTGCTCCCGGTGACGACGCGCCAGGATGTCGTTGCGCATGCTGTCCTCGACGTCGCGTATGAGATGCTCGACGCCGTCCGATGCTGGCGAGATCGCCAAGGCGGGCGCGACCTGCCGGATGAGGTCGGAGGGACCACCGATACGGTAGCGAGCACCGATCTCGTCTAGTATTTCGACAGAACCACGATTTTGCAATGTCCCGGCAGGCGCACGACGCAGGTCGGTGAAATGCAGGACCCGGCGTGACTGCCAAAGGGGGAGCCATGCTTGGTTGCCGTCGCGCGCCCACAACAATGCATCCGGTTCAAGAAGGCGCTCGGCGAACAGGCAGCGGACGAGCCGGTTGACCGCATTGCGCGATGCGTCCGACCAAAGCCGCCCGGCACGCGCCTGAGCTTCGGCATCTGCGGAGGAAGGCATCCACTCGTCCACTACGCTTCCTCCGGCCAGTTGGCGGGCAAAAAGGCCGGCGTGCTTTCGGTGAACCCGCCATGGTAGTTGAGCGCCCAGTTGTAGGTTTTCGTGATAGCGGGAGTTGCCACTTCAAGCCGCGTGGCCAATTCCACCAGCAGCGCCTGCCCGAAGGCGATATCTTCGTGGAAAGCGCGGCTTGCGCGATCGATGACAAGGCCGGGCCCGTCCGGATTGGGAACAAGTGGGGCGCGAATGCCCGCGTAAGCACGGTTTGTTCGCAGCAGCGTATACATGGTCCGGTCGTCCTCGATCTGGCTGCCATAAGCCTCGATCAATTCCTGTCGGAGCGGCTTCACCGAACTCAGATCAATGCCCAGGCGCAATTCGACCGCATGGCGGATTGCCTGGTTTTCCGCATCGCAGGCCTCCAGCAATTCGGCGCCGGCGCGTGGGCAATCGCTCCACCAGCAAAGGGGACGGTCAAACGGCTTGTTTTCCCAGGGCGCGCCAGGGCCGATCAGGGCATAGAGCACGGCGGGATGCATCAATGCGTTGCCCGGTGTCAGCGTGATTTCGAGATAGTCCTGCAGCAGGGTGACGGGGGCTTCATAGATATGACCCAGCATCGCCTGGAGATCGGCGCGGCTCGCTGCAGTCTCGCGGCGATGAAGCGCCGCGAAGAGCTGAGCCTTGGCCCCTCCCATGCGCACCCGCTCGCCTGGCACCAAGTCAAAGGCCGTATGGGGCACGTCCTTCATGCCCCAGATCACCACATTGTCCGTACCCGAAAGGGCTTTGGCTGCGAGCCAGTTGAAGCCGCAAAAGCCGGGAATCGCGCCAACATAGACGTGCTTGTCCCGGGGGAGATGCCCTGCGAAGGAGTGTAGAAGCGCAGGCCGCGCGTGGGCCGGCAGCGTCACGATCACCATGTCCGTGCCTATAAGTGCCTCGCTCGGATCGGTGCCGACATAGTCGGGCCGTCCGCTCAAGAGGTGGCCGTCCGGCGTCTGGGCCCACCAAACACCGTCTCCCCTCGTCCATCGATCGGCGACGGCAGCCGCCCCCGTCAGCACGGAAACAGTGATACCTGGACGCTGCTTGAAGAGCACGGCATTCAAATGCCCAGTGCGCCCCGCACCGCAGATCGTCACCTTCATGCTGCGCGCGCCCTTCCGGTGAGCCAGCCGTCGAGCTGTGCGGCGATGGTCGGATCCAACAAATCGCGCTTGGCCATCCATTCATCGTCGAAGACCGAGCCAAGATATTTCTCGCCACCGTCGGCAACGGGCGTGACCACCGTGCCGGACAACTTGCCGGCTGCAATGAATTCCAGCGCCTTGTAGATGGTGCCCCCGGTCGAGCCCCCGACCAGAAGCGCGTGGCGCCGCGCGATAAAAC
Source organism: Bradyrhizobium elkanii WSM2783 (assembly GCF_000472865.1). Lineage (GTDB taxonomy): Bacteria > Pseudomonadota > Alphaproteobacteria > Rhizobiales > Xanthobacteraceae > Bradyrhizobium > Bradyrhizobium elkanii_A. The sequence goes on along the minus strand of NZ_AXAP01000008.1, from coordinate 53,789 downwards.
GTGCTGTTTCGAAGGCCTGCGTGTCGGTGACCTGCACCCCTTCATCGATGCATCCATAGTCGAGCACCTTGCCGATTTCGTCGCCGGCGGGCGTTCCCGTGCCCGACTGGTAGTAGGGATGGCCAGGCTTGCCGAAGACGATCGAGCCGGCCGGTTCCACAGCGATTGTCCGGACAGCAGGGTTAACCCGCTTCAGACGCTGGGCGATACCGGTCATTGACCCGCCGGTGCCGACACAGCCGACAAAGGCATCGATGCCGTCAGGAAGCTGTGCCAGGAGTTCGTCGACGAAACCGGCATAGCCTTCCGGGTTTGCCGGATTGTCGGACTGGTTCATGAACAACGCATCAGGAAGCTGGGCGCCGAGTTGGGCGGCCAGCCGTTGGCGCTCCACCACCGCAACCTCGTCCTCCCGATAGTCGCCTTCGACATAACGAATTTCCGCGCCCAGCGCGCGCATCATGCGGATCTTGTCCGGCGCGGCGTGATGATCGACAACGGCAATGAAGCGCAGGCCCAATTCCACTGCGGCTAACGCCAGTCCGATCCCGGTGTTTCCGGACGACGATTCGACGATCGTGCCGCCCGGCGGGAGCCGCCCGTCCTCAAGCGCGGCAAGCACCATGCTGCGCGCCATGCGGTCCTTCATGGAGCCACCCGGATTGTTCTTTTCAAGCTTCAGCACGAGCGTGGCATCGCTGTTGGGTACGGCAATCGGCATCACCGGCGTTTGGCCGATCAGCTGGCTTACGGTCCTGCAGAGCATTGTGCCTCTCCTACTGTGTCGGGGACGAGCGTTAGCTGTCCTTTTACATCCTGAACCACGCAAAGGCGGCTCGGCATCGGGTGGCGATGGAATTCGTTTTCCAGGAGGTCCATCTGGTAACCGCCGGTGTTGGCGTAAACCAGAAGGTCTCCCGCTCGCGGAGCGATGGGAAAGGTGAGCCATCTGTTGCTAAGGACGTCCTCGTCCAAGCAGCTATGGCCGGCCAGATAACCTCGGATAGATTTTGCGGCGATCGGCGGCGATGTGGCCGGAACCAGGATGGGATCGACCAAAAATTCGGAGCCAAACCAGGTTTCGCAAGCGCTGAAGCTGCTGCCTTCGACGAAGACGACATGGGCATCAGGGCCAACGGCTTTCACGCGCAACACCCGGAAGACGGAAATCGCGGCCTGATCGGCCAGTGCTCGCCCGGGCTCCATCCCCAGCACCAGCCCCTCATGGACAAGATAGTTCGCAAAGCTGCGGCCATCGGCCATCGGTGCGCTCAGCAAACAACGCAGCCACTCGGCGGCGGAAAGCTCTCCCCCGTAGGGATAGAAGGAATCCGGTATCTTCCCGGTGCGGTAGTCCTCGGGCATCTGTGCCCCAAGATGCGCCTGATAGGCGCGCTGATCGACATATTGGATCGGCAACCCGCCCCCAATGTCGATCATGCGCGGCGCAAAACCTTGTGCGCGGGATTCGCTGAGCAGACCGGCGGCCTCTCTAATCGCTTGCGCGCGAGATTCCCAACTATAGCCACTCAGGTGGAAGTGCAGCCCGTCAAAGCGCAAGCGGCCTTCGCCAGCAATGCGCGACAGACAATGCCGGATGGCCGCGGCCGGCATGCCGAAGCGACTCTGCGCCTGGTTGGCGGGACGCAAACGCAGCAGCACCGGCTGAACCGGGCCGCCTGCCGGAAGCCCGCGGATCAGATCCTCGAGCTCTTCCGGTGAATCCACCGATATGAGAGCGTTGCAGTTGATAAGCTCGTTGTGGAATGCCGCCGTCTTCGCCGGGCCTGTCGCCACAAGTTGTGCGCCGTCGGCGCCGAGCCGTCTGGCATCCCGCAACTCATAAAGGCTTGAGACGTCAATGCCGGCCCCTGCGCGCAGTGCTGCGGATAACAGCCCCGGCGATTTGTTGACTTTCGCTCCGTAGTAGACCGCGTGTGTGACGCCGCTCTCTCGCAAGGCGCCTCTGAGTACCGCGAGATTCCTCTGCAGCTCTTCGGGCCAGATCAGATTGACCGGCGACCCATGTCGGGCGACCCAATCGATCAGCAGCGGGCCGTTGCCAGCCAAGAGCTCCGCCGTGCTTGGCCGCAGAATCGGTGAGAGGCCCGCGCCGGGCTTGTAGCAATGCAAGGTCATCGCCTCGCCCTTTCGGCATAGGCTACGGCGCGTTCTGTCGGAGCAAGGTGGCGCAAGCTCTCCAACGGCAGGTTGCAATTGGGCAGGCTCTGATCAAAAATATGTCGCGTCGTCTTGCAGGGGAATTTTCGGCCGCTGCGCGCCATCGCGAGGATGCTCGCAGGCGTGATCGTCTGGCCCGCGCGCCAGCTCTCCACCCGCACTGCGCTGTAGTCCAAGAGAATCACCGGCACCAGTGGCAGTTGCAGGCGGTGCGCGACTGCTAGCCGGTGATGACCGTCCATCACGAAGAGAGCGTCCTTCTCCGCCGTGATCGGAACAGTCCAACAACCCGCGCGGAGGATTTGCATCTGCAGCTCCGCTACCCGGTTGGGATCGACCTCTTCGGTCGGGATCAAGCATGTTGGCGAAAGGAAGCGAACTTGCATATCGACCAGCCTGATTTTTTGTCAGCAGGAACCGTTCGGGAAGCGCCTTCAGGGTGGCGCTGCGTCGTTGGTGCCAACGCGCAGCGACAAGGAACAGAGGGTTTGCAGGCACGCCGGCTGTTCGCGAACGAGCTGCCCGGTCTGCGTGTCCGGCAGCGGGGTTAACGCGCGAACAAATGCGCTGACACCTCCTCCCACGACCGAGCCATAAGCATCCATAAAGCCTCTCACCAAACTGTAAGAGCAGCGATTACATGTCCACGGTCATCGACAGGAGATACGTGCGCGGTGCTCCCAGGAAGAACGTCCCGAATGAGGCTACGCTCGACCAGTAATTCGTACCGGTCACATTCTGAACGTTCGCGCGGAAAACCGTCCTCCTGCCGTTGATCGCCGTCGTATAGCGAGCACCGAGATCGAGACGCGTCCAATCCGGGATCGGCTGCTTGTTCGCTGTGTCGACGAACTGCTTGCCCGTGTAGATGACTGCCCCATTCAAAGTGAGCCCGGTCACCCACGGGAGATCCCACTCGGCTCCAATATTGGCCTGCACGTTCGGAACGCCGATTGGCGTGTTGCCCACGTTTGCCGCGAGGGCGGTCTTCGTCAGGGTGCCATCCAGCAGCGAGAAGCCTCCGAGGACACGAATATCGGGCATGAGTTCACCGTAGACGTTGAACTCGAGCCCACGGACTTGCTGTTCGGCGGTCGCCGCGAAGCGCCCGGCGGACAGCTCGCCGCTCGCCTTCGATATCTGGAAAGCGCTGAAGGTGGTTGCAAGCCGACCGAAATCCACCTTGACGCCGGCCTCGTACTGCTTGGCGATGTAGGGCGGGAGCACTTCGCCGAAGTTGGAAGCGGTCTGCGGCGCAACATCGCCCCGGCTTAGACCTTCGATGTAGTTCGCGTACAGAGAGACGTTGTCCCAGGGACGGACGACGAGGCCGACCACGGGAGTGGTCGCGCTCTTGTCGTAGGACGACGTCAGTGTTCCGACATTGGAAAGATAGTTGTTCGCTTCGATGCCCTGGCGCCGGACACCCAAAGTCAACAGGACACGCTCATTCAGCACAGATAAGGTGTCAGCAATCGAGAGCCCCGTGAGTTCACTGTCCGAGAGCGGGGGGCGCCCGCTGATCTCGTTTGCGAACTGAGTTGGCGCCACGGTCGGATTGTAGATGTTCGACGCGACCAGACTGCCATTGGTGAGCCGCCGGTTCAACGCGTCATGATAGAGGGAGGCCTGGAAGGCGATCGCATGGTGGACGAAGCCGGTATCGAAGCGGGCGCGGACGCCGCCATCATATGTGTATCGATCAACGCTAAGCCCGAAGAATTGGGGCGTCGAAGTCGTGTCGCCGCTCGTATTGATGATCGTCGGGAGACCGAAGAATCGCTTGACATCGGTGCGCGATCCGCCGACGTCAGCGAACAACGTCACCTGATCGGTTACATCGTATTCGGTGCGCAACAAGGCAGATTGATCGTTGATGCGCGACCATTCCCAAGGTTGCGTCACGTTCAGCCGACCGTCCGGCGCGTTCGGCACTTGTAGGCCGGGAGCCATGAGGAAAGGACGTGACGGCGCGTCGAACCGATCGGTCTGGGCGATGAGATAGAGCCAGGACCTGAAGCGCTCGCCCTGATAGTCGAGGGCCAGCGATCCGACACCCGTCGTTTCGGACTGGCGGTCAATGGGCGTGTCGCCGTCGCGCAGGCTGCCGGTGGTGCGCACGCCCCATTCCTTGCTGTCGCCGTAGCGCCTCGCAATATCCCAGTGACCGCCGAACCGTGCGGCCGAACCGTAACCCGCGGTGAAGCGTGTCAAGTCCTCTCCCGCACGCTTAGGCACAACATTGATGACGCCGCCGACGCCGCCGTTGGGTGCGATCCCTGAGAGCGCAGCTGAGGGACCCTTGAGCACTTCGATGCGTTCGATGTAATCCGTGAATATGCGGTAGTTCGGCGCGATCCCGTAAAGGCCCTCGAAGGCGAACTCACCGCTATTGCCTTCGTTAATTGGAAAGCCGCGAATGTTGAAGGAATCGACCGTACCTCCCGTTGGGTGGGAACTGCGCACGGAAGGATCCAGGATCAAGGCATCCGCAACCGTCGCCGCCTGCTGATCCCGGATGAATTTGTCCGTGTAGCTCGTCAGATTGAACGGCGCCTTCATTGTGTCGGCGTTTCCGAGCAGTCCCAGCCGCCCGCCTTGAGCGACCTGGCCGCCCGCAAAGGCGGGCACGACACCCGGCTGCGACGGCTGCGATTGCACGACAGCGGTTTCGGTTTGCGGGGCGCTAGGCGCCGTGGGGCGCCGTGAAGTTGATCGGACCCGGGCGGCATTTCGTTTGGTCGGCGCGCTGCGGACCGACCGCTGCGTCGGAGCATCGACAGTAATGGGAGGAAGGGAGTTGCCGCCTTGCGGTGTTTGGGATTGAGCGGGCGATTCGAACCACGCCATCAACGCCACTCCACCTAGCAGTGTCGCACCAAAGCGAACAACCGCCCCAACCTCACCTGCACGTCGCATTTCCAGAAAGCCCCTCATCAAACAGCACATCGCCCAACGTGAAATGGCTCCACGACCGGGCTTCAACGACCATGGATCGAAAATCCGCTCTCTGCGTCCGAGCTCGGCCGACACTTACGACCCGTGAATCAGCCCCTCCGCAAACGCGCATTCCGGGTTGGTTGCCTGTATCCTCATGTACAACTTCGGATTGTTGGCGATCTGCACCGCCTCTTTAGAGAGACGCTATCGCGACCGCAACGCAAATGCGTGCGGTGCGACTTAGAATGTCTCGATCATCGATCGACTCGAGTCAGCGACACTATGTTTGGAAGTATTCCAAAGGTACTTTGGAAGATTCTAAGTCAGTGCTGTTGAAGTTGACGGGAAAGATAAACGAGAGTGGTTTCGCCAGAGAGCCATGCTTTTCCTGGAAGCGGTAACGCAATAGGCATCACTTCTTCAGGAACGCTTTAGACCTCGTCATGACTGTTGCGCGTCAAGCGCCGTCGCCTCAATTCCCAGGACCTTGCGTATTCATTGATCTTATCGGCGCTTGCGAATCCGTAGCCCAGACCACTACCGCTAAATGGGAGGCTGAAGATCGGCGCATTTCGAAGGCTTGCGCAGGCTCTCGAATTTGCGTCCGACGATCGCGGGCGCGAGCACCTCATTGACGAGCCGGGCGCGATGCTCGGCGCCGGGTGCGGGAAAGTTCGACCAGGCCTCCCTCCCCCCTCGACGCTGTCTTCATCGATTGCGCAAATGAAGACGGCCGGACGGTGGCGAACGACATCACCACCGGCGTCGCCAAAGGATAGCGATAGCAGAATCGCCCGGATCGAGCCCATCGTGAAGCCGTCAGACGTCATGTTTTCTTCCGCAATGGGGCACACTAAATGCATACTCGCGGGTACTTGCCGTGGATTCGCAGCTCCTCACGAGTTAGCGCGAAGACCGGTCGCGCGTCGACCGCTGTCGACCTTGGTGAGCCCGGCGGCGGTCGATACTCGCTTCTCGATGGCTCCTTCAGACGCGAGATCGCTACGGTTCGGCCCGCAGCGCGGGCTGATGGATGTCGATGATCGCCACCGCCACGAACGTAATGGCCACACACCCGGCGATGACGGCGAAGAACATGGTTGCACCGAAATTCAGGGCGAAGGTGCCGACATATGCGCTGACGATAGCCCCCGCTCGGCCGAAGCCGGCCGCAGCACCAACGCCGGTCGATCGAACATTCGTCGGGTACACGTAGGCGGCCAGCGCGTACAGCGAGCCCTGCGCGCCGAGCAGACAGAAGCCTTCGATAAATAGAAGTGCCATCAGCAATGGTTGGGTTTCGGTCGACAGCGGCATCGATGCCAGGATCGCCGCGCCGACGGTCGCCGCGCCAGCGACCGTCAGGATCGCTACCCGCGAACCGTACCGGCCGATCGCCCACCCGGTGACGATGCAACCACCGACGCCGCCGAAGTTGAACAGCGCCAGGCCGAAGCTCGCCGTCTGCACGTCAAAGCCTTTGCCGGTCAGGAGAGTGGGAGCCCACGCATAAAGGACGTAAACCGGCAACAGGCAGAAGAAGAATGCGATCCAAAGCGCCGTCGTCGTGCGACGGAGGGCAGCAATGAACAGGGCGGTGACCGATGCGCGTTCGCCCCCGACATCGCGCCGATCGACGAAGACGCTGGACGCCGCAGCAGTCTTGTCGAGAATCCGTACCGATTTCGCCACCTTCTTCGTATCGGCGCCCCGCGCCAACAGGTACTGCGGAGATTCAGGTAGCGCGACCACAAGGATCACTGCGACGATCATCGGCAATACGCCGCTGACCACGAATAACATGCGCCAGCCGTACTCGGGCTGGAGCTGGGCAGCGAGCAGGCCGCCGATCATACCGCCGATCGGAATGCAGACGATCCCCAACATCACGGACAGGCTGCGGTTTCGCTTAGGGGTGAATTCAGCGATCAGGGCCGTCGCAGCCGGAAGCGCGCCGCCGAGCCCGAGGCCCGCCAGAAAGCGGCAGAGGCTGATTTCACCCACGCCATGTGCGGCGGCGATTGCCAGAGTTGCCGCACCGAACAGAAAGACCGACGCGATGAGAGCCATCTTGCGTCCGCGCCAATCTCCGACGATGCCTCCAATCGGCGTGCCGATCGTCATGCCGACGAAGCCAAGCGCGAGGGCCGGAGCGAAATCGCCTCGCGTGACACTCCACTCCTTTATCATCGATGGTATTGCGAATCCGAGAATCTGATTGTCCAGACCATCGAGAATGATGGCGAGGGCACACAGGAGCAGCACCTGCTTTCGCGAGGTACTCCACGTCCCCTCCTCGGCCAGTGTTCCGATGTCGATGACTGGCTGCTTTGTCGTTTCCAAGACCTGTGTCGTCACGTTCTTTCTCCCCCTCTGTATGGATCTTCGAGTTTTTCTTCCTGGAAGCCACGCGACGCGGGCTTCGCAAGCCTTCGCTGCTCTCGTCGGAGGCTCCGGTCAGACGACGGTCATCCTCTCGATTCCCGCCGCCTGCGATCGGGCGGCTTCCATTTGGGCAGCGCTCAAAGTGTTGGCGAGCAGACAGGCGATGGTCATCGGCCCGACGCCACCGGGCACGGGTGTGATCGCGCCGGCGACGTCGATCGCCTCGTCGAAGGCGACGTCGCCGACAAGCCTTTCGGCACCGGTCTCAGACTTGATGCGGGTGATGCCGACGTCGATGACTGTCGCACCCGGCTTGATGAACTGACCCCGGACCAGACCAGGAACGCCGGTCGCGACCACGAGGATGTCCGCTTCCCTGCATCGCCGCTCGAGGTCGATCGTACGGATGTGCGCGATGGAGACCGTGCACAGTTCCTGCAACAGCAGCCGCGCCATCGGACGGCCGACAACGTTCGACGCGCCCACAACGAGTGCTCCGAGCCCCGCAATGTCGTCGTGCACCGACTTGATCAGACGCATCACGCCGAGAGGCGTGCAGGGAACCAAGGCTCCTTGCATGCCGGCCGCAGTCCGTCCGACGTTCAACGGATTGAATCCGTCTACATCCTTGTCTGGACGGATGGCGGTCACAACGCGCGCCGTATCGATGTGGGGCGGCAGCGGAAACTGGACCAATATGCCATTCACCGCCGGGTCCCGGTTTAACTCCTCGATCAGATCCAGAAGCCGTCGCTCTGTCGTGTTCGCATCGAGCACGAACCGACGTGACCGCATGCCGACGGCTTCGGTCTGCCGCACCTTGTTCGAGACGTAGACGTGGCTGGCAGGATCGTCGCCGACCAGCACGACGGCCAGCTCCGGTACTGCCACGCCACCGCCGACGAGAGCGGCCACGCCCTCGGCCACCTGCTTCCGAACCTCGGCAGCGAGCGCCTTTCCGTCGATGATGCGCGCGGTCATGGCCAGTGTTCAGACCTTGGAAAGGTCGGAGCGCCGGTTGTCCTTCTTGTAGGGCGCCGGAGCCACCTTCGCGCGAATGTGCTTCTGCCGACGTCCGGGTTCGCCCCAGACCACGACGACTTCGGTGCCGATCTCGGAATGATCGACGTCGATGGTGCACAGTGACAGCATCTCGCGGAAGAAGTAGCTGTATCCCCGCGACGTGGTCACGCCGACGTCCTTGCCGCCGCCCAGCACGCGGTCGGCGTACATGAAGCCGCGCTGGTCGCGGGGCATTTCCATGTACTGGTAGGGCACCTGCTCCTTCTGGAAGAGCGAGGCGTGGACATCAGCCACGTCGTCTCCGTTCCAGACCAACGTGCGGATCACGCGCCGCGGATTGGCGACTTCTTCCTCGAGGGCCGCGCGCCCGATGAATTCGTGGTCGAACTTGATGTTCTTGCCCCAGCCGAGTTCGACCGGACTTCGGTACCAAGCCCGGATGTCATCCGACTGGAAGCTGCCGGCGATGTTGAACGTGGACGCGAAGCCCGGCATCGCTGCGCGGAATTCGTCCTGATAGTCCTTCATGTCCTCATCGAAGATCGCAGGCATGTAGTCAGTTACGATCGTCGGGAAGCACGCTTCGAGGTGGTTGATGAAGATCGCCCGGCCGCCAATGCGGCGGAGGCCGAACTCCTGGCCGGCGGCGACAATAGCGTCGTAGACAGCCGCAGCCTGCTCCATGGGGCCTTGCAGTTCGAAACCGATCTCGCCCGACATACCCTGTCGCAGCGCAAGCATCTTGCAGCCGGCGATCTCGATCTCGCCCGAATGCATGAACTTCACGTCCCTCAGCGACTGCTTCGAGACCTTCTCAAGCAGCGCCACGGACGTCGGCCCTTGGACCTGGAAATTGAACCAGTCGTCGGCTGCGGATATGACGTTGTAGTCGCCGCGGCGACGCACGTAGTCGACCCAGAACGTGCCGCGCCCGAACAGCATGAATTCGTCGTCGGACAGGCGCGTGAGGATTCCCTCCGCAATGACCTTTCCCTGTTTGGTGGTATGGACGACGTGTTTCGACTGCCGTATGTCGAACTTCTGGAAGCTGTTGACGGAGGTGTCCGAGAACAGCTTCAGGGCATCGGGTCCCTTGAAGCGCCGCTCCCAGAGGAACGACCAGTCGCCGAGCGCGCAGGTTTCCTTCCAGGACATGCTCTCGTCGATCCAGTCGGTATATTCGGGAAGGCCCCAACGCGAGGTGAAGTAGCCTTCGGGCGTCCTGCGCATGCCCTTGGGTGTGAGCATTGATGGTTCTCCGTTCTGCTCAGTTGGCGAAAACAATGGTCCGTTCGCCGTTGATGATGATGCGGTCCTCGAGGAAGAGATGGACCGCGCGCGAGAGGACCCGGCGCTCGATGTCGCGCCCCTTGCGGACCAGATCTTCCGGCGTGTCGCGGTGGCTGACTCGTTCGACGTCCTGTTCGATGATCGGACCCTCGTCGAGATCGCTCGTTGCGAAGTGCGCGGTCGCCCCGATGAGCTTCACGCCGCGCGCATGCGCCTGATGATAGGGCCTGGCTCCCTTGAATCCCGGCAGAAAGCTGTGATGAATATTGATGCAGCGGCCATGGAGATGGCGCGCAAGATCGTCGGAGAGGATCTGCATGTAGCGCGCAAGGACGACGAGATCGGCTTTCGTCTCCTCGACGAGCGCCTTGATCTGCGCTTCTTGCTCCACCTTCGTTTCCTTCGTGACCGGAAAGTGATGGAACGGAATATCGCCCACCAGGCTGACGGTGAGCGCCGAGCGCGGATGGTTCGAGACAATCCCGACGATGTCCATGTCGAGCTCGCCGAGCCGATGGCGGTACAAGAGATCGCCAAGACAGTGATCGAATTTGGAGACGAACAGCAGGACCTGCTTGCGTTCGGCTTGGGACCGGAGCTTCCATTCCATTCCGAATTTCCGGGCGATCGCCTCGATTCCGCGCCGCGCCGCCTTCGCGCCCCCTTCTGAGAGAGTGACGCCGATCCTCATGAAGAAGCGTTCGCTTACGATCTCGTCGACCTGCGCGGCCTCGACGATATTACCGCCGTTTTCAAACAGGCAGCGCGAGACATCGGCCACGATTCCCGGCACGTCGCGACACGACAGGGTGAGGATGTATTGCGTATTCGATGCAGTTTCAGCGTGCATAAGCGGGCGATTCCTCGCAGCCACGGGCGATCGATTCCAGCGGCACCGACGTAAGGTGAGCGGATGTTTGAAGAATGAGAGGTGGACCGAGAAAGTGCGGCTGAGAGGCCTGAGCCTCCCGGGGGGCTACGCCTCTGATTTCACTCCCAAAGTCGCCTCTACGGGACGTTACAGAGGCACCATTGCGCAGAACGCCGCCATTGAAAATCCGGTATTATCCAATACAAGCTATCAGCATTATGGATATCAGACGGCTCGATCTGAACTTGCTTCTCCTGCTCGACGGGCTCTTCCGCGCCCAGAACCTGTCGGCGGTCTCTCGTCAGCTTGGAATGAGCCAGCCGATGGCCAGCGCTGGCCTACGAAAGCTACGGGACTTCTTTGGCGATCCCTTATTTCTGTCGACAGGGCGCGGAATGCGGCCGACGCCATTTGCGGAATCGATCGCCGAAGCGGTGCGTACAGTGCTTTCGACGGTCGACGAGCAGATACTGCGCAAGCCACGCTTCGTACCGGAAGAGAGTGACCGCGTATTTACGGTCACGACCTCGGACATCGGCGTTCTGATCTTCATCCCACCGATTCTCCAACGCATACGCATGATGGCTCCCGGAGCAGGCCTGCGATGCGTACCGACGTCCCACGAACAGCTGGAGGACGCGCTCGAAAACGGCGAGATCGATCTGGCGATAGGCTACTTTCCGGACCTCCTCGGCCCGAATATTGTGACCGAAGACCTCTTCGATCACCCCTTCACCTGCATTGTTCGAAAGGACCATCCGACGATCGGTGACACCCTGTCGCTTGAGCAGTTTCTCACGGCGGACCATATCGTCGTGAACCAGCAGGGGCGCAGTCAGGAGATATTCGAAAGGCGGGTCCGGGAACTCAAGTTGCAGCGCCGGGTCGTCCTACACTTGCCGCATTTCATGAGCGTGCCGCAATTGATCGCGACGAGCGACATGATCTCCACCGTGCCGTTCTCGCTCGGGGCCTGGTACGCAGACGCGGGTCTCAAGCTTCTGCCGCCGCCGGTCTCCATACCTCTGATCCAATTGAAGCAGCACTGGCACCGCCGGATGGACAACGAACCCGCCGTCCGCTGGCTCCAATCGATCGTGGCCGAGGAGTTGCGTCACCGCGATCCCGCGCTGGCCATGTCGGCCGATTATGCCAAGTCCCGTGCCAAGGCCGCGGAGCCCGCTATCGCGGGGCGGTCAGTGTCCGAAGGGACGTCGCTGCGTCGGTGATCTACGAATGCTATCGTGAATGACAGCCGATCCCTCAGTCTGGCCGTGCGCCGTTAGAGCGCGATGACTTTTCTTCGAATCGTCATCCCGCTCTAGCTCTTTGTTTGAGCATGATCTTTTTCGGAGAACCGGTGTCCACTTTCCGGATCATGCTCAAGATGAGGACAGCTCGACCGATGTCAGGTCTCGGATCTCGCGATCAAGACCGGACTGTGCGTAGTCTCAGTAGGCGCGCGCGAAGTCGCCCTCTTGCTTGATGTCGGTGAACACCGGAAAGCGAGCCTTCCACGGGGTTCCCTTGGCCGTCGTCAGATCGTTGAGACGCTCGAGCACGGCGAGGCCATCCTTTCAGCGCAGCCGTCGCTGCCGAAAACGCCATGGCCTCGCGCACATCAAGGCCGACGCCGATCGCAAGCGCATAGGCGCCGTGAAAGACGTCGCCCGCGCCGGTGGTGTCGACGACGTCGACGGCAAAGGCGGCCTGGCGGTGCAGGCGGCCGCTCTCACGCCAGTCGCGGGCGGGAACAGCCGATCGATGACATGCCGAGCGCCACTCAAATTGAAATCTGGACCCGCCGCACCGGCGGAGGAAAGTAGATGTCAGTGGACCAGTTCAGATGCAGCCAACAAGAGCGCGCCAGACCCGTAGAGCTGGGTGTCCGCGATCTGAACGGCATCCGGCCTGTCGCCAATCTGCTGCACGCGGCCGAGCCGGCCGTTGACCGTCGCCGATGCCAGAGCCCGCCAGCCTTGTTCAATCACTGGACTAAATCGCCTTGCGTCAAGAAATCCCATCCGCACCCCGGCGGCCAGGCCGTAGGTCAGCAATCCAGTGCAACTGGACTCCGGGGTGCCGACCTCGGGCGGAGCGAGCAACGACGTGGACCAGAAGCCATCCGGGCGCTGCAGGCTCGCTACGCGATCTGCGATCTCGACGAACAGGTTGACGTATTTCTCGCGTAGCGGGTCGCCGGGACGAAGCTCTCGTAGGATGTTGGCAAGCCCAGCGAGCACCCAGCCATTGCCGCGGCCCCACAATATCTTTTCGCCATGCGCGCCAGTTTTCCCGATGAAGCGGCTGTCGCGGTAGAACAGGTGCTCCTGGCTATCGAACAGGAAGTCTTTCGTGGCCCAGAATTCCCTGTCGGCATAGTCACGGAAGCGCTGGTCCTTCTGGATGCGCGCAATGCCGAACCATGTCGCCGGCCCCATGAAGATGGCGTCAGACCAGCACCATCGCTGCAGGCACTTTGCGTTGTCGAATTCGAGCGAGACCTGTGGCGGGTGCTGCAGGATGTATTCCAGCCGCTGCACGGTCGGCTCGATCATGCGTCGATCGCCGAAATGATCATAGGCGGCAATGTAGACCTGCCCGATGGCATGATCGTCCGCAAGGTAGATCGGGGGCGCCCAGTCGCTGTTGCCGATCTGCCAACCGGTGCGCTCTCCAAGCTCTCGGATCACGTCGAAGTACTTCATCTGACCTGGTGTCGCGGCCCATCTTGCGAGACCGATATAGAAGGCGGCGCGTGTCCAATCTGTCTCAGCCGCCTGGGGTACTTCATGAAAGTGCGACATTTGCCAGCTCGCGACTTGCTGGGCCGTAGTGCGCACGATTTCCGGCGCAACTGAAGCAGTGAGCAGGATGGCCATCAGCGCAACTGCCTTCATGCTCCGGCTCCTGACGTTCCTAACTACTGACTACCATCGGCCTATCGGCGGATCGTACCGCGGCGCGACGGCACAGCGCTATCGTAACAGTAACTTCGCTTTTAGCCCTTTGCAGCAGTGGGACGGCTTGCGAAAATCCGGTTTGCGCCACGAGACGCGCATGGCGTCGATTGGTCGGCGCCGATTACTTTCGTCGGCGCCGTGTTCGTTTTAGGGGACCCAAGTTCGATTTGGTTAGCCGCTTCGCATTCGCTGCGACGCGTCGTCGATACCGACGAACTATGTCATCTCCCGAAGCTCCAGACATCAACCTTGTGCCGGCTTCGACGGCCGCATCGATCTTTTCGCTGATCATACGTTCGGCTTCGCGCCGGGCCCCGCTGCCACCCAACATCAGCTTCATCAGCCGCAGCGCAATCACATGATTGGCCTCAACCGCCAGCATCGTCAAAGAATTGAACCTTCGCCGCCCCCTCAATCGCCGCATTACCAACTCCCCTACTGGACCATTGACCCACGGAGAACTCGCGCGACCTCTATCGGGCTCCGATGGCGGCGCCGCGGTCGCTACCCAGTATATGCGCCGTGCTTAAGAGAACAAACGTTCCCGTGCCCCGACGCAGCCCGAAATGGGCACGAGATGGCCGCTGGCGCTCCTCCTTCCAAATGTCACCACACGACTGCCACGCGAAGAACAAAGCCCAACCGCGAATCCAGCGCAAAGATGGCGGAGGCTTGCAGCCTAGTTGATATTTGAGATCCGGAGCGATTCCAATGTTGAGTGCGGATGGGAATAAACCGGTCGGAAAATCCAGCCAGCGTAAGGGGAAGACAGGACAGCAGCGCAAGAAGGTCGAGCCGAGCAAGGAAGCCCGCGCACGACAAGTTCCCGAGCCGGCGCCTGTGGCGGTCCAACTGGAGGACGCCCGTGAACAAATCAATGAAGCTGAGCAGATCAGCGAGGAGGTCCAGTTCAACGAGCCGATCAGCGCACCGGTCGCGTCGATCGAAAGCGCTTCGGTCGAGGCTTCCGCGACTGATACCGTCCCCGCCCTCCCCACCGTAGCGGCCGAGCCCGTCGCCGTCAGCGTTGCAACGATCGCCGATGCCTACAGCGACTACACCAGGAAATCGCTGAACCAGACCTTGTCCTTCCTGGAGAAGCTCGCGGCCGTCCGCTCGCTCGACAAGGTGTTCGAGCTTCAGACGGAATTCGCGAAGCAGGCTTTCGAGACTTTCATCGCCGAGTCGGAGAAAATCAGCAGACTCCACGGCGAATTGGCCAGGCAGAGAGTCTTGGGCTTCGAAGGGTTCGTCGCCAGGATCACCCAAACCACACTGGAGCTGCGCGCTACGCGCCACTAACTGAGTTCTAATGGCTGATCATCCAGGGGCGCGCGGTCGGAAAGCCCTTGGCGCCGGTCTTGCTCTTGGTCACCAAGCGCGCCGGCTTCTTGCCGGAGCAGCAGCCGCAGCCGGGGCCGTGTGAGGCCTTGTACTGGTCGAGCGTCTTCGGCGCGTGCGCGCTGCGCTCATTGGTGGCGTGGGCCTTGCGCTTATCGGAGGGCATGCAGAAGAAGCTCGGGGCGGTCAGGATGACGCGCGGCGATTCCGCTTCGCATTGCGGGCAGTCTTGCGGCAGGTCGCATTCGGACATCGGCCGCATGTCCTTGAACGGGCCGCACTCGTTGCAGAGATATTCGTAGACGGGCATTTTGTTTCCTTGCGCGGTCGGACTGACGTTGCGGCGGATGCGGGGCGGCAAATACGCGTCGTCCCGCATCCATCGCGCAGGGAGCTACTTGTCCGGCGAGATCGGCATCTGGATGTCGCCCGTGATGTGCTTGATCGGACCGGCCGACGACGGCATCACGTCGAAATCGAAGATCTCCGTCGGCAGCCACAGCGTGGCGCAGGCATTGGGCACATCGACCACGCCTGAGATGTGGCCCTGGCACGGCGCAGTGCCGAGGATCGAATAGGCCTGCGCGCCGGAGTAGCCGAACTTCTTCAGGTACTCGATCGCGTTGAGGCAAGCCTGGCGATAGGCGATGTGGACGTCGAGGTAATGCTGCTTGCCGGCTTCGTCGACCGAGATGCCTTCGAAGATCAGGAAGTCCTTGTAGTTCGGCGTGATCGGCGACGGCTTGAAGATCGGGTTCTTGATGCCGTACTTCGCGACGCCGTCCTTGATGATTTCGACCTTGATGTGTAGCCAGCCGGCCATCTCGATCGCGCCGCAGAAGGTGATCTCACCGTCTCCCTGGCTGAAGTGCAGATCACCCATCGAGAGGCCGCCGCCGGGCACATAGACCGGGAAGTAAATCTTCGAGCCACGCGAGAGGTCCTTGATGTCGCAATTGCCGCCATGTTCGCGTGGCGGCACCGTGCGCGCGCCCTCCGCGCCAATCTTCTCCTTGACCTCGCCCTTGGCACGGCCGCCATGCGCGGTCGGACCAAACGGCGGGTTGGCAAGCCCGGGCACGCGGGTCGGGTTGGTTGCGATCAGCTCGGCCTCGCGCGCGTTCCAGGTCGCGAGCATCTTCGGGTCCGGCAGGCAGCCGATCAGGCCGGGATGGATCAGGCCGGCGAAATTGACGCCGGGCACGTGGCGCGATGAGGTGTAGAGACCCTTGATGTCCCAGATCGATTTCTGCGCCAGCGGGAAATGATCGGTGAGGAAGCCGCCGCCGTTCTGCTTGGAGAAGAAGCCGTTGAAGCCCCACAGGCTCTCCTTCAGCGGGCCGACGTCGAGCAGATCGACCACCAGGAGGTCGCCGGGCTCGGCGCCCTTGACGCCGATCGGACCGGAGAGGAAGTGCACGATCGAGAGATCGATGTCGCGCACGTCGTCGGCGGAATCGTTGTTCTTGATGAAGCCGCCGGTCCAGTCATAGGTCTCGATGATGAAGTCGTCACCGGGATTGACCCACGCCACAATCGGGATGTCCGGGTGCCAGCGGTTATGCACCATGTCGTTGTCATAAGCCGATTTGGTGAGATCGACTTTGATGAGTGTCTCTGGCATTAAAAGCTCCCCTTCTTACTTGCCTTGGTTAAACGGACAGATATTTCGAGATCTGGACGGCATCGACTGCATCGCGCGGATCGTCGCGGACGATTTCGCCGTTCTCGATCACCAGCACGCGGTCGGCGATGTCGAGGGCAAAGCTCAGCACCTGCTCGGAGACGACGATCGAGAGGCCACGCTCGTCGCGGATGCGCTTCAAGGTGCGCGCCATCTCCTTGATGATCGAGGGCTGGATGCCTTCGGTCGGCTCGTCCAGCAGCAGCACTTTCGGCTTGGTGGCGAGCGCGCGGGCGATCGCGAGCTGCTGCTGCTGACCGCCGGACAGATTGCCGCCGCGGCGGTTCTTCATCTCGAGCAGCACCGGGAACAGTTCGTAGATGTCGCCGGGCACCTCGGACTCGCCGTGCACGACGAGGCCGGTCTCGATGTTCTCCTTCACCGTCATGGTGGAGAAGATCATGCGGCCCTGCGGGACATAGGCAAGCCCCTTCGCCACCCGCTCATAGCTTTCGAGCTTGTTGAGCTCGGTGCCGTCCATGGTCACCGAACCGCTCTTGGCCGGCAGAATGCCCATCAGCGACTTCATCAGCGTGGTCTTGCCCATGCCGTTACGGCCCATGATCGCCACGATCTCGTTGGGCGCGACCGAGACGTTGAGGCCGTGCAGCACCTCGCTCTGGCCGTACGCAACGTGAAGATCGGAGATTGCCAGCATGATCGCCTCCTAGAGCCGGATGCTTTTCTTCACCTCTCCCGTAGGGAGAGGTCGGCGCGTAGCGCCGGGTGAGGGAATCAGGTCCCACGAGAGCGCGAGCCCCCTCACCCGGATCGCATCTTTCGATGCGATCCGACCTCTCCCCGCTGGGGAGAGGTCGACGGTGCGCGTGGCGGCGGCTATGCGAAACGTCATGCTCAATGTCCGAGATAGACTTCGATGACCTTCGGATCGTTCTTGACGTGCTCCATCGTTCCCTCGGACAGGATCTGTCCCTGGTGCAGCACGGTGACCTTGTGGGCGATGTCCTCGACGAACTTCATGTCGTGCTCGATGACGAGCACGGAGCGGCCCTTGATGATGCGGTTGAGCAGTTCGGCGGTCTTGGCGCGCTCGGATACGCTCATGCCGGCGACAGGCTCGTCCAGCATCAGGAGGTCCGGATCCTGGATCAGCAGCATGCCGATCTCCAGCCATTGCTTCTGGCCGTGACTCAACTGGTCGGCGTAGGTGTCGAGGCGGTCCTTCAGGAAGATCATCTCGGCGACTTCCTCGACGCGCTGTTTCACGGTGGCGTCGCGCTGGAAGGTGAGCGAGCCGAAGACGGTGCGGCCGCGCGGGAAGGAGATTTCGAGGTTCTCGAACACGGTGAGGTCCTCGAACACCGACGGCGTCTGGAACTTGCGGCCGACGCCGGCCTGCACGATCTCGTTCTCGCGCAACTTCGTCAGCTCCTTGCCGCGAAACTGGATCGAGCCTGACGTGGCTTTGGTCTTGCCGCAAATCAGGTCGAGCACGGTGGTCTTGCCGGCGCCGTTGGGACCGATGATGACGCGGATCTCGTTGTCCTCGACATAGAAGGAGAGATCGTTGACTGCCTTGAAGCCGTCGAAGGAGACGGTGAGGCCGGAGACCGCGAGCAGGAAGTCCTTGGGCTGATGACCGATGAGCATGACCACTCCTCACTCCGCCGGTGCGCCGTCGGCGACGGGGAAGCCGTTGCCGGGTTTTGATTTCCGCGAGGCCAGCAGGCGGTCGATATGCGGCTGGACATAGTCCTGCCAGATGCCTGAGAGCCCGTTCGGGAACGCCAGCACCACGGCGATGAACAACGCGCCGAGGCCAAACAGCCAGAGCTGCGGGAAGGATTCCGACAGGCTGGTCTTGGCAAAGTTCACCAGCAGCGAACCCCAGACCGCGCCGAAGATCGACATCCGGCCTCCGACGGCGGTGTAGATCACCATCTCGATCGACGGCACGATGCCGACGAAGGACGGCGACATGAAACCGACTTCGAGCGTGAACATCGCGCCGCCGATTGCGGCGAAGATCGCGGCGGCGCAGAAGGCAAAGATCTTGAAATTGGCGACGCTGTAGCCGGAGAAGCGGACGCGGTCCTCTTGCTCGCGCATCGCCACCAGGATGCGGCCAAGCTTCGTCAGGCGGATGAACTGTGCGGCTATGATGCAGGCGAACAGCAGCACCACCTCGATGAAGTAGAGGATGAACTTGGCATGGTCGGTGCGGATGTCCCAGCCGTGTAAGGTGCGCAGATCGGTGATGCCGTTGATGCCGCCGGTGTAGCCCTGCTGTCCGACGATCAGGATGGTCATGATCGCGGCGATCGCCTGGGTGATGATCGCGAAATAGACGCCGCCGACGCGCCGCTTGAACATCGCCGCGCCGATGATGAAGGCAAAGATGCCGGGTACCAGCATGATCGCGATCAGCGTGATCGGGAAGCTGTGGAACGGCTTCCAGAAGAAGGGGAGCTGCGTGAGCTGATTCCAGTCCATGAAATCGGGAATGCCCGGTGTCGACTGGATCTTGGTGTTCTCAACGCTGGAGGCCTCGAGCTTCAGGTACATCGCCATGCAGTAGCCGCCGAGGCCGAAGAACACGCCCTGCCCCAGGCTCAAAATGCCGCCATAGCCCCAGCACAGCACGAGGCCAATTCCGACGAAGGCGTAGGTGAGATATTTGGCGACCAGGTTGAGGCGGAAGATATCCAGCGACAGCGGCAGGATGACGAAGAGGAGGAGCGCGAGCGCGACGAAGCCGATCAGCTCGGAGCGATTGAAAAAGCGCGAGTTGATGATCATGACCAGAGCCTGCTTGTTCTTATTTGCGGACCTTGAGTGCAAACAGTCCCTGCGGCCGCATCATCAGGATCGCGACGATCGCCAACAGGGTGAGCACCTTCGCCATCGAGCCCGACAGGAAGAACTCCATGGTCGACTGCGCCTGCGAGATGGTGAAGGCGGACGCGATTGTGCCGACCAGCGAGGCCGCTCCGCCGAACACGACGACAAGGAACGTGTCGACGATGTAGAGCTGGCCGGCGGTCGGTCCCGTGGAGCCGATCATGGTGAAGGCCGAGCCCGCGATGCCGGCGATGCCGCAGCCGAGGCCGAAAGTGTAGCGGTCGACCTTCTCGGTGTTGATGCCGACGGCGCCGGCCATCACGCGGTTCTGCACGACGGCGCGGACCTGACGGCCCCAACGCGACCAGAACAGCACATAGGCGACCACGATGGTGATCAGGACGGTCAGCCCCATCACGAACATGCCGTTAATCGGAATCTGGATCGCGTCGGTCGCCTGCCAGGAACCCATCATCCACTCCGGCAGTTCGACGCCAACCTCGCGGGCGCCGAACACCGAGCGATAGGCCTGCTGCAGGATCAGGCTCAGACCCCAGGTCGCAAGCAGCGTATCCAGCGGGCGCTTGTAGAGATGGCGTATCAGCGCCCATTCGACGAGCATGCCGAGCGCGCCGGAGGCGACGAACGCCAACGACATCGCGACGAAGAAGTAGCCGGGAAACAGCGCGGGCAGATATTGCTGGAAGGCGCTCGACGTCATCCAGGTGACGTAGGCGCCGAGGATCATGAACTCGCCATGGGCCATGTTGATGACGCCCATCTGGCCGAAGATGATGGCGAGCCCCAGCGCCATCAGCACGTAGACCGAGAACAGGATCAGTCCGGCGAAACCTTGCATCGCGAAGATGGCGCCGAGATCGCTGAGCGAATAGTCACCGAACATGATCCGTCCTCTGCATGGGTCAGGCCTGCGCCCGCGCGTGGCGCGTGCGTTGGCGATCGCGTGGGCCGACTGGCCCACGCCGCTTGCGAATTGGGAGAAGCCCTCAGCCGAGGCGCATTCTCACTGGTAGCCCTTCGGGAACGGATCGGGCTCTACGAGATCGGCGGTCTCGTAGATCAATTCATACTGGCCGTCCGCCTTGGCGCGGCCGACGCGCGTCTTCGACCAGAGGTGATGGTTCTCGTGGATACGGACATAGCCTTCCGGCGCGCCCTTGAACTCGACGCCCGGCGAGGCCGCCGCGACCTTGTCGATGTCGAAGCTGCCGGCCTTCTCCACCGTCAGCTTCCACAACCACGGGCCGAGATAGGCAGCCTGGGTGACGTCACCGATCACCGTTTTCTCGCCCCACATCTTCTTGAAGGCAGAGACGAAGGCCTTGTTGTTGGGATTGTCGAGCGACTGGAAATACTTCATGCAGGCATAGGCGCCTGCGATGTTTTCACCGCCGATGCCGTCGATCTCGTCTTCGGTCACCGAGATCGTCAGCAGCGTCTGCTTGGAAAGATCGATGCCGGCCGCCTTGAGCTGCTTGTAGAAGGCGACGTTGGAGCCGCCGACGATGATGGCGTAGATCACGTCGGGCTTTGTCAGCTTGATCTTGTTGATCACAGAATTGAATTGGGTGTGGCCGAGCGGGAAGTATTCCTCGCCGACCACCTTGGCGCCCTGCAAATGGCCCTCGATGTGCTTGCGCGCGATCTTGTTCGAGGTGCGCGGCCAGATGTAGTCGGAGCCGAGCAGATAGAACGTCTTGGCGCCCTTGGTCTTGTTGACCCAGTCGAGGCCCGCGATGATCTGCTGGGTAGCTTCCTGGCCGGTGTAGATCACGTTCTTGGACTGCTCGAGGCCTTCATAGAAGGTCGGGTAGTAGAGCATGCCATTATACTGCTCGAACACCGGCAGCACCGCCTTGCGCGAGGCCGAGGTCCAGCAGCCCATCACGGCGGCGCATTTGTCGTTGACGAGGAGCTTCTTCGCCTTCTCGGCGAAGGTCGGCCAGTCGCTGGCGCCGTCCTCCTGGATGAACTTGATCTTGCGGCCGAGCACGCCCCCGGCGGCATTGATCTGCTCGATTGCCAGTTTTTCCGCTTCGACCGATCCGGTCTCCGAGATCGCCATGGTGCCGGTGACGGAGTGCAGGATGCCGACGGTCACTTCGCTATCGGTGACGGCAAGGCCAGTGGTATTGACCGCGGACGTTGCCGGAGCCTCTGCGAACGAGGCGCGCGGAAGCATCGAGATGGCTGGCAGCGCCGCCATTCCCATCAGTAGCTTGCGCCGAAGCGGCGACTTCAGGCCCGGTTTCTTTTCGTCTGACATGAGCACCCCAGTGGTTCGAGAACGCGCTTAATGGTCAGGCGAGGATTGCCCAGATTTGTGCAGCGCACTGATACGCAAGATTGCGTATACTGCACCGCAAAATAGCGACGTAGGTTCTGGTACGGGATTTGCGAGCAGGACGGGCGGGATTACCGGGCGGGACCGACGTCGGCTCAGGAGGTGGGGAATTGGCAGGGCGGCAGCGGATAGACCGCGTCAGGCGCCAGTATAATCAATGGGTTGCCAACCAGACGCTGGAGGATTATGCGCTGCGCTTCACCGCAAAGAGCGCGCGTCGCTGGTCCGCCGGCCGTGTTGCCAACACCGCGCTGGGCGCGATCTCTTTCCTGGCGCTGGAAGCGATTGGCGGCACCATCACGCTGAACTATGGCGCGATGAACGCGACCGCGGCCATCCTCGTGGTCAGCGCCATCATCTTCTGCTGCGGACTGCCGATCGCCTATAACGCCGCCAAGTTCGGCATCGACATCGATCTCTTAACCCGCGGCGCCGGCTTCGGCTATATCGGCTCGACGATCACCTCGCTGATCTACGCCTCGTTCACCTTCATCTTCTTTGCGATCGAGGCGGTGATCCTGGCGACCGCGCTCGAAATGTGTTTCGGCATCCCGCGGCCGATCGGCTATGTCATCAGCGCAGTCGTGATCATCCCGCTGGTGGTCTACGGCATCACCCTGATCAGCCGTTTCCAGTTGTGGACGCAGCCGATCTGGATCGTGCTGCATATCCTGCCCTTTGCCGCGATCGCCTACGCTCATCCGCGCTCGTTCATCGAATGGCGCAATTTTTCCGGCGAGCATGGCGACCCATCCGGCCAGCTCGACCTCTTGCTGTTCGGCACTGCGGCCTCCGTGGTGTTCTCGCTGGTGGCCCAGATCGGCGAGCAGGTCGACTTCCTCCGCTTCCTGCCACGCGACCGGCGGACGTCGCGGCGAGCGTGGTGGATCGCGCTGCTCAGCGCAGGGCCCGGCTGGATCGTCCTCGGCGCCCTGAAGCTGCTGGCCGGATCGTTCCTCGCCTTCTTCGCGCTCAGCCACGGCGTCTCCTATGAGCACGCCGCCGAGCCCGCCAACATGTACCTGGAGGCCTATCGCTACGTGCTGTCGCAGCCGGATCTGGCGCTGGCGCTGACGGGAACGTTTGTGATCCTGTCGCAGGTCAAGATCAACGTCACCAACGCCTATGCCGGCTCGATCGCCTGGTCGAATTTCTTTTCCCGCCTCACCCACAGCCATCCCGGCCGCGTGGTCTGGCTGGTCTTCAACGTGGTCGTTGCGCTGCTGTTGATGGAGATCGGCGTCTACAAGGCGCTGGAGCAGACACTCGCGCTCTATTCCAATGTCGCGATCGCCTGGGTCGGTGCGCTCGTTGCCGACCTCGTCATCAACAAGCCGCTGGGCCTGCGGCCGCAGCACATCGAGTTCAAGCGCGCGCATCTCTGCGACATCAACCCGGTCGGCGTCGGCGCGATGCTGATTGCGACCATCGTCTCGATCAGCGCCTTCTACGGCGTGTTCGGGCCAACGGCCAAGGCGCTGTCCGCCTTCGCCGCGCTGGCGGTGGCGTTTATCGTTGCGCCGCTGATCGCCTGGGCTACCGACGGCAAATACTACATCGCGCGCAAGCCGAAACGGAGCTGGCAGAACCTCGAGCAGATCCAGTGCTGCATCTGTGAGCATTCGTTCGAGCCCGAAGACATGGCCGCCTGCCCCGCCTATGCCGGCCCGATCTGCTCCTTGTGCTGCTCGCTCGACGCGCGCTGCCATGACCTGTGCAAGCCGCATGCGCGCATCCAGTCGCAGGTGTCGGAGACATTGGGCAAATTGCTGCCGCAGCCGATCTATGCCCGCATCAATTCGCAGCTCGGGCATTATCTCGGCGTGTTCGCGGTCTCGGCGGGCCTTGTCGGGCTGGTGCTCGGGCTGATCTACCTGCAGACCTCGGCCACCGTGCAAGCCGGCAACCTGTTGTCGGACGTGCTGTGGAAAGTGTTCTTCGCGCTGATCATCATCATCGGCGTGGTGGCCTGGCTGTTCGTGCTGGCGCAGCAGAGCAGGCGCGCGGCGGAGGAAGAGACCCGACGGCAGACCGCGCTGCTGATCCAGGAGATCGACGCCCACAAGCGAACCGACGCCGAACTGCAGCGCGCCAAGGAAGTCGCCGAGTCCGCCAACCTCGCCAAGAGCCGCTATGTCGTCGGCCTGAGCCACGAATTGCGCTCGCCGCTGAACGCGATCTCCGGCTATGCGCAACTGCTGGAGCAGGACAATACCCTGCAGACGCGCCCGCGCGAACAGGTCCGCGTGGTCCGTCGCAGCGCCGACCATCTCTCCGGCTTGATCGACGGCATCCTCGACATCTCCAAGATCGAGGCCGGCCGGCTTTATCTCTCGCGCGACGAGGTCCGGCTGAACGATTTCCTCGACCAGCTCGTCGGCATGTTCCGTCTGCAGGCAGCCGGGAAAGGCATCGATTTCGTGTTCAAGCGGCCGGCGGTGCTGCCGGTCGTGGTCTATGCCGACGAGAAGCGGCTGCGGCAAATCCTGATCAACCTGCTGTCGAACGCGATCAAGTTCACGCAAACCGGCCACGTGCAGTTCGTCGTGCACTACCGCAGTCCGGTCGCCGAGTTCGAGGTGATCGACACCGGCCCGGGCATCCAGCCCGACGATCTCGAACGCATCTTCGCGCCGTTCGAACGCGGCGCGCTCGGCGTCTCGCAGCCGCAGACTGGCACCGGTCTCGGGCTCACCATCAGCCGGCTGCTGGCGGGCGTGATGGGCGGCGACATCAAGGTGACCAGCACCGTCGGCACCGGCAGCACCTTCCGCGTCAAGATATTGCTGTCGGAAGTGACAAACCCGCGGCGCAGCGCGCCGACCGATGCGCCGGTCTATGGCTATCATGGCCCGCGCAAGACCGTCCTGATCACTGACGACGATCCGACCCACCGCGATCTCTTGCGCGAAGTGCTGGCGCCGCTCGGCTTCATCCTGCTCAGCGCGCCCGATGGTCCCGGGTGCCTCGCGCTAGCGCAGCATTGCCGGCCCGACCTGTTCCTGCTCGACATCTCCATGCCCGGCATGGACGGCTGGACTGTTGCCGAGGCGCTGCGCTCGGCCGGCCATCACCAGGCACGCATCCTGATGATCTCGGCGAGCGCGCTGGAAGCGCATGGCGCCCCGCTCGCGCAACCGTTCCACGACGGCTACCTGATGAAGCCGATCGATATCCCGCGCCTGTTAGAGACCATCCGCCTGCTGCTCAAGCTCGACTGGCAGCACGATGCCGACGAGGTGCCCGTGCCGCAGTGGCAGCCGGAGAGCGGCTCGCGGCCGCCGGTGAAATATATCGAGGAACTGATCGGCCTCGGGCAATTGGGCTATATCCGCGCGATCCAGCTCAAGCTCGACGAGATCGGCACTGAACATCCCGAGCATGCCGACTTCGTCTCAGAGATGCGCTCATTGGTCGATCGCTTCGACCTCGATCAGTACATGGCGACCCTGAAGGCGCTGCACAGTTATGACCACTGAAAGCAAGAAGCGCGACGTCGCGCTCGTCGTCGACGACTCGCCGGAGACGCTGCGGCTCCTCACCGACGCGCTCGACGGTGCCGGCATGACCGTGATGGTGGCGCTCGACGGCGCCTCCGCGATGCGGATCGTCGACCAGATCACGCCCGATATCGTGCTGTTAGATGCGGTCATGCCCGGCATGGACGGTTTCGAGACCTGCCGCCGGCTCAAGCGCGATGCCGGGCTCGACCATGTGCCGATCATCTTCATGACGGGCCTCGCCGAGACCGAGCACATCGTGCGCGGATTGGAAGCCGGCGGTGTCGATTACGTGACCAAGCCGATCGTGGTGCAGGAAATGCTGGCGCGCATCCGCGTCCACCTCGCCAATGCGAGACTGACGCAGAGCGCCCGCGCTGCGCTCGACGTCTCCGGCCGCTATCTTCTCGCGGTCAACGGCCACGGCAAGATCCTGTGGGCGACGCCGCAGGCGCAAAGGCTGCTGTCGGACACGCTGGCGGAGGACGGCGACGACCTCGCGCTGCCCGATCCGATCCCGCAATGGCTTGAGCAGACGCAGAAGGGAAAGGCTGCAGCGAAGACCACGACCATGGCCTCGTTTCCAGCCAACGAGCAATTGCGGCTGCAATATATGGGTAAGCTTGGCGTCAACGAATTCCTGCTGCGGCTGGCGAAGGACACCAGCGCCGACATGCCGGCGGAATTCTCCAGCGAGCTCGGCCTCACCACGCGCGAGGGCGAGGTGCTGTCATGGCTCTCCAAGGGCAAGACCAACCGCGACATCGCGCAAATCCTGGGGCTCAGCCCGCGCACAGTCGACAAGCATCTGGAGCAGATCTATTCCAAACTCGGGGTGGAGAACCGCACCGCGGCCGCGGCGATTGCGGTGAATGCGAGGAACAGGAAGTCGTGAGGCGTTCGCGCCGTGGTGCAGCGCTCCTCCTTTCCGTCATGCCCGGACTTGTCCCGGGCATCCACGTTCTTTGGTGCAGCTCGGAAGAGCGCGGATGGCCGGGACAAGCCCGGCCATGACGGCGTGGCTACATTTCCCATCTTCTTCAGCCGAGCACACTGATATCCGCCACCAGCACCGTGCCCGTCGCGGACTCCGTGATGTAGAGCCGGTCGCGGTTCTCGCCGCCAATGACGACGTTGGTGACGGCATTCCCTGCGCAGGACTTGATACGCGCGATCGGCTCGCCTGACGGTGCGAACACGAAGACGTGGCCGAGCGAGACATGGGCGACGAACAGCCGGCCGGCTTTATCCATTGTGATCCCATCCGGACCGCCGGGGCCGAACATCGAGCAGAAACGGCCGACCTTCGACACGCTGCCGTCCTTCATGAACGGCGCGCGCCACACCGCGTTGTCGCGGGTCATCGCGACGAACAGCACCGCCTCGTGCGGATCGAGCACCAGACCGTTAGGGCTGATGCCGGTGTTGATCAGGCAATCGAGCTGCCCGCTCGCGCGCAGGCGATAAACCCGGCCGCTCGGATCGTGCAGCCCGGTCTGGCCCTGGTCGGTGAAATAGATGTCGCCGTTGGAGGCGATGTGCAGATCGTTGCAGCCGCGGAAGGATTCCGAATTGCGCGAGGTCAGTACCGGAAGCATCCGCCCTGCCCGCGCGTCGAGCTCCATGATGCCGTGCCGGTAGTCGGCGACAAGGGTGCGGCCTTTGGAATCGATCTTCAGCCCGTTCGGCCATCCCTGATATTCGACGGCCAGCGACCATTTCTTATTTGGCGAAATTTTGAAGATGCGGCCGAAGGGGATGTCGACAATGTAGAGATTGCCGTCGGCGTCGAAGGACGGCCCTTCGATAAAGCAATCGGTTGGCTGACCCGGGCGGTTGGCATCGGCCCACTCGGTTGACTGCTTGCGGCGGAATTCGTCCGGCATGGCGGAGAAGATCGTGGTCTCGATCAATTTCGGCGGCGTTTCCAGATACAGCATTTCTTGGTTCACCCGTTAGCGGAACGGACGGCACCATAGAGGACGTCGGGCGGGATGTCGTCCCTCGTACGTGCATCGCACGTCCCCTCAGACCTCATCCTGAGGAGCTTGCGTAGCAAGCGTCTCGAAGGATGGGCCACGGGCGAGATCGGGGCCTCATGGTTCGAGACGGCGCAAGAGCGCCTCCTCACCATGAGGGGTTGGCTACTCAGTTCGCTGCAGTCAGGCGACGCGGCTCATCACCCGACGCACTTGTCTGCGCGATCAGACGCTTCAGCTCCGGAATGCAGGAGCCGCAATTGGTGCCGGCCTTGAGTTGCGCGCCGATCTCCGCAGGAGAGCCCGCGCCGGCGGCGATCGTGTCGCAGATCGTGGCGCGGCCGACGCCGAAGCAGGCGCAGACGATCGGACCGGCGTTGGCGAGGCCGTCCGCCGATTTGCCTGACAGCAGCATGCGCCGCTGTGCATCGCTGAGCGCATCAGCGGCGAACAGGCTTTTCACCGCATTCCAGTCGCCGGCATCATCGGCGGGACCGAGGAACAGGCAGGTTTCGATGCGGCCGGCGTTGAAGGAGGCGCCGCGGTAGATGCCGCCGCCGAAATCCTTGTATTCGGCAAGATCGCCTTCGGTGTTCATCCTGAGCCAGAGCTGCCAGCCGAGCAGGTCGGCATTGTCAGCGAACAAATAGCCGTGACCGCCATTGACCGCGACGCGCGCGACCCAGGCGTGCGCAGGCAATTGCAGCGGCTGGCGCGACAGCGCAAAGCCGCGGAACACATATTCGTAAGGAGCGATCGAAGCCGGCGTCGCCTTGTTCTCGGGCTGGCCGGAGAACGGATCGGTGAAGGGCGCGACCAGCGATCCAACGCGGGCGTCGGTCGCAGTGGCCTCGCTCCAATGGATCGGCGCGAACAGCATGCCGCGCTGCTGACGCTCGCTGACGACGACGCGCAGCGTGCATTGCCCATAATCGGTGGTGACGCGTGCAAAGCTGCCGTCGCTCACGCCATAGCGCAACGCATCATCGGGATGCACCTCGACGAACGGCTCCGGCAGATGCTGGCCGAGCCTCGGGCTCGCGCCGGTGCGCGTCATCGTGTGCCACTGATCGCGGATGCGGCCGGTGTTGAGCCGCAACGGCCGCGCCGGCGTCGTCTCGGTCCGCAGCGTCGGAATCTCCGGCGCGACGAACCGCGCCTTGCGATCGTTGGCGAAGAAGCCGCCTTCGGCGAAGAAGCGTGGCTGCGGCGACGCATGCTGCCGCATCGGCCATTGCACCGGCGCCATCGCGTCAAAAGCCTCGTCCGACAGCGACGTCAGCGCGCCGATGTCGAAATCCCTGATGCCGTTGTTCTCGAACGCCGAGAGCGCCGCGTGCTCGCGGAAGATATCCGCGGCGGACTTGAAGTCGAAGGCGGCGCCAAAACCGAGGCGCCTTGCGACCTCGCAAAGGATCCACCAGTCCGGCTGCGCTTCGCCCGGAGATTCCAGGAACGCGCGCTGGCGCGAGATGCGGCGCTCGGAATTGGTCACCGTGCCGGATTTCTCGCCCCAAGCCTGCGCGGGCAACAACACATGCGCGCCTACATCGACAGTGTCGTTGGAGCGAACATTCTCCGACACCACGAACAGTTCGAGCTTCCGCAATGCCTCACGCGCGGCATCGGCATCCGGCAGCGATACTGCCGGGTTGGTGCCCATCACCCACAACGCCTTGATCTCGCCGCGCCCGATCGCCTCGAACATCTGCACCGCCTTCAACCCCTCATGGGTGGCGATGCGCGGCGCCTTCCAGAATCTACGGACACGGTCAATGTCCGGAGGCGTGAAGGCCATGTGGGCGGCGAGTTGGTTGGCGAGCCCACCGACCTCGCGCCCGCCCATCGCGTTCGGCTGTCCGGTCAGCGAGAACGGCGACGCGCCGATCTTGCCGATGCGGCCCGTGGCGAGATGGCAGTTGAGGATGGCGTTGACCTTATCGGTGCCCTGCGCCGACTGGTTGACGCCTTGGGAATACAAGGTCACCACGCGCGGCGTGCTGGCAAACATCTTGAAGAACGTCGCAACGTCCTGCTCGGAGAGGCCGGTGGCGAGCGCGGTCGCGCCGACACTGCCGGCCATGCCGCGGGCGCGCGCCAGAGCCTCGTCGAAGCCGTTCGTGTAGCAGTCGATATAGGTGTGATCGAGCGCGCCACTATCCGCGAGATGCACCAGCAGGCCGCAGAACAGCGCGGTGTCGGTGCCGGGCTTCAGGCCGAGGAAGAGATCGGCATCTTCCGATGTATCGGTGCGGCGTGGATCGATCACCACGATGCGCGCGCCGCGCTGCTGCTTGTTGGCGAGCATGCGCTGGAACAGCACCGGATGGCACCAGGCGGCGTTGGAGCCGACCAGCACCAGGAGGTCGGCCTGCTCGAGATCCTCGTAACAGCCGGGCACGGTGTCGGCGCCGAAGGCGCGACGATGGCCGGCCACGGAGGACGACATGCACAGCCGCGAATTGGTGTCGACATTGGCGCTACCGATGAAACCCTTCATCAGTTTGTTGGCGACGTAGTAATCCTCGGTCAGCAACTGGCCGGAGAGATAGAATGCGACCGCGCCGGGGCCGTCGCGCGCGATGATGTGCTTGAAGCGATGCGCGACATGGTCGAGCGCGTCGCTCCAGGCGATGCGCTCCATCCCCTTGTCGCAGCGGATCATCGGATGGAGCAGCCGGTTCGCCAGCCCCAGCGTTTCGCCGAGCGCGGAGCCCTTCGAGCACAGGCGCCCGAAATTGGCGGGATGATCGGGATCGCCCGCGATCGCGGCGCCGCCCTTGCCGTCCGGCGTCGCCAGCACGCCGCAGCCGACGCCGCAATAGGCGCAGGTGGTCTTGACGGTGCGAAGCGCGGGATCGGCTGCGCTCATGCTGCCTCCGCCAGCGAACGGCCGAACATCATGTCGCCGCGGATCTTGGCAATAGGCCTCGCGCTGCGGATCAGGTCGAGATACCAGAGCGCATCTGACGTATCGCCGATCAGGACCGCGCCGGTCAGACGTCCGTCTGCAATCACGAGCTTCTTGTAGGTGCCGTGGTTAACGTCGCTGAACACGATGCTCTCGCTGCCCTCGGCGCCTATGAAATCGCCGGCGGAAAACACGCTGACACCGGACACTTTCAAATTGGTTGCCACGATGCTGCCGGCATAGGCGACATCCTGCCCGGCAAGATGCCGCGCCAGCACCCGCGCCTGCTCATAGGCCGGCTCGACCAGGCCGTAGCAGATACCCCGATGCTCGGCGCATTCGCCGATTGCGAACACGCCTTCCGCGCCGGTCTGTAAGCAATCGTCAACCACGATGCCACGATTGACGGCAATGCCGGCCTCCTTTGCCAGCGCGATGTTCGGCCGGATGCCGGCGGCGAAGATCACCCCGTCGGCCTTGATCAATCGTCCGTCTGCAAGCTCGACACCTTCGACACGGTTCTCGCCGTGGATGCGCGCGGTGCTGGCCTCGAGCAGGATCTCGATGCCTTTCTGCTCGACCAGTGATTTCAGGAGCGCGCCCGCCGGTGCATCGAGCTGGCGCTCCATCAATCGGTCCATCAGGTGCACCAGCGTCACTGGCGCCCCCGCTTTCGCCAGCCCATAGGCCGCCTCGAGCCCGAGTAGCCCGCCGCCGATCACGACCACGCGCGTCTTGCGCGCGGCGAACGCGAGCAACAGGTCGACGTCGCGGCTATCGCGGAACGTATGCACGCCGGCGAGCTCGGCGCCGGGCACGTTGAGCCGCAGCGCCGATGAGCCGGTGGTCAGGACCAGCTTCGAGAAGGTGATGCTCTCCTCGCCCTCGATCTTCAATTCGCGGCGGCCGACATCGATCTCGGTGGCGATGCAGCCATATTTCACCGTGACGCCACGGTCGCGCCACCATGATGCCGGCTGCAGCTCGATATCCTCCGAGGTGGTCTCGCCGGCAAGAACGGAGGACAGCAGCACGCGGTTATAGGCGAGCCGCGGTTCGCTGCCGATCACCGCGATGGCGTAGCGCCCGAGCGCCACCTTCGACAATTCGTCGACCAGGCGCGCGGCCGCCATCCCGTTGCCGACAATGACCAGCGGTTCGCTCACAGCGCTTCCTCTATTCGGCGGCCTGAGGGCTGCCGTAGGCTTCCGAAATCATGTAGCCGGACAGCGTGCCGTAGGCAGCGGTCCAGGCAGCGGCCACTTCGGGCGTCCAGGCTTCGCCGAGGCCCTTCTGCAGCGTCCACAACAACGCATCGCCGACAACGGGATAGTGCTCCGCCTTGGTCCCGTAGCTCACATGCCGCTTGGCGAGTGCGCTTGCGGCGGGCAGCACGGATTGCAGATTGCTGAGCCCATTCACCACCACGGCGAGGACCGCCATCAGTTTCTTGCGCTGTTCGGTCATGTCGTCCGGAAACATCGCCCTCACGGTCGGTGCGACCTCGAACAAGCGATCATAGAAGAGGATCGCGGCCTGCTCGGAAATCGGCGCGACCTTCGAAAAACTCTCTTGCACGAGCTTGACTTGCTCCGGTGTCATGCTTTCTCTCCATCTCCACGCGTCGTGCGCGGGCTTGACCTACGCATCCATCCCAGAAAATCTTCCGCCTTCGATGGATTGCCGCGTCATTTTTGCGAAGACGCGCTGCGCGCTCTAGCCCGGCAATAACGACTGCCGGCTACGCCGCTTCCACGAAGCGATGCCGCTCGTAAAGGAATTCGAGCACCCGCTGCCGGCACTTGAGGTAGCCAGAGTTGGTGGCAAGCTCGAGCCGCTTGCGCGGGCGCGCCAGCGGCACCTCCAGCACTTCACCGATCCGTGCGCTCGGACCGTTGGTCATCATTACAATGCGGTCCGACAACAGCACCGCCTCGTCGACGTCATGAGTGATCATCAAAATGGTGTTGCCGAGCTTCTGGTGCAGGGCCATCACGGAATCTTGCAGATGCGCGCGGGTCAGCGCATCGAGCGCGCCGAAGGGCTCGTCGAGCAAGAGCACCTTCGGCTCCATCGCGAGCGCCCGCGCAATGCCGACGCGCTGCTTCATGCCGCCTGAGATCTCGTTCGGCCGCTTGTCCTTGGCGTGCGCCATCTGCACGAGGTTCAGATTGTGCATCACCCAGGCGTCGCGCTCGGCCCGCGTCTTGGTCTTCGAAAACACCTTGTCGACGCCGAGCTTGACGTTCTCATAGACCGTGAGCCACGGCAGCAGGCTGTGGTTCTGGAACACGACCGCGCGATCCGGGCCCGGCGAGTTGACCTCGCGGTTCTCGAGCAGCACGCCGCCATGGGTGGCACCGGTGAGCCCGGCCACGATGTTGAGCAGCGTGGACTTGCCGCAGCCGGAATGGCCGATGATCGAGACGTACTCGCCCTTCTCGATCGTCAGGTTGATGTCCTTCAACACTTCGGTAGTGGCATTGCCGCGCGTGAAGATCTTGTCGATATGGTCGAGCTTCAGATAGGCCTGCATGACACGTCCCCTCAGTTCACGGCGGTGCCGCGGGTCACGATCTTCGCGACGCCCGCAATCAGGCGGTCGAGCACGAAGCCGATGATGCCGACATAGAACAGCGCCAGGATGATTTCGCTGATGTGCGAGGAATTCCAGGCGTCCCAGATAAAGAAGCCGATGCCGACGCCGCCGATCAGCATTTCGGCCGCGACGATGGCCAGCCAGGATAGGCCGATGCCGATACGAAGGCCGGTGAACATGTAGGGAGCAGCCGCCGGGATCATGATCTTGGCGAAGAACTCGAGCGGGTTGAGCTGCACCACCGCGGCGACGTTGCGGTAATCCTGCGGGATATTGCGGATGCCGACGGCGGTGTTGATTATGATCGGCCACACCGAGGTGATGAAGATCACGAAGATCGCCGACGGATGGCCGTCGCGGAAGGCCGCAAGCGACAGCGGCAACCAGGCGAGCGGCGGGATGGTGCGCAGCACCTGGAACAAGGGATCAAGTCCGCGCATCGCCCAGACCGATTGACCGACCAGCGTGCCGAGCGCGACGCCGATGATTGCGGCAAGCGAATAGCCATAGGCGACGCGCTGCAGGCTCGCCGACAGATGCCAGAACAGGCCCTTGTCGATGCCGCCATGATCGAAGAACGGATCGAAGATCAGTTCCTTGGTATCGCTGAACACACGCGAGGGCGGCGGCAGCGTCGAGCCGGCGCGCCGGCAGATCAGCTCCCAAACCACGAGCAGGAACGCGACGACGATCAGCGGCGGCACCACGCGCACCGCGGCCTCCTTCGCCATCTTGGCGTATTTCTCGGACTGCGGCGCACGCTTCGGCGTCATGGTCACGACCGGCGCAGCCGTAACCGGAAGTGCCGTCGATGCGGCGTCGGTTTTCAGTGCAGGCATAGACATCGAAAATCTCTCTCCGTGCTCAGGTGCCGGGCGACGCGCAGATGCGCGCCGCTTTGCGCGGATCAGACGTCAACACGCTTGATGGACAGCGACTTCAGATAGGCCGACGGATTCTCGGGATCGAACACCTTGCCGTCGAAGAACGTCTCCTTGCCGCGCGAGGTTGAGGTCGGAATTTCGGACGCGGGCACGCCGAGATCCTTCGCAGCCGCGCGCCAAATGTCCTCGCGGTTGACCTTGGCGATCAGCCCCTTGGTGTCGAAGCCCGCCTCGAACTTGCCCCAGCGGATATCTTCGGTGAGGAACCAGAGATCGTGGCTCTGGAACGGATAGGACGCAAAGTCGCGCCAGTACTTCATGATGTGCGGCGAGTTCTCGACCACCTTGCCGGTGCCGTAGTCGAACTTGCCGGCGCTGCGGTCATAGACGTCCTCGACCGGGCAGTTGATCCACTGTCGCTTGGCCATGATCGCGGCCAGCTCCTGCTTGTTCTCGGCCTTGTCGGCCCATTGCTGGGCTTCCATCACGGCCATGGTGATGGCCTTCGCCGCGTTCGGATATTTGTCGACCCAGGCGGCGCGCATCGCGAACGACTTCTCCGGATGCTTGTTCCAGATTTCGCCGGTGTTGACGGCGGTGTAGCCGATGCCCTGGTGAACGAGTTGCAGATTCCAGGGCTCGCCGACGCAGAAGCAATCCATGGTGCCGACCTTCATGTTGGCGACCATCTGCGGCGGCGGCACCACGATCGTCTCGATGTCCTTGTCGGGATCGATGCCGCCCGCGGCGAGCCAATAGCGGATCCAGAGATCGTGGGTACCGCCGGGGAAGGTCATCGCGGCCTTCACCGCCTTTCCGCTCGCCTTCTTCTTGTCCAGCGCCGCCTTGAACGGCGAGGCGTCGGTCGAAAGCTTGAGGTCGGCATATTCCTTGGCAACCGAGATGCACTGCGCATCGAGGTTGAGCCGCGCCAGGATGTACATCGGTGTCGGCTGGTTGTTCTGCGTCACCTTGCCGGCGGAGATCAGGTAAGGCATCGGGGTGAGGATATGCGCGCCGTCGATGCCGTTGCCTTCCGAGCCGAGCACGAGATTGTCGCGCGTCGTGCCCCACGAAGCCTGCTTCTGCACGTCGACATCGGGCATACCGTGTTTGGCGAAGATGCCCTTGTCCTTGGCCACGAACAGCGGACCGGCGTCGCTGAGCGCGATGAAGCCGAGCTTGGCGCCCTTCACTTCAGGGCCTGCGCCTTGCGCGAACGCGCCGGCCGGGAAATTCAGTTTCGCCGCCGCCAGCAATGCGGCCGTTCCGCTTGCCGCCTTCAAAAGCTGGCGGCGGCTGACGCCATGGCGGGAGGTCTCTTTGGTCGGCTTCGTCATGCGTGCAAATGTCCTTTGCGTCTGAATGCCCGTCCGCTTGTGGCACTGCCCCGAAGCGCACGGGGTCGCGTGCTGGGGAGGCCCCAGTCTGGCGGTGTCACAATTCGGATGATTGGTTTCGAGGGACGGCTTCAATGGCGTCGCAAGCTAGCTATTCAAGCTTCGTGCCAAGCCGCGTGTTGGAAAAATTCTAAGGAATGTAACGGGTTGGGAG
This sequence comes from Bradyrhizobium elkanii WSM2783, assembly GCF_000472865.1. GTDB lineage: Bacteria > Pseudomonadota > Alphaproteobacteria > Rhizobiales > Xanthobacteraceae > Bradyrhizobium > Bradyrhizobium elkanii_A. The sequence goes on along the minus strand of NZ_AXAP01000008.1, from coordinate 18,517 downwards.
TCGCACCGCTCCGCGCGTCTCGCTCGGTTCCGCCGCCAAATTTTGCGATTCGCTCAATCTTTGTGCGCCGCACAAAAAATGAGCAGGCCCTGCTTGAGCAGTAGCCCGGGTGAAGCGCAGCGCAACCCGGGGACCCCTGCGCGCGTGGTCAGCAGCAATCCCGGGTTACGCTGCGCTTCACCCGGGCTACCGCCGCCTACGCGTCTTCGCCGACCTTCTCGGCCTTCACGCCGAGCGGTGCCGGCGGCGCGCCCTCGCCCGGCTTGATGCGGAAGTCGTAGGTCATCAAATGCCACGGCTCGCTCGTCTTGGTGCCGTCGGGCATGACAGGATCGGTGCGCTTTTCTATCTTCGCGACCAGCTCGTCCTTGACGCCGAACACCACGTCGGAGGCGAGATATTTGTCGCCTTCCATGAAGACGTGGGTGATCAGCGGCTCATAGCCCTTCGCCGCGACCAGGAAATGGATGTGCGCCGGGCGCATCGGATGACGCCGCGTTTGCATGATCATCTCGCCGACCGGGCCGTCGGTCGGGATCGGATAGCTGCAGGGCAGGATGGTGCGGAAATGGAAACGGCCGTCACCGCCGGTGATGAAGCGCGCCCGCGACGACGGGCCCTGCGTCGCATAGCTCGGCTTCTGTGAATCGTAGAAGCCATCGTCGTCGGCATGCCAGACGTCGACCGGTGCGCCGGCGACCGGCTTGCCGTCGAGATCGGTGACGCGCGCCTGCACGTAGAGCCGCTCGCCGGGCAGCGTCGCCGAGATATCGGTGCCGTCAGGCGTCACCTTGTGCTCGCCGACATAGAACGGACCGAGCACCGTGGTCTCGGTGGCGCCATCGCGGTCGCGATGGTTGACGGCATCGACCAGCATGGAGACGCCAAGCACGTCGGAGAGCAGGATGAACTCCTGGCGGATATCGGTGCATTTGTGACCGGTGCGGGTCAGGAAATCGATCGCATATTCCCATTCCTCGAAGGTGAGGTCGGTGCGGCCGACATAATCGTGCAGCGACTTCACCAATTCCTGAAGCAGGAATTTGGCCCGCGGATTCGGCGTTTCCTCGAAGCTCTGGATGACGGCGGCGGTCAGCTCGGTGTCATTGAATTGCGGCATTGCTTCCATCCCTGCGAATTGGTTTCGCTTGGCTTCAGCCTACACGACGACCCACGACGGTGTAAGCGCCAGGTGATTGGAACGCAGGACACTTTTCGGCTATCAAGGCCTGCCCCAAAACCGGAGAAGAGCGATGTTAGCCCCCACCCCCGCTTCCCCCGAATCCGCCGGCATGTCGCAAGCGGCGCTGGACCGGCTCGAGGACCACCTGAAGCGGCGCTACATCGAGGCCGGGCGGTTTCCGGGCACGCAGCTTCTGGTCTACCGCCGCGGCAAGATCGTGCATTCGACTGTGCAAGGCTTTGCCGATGTCGAGCGCAAGGTGCCGGTCAAGGACGACACCATCTTCCGCATCTATTCCATGACCAAGCCGATCACCTCGGTCGCCTTCATGATGCTGGTTGAGCAAGGCCTCGTGGCACTCGACGAGCCCGTCCATAAATACATCCCGGAATGGAAGAACCTCGGCGTGTTCCAGGCCGGCACCGCGCCGGCGTTCCTGACCAAGCCGCCGTCGCGGCCGATGCTGATCGTCGACCTCCTGCGGCACACCTCGGGGCTGACTTACGGCTTCCAGCAGCGCTCCAATGTCGATGCAGCCTATCGCGAGAACAAGATCGGCGAGGTCGTCAAGGCCGGGACGCTCGACACCATGATCGAGGATCTCGCCAAGATCCCGCTCGAATTCTCACCGGGCGAGGCCTGGAATTATTCTGTCGCCACCGACGTGATCGGCTATCTCGTCGGCAAGATCAGCGGCATCCCGTTCGAGCAATTCCTGAAGGAGCGTATCTTCATCCCGCTCGGCATGAACGACACCGATTTCTTCGTGCCAGCAGACAAGGCGCATCGCCTGGCGGCCTGCTATTCCGCCGACCCGCAAGGCGGCATGACGTTCCATGCCGCCGACCGCAAGGGCGGGCTGACGCTGCAGGATGACCCGGCCACCAGCTCGTTCCTGTCGCCGCCCTCGCTGATATCAGGCGGCGGCGGATTGTGCTCGACGGCCGCCGACTATCTCACCTTCTGCCGCGCGCTGCTCAATGGCGGCGAGGTCGGCGGCGTGCGGCTGATCGGACCGAAGACCTTGAAGCTGATGACGTCGAACCATCTGCCCGGCGGCGTCGACCTGCCGGCCCTGTCGCGCTCGCTGTTCTCGGAAGCGGCCTATAACGGCATCGGCTTTGGCCTCGGCTTCGCCGTGACCATGAACCCGGCGCAGACGCTGATTGCCGGCAGCCCCGGCGAATACAATTGGGGCGGCGCCGCAACCACGTCGTTCTGGATCGACCCGGCGGAAGAATTGATCACGATCTTCATGACGCAGGTGCTCCCCTCCAGCGCCTACCCGCTGCGGCGCGAGCTGCGCACCATGGTGTACGCCGCGATCACCGACAGCAACCTTTGACCCTCTTTGTTCCGCGGCGCATCGCGTGAAGCGCCGCGGAACTTCGACAGCTTTCGAACCGTCGCGACGCGTGCTTGGCATGCAAGTTGCTACGCATGGGCAAAACCCATGGGAGCAGACCATGTCGAGCATCACAGCCGCAGCAGCTACCGAAACCCGCAAGCCGCTCTACACATCCCTCTTCGTCCAGGTGCTTGCCGCGCTGCTGCTCGGCATCGCGCTCGGCGTGATCGCCCCCGACTTCGCGATCGGGCTGAAGATCTTCAGCGACGCCTTCCTCAAGCTGATCTCGATGATCGTGGCACCGATCGTGTTCTGCGTGGTCGTGCACGGCATTGCCGGCGCCGGCGACCTGAAGAAAGTCGGTCGCGTCGGCGTCAAGGCGCTGATCTATTTCGAGGCGATGACGACGATCGCGCTGGTCGTCGGCCTCCTGCTGGCCTATCTGTTCGGGCCCGGCCATGGCATGAACATCGATACCTCGACGCTCGATGCCAAGGCGCTCAACACCTATGCCGACAACGCCCACAAGCTGCAGGGCGGCGGCATCGGCGCTTTCCTCCTGAACATCATTCCGACCACCTCCTTCGATGCGCTGGCGCGCAACGACGTGCTGCAGGTCTTGTTCTTCGCGGTGATCTTCGGCGTCAGCCTGGCGCTGGTCGGCGGCGAAAAGGGCGAGAAGGTCACCTCCATGATCGACGCTGTCTCGGCGGTGCTGTTCCGCGCGATGGGGCTGATCGTGCGCGCCGCCCCGCTCGGCGTGCTCGGCGCGGTGGCCTATACGGTCGGCAAATACGGCGTCGGCTCGCTCAAGCAACTGGTCTCGCTGGTCGCGCTGTTCTACATCTCGGTTGCGATCTTCGTGTTCGGCGTGCTCGGCGGCGTCATGGCCCTGGCCGGCATCAATATCCTCAAATTCCTGGCCTACCTTCGCGAGGAATTGACCATCGTGCTGGCGACTGCGTCGTCCGACGCGGTGCTGCCGCAGATCATGCGCAAGCTGGAGCGGTTGGGCGTCAAGGACTCCGTCGTCGGGCTGGTGATCCCGACCGGCTATTCGTTCAACCTCGACGCCTTTTCGATCTATCTCACGCTGGCGGTGGTGTTCATCGCGCAGGCCACCAACACGCCGCTGTCGTTCGGCGATCTGTTGCTGGTGCTCGGCGTCTCCCTGATCACTTCAAAGGGCGCGCATGGCGTGCCGGGCTCGGCGATCGTGATCCTGGCGGCGACGCTGAATGCGGTGCCGACCATTCCCGCCATCGGCCTCGTGCTGGTGCTGTCGGTCGACTGGTTCATTGGCATGGCCCGCGCCGTCGGCAACCTGATCGGCAACTGCGTTGCGACAGTCGTGGTAGCCGCGTGGGAAGGCGATCTCGACCGCGAAAAGGCCACGCGGGTGCTCGACGGCGACGAGCTGGTCGACGTGACGGCGGGGTGAGGTGAATCGTAGCCCGGATGGAGCGCAGCGCAATCCGGGGCGCCACGCGATCTGGCTAGGCCCCGGATTGCGCTGCGCTCCATCCGGGCTACGCGCAAACGGGCGCTATTTGACCAGTTTCAGATACGGCGGCAGCGGCTTGCCGGAGACCGACCTCACTTCCTGCGGCGGCCGCTCCTCCGGAGTCATCAGGTCGCACAGCGCCTTGAGCTCGGCGTCGGTCACCTGATGCAGCTCCATCCTGAGTTCGAGGATGGCCAGCGACAGCAAACGCGCCGTTTCCGGACTTGCCTTGTCCGTGAGGAAGTCCCTGCACTCCTCAAGCGTCGCAAGCAGCGAGAGCAACCGTTCTTCGGTATGGACAACCGGCATTTCTTCCGCTCCCGAACTTGCGAGATAGATCCGCGGCGTTTCATTTCTTCGCTTCATGAGCCTCTCCACAAAGGTCTGCGGGTGGTCGGGCGCGTGAATGGACAGATGATCCAGAAATTTTGCGAAATTGTCCAGCGGGTGATTGGTGCTCTGTTTTCCTTCTAATGCGCCTAACGCGCGGGAGGGATGCGCCACGCGGCTATGTCCGCTGTCATTTTTTGGCGAAATCCAGAGCCGTTGAGGTCCCGTACAAGTACGGGGTGTAGAACCACGCATGCAGAGGCCGGTAGTAAGCATGCGTTCAAAATCTGTGTCGATCCAACCCGTAGTAGTTGTGGTTTGTCCAATATTTTGCCAAATACACAGTGCGGGATATCGCAAGTTATCTCGGGCGTTGACGACTTTAGGTAGTCTGACGGCGCCGGTATCTGGATACTTCCAAAGCGCGCGGCGTTTGGCTACCATTCGACAGTCTGCTTGGAGTACCGTGGTTCGCGAGACGAACTCACGATCCGGACAAAGTTAACGCGGAAGTATGGACGAATCCCTGACCAATCTGCGCAGGGCCTCCCGATTTGAAGGACGGGTAACCAGAATGAACAGATCAGCAGCAAAGAAGATGAAGCAACGCAGTGCCGGCAAGCCCGACATTGAGTTGGGCAAACGGATTCGCCTGCGGCGTGTGGAGCAAAAGATCTCGCAAGCGGAGCTGGGCGAAAAGCTCGGCGTCAGCTTCCAGCAGGTCCAGAAGTACGAGAAGGGCGTGAACCGTGTCGGCGCTGCTCGCCTTCAGCAGATCGCTGCCGCGCTCGACGTGCCTGTCACGTTCTTCTACGACGGCGACAACAAGTCGCGCGAGGTCGAAAGCCTCCTCTTCCTGGACAGCGCTTTCAGCCTGAGGTTGCTGCGAGCCTACAGCAAGATCAAGGACCAGACGGTTCAACGTCAACTGGTGTCCTTGATGGAATCGATCGCCGCGAACGAAGGCTGAGCCGTCGGCCCTTCTCCGTTTCGTGGCGCGGACCGCATCGATCCGCGCAAGCGCGTCGAACCGTGGCAAAACGCTGCACCGGGCTATGCGTTGGTTCGGATCGAGGCTTTGCTGAAGCGCTGCCATCGCGATGGCGGCGCTTTTTGCATTTGGCCCTTTCGCAGAAGCGCGTCCGTTCCAGCATCGATGCCGAGAGCGACAATCGGTCGCGCGACCGTCGGGCCCCTCTTCTCGCGGGTTCGAAGTTACAACAGCGCCAGCACGGCCTTGGCGATGTCGGCGGTGCCGTTGCCGCCGCCGATCTCGATCGGTTTGATGCCGCCGGCATAGGCCTTGTCGACGGCGCGCTCGATCCGTTCACCGGCTTCCGCCGCGCTCTCCAGCCCATGCTTGTCGGCAAGCCAGTCCAGCATCATCGCGACCGACAGGATCATCGCAGTCTGATTGGCCTTGCCCTGCCCCATGATATCGGGCGCAGTGCCGTGGCAGGGCTGAAACACCGCGTAGCGGTCGCCGATGTCGGCTGACGGCGCCATGCCCATACCGCCGATCAGTCCGGCAGCAAGGTCGGAGAGGATGTCGCCGAACATGTTCTCCGTCACCATGACGTCGAAATCCCACGGACGCTTCACCATGAGCGCCGAGCAGGCATCGATATAAAGGTGATCGGCCCTGACATCCGGATGCCGCTTTGCGGTCTCGTCGAAGATGCCGCGGAAGAATGCAAGGGCCTTGAACACATTCGCCTTGTCGACGCAGGTCAGCCCGCCGCCAACGCGGCCGCGCGCCTTGCGGCGTTCGGCGAGGCGGAACGAGAACTCGAACAGGCGCTCGGAGGTCCTGCGCGTGATCAGCATGGTCTCGCGCGCCTCATCCTCGGTGACGACGCCCTTGCCCATCGAGGCGAACAGGCCTTCGGTCGATTCCCTGATCACGACGAAGTCGATGCCGCGCTGCTCCGCGCCGACGATCGGGCTTGGCACCCCCGGAATCAGCCGCGCCGGCCGCACGCCGGCATAGAGATCGAAATGGAAGCGCAACTCGATCTGCGGCGCGATCTCGGTGTTGTCGGGGTAGCGCACCGACGGCAGGCCGCAGGCTCCTAACAGGATCGCATCCGCCTCCTCGCACAGCCTCACCGTCGATTCCGGCAGCGAGACGCCGGTCTCTCTGTAGTGGTTGGCGCCCGCGGGTGCCTCGGTGAAGCGGAATCGAAGCTCCGTCGCCGCCTCGATCTTGCGCAACACTTCGAGTGCCGGCGCCATCACCTCCGGACCGATGCCGTCGCCGCCGAGCACTGCGATATGGAGGGCGTTGTTTGCGGACATGGGATTCCCCCATTCGAAACAATGAAGGTTTTTGAACTCGTCATCGCCGGGCCTGTCCCGGCCATCCACGTTCTTACCGCTGAACGACCATAAGACGTGGATGCCCGGGACAAGCCCGGGCATGACGGCGGAGTATGGTGGCGGCTTACGGCGTCAGCACGGCGCGGCCGACCAGCTTGCCCTTCTGCAATTCGAGCAGGGAGTCATAGGCCTTGGCGAGCGGCACAGGAGTCACCGGGATCGGCGCAATCTTCTTGGTCCGGACCAGGTCGAGCAGTTCCTGCGTCTCGCGGAGGTTGCCGACATAGCTGCCCTGGATCGTGATCGCCTTGATCGGGATCAGCGGCAGCGCGAAGGTTGCGCCACCGCCGAACAAGCCGACGATCACGAGCTTGCCGCCCTTGGCCAGGCAGTCGAAGCCGAGCTGCGTGGTCTGGGCGTTGCCGACCAGGTCGATCACCGCGCGGATCGGGCCGCCCGCCTTCTTCGCCAATTGCTCCAGCGCATCGCCCGCCCCGCCGTCGACAGTGCCGAGCGCGCCGGCGGCTTCCGCCGCCTCGCGCTTGCGCGCGTCGATGTCGACAACGATCGCCCCCTTGCCACCCATCGCCTTCAGCAGCGACAGCGCCATCAGGCCGAGGCCGCCGGCGCCGATGATCACGATCGGCGAATCGAAGGCGAACTCGACCTTCTTCAGTGCGCTGTAGGTGGTCACGCCCGAGCAGGCATAGGGCGCGGCGGTGACGGGATCGAGCCCTTTGAGGTTGAGCAGGTACTTTGGATGCGGCACCAGCATGTGATCGGCGTAGCCGCCGTCGCAATAGACGCCGAGCGAGTTCGGCTTGACCGCACACATATTCTCGTCGCCGGCGAGGCAAGTCGGGCATTTGCCGCAGCCGAGCCAGGGATAAACCAGCGCCACGTCGCCGGCCTTGAGGCCACCGGTGTCTCCCGGCTTCACGTCCGGCCCGAACGCCGCCACCTCGCCGACGGTCTCATGCCCCATCGTGCGCGGCAGCGAGACGCCGCGATCCTTCAGCGACAGCGGCTTGCGCCCGTGGCCGAGATCGTAGCCGCCTTCCCAGATATGCAGATCGCTGTGGCAGATGCCGGCCGCCTTCACCTTGATCAGCACCTGCGTCCCGGTCGGCTCCGGCGTCGGCTGGTCGACTTCCTTCAAGGGGGCGTTGAACTCGGCAACCTGGAAACTCTTCATCTTTATTCTCCCAACATTCTTTGTTGTTACGGCAACATTGCCACGTCTGCCGACGCGAGACAAACCTCGGCGGGCGACGATCAGCCTTGCCGGCTGTTAGCCTGCGAATGCGGCAATCTCCGCGTCGGACAGGCCCGCCTCCTTGAGATAGGCGCGGGTGTGCTCGCCGAGCGTCGACACTCGCTTTACGGCCGCAACCTTCGCGCCGGACATCCGGAACGGCAGGTTGACCACCTTGAAGGTCCCGCCGCCGTCCTCGACCTCGGCCAGAGCGCCGCGATGCGCGAGCTGCGGATCGGCCAGCGCTTGCTCCACCGTGCGATAGGCGGATGAGGGCACGCCCTCCTCATTGAGCGCGGCGAGGCATTGTTCTGTCGTCACCCGGCGCGACCAATCCTCCACGCCATCCATCAGGGCCGCCCAATTTTCCCGGCGGTCGGAATATTTGGCGAATCGTGGATCGCTCACCCATTCGGGACGACCGATCACCTGCATCAAGCTCTGGAACGTCTTCTCGCTGGCGATCGCGACCATGACGTAGCCGTCGGAGGTCTCAACAGGGCCGAACATCGGCCGCGCCGTTGGCTGCACCTTGAACTGCGCCCACTGCACCTCGTTCAAGGTCAGGCTCAGCATCGCTTCGAGCATGGAGACGTCGATGTGCTGGCCCTCCCCGGTGCTGTGCCGCTGATGCAGCGCCGCTCCGATCGCGCCAAACGCATAGACGCCGCTCAGCACGTCGGCGATGTAGATACCGCAATAGTCGGGCCTGCTCCGCCCGGCCTGGTAGGCCAGATGCGCCATGTCGTAGCCGGAGGCGGCATGGATGACCGGAGCATAGGCCGGCAGGCCAGCCGACGGCCCGGTCTGGCCGTAGCCGGAGATCGAGCAATAGATCAGCCGCGGGTTGAGCCCGCGCAGGCTGGCGTAATCGAGCTTCAAGCGCTGCATCACGCCGGGGCGGAAATTCTCGACCAAGATGTCGGCGGTCGCGACGAGGCGGCGTACCACCTCCACCCCTTCCGCCGACTTCAAGTCGAGCGTCAGGCTCTTCTTGCCGACATTGAGCTGGCCGAACGCGGTCGAGCAAAGCTTACGCATCGGTGGGCGGGTACGCATCATCTCGCCTTCAGCAGGCTCGATCTTGATGACTTCCGCTCCGAGGTCGGCAAGCATGCGCGTGCAATGAGGGCCGGCGATCGTCGTCGAAAAATCAAGCACACGAAGGCCGCCCAGGCTCTTTGTCAAATAGCCCTCATCGTTCTCGACTATCGTCATTCGCAAAGCTCCCTCGGGCCGTACCTTTTATCGGCGCGGCGTGAACCTAGAGCATGATCCGGAAAAGTGGAAACCGGTTTTCCCTCGCGACAAACGCGAAGCGCTTGCGCGGGGACCATGCTCAAACAAGAAGGTGGAGCGGCTTCTGCAGGGAAGCGTCTGAACCAGACCGGACTGGGCGGGCCCGTTGATTTTCGTCAAAGGAAAACTGGAACCATTTTTGCATAGTCGTTTACAGGTTGGAGCGAGGCGCTTTTTTGAGGGTCTTATTCATCACCACTGAAATGGACGATTTCGTCCGCGTCGGCGGCCTTGCTGCTGTTTCCGCCGCCCTTCCCAGAGCCCTGCGTCCCCTGAGCGATGTCCGGATCATGCTCCCCGGATATCGGGACGTGGTCGAGCAACTCACTCATATTGAAATCGTTGGCGAATGCGCGCCGCTCGCGGAGATGCCCGCATGCTCGATCGGCCGCGCCTCGACCCGCGACGGCATGCCGGTCTACGTCGTGCTGTGCCCACAGCTCTATGACCGTCCGGGCAACCCTTACGGCGACGAGAGCGGACGCGACTGGCCGGACAACGACATCCGCTTCGGGCGATTCGCGTCGGCCGCGGCAGAACTCGCCGCAGGCAGTCTGGACAAGAATTGGGCAGCCGACCTCGTCCACGCCAATGACTGGCAGGCCGCGCTGGCGCCGGCCTATCTGGCCTGGCGCGGCGCGCGCATCCCCTCGATCCTGACCATCCACAATCTCGCGTATCAGGGACTCTTCCCGAAAGACTCGTTGCGGCGGATTGGCGCGCCGGAAAGCTCCTTCCACATCGACGGGCTCGAGTTCTACGACAAGCTGTCCTTCCTCAAGGGCGGCATCGTCTATGCTTCGCATCTGACGACCGTCAGCGCGACCTATGCCAAGGAGATCACGACGCCAGAGCTCGGCTGCGGGCTCGAGGGCCTGCTGCGCATCCGCTCCGACGCCGCGCAGCTCACCGGAATCCTCAACGGCATCGACGAGAGCTGGGACCCGCGCTTTGACGCCAAGCTCGCGCAGCAGTTCGGTGTCGGCGACTGGGCCGGCAAGCAGGCCAATGCGGATTACGTCCGCAAGCAGTTTGGCCTTGCCGTCTCCCGCGGCCCGATGTTCGGCCTGGTCGCCCGCCTGGTGCACCAGAAGGGCGTCGATCTGGTGCTGTCTGCGGCCGATAAGATCGTCGCGGCCGGCGGGCAGATCGTCGTCACCGGCTCCGGCGAGCCGGGAATCGAGCAGGCCCTGGTGGAAGCACACCGGCGGCGGCCGGACGCGATCGGGGTCGCGATCGGCTTCAACGACGCCCAGGCGCGAAGGATCTTTGCCGGCAGCGATTTCACGCTGATGCCGTCGCGCTTCGAGCCCTGCGGCCTGAGCCAGATGTATGCGCAGCGCTTCGGCTCACTGCCGATCGGCCACCAGACCGGCGGGCTGGCCGAGACCATCCAGGACGGCGAGACTGGATTTCTGTTCGCGCAGCCATCGGCGGAATCCTTCCTCGGCGGCGTGCACCGCGCGTTCGAGGCGTTCGTCGCCAAGGACCGGCTCGACGCCATGCGCCGCAGCGCCATGGCGCGGAGCTTTAGCTGGAGCATCTCGGCCGCCTTGTACGGCGCGCTCTATCGCAAGCTGGCGCTGCCGCAGGCGTAGAGCCGTAGTCCGGGTGGAGCGCAGCACAACCCGGAACCGCTGGTGGATGTTGATGCAGGCGCCCCGGGTTACGCTACGCTTCACCCGGGCTATGGGGACTCACGCCGGCGCCGTTCGTCGCGTCTCGGGCATGATCAAGAGGATCATCAGGAGGCCGAGCGAGGCGATGCCCGCGAGGCCCAGGAACGCGATATTGCTGCCGAACTTGTCGCTGACATAGCCGGCGAGCACCGTGCTCAGCGATGCGCCGATTCCGACCGCGGTGCCGATGATGCCCTGCGCCAGGTTGAAATGCCCGCTGCCGAAGGCGACGTCCGCCACGATCAAGGGCACCATGACGCTGAATACCGCCGCGGTAATGCCGTCGAAGATCTGCACGGCCACCAGCAGATAGGGATCGTGCACAGTCGCAAACAGCACGCCGCGGATCACGAGCGCGCCGAAGGCGAGCAGGAGCAGCGGCCGCCGGCCCCAGGCCTGCGCCTTGCGTCCGACCGAAGGCGAGGCGAGCGCCACGATCGCCTGCGGCACGATGATGCAGGCCGCGATCAGCACCGGCGCCCACTGGCTGGATCGCATCGTCACCACGCCCGCCATCAGCGGCAGCATCGCCGCGTTCGCGAGTTGGAACAGCAGCATGCTGACGGCGAAGATCAGCAATGCCCGCTTGCTGCACAGCGCGAACACGCTGGTCGCTTTCTTGTCGGGCACCTCGCGGACAACAGCGCCATGGGCTTGCGCGATATCGATCTCCTTCTCGCGAATCCGCGACAGCGCGATCAAGGTCGGTATCGCGAGGATGAAGGTGACCAGGAACACGGAACGGCTCGAGATCAGATACCCGGCGGCGCCCATCAGCGCCGCCGCCGAGCCGTTGCCGAGCGAGGCGAAGCGGGCATTGCGCCCGAGCCGCTCGCTGATCGCATATGGCCCCACCAAGCCGAGGCTGATCGCCGCGATCGCCGGCCCTAGCACGCAGCTTGCGAGCGCGTGCAGGGTTGCTGCCGCCACCACGATCGGGAAGATCGGCCACACCGCATAGGCCAGCGCGGCGCAACCGATGGTCGCGACCGCGAGCCCGGCGACCATTTTTTCGGAGCGCGCCGCATCGACGATGGCGCCGCCCGGCATCTGCCCCAGCAACGCAATGATGCCGCCGATCGAGAGCACGAAGCCGATCTCGACCTGGGTCCATTTCTGCGTGGTCAGATAGACCGCCACGAACGGGCCGAACCCGGTCTGCACATCGGCCAGGAAAAAGATGAACCAGTCTAAACCGCGCTGGCTCTGGGATGAAGGCTTGCGCGACGGCTCGGGTGCCGGCAACTCCGGAACCAGTGGCGCACCGTGATCGTCCGCCGTCGACCGCCTGCGATCGCCGCCAATCCTGTCCGCTAAAGAGGAGGGACGAGCGATCAATGTATCTCCGACTTTAATGGTCATATTGCCATGGACGCAAACTGCCGGCAGCGCCGAGCACGATGAGAGGCGTATCCTCCTTGTATTCCGGCGCCGCGCTCACCTGCTCCTTGTTCAGTTCGAGCGTGATACTGTCGCTCTTGTTGGCGACCTGGCCGAAATGCAGTGCGTTCCAGTCAACGACGATCTTGCGGCTGCCGACACCGAGGAAGCCGCCGAAGTCGATCACAGCGGCGCGCACGGTGCCTTCGCGATCGACGATCACGTCGACAATTCGTCCCATGTCCTCATTGGCGGCGCTGCGCACGTCGCGTCCGAGAATGCCATGCGCATCCCTGGCACCGATCACCGTCACCGAGGGTGGAGGCGCCGGTTCCTTTTGCGCAGCCGGGGGTTTGGCCGGCGCCGGTGCCGCCGGATCATCGGCCGCTTGGGCGGCCGCAATTGCGGCAAAGACCGCGGCAATAATTGTCATCGCCATGTTCGCCCACATCGGGGGCCTCCAATCCAGGAATAAAGCTAAACATTCTGGCCGACATTCAATGCGTCAGCACGATCGACACCTGGATTTGACCGCGTGTACGCAGCACTTCCAGCGATACTTCGCCATCATGGCGGCGGACTCGCAGATCGACGCTGGAGGCGCCGAGCTGCAGGTCGCGCAGGATCGCCTCATTTAGGAATTCCGGCAAGCGCGGATCGCGCAGCCTGATCTCGCCGCGCGCGGCGTCGAATTCGAGCCCCAGCGCCGCCTCCACCAGCGTGAAGGGGGTCGCACTCGCCCAAGCCTGCGGCGCACAGGCTACCGGATAGAGCACCGGTCCGCGCCGCCTTTCGCGCTGGAACCCACAGAACAGTTCGGGCAAACGCCGGAGATCCATGTAGCTGGCGGCGTCGAACAGCCCCTTGAACAGGTGCGCCACTGAGTGTTTCAGCCCGTAGCGCGCGAAGCCGAGCGCGATCAGCGCATTGTCGTGCGGCCAGATCGAGCCATCGTGATAGGACATCGGGTTGTAACGGACCTCGTTCCTGCCGACCGTGCGGATGCCCCAGCCCGAGAAGAAGCTCTGGCTCATCAGGTCGGCTGCGACCAGCCGCGCGCGGTCTTCGCGCACGATGCCGGTGAACAGGAGCTGGCCGGCATTCGAGGTCCGCACCCGGCAGGGTTCCTTCTTGCCGTCGAGCGCCAGCGCATAGGTTCCGAGTTCCTCGCACCAGAAGGCGTCCTCGAAGCGCTGGCGCAGCGTCTCGGCCTCTTCGTCGAGCTTCTCTGCCCTGTCGGCATAGCCGAGCCGGCGCGCCACCCTGGCCAGCAGCCGCTTGGCCGCGAACACATAGCCCTGCACTTCACAGAGCGCGATGTAGCCCTCCGCGAGCCTGCCGTCGGCATGGAAGATGGCGTCGTAGGAGTCCTTCCAGCCCTGGTTGGCGAGGCCCTGCTCCGTCGCGCGCTGATATTCGATGAAACCGTCGCCATCGGGATCGCCGGGGCCGTCGATCCATTGCAGCGCCGCCTCGATCGAGGGCCAGAGTTCCGCAAGCGTCGCTTCGTCTCCGGTGCGCTCGAAATAATGGCCGGCCAGCAGCACGAACAGCGGCGTCGAATCGACGCTGCCGTAATATTGCGCGAACGGCACCTCGCGCAGCGCCGCCATCTCGCCGCCGCGCATCTCATGCAGGATCTTTCCGGGCTCGGCATCGGAAAGCGGATCGACGCTCTTGGCCTGGAAGAACGCAAGCCGCTTCAAGACGCCTTTGGCGATGCGCGGATCGATCCACAGCATCTGCAACGCGGTGATCAATCCATCGCGGCCGAACGTCGTGGAGTACCAGGGGATGCCGGCATAGGGATAGCGGCCCTGCGGCGTCTCCGTCATCAGCATGTTGAGGTCGGCCATTGCCTGGCACAGCACCTCGTTGAAGATGTTGTTCGAGGTCTCGATGCTGGCTGCACCAGCCGTCGAGCGCCGCATCTCACGGCGGTGCGCGAGCAGCCCGCGAAAGAACGGCACCGGCTTGTGCATGACCGGCTTGTTGCAGGACACCGCGATGAACAGCGAGGTGACCGCCTTGGGCTCCAGTTCGAAATGATAGGTCGCGGCATTGACCGCGAGCCGCGTCGGCTTGGGATCGAAATGCAGCGCCGTGATCCGTGACTGTTCGTCCAGTCCGACATATTCGAGCACGACGTCGGTCGGGCCGAGCAACCTGCTCGAGCCTACGCCACGCCGGGGCCGGCGCTCGCCGCGCACTTCGAACAGATCAGCAAAATCATTGTCGAACAGCAAGGTGAGATCGAAGCTCGCCAGCCGATCGCCGTGATTTTGCAGACCGATGCGCTGATAGGCGGTGCCGCGCCAGAGGAAGATCGAGCGCACGATGTGCAGCGTGTCCTTCTGCAGCATCAGCCGGCCGCCCCGATAGACGTCGGAATTGGTGAGATCGACAGTCAGCGCCGAGTTGTCGTCGCGCAGATTCGAGCCGAGCAACAGCGGCTGCACGTCGTCGAGCACCATTTCCAGCCGCGCGAGATAGCGCGTATCGGCGTTGAACAGGCCGTCGGGTCCGCCGGCGGAAGCGCCGATGTCGCCATGGCTGTCGAGCACGATGAACGTGTCGTCATGCTTAAGCGACCGCCGCGGCCTCGCGGCGGGACCGGTCATCGGAATGTAGAAGGGCGATTCCGCGATTTGCTCGACGACACGCACGGTCGAAATCTGCGTAACGATCTCCGCTGCCATTTAGACCTCGAGCGCCTCTCTCTCGGGTTTGCGATGGACGCTGACTATACGCAACTATTGTGGATCAGGCAGCCTGGCTGGCGAGGCGGCCCATTTCGCGCACCACCAGTTCGCGGTATGGCCCCCTGCCCTGCACGAGGATATCGGGCGGCCCGTCCTCGACGATGCGGCCGCCCTGCAGCACGACCACACGATCGAAGCTGCGCAGCGTGGCCAGGCGATGGGCGATCGCGACCACGGTGCGCCCGCGCATCAGGCGCGACAGCGCTTCACGTATGGCCTCCTCGGACTCGCTGTCAAGCGCCGCGGTCGCTTCATCGAGCAGAAGGATCGGCGCGTCTTTCAGGAACGCACGGGCGATTGCGATGCGCTGGCGCTGCCCGCCCGACACCTTGACGCCCCGGTCGCCGACGATGGTATCCATACCCTCCGGTAAATTCTCGATGAAGTCGCAGCGCGCTGCGATCGCCGCGCGGAGCACCTCGTCGTCGGTCGCGTTCGGCCGTCCGTAGCGGATGTTTTCCATGATCGAGCGGTGGAACAGCGAGATGTCCTGCGGCACCACCGAGATCGCCTCGCGCAGGCTCTGCTGCGTGACCCGCGCAATATCCTGGCCGTCGATGGTGATGCTGCCGCGCTCCACGTCGTAGAAGCGCTGCAGCAGCGTGAACAGCGTCGATTTGCCGCCGCCGGATTGCCCGACCAGCCCGACCCGTTGACCGGGCTGGATACGCAGGTTGAACTTGTCGAACACCTGCATGCCGCCGGGGTATTGGAACGAGATGTTATTGAAGGCGATCGCAGCCCCGCTCTTGATCAACGCCTCGGCCTCCGGGTGATCCTTCAGTTCATGCGGGGTCAGCAGCGTCGCGAGCGCCTCCATCAGGCGGGCGACATGCTGGGTGGCATCGACCAGCGCCACGGCCAGATCGCGCGTCGCGCTCAGGATGCAGATCCCGAGCGTGCAGACCAGCACGACGTCGCCGGTGGTGGCGGCGCCCTGCTGCCAAAGGTTGACCGCCCACGCTAGCATGCAGATGGTGAGGACCACCGTCACCGCCGCATGAGTGAGCCGCAGCTTTTCGAGGTAGCGCAGGCTGCGGCCCCGGGCGGTCAGTTCCCGGTCCACGGTCGCGTCGAACCGGGCGTGCTCGAAGCTCAATCCGCAGAACGCCCGCACCAGCGGCATGTTGTTGATGACGTCGACCATCTCGCCATCCACGGCGGCCGCCTTGTCGGCATAATCATCGTGCAGCGGCCGGCCGGCGGCTGCCATGCGGAACATCGCGAACACCATGGTTCCCGCAATGACGATCAGCACCGCCGACATGGTCAGGCTTACGGTCCCGATCAGTGCGATCGCGGCGAAGGTCGCAACACACGGCGGCAGCACGTTCCAGACAAACATGTTCTCGACCGTATAGACCGCGTTCGAGGTCGCGGTGATCCGGCTGGTCAACATGCCTGGCAGGCGATCGGTAAAGTAGCTCGGCGCATGACCGGTGAGGTGGCGGAACAGGTCGCGCCTAAGATCGCCGGTGACGCCGACGAAAGCGTAGCTCGCGATCCAGCTTGCGATCCGCCACAGAAAATTATCTGCCGCGATCAGTGACATGAGCAGAACGAATGCCAGCCATACGCCGCCGGCCTGAGCCGGACCGCCCGATAGGCTGTCGACGAGGTTCTTCACCCCGTACTGCGTGCCTACGGAGCAGGCAACCGCACCGAGAACACACCCCAATATTACGGCGTGTGATGCGGGCCGCCGCCGCAGATAGCGCAGCACAAAAGGAAAGGGGCGGTGCGCGTATCCTGAAAGATTGTCCATGTGCGCCTGCAAACCTGTTGAGCAGCAAGGTGAATTTCTTAGTGAACCGCCCCGCACACGATTCCGTGAGGGACAGTGATCGATGTTTCGTACCGCGAAGCCATCACTGCGCAACAATTCTGCAGCACCGATAGTTGCGAAAATTTGTTCGCGGCAAATGGCATCAGCAAGACCACACTGTGAAGGAAGAAAGAACGACCCACACAGCAAAGGAACTTCGCACGTGCGGGAACGTTCCCGTTACGGCATGCCGGTGCCGGACAAATGGGGTTGGGCTTGATTATCCCACATCACACAGAGGAGACGAAAGCATGCGCATCGCGCAGGTTGCGCCACTGACGGAGGCTGTTCCCCCGAAGCTCTATGGCGGGACGGAACGGGTCGTGCACTGGCTGACTGAAGAACTGGTCACGCTAGGCCACGACGTTACCCTGTTTGCCAGTGGGGACTCGCAGACCTCGGGCAAGCTGGAGGCGACCTGGCCGAAAGCATTGCGGCTGGATGGATCGGTCCGCGATCCCAACGCGCTGCACATGGTGCTGCTCGAGCGCGTCCGACAGAAATGCGATCAGGAGGAGTTCGACTTCCTCCACTTCCATCTGGATTATTATCCGTGGTCGCTGTTCCAGCGGCAGCCGACGCCGTTCGTGACCACTCTGCACGGCCGGCTGGACCTTCCCGAGCACCAACCGGTGTTCGATACGTTCCCGGAGGTGCCGGTGATCTCGATCTCCAACGCCCAGCGCCGTCCGGTGCCACAGGCGAATTGGGTGAAGACGATCCATCACGGCCTGCCGGAGAACCTGCTGACGCCGCAGGCGGTCAACCCGTCCTATCTGGCGGTGCTCGGCCGCATCGCGCCGGAAAAGGGGGTCGACCGCGCCATCAAGATCGCGATGCGCTGCGGCATCCCCTTGAAAATGGCGGCAAAGGTCGACCGCGCCGACCAGGAATATTACGAGGCGGTCATCCGTCCGCTGATCGTGGACAACCCCCTGGTAGATTTCATCGGCGAAATCAGCGACCGCGAGAAGCCGGAGTTCCTGAGCGGCGCCATCGCCCTGTTGCTGCCGATCGACTGGCCGGAGCCGTTCGGCCTAGTGATGATCGAGGCCATGGCCTGCGGCACGCCGGTCATCGCCTTCAACCGCGGCTCGGTGCCGGAGATCATCGAGGATGGCCTGACCGGCTTCATCGTCGAGGATGAGACCAGCGCCGTCGGCGCGGTCGGCCGGCTTCCGGCGCTGAGCCGGCAGACGATCCGTAAGCGGTTCGAGACCCGCTTCACCGCGCGCCGCATGGCGCTCGACTATCTCAACTGTTATCGTGACCTGATGGAAGCGGCCGAGCCGCGCATCAAGCTGGTCGCAAGCGCGGAGTGAGGGAAGAGCGGAGATGCCGTAGGGTGAGCAAAGCGTAGCCTGCCCACCATTACGAGCGAACACTTGGTGGTGGGCACGGCGCTAACGCGCCTTGCCCACCCTACGAGACTGTGAATCTTTTTATATCGGGCGCGTGGCAGCTGTGATTCTCTTCGCGGATTGATTTGCAGGAGGGGGATGATGGCTGGTGACGAGTTGTTTGGAGAGCTGCCGGAACAAGCGGAGCCACGGGCCGAAGCAGTGCGGCGCGGTGCGCCGCGGCTGCGCGAGCCGGTGCGCGACCAGGTCGAACTGCGAGCGGTCGATATCGA
>NZ_AXAP01000070.1 GCF_000472865.1 Bradyrhizobium elkanii WSM2783 | reverse complement strand
AGAAACGCCGCGAAGTTCTTGACCCTTTGCACGTAGTCATGTTGGGTCTTCGGGGCCAACTTGCGGATCGTCATGTCTTCGATCATGCGCCGGCGCAACGGGCTCATTGCCTCGTCGGTCATGGGGATGCTCCTGTCTTGGGTGAGGTTGTTGCAACCCCTCAATCTCAAGACAGGACGCCCCTTGGCGCTATCGGCTTGGCCACCCTGTTTGCCGCAGCGGCCTACCGCGCGAGCGGTTTAGTCCTATGGCCCTCTTGAGACATGCCGGCCGTGTCGCGCAATGTCCGCTTTCAAGGGTAACCCGGAAGAAATTTGCTCAGGTTGAGTTCTTCTCAGTTTGACCCCCAACGGACATTCGGTTCAGGTAAGGTTCCGGGGCTGCCAATCTGTTCCAATGCGCGGCTGTGTCCGTATTTGTCCGCCGTCTCCAAAGTTGATTTTCACTGAAACGGAACGATTGCCCGCCCTCCGCTTGAATCGGAAAGTACTTGGCGCGCAGCGCCCACTTTGGCGCACGGTTCAACGGAGTAACGGTGATGGGTTACAGAATCTTCCTTGCCGGCGCGTCCGGAGCCATCGGCAGGCGCCTGACGCCGCTCCTGCACGGCGCTGGCCATTACGTCTGTGGCAGCACCAGATCGGAAGCGAATGCCGACGCGCTGCGCGCGCTCAGGGCTGACCCGGTCGTGGTCGACGTCTTCGACGCGCCGGCGCTATCACGCGCCGTCGCATTAGCACGCCCCGATGTCGTGATCCATCAGCTCACCGACCTCCCGAAGGATCTTAATCCACGCGAGATGGGAGCAGCGATCGTTCGCACCGCCCGCATCCGTAGCGAGGGAACGCGGAACCTCGTCAGGGCCGCAATTGCGGCGGGGGCGCACCGATTGGTGGCGCAAAGCATCGCGTGGGCCTACGCACCGGGGCCCGAGCCGCACGCGGAGACAGACCCGCTCGATACCGGGGCCAAGGGAGAGAACGGTATCAACATGCAGGGAGTAATCGCGCTGGAAGATCTCACTTTAAAATCGCCGCCGCTCGAGGGCGTCGTCCTTCGCTACGGCCAGCTTTATGGCCCCGGAACCGCTTCGGACCGGCCCTCAAACTCTGCGCCCATTCATGTGGATGCGGCGGCTTATGCCGCTCTGCTGGCCATCGACCACGGCGACCCGGGCATCTATAACATCGCGCAGTCCAACAGACACGTTGCGACCGAAAAGGCACGCGCCGAGCTGGGTTGGACTCCTGATTTTCGTCTTCCGGCCTGACGATTTTCGCACGCGGTCCAGCGCTCAGGCCGTGGCGATGCCTCGGCGCGCGCGACGTTGTGGCGCGTCGCTTGCCAGGCGAGACCGAAAGTGATGGGTGCGCAGTCAGAACGGCGCTGATGACCCGATGCGGACATAAACCCACGCCCTTTCCTCGCCCGACGTCAAAAAGCGCTATTTATGTCCACGCCCTACTAGGATGGTTGGTGGCGCGCCTTTAACTTTTACATAGAAGACAAGTAGTTTTGCGGCCTGCGTCGCACTAGCGTTGCGGCTCACAATGTGGACGTCCGTAGGCGCTTCATAAAAGACCTCACCGGTATTTACGGTTTTTGGGGCTTCACCTTCTACCTGCGTGACGACGCTCCCCTCCAAAACATAGACGAAGAGATCTGCATTATGCCGATGCGGCTCCGAGACTTCGCCCGGAGCGAAGTCGACGACTTCGACCATACCTTCCTTCCCAGGAAAGTCGGGAAGCTCTTTGGCCATCAAAGTTGTTGCTTTTCCGGTCCCTGCGTTGGCGCCAGTAAATGGAGCTGTGGTGCCAAGTGCGAGCAACAGAGAGAGCGCTAATCTGTTCATTGTATGAGCCTTTCCCTTAGAGTGAGCCAGTCTTTAGGCGGTCGCGTACTCGTTAGACTTCATGAACTAGTTTGGTTACGTCCATGATCTACCTCGTGAACTACAACATGAGCGGAAGTGCGGGCGGCGGACTGTAAGCCGTATAGAGCCTTTTACAAATTGCTCACCGGGAAGGAGTTGCCTTGGCCTAAGGCCGCCTCAGTTGTCGGCCTCTTCCATATCAGGATGTCGCCCATTGGCCCGGCGCGGCTGTTGGCGCCGCGCAGGATATTTCCGAAGATCGGGGGCAACCGGAAGTCCCTGCCGTGAGGCCAAGCGGCGCTTCTGACCCGATTCGGACACCGTGTGCGGACCCACTCACTCGATCACTTCGGGGTACCGAGGCTTGGCTTGCCGGGTCGGGGGAGCCGAGTTCTGAAACCGGTGCCCGTGGCGACAGATTGACCAAAAGATCACTTGGTTGCGCTTGTTGCGCGCTTCAGAGTCACCACAGCAGTACCCCCACGGGACGCCGGTGTAGGGTTCTTATACGTGAGCTCGTCGCCGTTGATCGCGATGAAACGCTTCTGATTCGAATTGTCCCACGCGGGAAAGCTGCCGCCGATAACATGTAAGGATATTGAATGTTCAGATTCATTGACTTTGTAGTCGCCAAACATCGCGATTAGCCCCTCCAGAGCGGCTTCGCTTTCCCCGGCGGTCGGAAAGTCGCGGCGGGCATATTTTGGCCGTCCCGGACGCATGACATTGATTGAGAAGTGATCTGCTGCATCGAACATGAAATATCCTTTCGGATCGGAACCAAATATTTGCGTTGTTTTCCCGGTCCTTTCATTCACGTTTACAAATGAAATGACGCTCCAAGTGCCTACAAGCTGCTGTTTGAGCGGATCTGCGGCTCCCGCAGATAACGTGCCGCATGTAAGAGCTGCGGCTATCGGAATTGACCATAGTGCTTTCATGGTGCTCCCTCCGGTTTTCAGGAACGTTCCATCTATGAGGGTTGTGGGCTGGCCGCCCAGCGTAGTCTGAGCCTCGAAATCATTGTACGGGGCACTCTGCGGTCAGTGGGGCAATTCATCCCACAATACCGCACCGACGGCCAGCACGGGATTGACCACACCAAGACGCGGGCATGCGTTCGAAAAAGGCAATCGGCCACGCTACGAGCCACTCCGGAGGTTGTTCCAGGTGCGCCCACGATCATGTCGGCGATCTGGCGGAAGCCGTCGAGCGAGAAGGCCGGGGCCTGTGGTGCAAGACAGGACAGCGGTCGTTGGAGCGTTCGGCGTGCCTAGCGTTGCTTATGATCGCGAGAAAGCCGGCAACGAAGGTCCGGTTCTGGCCCCTTTGAGACATGCCGTCGGACTCTGACAATGTCCGCTTATTGGGAAGACCCGAAGTACGGATAAGCGGCGCGAATGGCGTTTTCGGACAGAGCGCAATGTCCGTCATGTGTCCCCGAATGCGCTTCAAAGTGGACAACCCGGATCATCGGCGGATGTAGTCGACGATCCGAGAAGAAGCCCGGGGCCTAAAAGGGAGCCGGGTGAGGCCAGCGCACGCCATCGCCGTGCAGCTCATGAACACGCTCGCGGGCTGCCGGCACCGCATTGATCGCATGGTCCATTGAGCCGGCTGACCTCGTTACTTTAACGAATTCGCGCGGCTCAGCAGCGGCACCAGACCATTTTCATGCGCGGAGATAGCACAACAACGGTCAGTTGGTCTCATTATCCGGCGAGCGAAAGCTCCTTAGCTCCACATTTGGAACACAAAACCCATATATCCGCATCACGCTTTACTTCCCGTTCCCTGGCGAATTGCAACTGAGCCCTCCAGCCTCGGAGTCCTGAGATGCAAGAGTATTGCGCCTACGTCGTTGGACCAGACCGCCACATCATCAACCGCATAGACCTGCTCTGTGAGAGCGAAGATCAAGCTAAACAGTGTGCCGTGCGATTGGTGGACGGCCAGAAGATAGACCTATAGCAACGCGACCGCCGGATCGCGAGATTTAAAAGGCGACACTAGGCCGCCGCGCCGGCTCGGTCTTCCTTGTCCTCGCCACGCAGTACGATCTTGAGCGCATCATCGGGGAGCGGTCGTTGCAACGCCTTGGCCTCGTCCCGCGGCGCGCGCATCCAGACGTCGCGCTCCTCGTCGGTGGTCAGGATCACCGGCATGGCCTTCGGATGGATCGGCTCGACCACCGCGTTCGGGCTTGTCGTCAGGAAGCCGTAGACCTAATGCGGTCCCGCGATCGGCTTGGATTTGGTGCCGCGATCACCGTTGAACGTCGTCCAGATGCCAGCGAAGGCGAATAGCGGCCGGTCCTCATTGACCGCGAACCAAACCACGTCCTTTTTCTTCGCCTCCGGGTTCGGCTCCGGCGCGTACTCGGCGAAGCTGTTGGCTGGAACGAGGCACCGGTTTTCCGGCTTCAGCTAGCCTCGCCAGTGCGGAGATGACGTGTTGCGGATGTTCGTGACTGGTGGACCGCCCGTGCGCGGCGGTGGCGGCATGCCCCAGCGCATCAATGTTAGCTCGCGCCCGCCTTCGACATTACGAACAACTGGCGCTGGGTAGTCGGGGAACACCCCTGGCATCGGCGCGAGGTTGCCAACGTAGCGGTTGACCACGCGGAACAGCGCGCGGATCGCTTCTGGGTTCGTGGTGATCGAATAGATGGGGGTCATTGCGGTTGCTGCTCAAAAGGCTCAGCCTGGAAGGGAACCCTTGTGCCAGCAACCGCAATCAGACAAGATTGCACATTGACCGAGCCTTGGTATGGCCGGTCCACCCGGACGCTTAATCCTCGCGGCATTGCCTGTCGTCGCAACCGCCGCTGTAATGCCCGGCCATGAGCACCAAATCCCGTCAGGTCATCTACGGCGGCCCGGTCATCGGCGCGAAGATACGCGCTGACTTGGCGCGCCAGCGGGCTGTAGAGGCCGCCCGTGAGGCGGGCATATTATCCGGTTGACGACAGAGCGCGAGATCACGCCTCGGTAGTATCTCAGTTTGAATCCGTCTTGACGGTGGGCTTTCTGCCTCCAATTCGTGCTACGCTTAGCGGAAAACAGAAGTTGGGAGGATGCCGTGAAGAAGGTATTGGAGGACGCAAAACGACTGCATGACGAAAGCGTGCGGCGACTTGCTGGCTTACAGTCCGGGAAAGTTAAACCCTCTGAGGGCTACACCAAAGAGGAGGTCATTGAGGCCCTAAAGAAAGATATTGCCGCAACTAACAAGATACTTGACCGGCATGGCCGGAGAGACGATCCCAAGAGGGCCTAAAGGCGAGGCCCAGTTGTCCGCGTCGGATCGTTACTCCGGGCGCTCCCGGCGTGCGGACCACGATGATGACCGTTACGCCATTTCCCGTCGTGCTTGATCTCATGCAGCCAGTCGAGCCTTGCGGGCGTGGAGCGGACTTCGTCGTTGCGCTTGCCGGCGCGCAGGGCGTCGAAATCGGCCGGCCTCACCGACGAATGGTGGGGTGGCAACGACGTCAATGACGGGAGCGAGGGTCCACGTCATCCGCCGGCTATGTGGCGCGCGAAGACTGGTACACCTGCCGCGCGGTGCGGCAGGAGTTGCGGGCCGCGGTCGATGCGCACCGTACGAACTGACAATTTGCGGTTGATGGCCCGGCCAGTAGGGCTTGCGGTGCGCGGATTCGTGCTGGCATTCGCCGCGTAGCCCCTTGCTTCGTCTCCGGGTGCAGCTTCTCGTACAGCACTTTGCGTCGGTTTGACGTGCCTTCCAAGGTAATCGCTATGTGCGCTCAGGCTTCAACAATCCGCGACCAGATGATGCAATCACTTTGATGCGCGCTCCCAATGCCTCCTCGACATCCCCACCATTTCCCAGCGCAATTAAGCGCACTGTCTGCTTCTTCTTTCGGATCATCAAGCGGCCCAGAGTCTTTAGCACAGCTGGCTCGGCGTTCTGGCCTTTCAGCGCTCGCCGCATGAAGCCTGCCAGAATGTCGGTGGCTTGGATGAATAACTCGCTCCTTGAATCCACAAATGACACGTTGTCGGTGATCAGTTTCTTTATGTTGAAGCCGTCCACCGATTTGCGCGAGCCGTCCGGGGACCACATATCCTTTTCCATCGAAAAGGCGCGGTCGAAATATTTGTAATTGAAACCCTCGTCGTCTACGAACGCAAATGGTTTGCGCCTACTCATAGCTTCACCCATCGGTCCAATCACATCGCGCCACCAGTTTTCTTGCGATGTGATTCTACTAGGGTCCTTAGCGTCGATAACCCACTCGAATTGCGCCAGCTCCCTCGGCCGCCGCTGAGCGAAGTACATCGAAGCTTCTTCAGCTACGATCCAGGCTAACTGGAGCATAACGACGCATTGAATGTAGAGCTGGGCTGGCATCTTCTCCAATGATCTTCGCAGTTCCCAAACGCTGTCGATTAGGGATTGGTGATGTTGGTTCGTAAGATACTTGGTAATCCCTAGTGCTTGCTCAGCTTGGTGTCGGGCGACGCTAGCTTGATCTTTCGCCGCGTCCGTCGCGACGACGTGCAGCAGGGCGTCGTGCCGATGCAGGACGTCAACCAAGGTGGATAGGTGCTTCGCGTCCAGTTCGGCGGATTTTAACTCGCCATCCCGCCTCGGCCAATCGTGGGAGAAGCGAAGCAATTCGCGCCGACACGGACCAACAGATCGATGGGGGATCGTTAGCGCAGACGCCAGCGAGATGCCATCACCGCTGATAAACCGTCCGGCTTCGTCGATGAAAATCCGCATGAGCCTCGTTCACCGCATCTCAGTCAGCACAGTAGATCAGCACGGTTTAGCACGCCCTATTGCTCAATCTCGCATCCTGCTTCGATCTCCTTGAAGCACTGGATTTTGCTAATTTCTTCCGCCGATATTGTGATCTTGGCTAGTCCGCCGAGCGCCTGTCGCCACTCCTTCGAAAGCATGACTATTTGCTCGGCGTACTTTTCAACCAAAGTCGCGGCCCTGTTCCAGACTTCATTGCCGATGGCATTCAATACGCCTTGATGATTCCCTTCAGAGCGTTCGATACCTGCAGCAACGTGGATCAACTCCGAGACCCTCTTATAATCGGCCACGTTCTCTTCGCTCCTGATGAACTCAAGCGCTTTCTCGTTGACAATCTTGCTGTCTTTTAAGGCCTCTGCCAGTACGCCGGCATAGAGAACCGTCGCCCGTCGGCGAACGTATGCGCTGACAGCGGCCAAATCGGGCAACATCGGTTCAATGGTTATGTGAGCCCCAGCATGCCGCTCGTTGTATTCAAGTTCCCCGGTTTTAAACCCAAGTACTTTTGCGACCACCATGTGGCCTGCTTCGTGTCTCAAAATGTCAATTGGCTTTCTTTCATACATACCAAAAATCCTTCCCCAGACGTGCATCATGATTGCTTCGACGCCTCGCCCTGCGCCAACGCCTTCACAGTGACCCATTGATTATCGAGCACGCGAGGGCGGAAACTCTTCATCGCCGCGATAGGCAGGTAGGCCAACACTAGAAGCAAAAGCCTTCGCCTGCTCTGGCTTCAACCAGGTCGGCGGAATGTAGATGTCTTTCCGTTCGCGGCAGTTGCGGACCATGTTGTGCATGTCCTTGAGATACCAATCCTCTCGCCGCAACTTCGGATTCATGATCTTGCGAGATGACCAAAACTCAACAGACTGCAGCAGGTCGATGGGTTGCTCCGAGACGTACCACGTGCTCGGATTATCTCCATAGGCTTGGGCACTTTCATTCAGTTCTCTGCCTTCGCTGGCGTGATAGCCCGCGTGCTCCGACCACTTGATGATCGATGGGCATTCGGCCAGACGAAAGCCAATTGCCACGCGGTTGAGTGCGATCACGTCGCTCAGATTCCCTATGGCGTGATCCTCGTACCGAAGCTCTCCCGTTTCTCTGTCGGTGAAGCAGAGCTTCGTGTTCCTGAGACAGTTCGGCACGGCGATTTCGGAGGTGAACCATGCGACTGGCGGAAAATCCTGCATTGCGCGACGGCGCAGCACGTCTGTCTTAATTACTCCGATCTGCGGGTGAAGCGGCTCAGCGCCTTTGCCTTCAACTTCGATCACGCCAGACATCCACAGCAGGTTTGTTCTAAGCGTGCTCGTATGATGATAAACGACCGGCCCTCGCATCGAGTTCTGTTGTCGCCGTCGCTTCGCTTCCCCCACAACAATGTCCTCCTATTTTGAAATGCTGATTAGTCACCGATCCGTGGCAAGCCATTTGAACGCCACCGCACCCCATCGTGCAAAGTCGATTAAAGATAACTCGGCGCGCCAGTCCTCGCGCCCCTTGCTGCCATACAGGTAGAGTTGCGGTTTGTAGTAAGCGCCGGCTTCATGAATCCGGTTTGTGGTTGAACCGGGAGCCACGACGTCAAACCGGATGTCTATTGCATGAATGATCTTGTTGCAGGCCTCGCGCAGGGTGAGAATCTCGACCTTCTCCGGATCGGTCGCCCAGTTTGGAAACAGCTTCCCGCAATCTGATCTCTGTTCATCTGTTGGGCCGCTCTGCGATTGATCGAACCAGATTCGCAAGCCAACCGCGCAAGAGATCAAGATCCGTGTCACCTCGGCCTTGAAGAAGCCACCCTGCATCATTGCGATGGCAGGCGAGGCGAGGCCGTGCGTAGCCACGTCGCGAGATGCCGAGACCATGCAAAGCAGCCGGTAGAGGTCGAGTACGAACGCCCCCCGCTCCATCGCGTGGCGTTGCTTTGTCCCAGGCAGGTAGGGCCGTTCTTCCATCGGGCCATCATAGGTGCGATTCGCGTGCGGTGCTCGCACAGCGCGCCTCGCCGGTACGTTTCCAAGGCCGCGTCGCTGTGAGACACTAGGCACGGAAACGCGCATCTCCCCGCAGTGTCAGCGGATTCTCTCTTTTGAACCCCCGTTAGACACTGAGCCTATTTCGCATGGAAATTGTTACGTTTTTTCCCCTATGTGCTTTCCCGCAAGGGGAGAAGCGGCGCCTCGCAGGTCTCTCGTGCGATTACCAGCGAGGGTGTAGGTGAAAGTGTATGTAGCAGTGAATTGGTGCAAGAAAGTGGTTGTTTTGTAAATAGATACGCATTTTTGTGGCGGACTCCCTCTCCGCCGCAATAAAACGGCTTCGAGAAAGCCCCGTAAAATTAGGTCTTACTGCACCCCAGAGGCGTCTGGTGTAGCCCCTGGGTGTAGCCCCAAGGTCGAGCTACCCTGCCATGGCGGGCAGCAAGTTTCAATGCGGAAGCGGAGCAGGTAGCGGGCTGGTGACGCAGCCCCATACCGATCCCCATGGTCGCATTCGCTTGAGTTGTCCGACCGGCATGGTCGCGGAGATTTCTCACTTCCTAGTCCATTTTCCCACGGTTCGCCTGCGTCGCGCCGAGGACCTTCAGGTGGGGCGTGCCTCCTTTCGCCCAAGATAGGCCGCAAGCATTTTCCGCGCGTCTTCGCGGCGGCTTGCCCGCCAGGCGGCATCGCCAAGGTCGCTGGCGAACATCGACGACAGTGTGTGGACGTTGGTCAGGTGGAACTGACTGAGCGCCGCGATCATCACATACAGTCTCAAGGGATCGATATCGGTGGCCAGCTTGCCCTCGGCGATGCCGCGCGCCAGCAGACGCCTGGTCATAGACAGGACAGGGGACGACATTTCATGGATGCGCGGCGACTTCTTCATGAAGCGTGCCTTCATCAAGTTCTCGGTGCGCAGTAGGCTGACTAGGTGACCGTTCCGCTCGAAGTGGCCGTTCATGAAGTCAAAAAGCTTCAGGAGACCCTCTAGAGGATCGAGATGCATGACCTCAAGCGTCAGTTCCTCTGTACGCAGCGCGCTGAGTGCGCTTTCCAGCGTCGCGACGTAGAGTTCCGATTTGCTGCCGAACAGCTCGTAGATCATTCGGGGATTGGTGCCGGCCTTCTTGACGATGCGCTCGATTCGTCCACCCGCATAGCCATGAGTGGCGAACTCGACAGTCGCGGCGCGGAGAATCTCGGCCCTGTTCTGCTCCGCGGAGCGGCGCGGTCGCCGGCGCGGTTTGGGTCGGGCATCGTTTGTGTCGAGGCGTTCGGTCATTTCGTCTTCTTGGCTATGAGCGCGAGGGACCAGGCGCGCGCGCGATCGAGGAGCACGCGATCACTGCCGGCCTCTGCGACGATCGACAAGCCGATGGGGCAAGCGTCGACCTGACCGGCCGGAAGAGTCATTTGCGGCAGACCGGCGTGGCCGGCAATCGAGCTCAGGGCTAGGGCCCGTTGATAGAAGGCTCCGACCTCTGCGCCGTTCGCATTCTTGCGGAGCGCAATCGAGGGAGCCGTCGGTATCACGAGGCCGGTCCCCCCAGCGACCCGGGCGCGGACCCGCGACCTCAAAGCGTCACGGATGGGCGCCCAGCGCGCGACGTCGGCTGGAGTCACAGCGGCCGCGTCGGCGAAGCGCGGCGCGATGTTTTCTCCGAAGGCAGGCCGGGTTGCCGTGATCCAGGGCCCCAATTGTTGCCAGATCTCGGCTCCCTGGAGCACCCGATAGCATTCGCGCCAATCGTCGGCCGGGCCGCCGAAGATCTCTTCTTCGTCATCCACGCCGAGCTTCGCGCATGCCGCGCGCAGTGCGGAAGCAACGGGGGCATCTGCCAGATCAAATGCGTCGCGGGCAATGATGAGTTTTTGTACCGGCGCCCGCGCGGAAACGGGCAATAGAACGTCGCCGACTGCGGCGAGCGTTGCGGCGTCACGTGCGAACCAACCGATCGTGTCATAGGACGGCGCGAAGGGGACGACGCCCGTCAACGCAACAGCGTCGTGAGTGGGACGGAAGCCGAACAGGCCACAGAAACTTGCGGGCACCCGAACCGATCCGCCTGTGTCGGTACCGAGCGCAAAGTCGACGAGATGGGCCGCCACGGCGGCGGCGGACCCCGATGACGAACCGCCAGGAATTCGATCCGGGCAAGCCGGGTTCAACGGCGTACCGTAATGCGCGTTGACGCCTTCGAGACTGAAGGCAAGTTCGTCCGTGACGGTCTTGCCGCGCAGCGCGGCGCCCGCGGCGAGACATTGCTCCACCGCCGGTGCCGAGTGCGCTGCCGGCAAATGCGTTCTCAGCCAATCAGGATTGCCGCCGCCGGTAACCTCGCCCGCGACGTCGATCAGGTCTTTGACCGCAAAGGTGAGGCCGCCCAGTGGCCCCGCAGACGTCGGCTCCCGGGTGATGGGCGGGCCGGGAATGAATGAACCCGTCGGAATGTCACGGTGAGGTCCGGTGGTGGATGCCGTGTTCACGTCAACCATGCTTGCCGAGCGCGCCGATGATGGCGGCCGTATTGGTGACGAAGCCAAAGCATTTCTTCACGTTCCAGATCGTCGCTTCGGTGCAGAAGTCCGGTGAGGAGGTGGCACAGCAATCCTCAACCAGGATACATCCATAACCGAGAAAGTTGGCATCGGTCAGCGAGTGCAGCACGCATTGGTCGGTATTGACGCCGGTGAACAGCACCGACTTTACGCCGAGATTGCGCAAAATGCTGTCGAGGGGCGTGTCCCAAAAACCGCTGATGCGATATTTGTCGACCTTGATGTCCTGCGCCTCCTGCGGCAGCTCGTCGACGACGGCTGCCGCCCACGAATCCTTCTCCAGCACGTGTGAACAGTTGCCAGGAAGGGGATCGCCGAGCCCGACCCCGCTCCCCTTCGGCTTGTAGAGATGGATCTGGTTCGGTGGCATGTTGGCGAGATCCGGCCGGTTGCCCCAGTTCACCCAAATCACGGGTACGCCGGCGTTGCGCAGGGCCGGCAGCAGTTGCTGCAACGGAGCGATCGGCTTGCGATCCGGGCGGTAGTCCCCGCCGATGTGATCGACCCATCCGCCCGCCGTGCAGAAATCGTTCTGCATGTCGATGACGATGATCGCGGTGCGCAGGAGATCGACAGTGACATTCTGCGGTGCGCAGGCCATCGTTACCGGAACCGGCGTCGGCTGCGGCATCGCCATGTTAACCTCTGTCTCGGTTGCCCACCACGCGAATTGCCGACCAAGGCCGAGCTGCCCGCCCAAGGCAGCCTGGGTGCGCTGTTGTTCGCTCGCCTTCATGATCACCTCCTCTGGCGTGATGGTGCATCCGCTGTCGGATGCTCGCTTGCGTGTGCCTAGAGCATGATCTTTTTGGAAAAGTGTGAAGCGGTTTTCCGAAAAGATCATGCTCAAACAAAGAGCTAAAGCGCGATGACGATTCAACCCCATCTCATCGCGCTTCAAGAGTTTGCAAGTTCGTTGCCAGCCGCGTTTTGCAAAGAAATTCAACGCCCGGTCTCAATGCCGCGCCGTCGCTGCTCATGAATCTGACAGATGCGAGCGCACATTGGATAAAAAGTAAGCATTTGTTTGTTTTCGAGGTAGGCGGCTTCGAAAACTCAAATCCGATTCAATGGCTTAGATCTTTGGCATGCCGCTTGCTGCGTAGGAGGCCGCCGGTCGAATTTCAGCTTGTGCGAGAGGTTTTCATGAAGTCACGCCGTTTGTTTCTCAAGGCAGTTCTGCTCGCCGGATCGCTGGCCGTCTCCGCGAATGCGGCTCACGCCGACGCACTCAAGGTCGGCATCCTGATTCCAGGATCGAAGTCCGACAAAGGTTGGATGGAGTCGTCCTTCGACGGTCTGACGGCCGCCCAGAAGAAGTACGGCGACAAGATCCAGGTGCAGATGATCGAGAACATCAACTACGCCGACATGGATCAGGCGCTGACCAATCTGGCCAGCAAGAATGAGCTCGTGATCGGCGTCGGCGGCCAGACCCAAGCCTCCGTCTACAAGATCGCCAAGCGATTCCCGAAGGTTCATTTCTCGATCGTCGGCGGCAATGACGGCGAGAGCGCGCCGAACGTTGCAGGCTACGACGTCAAGCAGGCCGAGATCGCTTATGTCGCAGGCGCGGCGGCGGCCATGCTGTCGAAGACCGGCGCCGTCAGCTATGTCGGCGGGCTCGAAATTCCGTCCATCGTCAATGCCGGCAAGGAATTCGGCAACGGTGCCAAATCCATCAATCCGGCGATCAAATACACCGAGAACTACACCGGCGATTTCGATGACGTCGCCAAGGCGAAGGAAGCGACGCTGGCGGCGATCGCGCAGGGGGCCGACATCCACTACCACATCCTCAACCTCGGCCTGCGCGGCATGGAGCAGGCGGCGAAGGAGAAGGGCACCCACATCATCGGCAGCTACACCGACCGATGCGGCACCGATCCGCTCTACGTCGCCTATTCGATCACCGGCACTGGTTATCAGGTGCAATATGCGATCGACGAGGCGGTCAAGGGCTCGTGGCAAGCCGGCTACAAGGAGTTCGGCCTGAAGATGGGGCCCGAAGCCTCCAGCATGGTGATCTGCGGCGCGACGCCCGAGCAGAAGGCGAAGCTCGACCAGATCATGAAGGATCTGCTCGACGGCAAGATCAAAGTGCTGAAGGGCTGAGGCTCGATGAGCACCAGCTTGCCTCGGTCGGTCGATGCCGTGGCCGAGCCGCTGCTGTCACTGTCGCAGGTGACGAAGCGGTTCGGCAACTTCGCCGCCCTGTCGGAGGTCTCGCTCGACCTCCGGGACGGCGAGGTGCATTGCATCCTCGGCGAAAACGGTGCAGGCAAGTCGACGCTGTGTAACGTGATTTTCGGCGTGCACCGGCCTGACGGCGGCGTCATGCGCTATCGGGGCGCGCCGTTTGATCCCGCCGGCCCCGCGGATGCGCTGGGTCAGGGCATCGCGATGGTGCATCAGCATTTCAGCCTGGTCGGCGACCTGAGCGTCGTCGATAACGTGTTGCTCGGGCGGGAGCGCGGTATCCTCAATCGCAAGGAGTGCGCGAGGCAGCTCGAACGGATCGCCGCCGAATACGGCCTGCCTCTCGATCCGTTCGCGAAGATCGAAGAGCTATCCGTCGGCGAGCGGCAGCGGGTCGAGATCGTTAAGTGCCTGATCCGCAATCCCCGCCTCTTCGTCCTTGACGAGCCTACGGCGGTGCTCCTGCCAGACGAGATCGCGGCTCTGCTCGACGTGTGTCGCCGCGTCGCGGCAAGCGGCCGCGCAGTGGTGCTGGTTACGCACAAACTCGCCGAGATCAAGAAGGTCGCCGATCGCGTTACCGTGCTGAGGGGCGGCCGCACGGTTGCGACCTCCGATGATCCGGCAGGCGATATCGGCGCGCTGGTCCGCGCGATGATCCAGGGTAACGTCGAGGCGCTCGATTCTTCAGCGGCGTCCATCCTCGGGCTCGAGCCCGTCACCCATGTGGGTCATGAGCCGGCCGCCAAAACCAGGATCGAGGTCCTCCAGATCGATGGGCTGAGCGTGAAGGACAGTCAGGGCGTCACGCGGCTCGACAATTTCACCCTCACGGTCGACCGCGGCGAGATCGTCGGGGTCGCCGGCGTCGAGGGCAACGGCCAGAGCGAATTGACGGCCGTGCTTTCAGGCATGATGGAGGCGACCGAGGGACGCATCCATCTCGGTGAGATCGATCTCACACGACGTTCGCCGAAGGAGATCACCGCGGCAGGCGTCGGTATCGTCCCGGAAGACCGCCATGCGGTCGGCTGCGTGCTCGGCATGAGCCTCGCCGAGAACATCTACCTCAATCGCCTCGACGAATTCACCCGCTTCGGCTTTCTCAACCGCACCGCCCTCGAGCGCGAGGCGACGTCGCTGATGCAGCGCTTCGACGTGCGAGCGCGCGGCCCCGCCGCGTTATTCTCTTCGCTCTCGGGCGGTAATCAGCAGAAGGCGGTGCTCGCGCGCGAGATGACGTTGCCGAACCTGTCCTGCCTGGTCGCAGCCCAACCGACCCGCGGTCTGGATGTCGGCGCGGTTGCCGCCGTCTACGGCCATATCCGCGACGCCTGCAAGCGAGGCATCGCAGTTCTTTTGGTTTCCTCGGAACTCGATGAACTCCTCACCGTCGCCGATCGCATCGTCGTGCTGTACCGCGGACGGGTGATGGGATCCTGTCCGGCCGATCCGAAGCGAAAAGAAGCCATCGGTGCCATGATGGCAGGACAGCCGCAATGACAGTCGTGAACCAACGGGGCTCTCTTCCTGGGTCGCCTCGCTTGTCTCTGCGCCCGTCCCTGGTTGTGCCGGTCCTCGCGGTTGCCTTTGCGGCCGTGGTCGGCCTGTCGCTGATCGCGATGATCGGGGTGTCGGTGCCGAAGGCCGTCGCGGCGTTCGTCGACGGCACCATCGGTTCGCCTTTCGCGCTTGCTGCCTCCCTCAACCGGAGTTCGGTGTTTGCGCTGGTCGGCTTCGGTTTCGTGCTGGCGAACCGCGCGAACCTGACCAATGTCGGTGGCGAGGGCCAAATCGCGGTCGGCGGCATCGCGGCCACCGCGGTCGCACTCTACGGCCACGTGAGTGGATCGCCGCTCGGCCTTGCCTTCGTCCTTCCGACGCTTGCGGCGGTGATTGCGGGTGGTCTGTGGGGCGGACTAGCGGCAGTGCTCAAGGTCAAGTCCGGCACCAACGAGGTGATCTCGACGCTCCTGCTCTCCTTCATCGGGGTTTGGCTGCTCTACTGGTCAGTGCAGTCGCCCGCGCTGCTGCGCAAGCCCATGACGAGTTCGGCAACTTTGCCGGAATCGCTCGAAATCCCGGATGCGACGCAGCTGCCGCTGCTGACCGGCGACTATTCCTTCCCGGTTCACGTCGGATTGCCGCTAACGCTAATCCTTGCAATCGTCGTTAGCGTGATCCTGTCCCGGACCACGCTGGGATTTCGCTTGCGCGCCGTCGGTCTCAATCCCGTCGCGGCCAGGCGGGCCGGGATCTCCTACGCGAAGACCGTCGTGTTCGCGCTCTCGACGGCCGGAGCGTTGGGTGGTCTGGCGGGGGCACTGATGCTGCTCGGCGAACAGTATACGCTCAAGGACGGCTTCTCCTCCGGCTACGGCTTCGACGGTCTCGTCGCCGGGCTGCTGTCGCGCGGCTCGATTCCAGGCGTGATCGCGGCGTCGCTGCTGTTCGGTTTCATGCGCTCCGGGGGTATCAACATGGAGATGGTTGCCGCGGTGCCGACCGCGCTCGTCGTTGTCATCCAGGGCCTGATCGTCATCACGCTGGCCGGCGCCAGTTTGTTCATTGAGAAATTGGAGCGGCGATGACTTCTGAGCTCTTCGCGGTTTTCCTGGGCTCGTCGATCCGGCTTGCGACGCCATTGCTTCTCGCCGGCATCGGCGAGATGGTCTCTGAGCGGGCCGGGGTGCTGAACATGAGCATTGAGGGCATGATGCTGATGTCAGCCTTTGCCGCGGCCGTCGGCTCCTGGGCAACCGGCGATCCCTTCGTGGGGCTTCTGTTCGGTATCGTCTCGGTGTTGCCGGTTGCGCTGCTTCAGGCCTTTCTGAGCAACACGCTGCGTGCCAACCAGATCGTCTCGGGCATCGGCATCAATATCCTCGTGCTCGGCGCGACCACGCTCGCCTATCGCGAGATCTTCGGCGCACGGTCTCGCGCCGAAATTCCCGGACTCGCCAAGGTAAAGCCGCCGCTGCTCGGCGACATTCCGGTGATCGGTCCGGCCGTGTTCGAACAGGTTTGGTTGCTCTACGCCGGTATAGCCTTGATCGTCATCGTCGCCCTGGTCCTTCGCTTTACGTCCGTCGGCTTGGCAATCCATGCGGCCGGGGCTGAGCCTAAGGCGGTCGACAAGTCGGGCCTGTCGATCGCGCGCATCCGCTATGCCTGTGTAGTTTTTGCCGGGTTCATGGCATCGCTTGCCGGCGCGTTTCTTTCGATCGGCGACATTCACACCTTCACCGAGGGCATGACGCGCGGCGCCGGCTATCTTGCGATCGCGTCCGTCATCTTCGGCAAATGGCGGATCGGCGGCACCTCGCTTGCCTGCCTCCTGTTCGGCGCGGCGACCGCGCTGCAGTTCCAGTTGCCCGCGCTAGGAATTGGCGTGCCAAATGCCCTTCTCATCATGCTGCCGTATCTTCTGGCACTGCTCGCAGTCGGCGGGCTCGTTGGCCGCCAGATGGCGCCTCCGTCCCTTGGTGAGCCCTACCGACGCTGAATAACTCGGATTCAATATTTGGCCACGATGACTAGAAGAGAAGGTTGCTCAACTCATTCGTCGTGCGTTCCTGTTGCAGGGCCCTTGGCGTGAAACCTAGGTGCCTTGGTACAACCTGAGGCCATCATCCGTGCAGCTGTGCCGCGAAAAATCCGGTGGCCTGGACAGGGCGCAACTCGTTCGCGTGGAATTGGGAGACCACGTAAATTCTGCGCGAATCTAGACCACGCTCAGGCCATCGATTCTTGAAAGGAAAGTTTTCAAGATCGGCGAAGCGTTGGCGCGGTGATAGCCAGCCGTCACGTCGATGGTCGGCGGTTCGCCTTCGAGGGGGCGACTCACGACCGACCATTGAAGAAAGTTCTTGGCGTCTTGCTCGCTGAACTCGGGAGCGGAGCGCTTCGGCGGCTTCGATCGCTCCTCCGTGCGCCGCGCCCCCTTCCTTCCGTTGGTCGGACGGCAGATCGGAGTGCTCGGCGAACCGTCCTCTTGAGGCAGCCGGCCGCTTGAGCACCACGCCCCGGCTTCGACATCGTCGCACGACGACGTCCGGATCGTCCGTCTCATTGGCCATGCCCTAGTGGAAGAGGTTGCTGCCGGCGCCCCAAGAGGTCGCTGCAGTTTGGGGCCTCCTTGGGGGGCGCGGTCATCCCAGGTCTCGACTTTGGCGGCCGTAGTAGGGATCGGGACGGGCAAATCAGAAAGACCTGGACCGGCCGAAGTTCGAACAAGCAAACAAGCCATCGAAGCTTCGTTCAATCCCAATCGTCTGTGTGCCGACCATAGTTGCCGAGGCAGGCAGATGAAGGTGAAGACGAGATGGACCGGTTCAAGGGAAAAATCGTAGTCGTTACCGGCGGAAGCAGCGGCATCGGTTTCGAAACCGCCAAGCTCTTCGCGAAGGAGGGAGCCTTCGTCTTCCTAACCGGACGGCGCAACCGTGAGCTCGAGGCGGCCGTCGCAGCTATCGGCGCCAATGCGCAAGGTCTCAGAGGGGACATATCGAGCCTGGCGGACCTCGATTGGCTTTTCGATGAAATAAAGGCAGAGCGAGGGCGCATCGACGTGCTTTTCGCCAACGCGGGCATAGGTGAGTTCGCGCCCCTGGGCTCGATCACCGAAGCCCATTTCGATAGGACCTTCGACATCAACGTGAAAGGAACGCTGTTCACGGTGCAGAAGGCGCTACCACTCATGAATCCAGGTGCCTCGATTATTCTGAACGCATCAGTAGCTGGAATAAAGGGATTCCTCGCGTTCAGCGTTTACGCAGCGAGCAAGGCGGCCATTCGATCGTTCGCCCGCAGTTGGAGCGTCGACCTAAGGGAGCGGGGAATCCGCGTGAATGCAGTGAGTCCGGGGACCGTGCCGACCCCGGCCTACGATAGCCTCGGACTCACGAAGGAGCAGATGACCGGTTTCCTGCAGGCGCAAGCGGCCGCGACGCCGGCTGGCCGGGTCGGGCGGCCGGAGGAGGTTGCGGAGGTCGTCGCGTTCCTGGCCTCGGACGCGAGCAGCTTCATGAACGGGGCGGAAGTATTCGTCGACGGCGGGTTCGCGCAGATCTGAACGTGAAGCGTATCGATTCGAGGACGATCACAGGGAGCCGCAATGCCTGATCACAACGAAGATTACGTCAACTCGCGCCGTCTGCTCGGTCGTAGGGATTTCCTTGCAGTCGCATCGGGCGGCGTCGCCAGCGCAGCCGCACTCGGTCAGGCATCCGCGGAGTCTCTCGACGAAGTTCCGGCTCGCGAGCCGGGGGCCGATCTGAGCGCCCTGAGCGCGCGGTCCAAGTACGTGCAGATCGGTCGGATTCCTGAGGCTGGCCCGGGGCGGCTCAAAGTCGATCCTGCCGACGCTATCAACTCGAAGTCGCCGCTTCAGAAGCTCGTCGGCAGCATCACTCCGTCGGATCTGCACTACGAGCGCAGCCACTCCGGCGTTCCCGACCTCGATCCCGCCAAACATCGGCTTCTGGTCCACGGCATGGTGCGCAAGGAGCTGGTGTTTACGGTCGATGATCTCAGGGCGATGCCGTCCGTGTCGCGTATCGCCTTCCTGGAATGCACCGGCAACGGCTGGGAGAACTGGAAGAAGGCCGATCCCAACGTCACGGAACACGCATGGCTTGGTGAGCACGAACGAATGGACGGGGGCGCCGCTGAAGCTGATCGTCGAACTCGTCGGAAAGGATCCCGCATCGACCTGGATGCTCGCGGAGGGAGGTGACGCCGCCGGCGTCGCTCGAAGCGTCCCCCTGACCCAGGAGATCGTAGATGAGGCTATCATCGCCTACGGCCAGAACGGCGAGCCTCTCAGGCCCGCGCACGGATTTCCGATCCGGCTGATCCTACCCGGCTTCGAGGGTAATCTGAACATCAAGTGGCTACGCCGGCTGAAATTCGGCGACCAGCCGTGGATGACCAGATGGGAGACCGCTCGGTACACCCAGCTGCTCGCGAACGGTAAAGCTAGGCAATTCCAGCTCCGGATGGAGACAAATTCGGTGATCACCAGTCCGTCCGGCACGATGGAGATCAAGCCGGGCTACAATCGCATTTCGGGCGTGGCTTGGAGCGGACACGGAAAGATCGCGAGGGTCGAAGTCAGCACAGACGGGGCCCGGACCTGGAAAAATGCGGCCTTGAACGAGCCGGTTCTTTCGAAAGCCCAGACCTGCTTCCAGATGGATTGGACTTGGGACGGCAAGCCGACGAAGATCGTCAGTCGTTCGACCGACGAGAACGGCAACGTCCAGCCCGACCGCAACGCGTTCATCGCATCGATGGGTACCAACGCTCTCTTTCACTACAACGCGCAGCAGACCTGGAGCATCGATGAGACCGGGAGGGTCCGCAATGTCCTGGCGTAGGCGCGCGCTTCCGATCACGATGATCGCCTTGTCGGCGATCCGCCCGACGGCAGCGAGCGATTTCGGAAGGCCGGCCAGCCCGGACGAGATAGCTCTCTGGGTCCGGAGATATCGAGCATCGCATCACCGACGCCGGGCGGGCGGCGGCTACCGCGTGAACCGCAGATCGACGAGCGGCGGGCAGATCGGAGGAACGATAGCCTTGCCACCCTATTGAACTGCAGGGACCGTCGCCCGCCGTTGAACTACGGCGCCTGTCGCGGATAGCCAAAGGTCTCACGACCCGCTATTCAGAACTAGCGCGCGCGAGGATAGCCAAAGGCGGCGGCCTCCTCCGGGCGTCGGAGTCGAACCGTCCTCTGCGGCGCCCGCGATGTTGCCTTCGAGGCCAGACGCATGGAGTCCCTAAACGATCGTCCGATGTGTCCGGTGTGCAAGCACGCGCTCGCGCTGTCGCGGATCTCATCCGGCGAGCGAGGATTCGAGGAGCGCACGTTTGAGTGCTCTACCTGCGGCAGGACGGAAAAGGTTACGATCGAGGTCGATCCAATGAAATCGGATGCGGTGGGCTGGCTCGCCCGCGAGCGTCGGCCGCCGCGCTGACGCGACCCGATCGGTGCCGCCGCGGCCAATGCTCGATGCCGATGATCATCCTTGTCGCGTCACGGCAGAGGTTGTCGGCGTCATCGATGAAGGCAGCTTTGGAAGCGCTGGAGTTCAGAAGCCAACTTGTTCTGCTGCGCGCCATCGCTCAGTTTTCGACTTGATCCATCACGTCGCGCACCTTGGCGGCCAGTTCATTGAAGCTCTCGACCGACCGCGTCGACGCCTTCTCGACCGATGACATTCTGTTGTTCGGGTTGCGCGGCAAGGCTCCGAACCCATCCGATTATAGTGTCGTGGGTACGCCCTTGTCCTATGACAGCTACGGCCTGCTGGTGCAGAAGAACAGCACGGTGTTCCTGTCTCTCGTCAACGCGACGCTGTCTCGCATGGCGCGCGACGGTCGGCTGCAGAAGCTCTACGCCAAGTGGTTCACGCCGGTCGATGTCCCACTTTCGCTCGTTCTTGAGACCGTCTTCAAAGTCATCGCGATCCCTGAGTGATCACCTGGGAGAGGCCGATTCAACTGCCTAAGAGGGCGTCGCGATGAACTACTCCTGGAATTGGGCCGTCCTGGTCCAAGACCCCTACGTGCAATGGCTGGTCTGGGGCACCGAAATGACCATGGCCATCTCGATCGCCGCTCTGATCATTGCCCTGGTCATCGGCACGGCAATCGGCGTGCTCCACAGCTCGGACGATCGGATCGTCCGCTCTGTAATGGGCGCCTATATCAGCGTCTTTCGGAACGTGCCGTTGCTGCTGCAGATGTTTCTCTGGTTCTTTGTGGTGCCGGAGATCTTGCCGGGCGGCGCAGGTCGTTGGTTGAAGCGCGATCTGCCTTATCCGGAGATCGTCACCTCAATTATTGCACTCGGGCTATTCACGAGTTCCCGCATCGCCGTACAGATCAGCGCTGGCATCGATGCGGTGCCGCGGGGACAGCGAATGGCGGCGAGGGCGAGCGGCCTCTCGATGCTGCAGGTCTATCGCTTGGTCCTGTTGCCGCAGGCGGTGCGGATCATTGTTCCGCCGTTGACCTCTGAAATCCTGACGATCTTCAAGAACTCCTCGATCGCGCTCACGATCGGCGTCTACGAGCTCACGGCGCAGACTCAACAGATCCAGAGCATGACCTACCAGGGCTTTGAAGCGTTCACGGCCGCGACGGTAATCTACGTGACGATCGCGCTGCTGGTCACGCTGCTCATGCGCGGTGTCGAGCGCTGGACTGCGCTTCCCGGCACGGTCTCGGGAGGTGTTAGTGTCCAGTTTTGACCTCTCGGCGATCTCGAACTCGCTGCCATTTCTGCTGGAGGGGTTGGCTCTCAGCCTCATGCTGACTGCCGTCGCCATGGCAGGCGGACTGATCCTCGGACTGCTCATTGCCATCCTGCGATTGTCACGTCTGCGTCTGATTGCCGGACTGGCAGCGCTCTACGTGAACGGCTTCCGAGCTGTTCCGCTTATCCTGGTGATCTTCTGGTTTTATTTCCTGGTCCCGCTGGCACTGGGGCGACCGGTGGGTGCGCTCTACTCAGTATTGGTCGCGTTCGTCATGTTCGAGGGCGCATACTATTCCGAGATAATGAGGGCCGGATTGCAGAGCGTGCGGTCCGGCCAGTGGCAGGCCGCCAAGGCGTCGGGTCTTAGCTATTTGCAGACTGTCAGGCTAGTCGCGTTGCCACAGGCCCTCCGGAAGATGGCTCCTCTAATGGTGACACAAGGGGTGATCCTCTTTCAGGACACTGCATTGGTCTACGTCGTGTCGCTGAACGACTTCATGACGTCAGTCACAATCGTTGCGAACAATACCAACAGGCCCGTCGAGATGTATGTCTTCGCGGCGCTGGTCTACCTGCTCATCTGCCTGACCGGAAATGCCGTCGCTTCGTCGCTGAAGCACGTGCGGGCGATCGCCTGATGGACGCGCGACAGGCAGGTATCTCCTCATCATGGATGTGCTGATGACCAAAACCGAAATGATCAAGGTGGACAAGCTCTCCAAGAGCTTCGGTCAACTGCAGGTCCTCAAGGACTGTAGCCTCACGGTTCGGCAGGGTGAGGTCGTCGTCATCTGCGGGCCATCCGGCTCCGGCAAGAGCACCTTCGTCAAGTGCATCAACGGCATTGAGGAGTTTCAAGACGGCCAAGTGACAATCGATGGCGTCAGCCTCGGCTTTCGCGGCCGCGAAGCCGCCAAGATGCGCGCGCGGATCGGCATGGTGTT
The DNA here is from genome assembly GCF_000472865.1 of Bradyrhizobium elkanii WSM2783. Taxonomy (GTDB): domain Bacteria; phylum Pseudomonadota; class Alphaproteobacteria; order Rhizobiales; family Xanthobacteraceae; genus Bradyrhizobium; species Bradyrhizobium elkanii_A. Next base: position 19,533 of record NZ_AXAP01000070.1, on the reverse strand, counting down.
TCAGCACTTCGAGCTCTATCCGCATCTCACAGTCCTTGAAAACATCTGTCTGGCGCCGATCCATGTTCTGAAGCGAACTCGGGACGAAGCCGAGGCCAGGGCGCGAAAGCTCTTGAACAGGGTCGGGCTGGCCGACAAGGAGAGCGTCTATCCGGCCCAACTCTCCGGTGGCCAGCAGCAGCGGATCGCGATCGTGCGCGCGCTCGCCATGGATCCGGTCGCCATGCTGTTCGACGAGCCAACCTCGGCCCTGGATCCCGAAATGATCGGGGAGGTTCTCGCCGTCATGCTCGAGCTCGCCCGCGAGGGCATGACGATGATCGTCGTGACGCACGAGATGGGCTTCGCCAAGGCGGCCGCCGACCGCATGGTGTTCATGGACAAGGGCTCGATCATCGAAATCGGCGAGACCAAGCGCTTCTTCGAAGCTCCGAACTCCGAACGCGCAAGGCTTTTCCTCTCACGTATCCTGGCCCACTGACATGATCTCTTTGCCTATTCCTTCTCCGGAAGACGTTCTCGATGCTCGCCGTATCCTTGCGGGTGTTGCCGTCAAGACGCCGGTCCTGCGCTCCGAACGGCTGGACCGGCTGACCGGAGCTTCCGTCTATATCAAATGCGAGAACCTGCAGCGGACCGGCGCCTTCAAATTCAGGGGCGCTTACAATTGCCTGTCGCGCCTCGATCGACAGGCGTATCCGGGCGGCGTCGTCGCGTACTCCACCGGTAATCATGGCCAGGCAATCGCGACCGTGGGCAGGATGCTGAACCTGCCCGCCACCATCGTGATGCCGGAGTGATGCACCGGCCGTGAAGATCGCGAAGGCTCGGGAGAACTGCGCAGAGATCGTGCTCTACGATCGCACTCGCCAATCGCGCGAGGAGATTGCGGCGCAGATCGCCGCGCACTCGCCTGTGGCGGTAATCCCACCCGGCGACAATCCTTTCGTCATCGCAGGCCAGGGGACGGCGGTCGCCGAAAGTCTCGAGGAGATCGGCGTCGGCGAGGTGGCGACGGTTCTCGTGCCCTGCGGCGGCGGCGGACTTGCTGCCGGAACGTGCCTTGCCACTGAAGCGATGCGTTCGACGGCTGAGGTTTGGGCCGTGGAGCCCGAGGCGTTCGACGATACGCGGCGTTCGCTTGCGAGCAGACACAGAGAGGTCAATGCAGGCTTATCCGGTTCGCTCTGCGATGCGCTGCTCGCACCGACTCCGGCCGAGCTGCCGTTCTCGATCAACCGCAAGCGCCTTTCTCGGGTTCTGGCCGTCTCGGATCAGGACGTGCTGTGGGCAATCCGGTTTGCCTACGACGAGCTGCGGCTGGTCACGGAGCCGGGAGGTGTCATCGCGCTAGCGGCTCTGATGCGCAATCCGGAATTCTTCCGGGGTAGAGGCACCCTCGTCGTTGTGTCCGGCGGCAATATTGATCCCGCCATATTCAAGCAGGCCCTGGACCTCGAGACAGGTCTCGGATCTGCCGGATGCGCCGCCTAGCAATTTGCCAGAGGACAAGAAGAAAGAAGCGATGATGCTGACCAAGAACGACCGGTTTGCCGCGCTGGCGACCGACAATGCTCCAGGCCAGGAGGTGCGTCAGGCCGCCGGCGATGTCGGCAACATGATGCGGGGCGAGGTGCTCCCGGGCCGATTGGTGGACTTCTCGCATGGGGACGTCGACGCCTTTTCGCCTGCTCCGGGCAGCTTCGAACGTTTTGCTGAAGCCGTGGACGCCGGCGCACGACAGGCTTACACGGAATACCGCGGCTCGGCCGACATCCGCGCCGAGCTTGCCATTAAGCTCGCCGCTTTCACGGGCGCTCCGGTGTCCGCCGAGCAGGGGACGATCTTAACGCCGGGGACGCAGGGCGCGTTATTCCTTGCGGTTGCATCCTTGGTTGACCAGGGCGACAAGGTGGCCATCGTCCAGCCTGACTATTTCGCCAATCGCAAGCTTGTGCAGTTCTTCGGAGGCGAGGTAGTGCCTGTAGCCATGAACTACATGGCCCGCACGGCGGAAGCCGGTCTCGATCTCGACCAGCTTCGGGCGGCTTTTGAGGCGGGAGCGAGGCTGTTCCTGTTCTCAAATCCCAACAATCCGACCGGTGCCATCTATTCCGAACGAGAGATTGCCGCGATCGCCGAATTGGCGGCCGCGTTCCACGTCACGATCATCGCCGACCAGCTCTACTCACGACTGCTCTATGAGGGTGAGATCTATACGCATATTCGTGCCCGCCTGCCGGAGGAGCGCGTCATCACCATCATGGGGCCGTCGAAGACGGAGTCGCTGAGCGGCTATAGGCTCGGGGTCGCATTCGGTTCTGCTCCCATCGTCGAGCGAATGGAGAAGCTGCAGGCTATCGCCTCGCTGCGCGCTGCCGGCTACAACCAAGCTGTCCTTCGCACGTGGTTCAGCGAACCGGTCGGATGGATGGAGGATCGTATCCGGCTGCACCAGGCAATACGTGACGAACTGCTCGGCGTCTTTCGCGAAGCCGCGTTGCCGACACGAACGGCGCAGGCAGGAAGCTATCTCTTTCCAAGATTGCCCGAACTCGCCCTTGGTCAGCACGATTTCATACGGCTGCTGCGACATCAGGCGAAGGTCATCGTCACGCCCGGCTCCGAGTTCGGACGCACCCCGACAGCATTCGGCTGAATTTCTCTCAGGACCATGTCGCGGCTGTCGCTGCTGCGCGCCGTCTCGTAGAGATGGTCAACCGTTATCGCAGGTGACAGTTGATGCGAAGTCGAGCGGCCGTTCCACCCGCGCAGGGACACTACGTTCCAGCCAAACGCCATGGCGATCTGATTTTCGTCTCGGGCATGACGCCGAGGAAGAACGGCAAACTTCTCTACAGAGGTCAAGTGGCGCTGGAAGGGCCGGGCGAGGACTTTCGCGCCGCGACGGAGCTTGCTGCCCAGAACGCATTGGATGCTGCGCAGACTCAACTGGAACCAGATGAGCAGCTCGCCGGAGCTATTAACCTGACGGTGTACGTGAACGCGCCGCCAGGTTACACGCATCACTCTCAGATTGCCGACTTCGCCTCTCGGCACATTGAGAGATCCATCGGCGGTTCGCTTCCTAGCCGAGTCGCGATCGGGGTTTCCTCATTGCCAGGCGGGGCCTTGGTAGAGGTCTCGCTCGTCGCTTCGGTGAAGCGGTGACCGATGCGACAGGCGCTAACGCACAATATGTTGGTCGTCCCCTCGATTGCCCTGCCGCTGCCATGAAGGAAAGCTGTTGGTATCACGGGGCCGAACGCCAGCGCTCTTCGGGCATGTATCTACAACGCCGGTCTCCAGGCCGGGTCGTCAGCGTTACGGCGGACCGAAAACAGTTGAAGCGCGTCGCCGGGCGCTGTCATCTTCACTGGCATCGATTGTCCAGCGCGCCCCCTAGACCTCGGGCGGGCATTCGGGGCAGGTGTCGCCTATCGAATCCAGGACCTCGGTAACAGCGAGGGCGGCCGCCTCGCGCGAAAGGTCAAGTGGCAACTCGTGGCGGGCGATTTCGAACGCCCGCTCCCGGGCGTGCGGATCCGCGCGGTCTTGCATCCAGCCGTGGTACTCGCACTCGCGAATCGCGCCTGCCTCCTGCAGTACCGCTATGGCCCATCCGCGCACCGTGCGGATCGCCGTCCGTTTCTCCTTGGTCATCAGCATCGAGATCGCTCCTCCGCGAGGGGCGAATCCTTGCGGCCCTCGAGTCGTTCCGGCTGCTAACACAGGGCAGGGATTCCAAATCGTCCGAGTGGGTGCTTTTCCACGTGTTCCGCCGCCCCTGTGCAAAAGCCGCCTACGCGGCGATCTTGTCTTCTTTGTCTTCCCCACGCATGACGATCTTCAGCGCATGATCGGGCAAAGGGCGCTGCAGCGCCTTGGCCTCATCCCAGGGAGCGTGCATCCAGACGTTACGTTCTTCCTCGGTGGTCAGGATCACCGGCATGGCCTTCGAGTGGATCGGCTCGACGACGGCGTTCGGCGATGTCGTGAGGAACCCGTAGACCAGGTGAGGGCCCGGGATCGGCTTCGACTTGGTGCCGCGGTCCCCCCTGAACTCGGTCCAGATGCCGGCGAAGCAGAACAGCGGCCGGCTTTTCTCGAGCGCAAACCAAACGACGTCCTTCTTCTTCGTCTCCGGATTTGGCTCGGGGGCGTACTCGGCGAAACTGTTCGCCGGCACGAGGCAGCGGCTCTCCGGCTTCAGCCAGCCGCGCCAATGCGGCGAGGACGTATTGCGGATGTTCGTGACCGGCGGCCCGCCGGTCTTGGGTGGGGGCGGCATGCCCCAGCGCATCAGCACCATCTCTTCAGCGTCGGCGACATTGCGGATCACCGGTGCCGGATAGTCCGGAAACACACCGGGCATGGGCGCCAGATTGCCGACATAGCGGTTCATGCGCCTGAACAGACCGGCGATCGCGGCCTGATTAGTCGTGATCGAATAGAGATTGCACATTCAGCCTTCGCTCTTGGTCATGCATCAATTCAGTCGCCCATGTCGTCGCCTGATCCCTTCACGAAGGAATACCAGTCCGGATCGTTCATCGCCGCCTCACGCGCGCCAACTATCCCGTGTAGGTCCGAAAGCGTCCGCGCGTGTAGGCGTGCGAGACAGCCTTCTTCAACTCCGAGATCTCAATTCGAGGAAATTGTTCGCGACGATCAACGCGCGAACAGCTGCGCGCATATCGCCGTCACAGACGGCGATCGCCTGCTCGACGGCCGCGTCCAGCCCCTCGTCGCGTTCGCTCGGCTTCGAGACCGACGACATGGCGTTGTTCCAGGTTGACCGTACATGGAGTATGTTCTTATTTTGTTCTCATGGAGTCAAGCCGCCGTTTCAAGCCGCCCTGGACGTTGGTCCGGGAAAATTCCGAGTGCTACGTCGTCAGGGATGCCAACGGCGTAACGCTGGCATGGCTTTATTGCCGCGACGATGCGCAGCGCTACAGCTTCGGCGTTAGCAAGCTCTCCTCGGATGAGGCTCGCCGGATCGGCAAGGCAATCGCGCGCATTCCCGAGTTCCTGATGCCACGCCAAGGCTTCTATCCGCGTGGGGGCGGGCCCCGCTGGCGCGCCGATCGGCCGTATCATGTGGCCCTGGAAGACCGTTACATCCGCGAGCACTGGGATGAGATCTACGCTCTCTGCAAGCTCAACAGCCTGCCCTTCAACGCAACTGGCGAAGTCATTGAGAGCGACGGCGTTTGGCGAGTCTATGAGTTTACCTGGCAGATGGATGCGATCCTGTTCTGGGAGCGATTCGAGGGTCGCTGGCTGCGTGGCACGGAGTTTCACTATCCCGAGCGGCCGGAGAATCTGCCGTCCCTGAAGCCGCTTGAGAACTGGCCGAAATCCAATCCGCGCAATCTGCGCTAATCGCTGGTAGCCAAAGTCATGAGAAGTCGTCGAGCTGCGGTCTTGATGCTCCTGCTGTTATCGAGCGCGGCTCTGGCCGACAATTTTGTCGGTCAGGCCAGCGTCATTGACGGCGACACTCTGGAAATTCATGGAACGCGCATCCGACTCTGGGGCATCGACTCGCCGGAGAGCAGCCAGCTCTGCCGTGGCGAGGACAGCTCTCAATATCGCTGTGGCGCCCAGGCAGCGAATGACCTCGACATCTTCATCGCCCGGCGTCCGGTCAACTGTGTCCCATTTAGCCTTGATCCCTATGGCCGCACGGTTGCGACTTGTTCCGTCAGCGGCATCGATCTCAGTGATTGGCTCGTGCGTAATGGTCTTGCTCTGGATTGGCCTCAATACTCGAAGGGCAGATACAGCGGGGCTCAGCGCGATGCCGAGCACGCCGGTCGAGGTATCTGGAAGGGCAGCTATGTCGAACCGTGGCTCTATCGCGGCTGCATGCGCGCGAATGGAAAGCCGTCCGCCTGTTCGGATGATGCAAATGCGCATCCCTGAAGGAATCCTCGACGAGCAACGTATGTTCGGATGAGGCTCCGACGAAAGCCCGCGACGAGATTCATCTTCCGCCAACCTGATTCATTTGTGCGCGTGGGGTTGCCGCCGCAACGAGCTCTCGTGAACCGAGCCGCGCGGCGTCTCGTCCGTCCGGCTTCGATCTCTCGCGCAGTATTATAATGTGTCGCTCGCCGGAGGCACTCGCTCGCGGGCCCCGCCGTCATTGCATGACGGCGTCGCTATCACTGTCCCGCGTTCGGGTGCCTTCTTAACCGGTCTCGCGACTGCACTCGGTCCCGGGTCCCGCCGCTGCGCGTCGGCGCTATGCTGACCCTCCTGCGGGTGCCTCTTTTGATTCTCTCACTCTTGCCTCCTTTTTCACCTCTGCCGGGCTGCCCGGCATTCTCACGGTTCAGATCTAAGGGGCGCTGCCCCTCGCGCGCGCCAGGGTAAAGCGCCGGCTGGCGCCGGCGCCGCCCCGAGCGGTCTCCCCGGTCTTCCGCGCTTTCTCTGCTCCCTCATTCTTCCGAACGATTGGCATGCGCCCGTGCAGACCCGCTCTTACGAGCGGCCCTTTCGGGCGGGTGATCCCCCTCCGCTCGGGTCGCCCTGGCACTTGCTACCCCCGGTCTCGCCGACGGGCAGGGGCGCAGGCGCGGAGTGCGCCCTGCACCCATGAAAGCAAAGGGAGATTGATCATGTCGGCCAAGCATGTTGAAACCATCCCCGCGAGCGGGACGGAGATTTTCATTCCGCTCAACAAGCTCAAGAAGTCCCCGCAGAACGCCCGCAAGACGCCGCACAGTGAAGCTGCGATCGAGGCGTATGCGGCGAGCATCGCCGCCAAGGGTATCCTGCAAAATCTGGTGGTCGAACCGGAGTTGGACGGAGAAGGTGCGGCCACGGGGTTCTATTTCGTGACCATCGGCGAGGGCAGGCGGCTGGCCCAGCTTCTGCGGGTAAAGCGGAAGGAGATCAAGAAGACCGAGCCGATCCGCTGTATCATTGACACTGCGAACGATCCGCACGAAATCAGCCTTGACGAGAACGTCACCCGGGAAAACATGCATCCCGCCGACCAGTTCGAGGCCTTCAAAAAGCTGGCGGAAGAGCGCGGTTTCGGCGCAGAGGAAATCGCCGCCCGCTTCGGTGTGACGCCGCATGTTGTCCGTCAGCGCCTGCGGCTCGGCGCAGTCTCCCCGAAACTGATGCAGGTTTATCGCGATGGCGATTTGACCATTGAACAGTTGATGGCCTTTGCCATCATCGATGATCATGGCCGGCAGGAAGGCGTGTATGAGCGGCTGTCTTATAACCGCGACGCCAGTATCATCCGTCGCCTGCTCACCGAAACGCATGTGCCTGCTACGGACCGCCGCGCGCGCTTTGTCGGGATTGAGGCCTACATGGAAGCGGGCGGCTCGATCCTTCGCGACCTCTTCACCGAAGATCGTGGCGGATATCTTGAAGACGTGGCGCTGCTCGATCTGCTGGTGACCGCAAAGCTTGGCCGAGAGGCCGATGCCGTGCGGGCAGCCGAGGGCTGGAAATGGACGGAAGCTCATCTTGATTTCCCGCACGCGCACGGCATGCGGCGAACCTACCCGCATCCGGTCGAGCTTTCGGCGGAAGATCGGGCCGCTCTTACAACAGCACAAACTGCATTCGATCGGTTGACGGAAGAGCATCAGGCGGCCGAGGAACTTGCTGACGACGTGGACGCTCGGTTTGGTGAGCTTGAGGCCGAAATCCAGCGGTTGGAAGCGAAGCGGCAGGCCTATGATCCTGACGACATCGCGCGCGGTGGCGCTTTCGTGATCCTCAATCACGACGGCACCATCCGGATCGAACGCGGGTTCATCCGCCCGGCAGACGAGAAGCCCCAAGCCGATACCGAGGAGGGAACTGACGCGCAGGCGCCGAACGGGGAGGACGGTGCAGACAGCCAAGCGGTGCACGTTGGTGAAGAAGATGAGGGCGCTACTGAGGAGGAGGACGAGGACCGGCCTTTATCTGACATTCTCGTTCGGGACCTCACCGCACATCGCACCTTGGGACTGCGCCTCAATCTGAGCGAACAGCCCGAAACCGCGATCGTGGTAGTGACGCATGCGCTTGCGGCGCAAATCTTTTATCTCGGTGCGGATGCGCATGTGGTTGGCATCCAGCCGATCAAGACGGACTTGGCTGGACACGCGGACGGCATCGAGGATACGCCGGCCGGCAAGGCTTGGGCAGATCGTCACGCCAACTGGGCAAGGCAGATGCCCCGGGACGTCACTGGTCTTTGGACTTTCGTGGCCGAACTCGACCACGATAGCCGCATGGCCCTGTTTGCGCATTGCACCGCATTGACAGTCAATGCGGTCAGATTGCCGTGGGAGCGGCGGCCGCGGGCGTTGGCAACGGCCGACCGGCTGGCGGAAGCCGTGTCTCTCGACATGACCGGATACTGGCGGCCGACGGTGCGCAGCTATCTGGGTCGCGTCACCAAGGCGCGTATTCTGGAGGCGGTTTGCGAAGGCGTGAGCGGCGAGGTCGCCGAGCGAATGGTGGATATGAAGAAGGTCGACATGGCGGAAGCCGCCGAGCAGTTGCTGGCAGCCACCGACTGGCTGCCGTCTTTGCTGAGGACGGCCAAGTCCAAGGATCAGTCAGACGCGCAAGACGAGACGCAGAGCAGTGACGCGTATTCGCAGGCCGCAGAATGAGGATTGAACCGGGGCCGCGCCAGCGGCCCCGGCAAGTTCCAAAATTTCGGCCGCGCGCCAGACCGGCGCGCGGCCGCTTCGTTTGCGCACAGCGGCGACCAGTGCACGGAAGCCCCCGCCATGATCGAGACCTCGATCACTCTGATCTACGCCGCTGCGGTGGGTTAAGGGATCGTTGTCTCGTGCTGGCCGATCGACAGCGAGCGAAGAGCGCGGACGAGATTGATCGTGTGATGACCGACGCATTGTATTCGATGCCTAGCGGATCACGCCAGCGGCACCTTCGTCGTGGCACGCGCGAATGCGACGGAAGGCGCTCGCGTTGGCAGGAGTGCGTTTTCCTCGCCGTTGATGCGCCGACGTCAGCATGTGTCCGATCGCTTCAGCAGCGTCCTTGTGTTGCGTCTGTCTCGGCCGCCATGGTGGTCTCGGTCAGTTCGTTCATCGCGCGTCCAACGCAACCTCGAATGGGCTGATCAGGCCCGAGGGACGGCAAGAGCCTCGATCGCCTTCCCGCAACGGCTGCGCCTGCTTTTTTCCCCTGCCGCGAAGTGGCGGCATTCCTCGCGGAAGACAAAAAAGCAGGCTTATCGCCGTCCTCCGCTGCGCTGCGGGCCTGAAGGCTGCGGGCCGATCGCTCCCCGGGCCAAGGATCGCCATCGAGGCTGCGATAGGCGCGGCCCGAGCAACAAACGGAGACCACCATGGCTACCATCGGCACCTTCACCGCTTCGGACAACGGCTACATCGGCTCGATCAAGACGCTGACGCTGAACATCAAGGCGAGGTTCGCCGCATCCGAGAAGGACAACGACAAGGCGCCCGACTACCGCATCTTCAACGGTGTGACCGAGTTCGGCGCCGCCTGGAAGAAGACCGCCCGCGACAGCGATCGCGAATACCTCTCGGTCAAGCTCGACGACCCGAGCTTCCCGGCCCCGATCTACGCCTCGCTGGTGAAGGTCGAAGGCGACGAGGGCTTCACCCTCATCTGGTCCCGCCGCAACGGCGACTGATCCTTCGGGATCATCGGCCCCGCCTCTTCGGAGGCGGGGCTTTTTGCTTTTCTTGCGCCGCTTTGCAGGAGGAAGAGCACTTTTCTTTGAAGAGATTGCTAAGGGCTCCGCCCTCGCGCGGGCAAGGGTGAAGCACGGCTCGCCGTGCCGGCCGGAGCGGTATCCCCGGTCTTCCGCGCAAAGGATCTTCATGACGACGTCGTCGTCAGGCGCGTGCAGACGCGCGCTGTTGGCGCGCCCTTGCCAGGCGGGTGATCCCCCTCCGCCCCAGCCGCCCTTGCCCTTGCTACCCCAGGTCTCGCCGACGGGCAGGGTTGCAGCGCAGCGCTGCGCTTCAACCTCAGCCCATAGGAGAATGACCATGAACATGATGACTTTGTCCCAAGGCCAACAGCCTGCGTCCGGCGGCTTCCGCGTGGATGTATCGCGCGGCCAGCGGATTGGCCGCGTGTCGTCCGAGTGGTTTGCGCGACCGGATGACGAGCGGTATCTGAACCTGTCGGAACTCTATCAATCGGTGCGAGGCCGGGCCGAGCGCGCGCAGGCGCGGACCGTGGAAAGCCGAGCCATCCAGGTGGAGGCGAGCCGGGAAAATTCCGAGCGGCTGGCCCTGACAATGCCGGGACGCGACGAGCCGGTGGCGCCGACCCATTGGAGCTTTGGCCAGTTGTGTACGCTGGTCGGTGCGCCGACATCCTATCTGCGGCAGCTTCCCGCAGCCCTATCCGCCATCAACCTGCAACACGGCTTGCTCTCGCATCGTGCCGAGCTCGTGAAAACATTGGAGACCGATAGCGGACGCGTTGAGCTCCGTGCTGTCACCGGGCCGGACTATGGCCGTATCTGGGATCATGAGTTGGTCGCGGCCGTCATGAAGATCGCGGGCAACGGCACGGGTGACACGCGGTGGAAAGTCCCGGGCGTGATGGACTGGGCGACGATGACCCACAATCCTTTTGTGGACGTGACCAAGGACACCACCACGCTCTACGCCAGTGACCGCGACGTGTTCCTGTTTCTGGTCGACGACACCAACCCGATCGAAGCGGGGCGTCTGGCAGATGGATCGCCGGACTTGTATTTCCGGGGATTTTACTGCTGGAACAGCGAAGTAGGTAGCAAGACGCTTGGAATCGCGAGTTTCTATCTTCGCGCCGTCTGCATGAACCGCAATCTTTGGGGCGTGGAGAATTTCGAGGAGATCACAATCCGCCATTCGAAATTCGCCGCGCAGCGGTTCGCGCATGAAGCCGGCCCCGCGCTGACGAGCTTTGCCAACTCCTCACCGGCGCCATTCGTCGCCGGCATCAAGGCGGCTCGGGGACGGATTGTTGCCCGCACGGACGAGGACCGAGAGAGCTTCCTCCGCAAGAGCGGGTTTTCCAAATCAGAGACTTCGAAAATCATTGAAACCGTCTTGGGCGAGGAAAACCGCAAGCCGGAAAGCATCTTTGATTTCGTGCAGGGCATCACCGCGTTTGCTCGCGGCAAGGCTCACCAAGATACGAGGCTTGAATTGGAAGGCAAAGCCAAGCGCTTGATGGAGCGTGCAATCTGACACTGTGAGCCGCGCAACCGGGAACGGTTGCGCGGCTTCGGTCGAGGCCTGATGCGCTGCCGCCGATCCGACAAGCCGGATCGGCGGCGGCGACGCGAATCCGCGTCCGGCGCTCGCCGGGCCTCCGGCCCGGCTCGCGAAAGTCAGGCTCTACGATTATTGAAAATGGATTTCTTACGACCCGATCACTTCCGCTTAGCGGGTTTTGATCGTTCAGTTTGCGCCTCTTCATCTGGAAGAACGAGATCGACGTGGCTGACGCCCAACGTGCTGGCGAGTTCAAACAAGGTTACGACAGTGGGATTGCGGCGGCCACGTTCCAGGTCACTGACATATTGCTGCGTGAAGCCGGACGCTTCGGCGAATTTCTCCTGCGTGAAGCGCTTCTGCTTCCGCAGTCTTGCGAAATTCCGACCGACCAACTTGCGCATGTCCATCGGCGCAAGTTGCGTCTTTACATACTATGAGGTTTATCTCCTATAGTATGTATTCAGTGCGGGTCGCTGGTCGGCTAGGTCACAATGGGGCTAAAATGAGACGTCGGGACAATCTCGGCCTTCCAGGGAGATTAGAATCATTCGCTGTTTGTTGGGACGGTCATGACAAAACCGCAGCTAGACCCTGACGTCGCGGATGTCGCGCCGAATGAACCGGCGCTGACGGCCTATGACGAACAGCATGTCGTCACGTACATTCGCCTTCTGCAGGCGGAAGGTCAGGCAGACTGGAGGGAAGTCGCTCGAATCGTCTTGCACATTGATCCGGAGCGAGAGCCGGATCGTGCGCGGACCGCATATCAGAGTCATCTTGCGCGCGCCAAATGGGTGACCCAGCAGGGGCGCCTCTTGCGCGGCGCCGGCTCCAAATAGAAGAAAATCGCCGACGATAAGTTTGCAGACGAAACGATTTTCCCCCGCCAACCGGTGGTCATTCTCATGCACCACGTGGTGCCAAACTAGGGGCTTCCTACAACCGCCTCGTTCATAACTATTGCGCCGCAATCCTTGTTAGCTGCGTGCAATGGGGCGGAAACAATGCCTGAATTCGACTGGCGGTCGCCGGACTCGTTCAAGAGCCTAGAAACTGCCGAGATCACCCACATCGCCTGGGAAGGCCTGCGTATGAACGTGGACTATCGACGCGATTACGAAACAATGATTGCGAACAGCCCCAATGGCGAAGTGACCGAGGAATTCAGGAGGAGGTGGGGTATCTGCTTTCGCCCATGACCCGCAAAAGTCCGCCAAAGAACAGGCGATCTTTTGGACACCTGAGGTTCTAGCATCCGTTGTCCCCGTGACAACCGCGCCGGCTGTTTCTCACGAATCAGCGTCTCAGCTACTGCTCGACTTTACTGCCGGACAGGTGTGCCGCGCCGCCGACGGTTGGCACGCGGTGCTGCACATCGGCTCGGTGGAGCATCGCATTTGGTCGAAACAACCGCTGACCGCAGGCGCACACTATGCAGCCGAGTTGCCGCTTGATCGCGATTTCGAAGCGCGTGCCCACGCTGCCGCCCGGCTGTGGCGCGCGATGAACGGGCGCGCGCCAGGACCTGCCTTTCATCGCTTGCCCAAACGGCGGCGCGAACGATTATGCGCAGCCCTTCGCGCGGTCGCCGGGTATTTCGCCGGCGCGACTTATCGGAGCATCGCAGAGGCTCTGTTCGGGGAAAAGCGCATACCAGATCGCGCCTGGAAAACACACGATCTGCGCAGCAGAATCATCCGCCTCGTGCGAAGCGGCCTCGCGCTGGTGCGCGGAGGCTATCGCAAACTTCTGCGGCCCGGGCGCAGGGACAAGTAGCGCCCTCCCAAGGGGTGCCGAAAATCGACCCCCCAATATTCGGCATCCCCCTCCGAGAACTTGCTTCTCCATGATGACCGCACACACGCCGACGCCGCCATCCGCGGTGCGCTTTCATCCTGGAGTTGTCAAATGCCCGACCCGATGGCCGGTCTACCCCCGCGCTTCCTGCGTACACCGGAGGCTGCGCGTTATCTCGGCCTCTCGGGGCGCACGCTGGAGAAGCACCGCACATACGGTACTGGACCGACGTATCGGAAGATTGGCGGACGTGTCGTCTACGCCGTAGATGACCTGAAAGCATGGGCCGACCTCGGCGCCAAGACGTCGACGTCCGACGCCGGGAAGGGGACGGTGCTGCCGGCCAAAAGGCACCCGACGCTGCGCCCTTATGCGGGCCAGGAACGTCGCTGATCACCGCGGAAGGACAGTGATCATGCGGCGCAGAGACCGTTCTGAGCGCGATCAGCTTGAGCTTTTTAGGGCGCTGCCCGGGGATCTCGCGCCCCGCGACGCGCAGGATCTGATGGCTTATCCGTTCTTCTCGCTCGCAAAAACGAAGCGGATTGTGCCGATCGATTTCCGTGCCGGTGCGATCGCAATTCGTGTCGAAGCCGTGCCGGAGCACGGCATGGCTACCATCTGGGATGCAGACGTTCTGATCTGGGCTGCGTCTCAGATCGTCGAAGCACGCGACGCCGGTTTGAAGACGTCGCGCCTGATGGCTGCGACGCCTTACGAGATTCTAACGTTTGTCGGCCGCGGCACCAGCGCGCGCGATTATGACCGGCTGAAGGCAGGTCTCGACAGACTTCAGTCAACGACGGTGATGACGTCGATCCGTCAGCCGACAGAACGGCGACGGCATCGCTTCTCCTGGATCAATGAGTGGAAGGAGACGGCCGATGCAAATGGCCGTCCATTTGGGCTCGAGCTGATTCTCCCTGATTGGTTCTATGCCGGCGTCATCGATGACGCGCTCGTGCTGCCGATTGATCGCGCCTATTTCGATTTGACGGGCGGACTTGAGCGGTGGCTTTACCGTCTTGTGCGCAAGCACGGTGGGCACCAGGACGGCGGCTGGAGTTTTGATCTGGTGCACCTCCACGCCAAGTCCGGCATCCTCTCGCCGCTCAAGCACTTTGCTTACGACGTACGTCAGATCGTCCAGCGCCAGACATTGCCCGGCTATCAGCTCGTGCTCACGCGCGATCCTGATGGCACCGAGCGGCTGAACTTCGCGCCTACGCCTGTCGATCCCTTAACGGCACGCTTGCGCCGGCGCGGTCTCGTTCCAAATTCGGAGGACAACCTGTGAATCAGCTCGTGCTATCGGGGACCGCAACCCTCGTGCTATCGGTGACCCGATCCTCGTGCTATCGGGGACCGGAATCGGACTTAAGAGCTTGTTTCTCCGCGCTTTCCAGCCCCTCTAACTTTACTAACCAGAAATCCTTCGGATTTCTTCTAACGGACCAGACCGCAACTTGTATGGGAGGTGACCGGCAACGCCGGGCCGCCCGTCCTGCTGGCCTTCGCAAGCCGCACACGCACTCCACCGCCCCAAAGCGCACGGCTCCCAGTTCAAGCTTTGGAGAGCGGCGGCATGAGCGATCTCACCGAAGTGGAAGTGTTGTGGCTCGAGAAGCGCATCGAAAACCGCATTCGGTTCGGTCGCATTGTTGAGGAACGGAAGATTGATCGTCACCGGCGTGTCCTCTCATTTGCGCCCGGCGGCATCTTTGCCTTCGTCCGTTGGACCTCTAACGACTTCGGTACGATCATTTCGCGCATCGACATCTTGCGCGCGGTCGCACCGGGACAGCGCTGTTCGACTGTACCGTATGTGACACCCGGCGGTGAGATTCTGCTGCGCCTGTCAGGTTGGCCGAAGGTCGAGCGCGTGCTGCAGATGATCGATGCCGTTGAGGCGCTCGGCATCGATCCCGCCGATGTCGCGCCTGATCATTGGCATCACGTTCATAATCGTCTGTCCGTCAACGAAAGCCCGCGTCCGTATACGAAGGCCCGCCACCAGGCATGGCTTCACCGGCAGAGGGCCATGCGATGACACCGCGGCCCAAGACGTTGACCACGATGCTCGGCGGAGCCGTTGCACTTATCGCGCCAATCGTTTTGGAGATTACGCCGGCCTACATCTGGAATGCATCCGAGAGCGTACCGATAGGGCTCTACCGTGTGCAGCCGGCGGGCAAACTATTCGTTACGGAACTCCTCGCCGTTCAACCACCCGAGCCGCTCGCGACCTTCCTCGACCTGAACGGCTATCTGCCAGCCGGATTGCCGATGCTCAAACGCGTGCTGGCGCTTCCCGGGCAGACCGTTTGCCGAAGCGGGCTCACCATTTCGGTTGACGCCATCGAAATGGGCGAAGCCCGAGATCGCGACGGCCGTGGCCGTCCCCTCCCGAAATGGGCGGGCTGCCGTGTCGTGGGTGACGGCGAACTCTTTGTCATGAACTGGCAGTCCATCAGCTCGCTGGATGGCCGCTATTTCGGGCTCTTGCCCGCATCGGCTGTCATTGGCCGCGCGCGGCCGGTGTGGACCTGGGAGGATTGATGGTGCCCGTATTGAGTTTCCGAACAGCTATTCCTCTGTTCGGCCAAGTGCTGCACCATTCCTCCGTCCCGACCAACGATTGCGCGGCGGCCGTCGCGCGCAGCGGCGGTCCAGGGCGGCCGAACGGCCGGCGCGAAGCGGCTTTACCCTGGACGGGCGCGAGCACGGCGGCACGCTTGCGTTTGTTCGAGCGGAGCCTGCGCGCTGTCGTGCCGTTGTTCATTGCGCTGACCGTGAGTAACGCCGCTGCTGTCGCCGAGACGCGACCGGCGGAGCCTTCAGCGAGTCATCGAACTGGCGATCCGTTTGCGGAGTTTGTCGAGCAGGCGTCGCGCCGCTTCGGCATGCCGGTGCGCTGGATACGCGCAGTCCTGGACGTCGAAAGCGCCCAAGACGTGCGTGCCAGGTCACCGAAAGGTGCCATGGGGCTGATGCAGATCATGCCAGAGACATGGGCAGAGCTTCGTCTGCGGTACAACCTCGGCGACGATGCCTACGATCCCCATGACAACATTCTTGCGGGGACAGCGTACCTTCGCGAGCTGCACGACCGGTACGGTTCACCGGGCTTCCTAGCGGCCTACAACGCAGGACCTACTCGCTACGAAGAGCATCTTTCTGGCCGTCCATTGCCCGCTGAAACCCACGCCTACCTGCAGAAGCTTGTGCCGTTCATCGGTGGCGACATTGTAGGTTACGGTGGAGTTGCGAGTCTGCGGCCATCGGGAGGAGCGCTCTTCGTTGTGCGGTCTGGAAGTTCAACGACGGCAGCCCGGCTGCAGTCTGGGCGCCCGACGAACCGAGCTCCAACGGCCGTCTCCGTCAACGACATTTCGGCCATTGCGCCACAGACAACAGGGTTGTTCGTCCCGAAATCTGATGCTGGAGGCTCGCGATGAGCGGATGCGCAAGCTCGCATGGATTAGCGCGGCCTGGAGAAGAATGGGCGACAAGGCGAGCGCGGTGGGGAGGCTCGACAGTTAGCGTCTGGCTCTCGCACGTCGGTCAGGTATTGACATGATCCGTCGGTTTCCAGGCCCACGGCAGCAGTTCGTCGAGACGGTTGATCGGATGTCCGTCGACCATGCGCGTGAGCACGTCACGCAGGTATGCGTAAGGCTCGACGTTATTGAGCTTGCACGTTTCGATCAGCGAACAGAGGATTGCCCATCGTTCCCCACCGCCATCGCTACCGGCGAAGAGATGGTTCTTGCGGCCGAGCGCCACAGGTCGGATCGCCCGCTCGACGGGGTTCGTGTCAAGTTCGATGCGGCCGTCACGGAGGAAGCGGGTCAATCCATCCCAGCGCGACAGCGCATACCGGATCGCTTCGGCGAGATTGCCGCGCCCGGGCAATTGAGCGAGTTGCACCTCGAGCCACAGGCGAAGGCTGTCAACGATCGGCTTGGCGAGTGCGCGCCGCGTAGCCAGCCGATGCGCCGGCGATTGACCACGCACCTGCGCTTCGACGGCATAGAGGCTGGCAATACGACGCAAGGCCTCGTGCGCGATGGGCGTGTCCTCGGCTTGCGCAACCTCGTAGAACTTGCGCCTGGTGTGCGCCCAACATGCGGCGAGAGTGATGTTTCCGGCGCCGGTCAGCCGCTCGAATCCGGCGTAACCGTCGACGTGCAGAACGCCCTTGAAGTGCATCAGATGCGCTGCTGGGCGCTCCGCTTTCCGGTCGGGCGCGAACACATAAACCGCAGCTGGCGGCTCAGGCCCAGCCCAGCTCCGTTGATCGCGGGCATACACCCACAGCCGTCCGGTCTTGGTGCGCCCGCGGCCCGGATCGAGCACCGGGATTGGCGTGTCGTCGGCAAACAGGTGATCCGACGCGAACATGTGCTCGCACAGCCGATCGTGCAGGGCCTCAAACCACCAGCACGCGCCGCCGACCCATCCGGCCAATGTCGAGCGCTCCAGTTCGACGCCATGGCGGGCAAAAATCTGCGCCTGCCGATAGAGCGGTGTGTGGTCGCAATATTTGCTGACCAGCACATGCGCGAGCATGGCTGGCGTGGCCAAGCCGCCGGCGATCGGTCGTTCGGGCGCCGGAGCCTGGGTGATCGTTCCGCAACTGCGGCAGGCATATTTCGGGCGGCAGACGCGTACCACGCGCAACTGTGCTGGCACCCAATCCAGCATCTCGCTGACGCTCTCACCGATCGCATGCAGCGCGCCGCCGCAGCACGCACATCTCTCGCTATCGACGTTAAGCACAACCTGTTCGCGGGGCAAATGATCCGGCAGCGGCTTGCGCTTCGGCTGCAGTTTCTGCGTCGGCGCAAACGCCTCCAGCGAGGCTTGATCTGCCTCGACGGCCGACAAATCGATGTCCAAATCTTCGAGTCCAAGGGCGAGCTGATCGGCGTCGAGACGCTCGGAACGACGCCCAAATTGTGCGCGCTGAAGCTGTTTGATGATCGCCTGGAGACGCTGGATCTCGCTGTTCCGATGCGCGATGACCGAGGCAATGTCGCGCACCAGGCGATGCAGAAGCGCAGTATCCGACGGCAGATTGTCGAGGTCGAGCTGCATGACCGATTCTACTCGAACACGCTGATTCGACGAAGCAACTTCGCTATATTCTATGCGGGTTTTTGCGATTCAACCCGTGATGGCCGGGCGCCATCGACGCTCCGGCGTACGCCAATCGATGCCTTCGATCAGCATGGCAAGCTGCGCCGGGGACAGCGTCACCGTGCCACCTGGATCGCTCATTCTCGGCCAGATGAAGCCGCCCTGATCGAGCCGCTTGCTGAACAGGCAAAGCCCGTTGCCGTCCCAGAACAGGATCTTCAGCGTGCTTGCCTTCTTGCCTCGGAAGGCAAACAGGTGGCCGGAGAACGGATCCTTCTTGAGGTGTTCCTGAACGAGCGCGGCGAGGCCATCCAGGCCCTTGCGCATGTCGGTATACCCCAAGGCCAGATGGACTTTCACGCCGGCCGGCACGATCATCATCGTGCTGTCTCCCGCTCAGTGATCTGGCGACGGACCGCATCGGGATCGCTGCCGATCGGCGCGAAGACGCGGCGGCCATCGTCCAATTTGACAACCGTCATGCCGTCGGGCGGCTGCAACAGATCGTGCAGAACAACCGGCGTCGATGACCCGACGGCTCCAGCATCGGCCACCGCGACCGGCACCAACTTGGCGCGCTTGCCCTTACCAAACCCAAGCTCCGCTCGCCAGCGGAACAACATGCTAGTGACGATACCGTGCCTTCGTGCCGCCGACGATACGGTCTCCCAAGGTCGTTCAGTCTCCAACACGATGGCCAGCTTTTCCTCGTCGGTGAAGCTGCGGCGGCTCTGCTTCTCAGGTGTCGGAGGATCGTCATTCGGCGTCGCTGTCAAGCGAGATTCAGCTGCGCCATCCTTAGCACTAGTCTTAGCACTAGTGCTTAACAGTGGGCGGGCACTCGGATGAAGGTGCGTCCGCCAGTCGATTTCAACGTCGTTGGCGTCGATCAAATCGCGCCATCGCCTCAGGCTGTGCTGCGATATGCCATGGGCGCGGGCATAGGCTTGCATGCTCAGACCGCACCACTTCATCGCTTCAACGTGCATCGCCCAGAACGCTTGCACAGCTCTGCAGCGGAGGTCCTTCGACACTGGAGCCCGCTTCTTGCGGAGCCGCTCCCGACGTTCCTCGCGACGCAATTCCGCACGTATTTGCAACGTCTCAGCGTCAACCAGATGCCGCAGCCAGCGATCGAACGTGCCGCCACTGAGACGGTGCTGACGACAATATTTGCGCTTGCTGAGACCGCTTCGCCGCCACGCTTCAACGTGTACCGACCAAAAGGAACGACGTGCTTCGTTCTTGAAATATTCCGTACCCACCGGAGATCCTCCAATGCAGCAAGGAACCCGATATGGAACGACAACGCACTCTCGGAAAGTCGTGCAAGATTCCGACGCTTACG
>NZ_AXAP01000069.1 GCF_000472865.1 Bradyrhizobium elkanii WSM2783 | reverse complement strand
GAAAATAAAGGCATTTCTCGATCCTTTGCTGGAAGCGAGGGGCCCGCCGGAAACCCGCCGGGCCCCGATAGGCCCTAGTTTCACAGTATGTGCTGGTGAGGCTTGCCCGGTGTCCTGGGCCCCTGCGCTCCCGGCGCGCTGTACGGCTTTCCTATGGCCTTGCCCTTGAGAGACGACCTTGCGCCGCCGCTCCCGGTGTGCCGTGCCTGCCGTCCCGTGAGGTCGAGGTGACGCGGTCGCGGGGCGCGCTGCTCTCGATGTCGCTTGTCGATGTGATGGCGTTGCTGTCGATCCCGGTCGATTATCGACGGCGCTTTGTCGCGTCCTCGAAAGCGCACCACCAACCAGCGCACAAAGCACCATGCAGGTTTTCAGGCAAGTCCTGGTGCAGGTCGATCAACACTTCGACGGAAGAGATGTAGCCCTGTTGCCAAGCATCCTTCTCATCGTCGGTTCTAAATTCGTCCTGTCGCCGTTGCAGTTGAGGGTTCATCTTGGATTGTGCCCCGAGCCGCTGCCCCTGCCTGGGCTCTCGCGATGCCGCCCATCATCTCATGTGGGGAAGAGCCGCCACCGGGCGTTGGGAAACGGTGAAAGCTCTTCGTCAGTTGCAGCAAACCGACAGAAGGACGGGACCGATGCTGTATCCAATCCGTTAAGGGATTACTAACGGCACCGCCTGGTTCGGCTATGACGCTGGCGCGCTCGTCGTCTTGATGGTTGGCGATGCTGGCGCGGTCCGTGCCGTGTCCGCCGTCCTCGTCGGCTCGCGCTATTTGAGTAGGAAGCGATAGCAGAGCGGCAACCACTCCAATCCACAAGTGCAGCCGCAAAAAAACGGGGGCCGAAAGCCGATCAAGGCACTGTGAACGTTTCGACGGCGGCTGGCTCACAATCGTCGCGCAGGGTGTCGCCGTT
This sequence comes from Bradyrhizobium elkanii WSM2783, assembly GCF_000472865.1. Classification (GTDB taxonomy): domain Bacteria; phylum Pseudomonadota; class Alphaproteobacteria; order Rhizobiales; family Xanthobacteraceae; genus Bradyrhizobium; species Bradyrhizobium elkanii_A. Next base: position 41,475 of record NZ_AXAP01000069.1, on the reverse strand, counting down.
TCAGTCAAAGATTTGGCGTGCCGCACAACTTTGTCAGTGACTGCATTAATACAGCCGTAGCTGGTTTGGAATACAGCTCAGGCCGCGAGCGGACAAGGGCCTCCATTCCTTCAACAATGTCGTGGGCCTTTATCTTCTTTTCCACAAAACAGTCGTTGTAAAACTTGGCGGTGGCCACTTGAGCCGGAACAGCGACGGTGAAAATCGCATCAACAGCTCCCGAAATGTAGATCTCCTTCAATCCAGGCGACAGTCGCGCCCACTGGTCAAAGGTGAAGACTACTGCTTGACCGCGTGCGGTTGCGGTGAGAGCCAGCAGGACAAAAATGACGCGTAGCACAGGCGTCTCCTCGCTAGGCTGAAGCTGGCTATATTGGATCAAGTTTCCTGCGAGAACAATCGATCCGAGCGCAGGGCCTCCGAGGTAAATGGATGTGCGCGCGCGATCCCGATCTCGCCTCGGATAGCGGCCCTCCGCAATCGTCGTCAGGGTCCTTCCGATAGGGGGGTATGGGTGCGGGGACCGCGCGACGGCCCGGTATGAAGATATTTGCAATTCATCATATCGCGGTAAATTATATCCTCTCCACTGCCCGCACCGGGAGATGATCGAGCGTCCGTCGTCCCGACCACATCACGCCGACATATTTGACGCTGCACCGGATGACGATGCCACGCCGTTCGAGCCAATCCGTTCTGACCTTCCTGCCGCGCACGAGGGCTTTGGCGAAGCGATGTACCAGCTTGACCTCGTCGCCGGGCTTGAATGGACCGTTATCGTTGACCTGTCTCATTCCTTGCCGTCTCGATCAGTTCACGGACTGCATCGCAGTCCTCACATTACAGTGGCGAACTTTGCTATCTAAGATGATCGCGATCGGTGGCCCAATTGAACGCAGGGAAGCGCCGGGCACCTGAAGGGGGCACGGGACCGATACGAAGGTTATGGCGTTGCGCGTGGCGCATGTGAACCTGCAAGCGCCGATTTTCGTCGCATTGAGGGCGAATTTCGTCGATCAATTGCCGGATCTCGTTGCCGACAAAATCGTGATGCCGCGCTTGGACGCTTCGTAAAGCGGGTCCAGCTCTTCGGAAGTCATGAAGGTCATTGGAGTGGCCGCGCGTTGTTGTATTCGAGGTCGCTGATTGCGTCGGCGATGTTGCCCGAGATTACCGCTCGTAAGATCCGGATGTGGCAATCGTTGAAGGAGGGCTCGGTGCCGTCCGGCAACCTCGCGGTTTCGACCATCTGCAGGGCAGCAGTGTCGTGAAGCGCCATCAGCACTATGATTGTCAACCGCAGCGCCTGCTCGTCGTCGTCCAACATCCGGGTGACCGAGGTAATCGCTTCGTTCGCGCGGTCTGCCGCGAGCAAACACAACTGCTCATGCTCACGGGGTGAAAGCATGGTTATTCCTTTCGTCTCTCTTTGGTGGGTCAGCTTTACTGTCTGAGTTGTGTGCATTGCAGCGCCACCGCACCAGTCGGCTCGCAGGATCGTGTTCGCGACCGAACCATTGTAGGGATCTGGTCCATGCAATCGGTTGCGGCCACCAAACTTGGCGCGGTTCACATCCCCGTCTCCACGATCTTCTCGCCGTCCATCGCCGCTCGCAGCATCCGAAACAGCCCGAAGATCTCCATGCTGTGGCGGATGATGTCGAGCGTGCGATCCCTACCGACGATGCGACCGCGTTCTCCTGTCCCAAGACTAGGACACCAGCTCAATCGGAGGGTCCGAAGCACATGTCCGATCGTCCAAATCTCGCATTCTGGCACGATGATGGGGCTTAGCCCCGGCACAGTGCGGGTCGCACGCCGCTCACTTGCGCTGCTGCTTGATCGCCCACAGCCGGTAGGCTTCGTCCTCGGAGGGATCATCAGCGATCGGCGGCGGGATCAGCTTCACCTGCCGCCCTCAGGGCATTAAAAACTACCGGCTGAACCGGAGCGTTTATAGTTTAAAAAAGACAGGAGAACCCATGACCGCTGTTCAGTATTCGCTCCTTGTTTCCATAATCTTTGCCCTCGTCGCCATCCTGCAAATCGTTCGAGCCGTCACCGGGTTGCCAGTTACTGTCGGACAAACTTCAATTCCAGTATGGGCAAGTTGGATTGCCTGCGCTGTCGCAGTAGTCTTGGCATGGCTTGGATATTCAGCGTCTCGTAGCCAGGCACCAGGTTTAGATCCCGATCGCGGCTGCGGTGAACCGGCGCGTTGCACTGGAGGCGACAACCATATTCTAATCGGCGGCCACCATCGCCTCGCGGTCGCGGCCCGCCTCGTAAACGACTCGTCTGGCGAGATACCGGCGAACCTGTGAAGCTTGATATTTTCTTCAAACATCATGGAAGTTCTCTTCGACATACAGCCTGAGCCGTCATCGCATCGGCATCCATCCTTCCCGCCAGCCGTGATCGTCAGCAAGAAGGGTCCAGCCCCCTTCTCGGGACCTCAGGTGAAAGTCACCACCAACGGCGATGATGCCGCCAGCCATAGTGGTGGCCGCGTGGTACCAACCGTAGTGGACCGCGCGTCGTGCGGCGGCAGGTGCCGTCACTGCCGACGTTGCCGTGGCGGGACGACGGGCTGTGATCGCGGTTGAAGCCGGTGCCGGGTGCTGCGTCGCCTCCATTGTGCCCGGCACGCCGTCCACCGCTATTTGTAGCGGCTTGCCTGACTCGCGCGGCCCTGCGCATCCTGCTCCCTGGCATGGGCACCAAGTCACGAGAGACCATTTACGGCGGATCGGTCCGGGCGGCGGCAGAATGCGCCATCGAGGCGCGTAAGGAAGCCGACCGGCTCGCCGTCCAGGCGTGGAACAAGCGAATGCTCGGCTTTCAGGGACCGGCGCAGCCGTCGCCGACGCTGGGCGACGCGCTCAACGCCGGATACTGCTACCTCGAAGTCCGTTGCCTTGGCTGCGACACCCACCAGACCGTGGCGCTCGACATCGTGCGGCGACCGAAGGCGACGCCGATCCATGAGCTGGAGCGCTACATGCGCTGCAAGGACTGCTCGCAGGTTCGGGGCTATCCATACAAGCGGAGCCATCTGGTGGCGCTGCGGCCGACGAAGATTTCGGCGAGCCATACGCCGTCAACGTGATGGCCGGGGGAGCGTGATTAAAATGACCTCAGCGGAGGCGGTTAAAAACGAAATCGAACGATTTTTGCGGTCACCCGAACCCGAGGTGCTGTGCATTACAGGCGCATGGGGCGTCGGGAAAACATATACTTGGCAGACTATTCTAGACCGCGTTCGGGCCAAACGAGCAACGGGCCTGTCACGCTATTCATACGTTTCGCTGTTCGGCATTAGCTCGTTAGAGGGAATGAAAACGGCCATTTTCGAAAACTTGGAATTTCTACTTCCAGAGGGCAGTACCGGACTGGAGCGCATCCTCTCCGGCGGAAACAGCATAGTAAAAGGAGGAAAACAATTGGTAGGCGCAGCCGCTGCGCTGCCAATTCCATACTTAGGTGGTGCGCTAGCCAAGGCACAACCGCTATTGTTCTCAGCGATCCGCAACCAAATCGTCTGCGTCGATGATCTCGAAAGACGCGGAGCATTACCCGTCAAAGATGTGCTCGGATTAATTTCGTACTTGCGTGAGCAACGCTCCTGCAAAGTGGTGTTACTTCTGAACCGGACGCAACTAGATGAAACCGGCCAAAAAGAATTTACTGATTTCTTCGAAAAAGTAATCGATGTCCACTTAGTCTTTACCCCTACTGCCGCTGAAGCCGTTGCCATCGCTATCGATCAAGACGACGACTTATCCAAGCTGATCCGTGAATGCTGTCAGAAACTTGAGATTTCCAATATCCGCGTCATCAAAAAAATTGAGCGACTGATCAACATGCTGAAGGACCCGGTCCTCAGCAAATTTGGACCCGAAATCACCCGGCAAGTTGTTCACTCAATGGTCATGTTCGGTTGGCGAAAACTGGACGTTGGAGCAAGTCCGCCATCGATTGCCTATCTGCAACGCAATGAGTTTGATCGATATCTCTCGAAAGAACACGGGACCGACGATAACAACGAACTGGGTGGTGACCACCAACGTTGGGATGTGATTTTGGCCCAATACGGTTGGGGCAATTTGGATGAACTCGACAACGCCCTGATGACGTTCGTTGAAAGTAGTATTCTTGACATAGAAGAGATAGCTGCCAAAGCAGTTGCCGTCGAAGCGAGTCGAAAGCAGCAGAACCGGATGGTTGCCTTTGAACAAACATGGCAACCCTTTCACGATAGCTTTGGCAATAACGAAGATGAAGTCTGCGAAAGTATCGTTGGGGGCATTCGTAACAACTTCGAGGTAGTGTCTCGTCCTAACCTCGACGCCGCAGTCTCGATCCTAACGGAGCTTGGTCGGACGGATGAGGTCGAAGCACTGATCGATTTTGCTACGACCCACGGCGGGGATGAATTTTGGACCTCTGACGATCCTTTCCACCGGCGGATAAGCGATCTCCGTATACAAAACCTTGTAGAAGAAAAGCGGAAGGCGACGAAACCGGTCTTTCAGTTCGAAAAGGATCTGTTGTCCGCCGCCCACAGCATGAATGGCGATAAGCTGGCGCAACTCGCCGCCGTTCCGATTGAACGCTACCAACATTTATTCGAAAACAGCACGGGAATTGAGCTGCACAACTACATCTATGCTGCGTTCGAGTATCGTAAGATTGAGAACGCAACTGACGACATGAAAAAGGTTATCTCGAATGCCGAAGATGCCCTTAGGCGGATTGCAAGGAAGTCGAAGCTCAACGAAATTCGCGTGAGGAAGTACGAGATACCACTTGGTACACCGGACGACGACCCGGACGACACCAAACAATGACAATTTCTCAATGTGCAATCTCTACAGCATCACCACCAACCAAGCCGCGATTATCAACCTGTTTCGGGTGATCAACCGCTATGTTGGCAATCTGGCCCCGATGCCCGGCGTGTTTCCCGACTATCCCGCTCCCGTGATCCGTAACACCGAAGCCGGAAGTGAGATGGTGCTGATGCGCTGGGGCATGCCGCCGCCACCGCGCACGGGCGGGCCGCCGGTCACCAACATCCGCAACACCAGTTGCGCCGCACTGGCGCGGCTGGCTCAAGCCGGAAAACCGCTGGCCGGGCCTGAAACGGCTAAGCGGTTCCTGCGCTCCGAGGGATCGTCTGTGGCGAAAGATTGGGAACGAAAGCTCGCGCCACGATTTTAAGGCATGAGACCGCCGCTCGCCGTTAAATTCGACGGCGCACGTCGCGGATAGCCAAAGGCACCTCGCCCGCTGTTCTACAGCGCTTGCGACTGATAGCCAAAGGCGGCGGTCTCGGCATCTAGACCAAGGGACGGCGGTCGAAGGCAGTCCTTCCTCGTCGGGGGTTTCCACCGGAACAAAGAGGTTCCGCTATGCGAAACCAGGTAGATATCGATCAGGCGACCAGCCGCGCCATTGTTCGAGAGATCGGCGAGAGATTGCGTGCGTCGCTTAAACCAGAGCCGGAATTGCCGCCGAGCGTTAGAACGCAAATCAACCGGCTCCAGGAACTGGAAAGTCAATCACCATGGATGGGTCCAGCGGCCGAGCATGAGGACAAGCCGCGCCGCTAAGCCGCGTGGGACAGCACCAACGGCTCGGCGGAACAGGGGCGAGCAGTGCCATCGGCTAAAGTTCGTGCGTCAAAAATTTTGAACGAGTTCGGTGAGGCACAATCCGAACTGATGGGCATCGCTGTCGTCCTTACCAACGGGAAGGCAGGTACGGTCGAGAACGTTTGGCTGGACGAGTTGCACGGGCTGCGGATTTCGATCAAAGGTCATGATGGGAAATGGCCGGTCTCAACCATCAAGTTCCCGGAGGACTAGTTCCTTGCATCCGGCCGCGCGCTGCCACACCGCGCGTTCCTTTCAGAACATTCCGATCAGGATGAAGACGCCGACCTCGATCAGGAACGTCGCCGACATGATGGCGACGGTCAGGAACACATCGCCCGCTGAGAAAGGGTTCATGCTGCCTCGCATCTCGCGAAGCCCCCGTCATGAAATGCACATGGGTTAGAGAAAGTTTCGGTTCCAGACGCGCGAAATGCGAGCGCGCCGGCCTCATCGCATTTCGAGTTCTTTGATCGCCAGAGCCGAAATTTGTGCGGGGTCCTTGATGCCGGATTGCGCAATCTTGATGATCTTCTGCGCGATCATTTCCGTTAAAGGGTCGTCGCGATCTTTGACGCAGAGGATACGCAGCGCTTGCTCGTATGCCGCTGTCACGCGGCTAACCTCTTTCGGCCCTAGGGCGGAGTGCTGCAATAGTCGATAAATAGCCACTTGTCACCGCCCCAACCCATGCCGGTGAGCAAGGAAATCATAGTACGGGAACCTTGTACACGGTCGGAGAACTACGGGCGCTTGGGAGCCAGGCGAGAGTGGTTCCCACCCGGCCGCCATGGCTACTGCGTCCGTTCGCGCGCGGCAGTGCCACTTTCGTCCTTGCTGGAAAGAGACAAGTCCTCGACCTGCTCGTTGAGGTCGGCGGCCTTCTCGACCAACGCGGCTGCCAGGTTGGGGTCGGACGTCGATTTTGCAAAGCGGAGCAGCGTTGCCGCCGCTTCGCGCGTATACTTGCCTCTCACGATCCACATATCCGCGCTTCTCCCCAGCGCACTTATGACGCCTGACAAGGTCATTCGTTCCACAGCAATAACTTGGAACGATCGGGTGGGGCGGCCGTTCGCCCTCTGCGTCTGTTGGGACGCCCGTAGGAAGGCAGCCCTTGCCCCTCTCTCAGAGGCGGGGCTGCTTTCAATTGGAGTGCCTGGATGTAGACCCCCGTTACGGCCTTTGCGCCTCCGTCAGAGCGCCCTCTGCCATGGCGCAGCCGTGAAAACCGAATACGGTCCTGGACGGCCATTCTGACAGGTCGGCCCGATACAACGCACTAGACAGCCTCTCTGATCGGCACGCAGGCCGTGAGCCGGATTTTTCCCGCATCGGTAAACCGGAAATGCGTCCGCATGCGCTTGCCGTCATATCCGCGATAGTCGAGCGAGACACCGTCCCCCTCCGGCATCAACGCGTCGATCCCGAAAGCCTCGGCTGCGGATGCCGCGAGCCTTTGACCCCAGTACCACTTCATCGCGGCTCGGCCTTGAAAGCGCCCACCCTCGCAGCATTCGACCGTAGCCGCCTCATCATAGAGGTCTAGCAAATCATCCAACCGACCCTGCTTACAGGCGTCGATCCAATCGACAACAATACCGATCGCATCGAAGCCCTCGCGAACGTTCGACATGTTGCACCTCCTCGTTGACGCTTCCGGCGGAGATGAGTAGGGGCTCTGGCCTGAATGGACTGTGAACCGCCCAAATTCTGCCGAGAATTTTTCAAGTTCCGGCAACCATTAGTCTCCTCGCGCGTCTTGCTCACGCAAGGAGCGCGCAATGACCGACGACGAGCAACAGCGGGAACTTGAAGAGCGGGTGATGCGCTACCGCATGATGGAACGCGAAGTCACCGACCCCCTCGCAATCCGTCTCTTGCAAGACATCGTTGCAGAAATGGAAGCGGACCTACGGTCGGACGAGTAGCTTCGGGATCAGACGAACGTCGGCAGCAATCAGAACGCAAGCAGCCAGCAGCGCTGTCCCTTTCCGCATTGCGCCAAAATAAGCCCCCCGGGAAGCTGCCTTCCCGGAGGCTTATTTGGATCGTTCCGATTGGTACATCCGCAATCGGACTGACCCCATACTTTCTTAAATCATTTCCGCCTGATCGTGGATTACGTGAGGCAACAGCGTGCCATTGTTGTGATGACATTTGCCTCAAAATTCCGAGCCGACAACTCTCGCTTGCGCCAGTCGGCGCGGCGCCGATGTTCGGCCGCCATCGCTTTGCGCACCTGCACGTCAGATATCAGTCTGTCGATCTCCGCGCCGTCCAGCGTCCGCTTGATCCGCAACACAATGGACAACGCCAACACGACATCACCGTGAGGCAGCAATAGATCACGTGCTGCAACATCGCAGTGAGTGATGAATGTCTCGACCGCTTCCTCGCTGGTACAGAACAGCATGGTCAACTCGCGAGCCTGGCGAAGATCGTCGGCGGGCGCGACAGGCTCTCCGTCCAGCAGCATGCGTTCAGCAGCTCGACCGGCCATAAGCTCGATGCACTGAGCATAGACATTCCCGAAGACGTCGGCGACAGAGGTGCGATCCTCGCCTGCCTGCGGCATAAGCGGCGCAAGCGCCTCGCGAACGTCTGCAGCGTCGCCGCGACCTTCGGCGAACGCTTCCTTGTGCGAAGCCCCCCAGCAGAGACCTTCATATCCGCTTCCTGGGTTGACCGTTACGCCGTCGACCGGATGACCGAGCAGTCGGGCGCAGATCGCGTGCGCGGCCTCGTGAATGCTGATCCGCATATCGTCATCCGCCGAGCGGCCGATCGCGGCGAGCAATTGGTCGTATTCGCCGTGCTCTTCTTCAAAATGATCGCTCATCATGAACCTCCCAGCGGCCAGCTCACCTGGAGACGGAATGAGCTGGCCGCGTTCTGACGAACCACGCCCCCAGGTAAGAGGTCCGCAACCCAGCCGGTGGACGTTGAGTTCGCCATCATTCATTCTCGCACTTTCGCGCGCCTGAAACGCGCTTGACGCGCAAGACGAACCTTCTCCGCAAGATCATACTCGTGCTGCCGCACGAGCATGCGCGCGCGAATGCGATCAATGGCGCTGCGGCGGCCAATCGGTGGCATCGCATCGAGGATCATTTCCGCAACGGCACGGGGCGCACGACCGTTGTTGGTCGGACCGGCGATCCAACCATCCAGCCGATGGTCGATCCGATGCGGCTCCCAACCGGGCGGTCCTTTGCTCATCGCTAAAAGTCCGGCCCAGCGACCTTGATCGTGCGGCTCTCCGAGCTGCGGTCGATCACGGTGAAGTTGCCAACCGGCTCACTCGCCAACTCCTCGTTACGGGACGGACTGGTCTCATCGTCCAAATCAACAACATCAGGCGAGCGCGGATCGACGGCAAAACCACCGCGCGCACCCCTCAACTTGGCGCGGCGAGGATCGCTCACCGGGACCGCAACGTTACGACGCAACGCGCGCTGTGCGGTCTGCACCGGCATCTCGGCGTCGTCGTACTGCCTCGCAATCCGCACCGCGCCTTCGTGGTCGCGGAACTTCGCGGACCGCATCATGAAGACCTCTTGGGTGGCAGGGCGCGGCTCGACCACCGCGACCGCCGCAGGCTCGCGTTGATCGCGGGGGATCGTCGCCCCGCCGGTCTTGATCCGCTCCGGCATCATCCTCAACTCAGCCAACGCGAAGTTCGCCGCAATTTCCACCTGACCCATGCCGTTGATGATGAAGCTCGCCATCTGAGCGCTTTCGAAATGCCAGTGTCCGATTTCGGACAGCGCATCGGCGAGAACTCGCGACTGCTCAAGGTACTTCGGCAGGGCCGCCCCGATAGCAGCTACTTGCTTCTCCAGCTTATCGGCCGCCGCTGCACGTTCAGCGCGCTCGCGTTCAGCAGCAAGCTGGGCTTCGGCTTCTGCCTTCTGTTGCGCCAGGACGCCAAGCGCTTCGTCGAGGCCCGCCAACGTGGACGCTGCCATGTCAACGGCAGCCTGCAAGTTGTCGAGAGCGCGCTGATCGTCGAGATCGCCCGACAAGTGCGCTTCCAGCCGGGCCTTGCTCGCCTTGTCCAAGGCGTCCTGTGCTACGACGCGCTTAGCGGCGAGCTGTTCACCGCGCTTCGTGAGCGAGACGATGGCAGTTTCGAGTTTGTGCATCGGAGCTTTTCGAAACGGATTTCTCATGCGGCGAGTATACGCGGGCGCAATGTGATTTGCGTAGGCTCGGCGCGTGGAGCGCTCCACATTCAGTGCAGTCTTTTGTGGTGTGCTCCACATTTTTGTGAATTTTTGGCTGCTGGCGCGCGGTGAAGTTATTGTCGGCGTGTCCTAACAGGCTGCGTCCGCTTTCCTCTTGAAAGCTGGCATTCCAGCCGCCTACCGGCATTTCCGCAATGGGCCAGAAGCGGGCATGGATGCAAGCGCCGGAGGTCGCGGGGCGCGCCACTCCTAACATGCGAACAGCGCGCCCGGGGTCTTTGTGAACCTTATTGAGCAGCGCGGCTCTCTAATTTTTTCTCCATCTCTTGCTTTAGGGCTTCGAGATTGAAGCTCGCGCCCTTTTGCATAGGCGGGAACTCGAGCAAGGTTTGTGCTGTCTCTGCCACCTTGTCCTTGACAAAAACGAACCGCCAAAACTCGTAAGCATACCAATTGTAGTAGTTGATCGATTGGTTCAGGCCTGTCCGCTCGAACGGGTCCAGCCGAAGATTAACGAGGATCGGCCAATCCGGCTTGACGGTGCCGCCAAACCAGCCGCTCGGCTGATCGATGAACCGATATTTGAAGTCATCGATGCGGACCGCGCCGAGCGTCGTTTCGGCAAAGTAAAATATCTCGTGGCGCTTCGAAGCCCCCTTGCCGGTGATCAACTCCGTCTGGTCATAGCCGTCGAGGTGAACCTTGTACGTCCGGTCCCCGATTTGTTTGCCTCTCTTCAATTCATCGACAATGTTCGGGTTGCCAGCGGCTGCCACGAACGTCGGGAACCAGTCGAGGCCGGATATCAAGCCATTCTCGACATTGCCACCCGGTATCCTGCCGGGCCAGCGAATGATCATCGGTGCGCGGAAGCCACCCTCCATAACCGTTCCCTTGGCTCCAGCAAACGGGGTCTGGCCCCCGTCCGGCCAAGTGAAGTTCTCCGCCCCGTTGTCAGTCGAGAAGGCGAGGATGGTATTGTCCGCAAGGCCGTTGTCGCGCAGATACTTGATCACCGATCCGACGATGTCGTCGAGTTGTGCCATCCCCGCCTCAGAAATCGACCAGCCGTTTTTGGGCGTGCGCATTTTCTCGTACTTATCCGACAGGTGAGTTACCACGTGCATGCGGGTTGGATTTAGCCAGAGGAAGAAGGGTTTGTTGTCCTGCCTTGCCTTGTCGAGGAACTTGAGCGCGTTCGCCAATATCTCGTCGTCAACGGTCTCCATGCGTCTTGGGCAGAGTTCTCCCGCGTCTTCGATTTTCTGCTTGCCGACCCGGCCCCACCGTGGCTCGACCGAGGCATCATCGACGTTGGTCGCGTATGAGTGAAGCATGTTACGCGGCCCCACCGTGGCTTTTAGTTGCGGCGGGTAGTTGACGTGGCAGGGATCTTCCATCGCATCGAGATGATAGAGATACCCGTAAAACTCGTCGAACCCGTGCACGGTCGGCAGGAACCTATTTAGGTCGCCTAAGTGATTTTTGCCGAACTGGCCCGTCGCATAACCCATGGACTTAAGTACAGTGGCTATCGTCGGCGCTTCGTCCGGCATGCCTTGGGGCGAGCCTGCCTGACCGACAGTGGTCAGCCCCGTGCGGAAAGGTAGCTCTCCGGTGATGAAATTTGCCCGACCTGCCGTGCAACTTGCCTCGGCATAGTAGTCCGTAAACATCATTCCTTCTGACGCCAACTGATCGAGGTTTGGCGTCCGGCTCGCCATGAGGCCGCGATGATAGGCACTGATGTTAGCCCAACCAATGTCATCGCCCATGATGAACACGATATTGGGCCGCTGCTGTTGTGCGGTTGCTGGCCCGCAGCAAAGGGCCGCCGCAAAGCCAGAAATGAACAATAGAATTGCTGATCTGATGCTAGGTCTCATAGTCATCTCCAGCTAATCCGAACTCAAGGTAGGTGGGTGGAAAAATGTTGCCGCAAAATTCAACCTCGCAGTCACCGTCATCGTTGATCTAGATCAAAGCGTAGGCGGTGCCGTACCATCTGGCGAACCTCCTGTGGGAGCCCTCGTGTTCAGAGGCAATGAGGGCTGAGCCCGATGTCGGCTTGGGGTCAAAAGCGGCGGTCGAGGCGCACACTCAGCAACGTCCGGTCTATGGCTGACTGCCGACTTCGCAACAGCACTGCTGTTATTTGGCTTTGGCCGATCGCTACTCTGGCTGCCGCCCCCCAACTTCCCGGTCTACCCTGGAACCGGGCAAATGCCGAGCTGGCCGCGATGTCTGGGATGGGCCGATACATGATTACCACACAAGACGCCTCTCTCGCTTTCGTTAAAGTATGGCTCCCTCTGGAACGGCCTACTAGGCCCGCCGTTATCGTGCATCTTCACAAGCAAGGATTACGATAATGGATCGCGAACATGTAAAAGGTGCTGCTGACAAAGCAAAGGGCGCAGTTAAGGAAGGCGCCGGTAAGCTCACTGGCGATAAGAGCATGGAAGCCGAAGGCAAGATGGATAAGGCCAAGGGCTCCGCGCATAAGGTCGCAGGCGACGTGAAAGATGCAGCCCGCGATGCGGCTGATGCTGCAAAGAAGTGAGCAACAGGACGACCAAGAACTAGCCGCCTACGGGCGGCTTTTCTCTGCTAGGCCATGACGGAGCACCTGTTGTGAGCCTCAGTGGCGACAATTTATCGCGCTTTAGCGGTCTCATCTTCGGCAGCTAACCGCCCGCATAGGGCGTCGCTGCATGCAGGTGACCCCGCTCTCAGCCGCCCGCAAGCTCTTTCGCGTCGGGGCACAATTCCTGCGGCCCAGACCAGATGGACCAATATTCTCGCAGTCGGTTCTCTGCCTTTACACGTGCGGGCAGCCCGCCGCGATGCCTTGCGAGGTACGCGAACAGCCGTGCTGTATCAATGATCCACACGTTTGCGCGCTTTTCGGCAATAGGGTGACGCATCCGCGCGGCATGGTCGATCCAGTAATAAATCGCCTGATCGGTAACGTCACACACAGTGGCCGCCTGCGCCACGGTCAGAAACAAGCCCTCACGCAGATCGTCCATCGCGCCGCCAGCCCGACCGAGCCGACGCACGCGGTCGGCAAGTCGCGCTACGTCCGCGGACAGCCGGTCAAGTTCGGCGGCGAGCGCCTTCTGTTCGTCGGTCATTATCCCGTCCCCTTTGCCAGGATGGACCAGCACTCATCCAGCGTCCATTCACACGGCTTCTCAAAGTTGCGCATTGCGAGCCGGAAGTGTTGGTCGCAACGCAAGGCGGCCCGCAGCTCGTCCTCGCGACGCGCCCGCGCATCGGCCCGCATGGCGGTGTCCAGCTCAACCAGTACCGCCATCAGCTGGCGCGCCTCCCGGCGCCGAGCTTCCAGGTCCGGCAAGCCATCAAGGCCCTTGCAGCCGATATCGAACCGTTCAAAGAGAGCCTCCATGGCACTCTGAGCAGGCGCAACGGCACCACTATTGCGCCCGAGGTGCCGATCAACAGCCTCGATGATCGTCTTCATCCGCCAACGCGGCTGCTTCTTTTCGTAGCCATCCGGCGCGACATGACGCAAGGCGCGCCGGACCGTTTGGCGGTCAACTTCCAGCATGTCAGCGGCGCCGAACGCGGAAATCAGTTTCACTTCGAACTCCATCTGTCGTCGTTGTTGCCCTTGGAAATTTCTATCGCTGGTCATGCCGGGCGCGGGGGCGCGACCCCTCACCCCGGCGGGCCGCAACAAGGACCCGATACATTGCGGAAATGCTTAGGCCGCCGATTTGATCTGCTGCGGAAGCAAGTTCGTATTCATACCTGTTCTCTCCTATCCGTCTGACACTCTCGGCCCTGCGCGTGATTGCGACGATTGCCGAACCTTATCTTTCGATCACCACCTGCCTTGCTCCACCCCCACACCCCTAGAAGGGGTGGGGGTTCGGCAATGGCTTGCCTAACTCTGCCGCACCTTTGCCGAACCAAGGTTCGGCAGGTTCGGCAATCTCTCACTCGACCTTCTCAGCTACCTCGACGAACTCCTTCATCTCGCGCTTCTCCGTTTCCCGTTTGACCACCACCAGCGCGCCTGTGCCGATCCAATACTTCATGAGCTGCTTGACGGCCGCCTTGTCGGCGCGATCGTCGAGGTCGTATCCGAGCGCCTTTGCGATTGCTCGCCCAACCCACTGCTTGGCTTGAATATCAGCCCGCCAGCTGCCCGCCCGGATGGCGGTGGCAACCAGTTCAAAGTCGCGGCCGGTCAGATCCTGAGTTGCGTCGGGCCATTCCCATCTCGTCACCACGCCGATGCTATCGCCGCCGCCCACGTTAGGACCGAGCGGCCCATTGCCGAGATCGACGGACACCAGCTTGAACCAGTCGCTCTTCTCGGCAGGCGAAGCGAGGTTGTTCTTGTCAATGAAGGTACGGAAGTACAGACGATGGTTATCGACGCCAGCGTCCCTTGCCTGCTGTTCCGTCATCCGGTTGATGACCCGCACCATGCGGCAGGCATCCCCGAACGATCCACCACCGCGCGCGCTTTCGACCGTGATCTCCTGCTCGCCCTTGCGAACGTGGTGGACGAGTTCGACAGCACAGTTGGCGGCGTCAGCGACGTGCGCCCACAGTTTCGTCACGGCGTCGATGGCGTTGTTGTCGTTCTCGGTCACACGATGGCAACTGACGAACGGATCGATGATCAGAACAGCGATCGCGCGCTCCTTGAGCTGGGCGATGATGGCCTCCACGACCGGGCGGTAGATCACGACGCCATTGCGCGTGGTCTCCGCGATCACCAAGGGCTGCTCGCGGCCGCTGTCAACAAACAGGCGATCGTCGATATGCTCGGCCGTGAGATTGTAGTGCTTCGCGGCGGCCTGAAGACGGCGCGCCATCTCCTCGCGGGGGTCCTCCAAGCTCCACAGCCAGACCCGCAATGGCGGCGTCTGAATGCCGAGCAGCGCCTTGCCCGACACCATCGACAGAACTTCAGCAACCTCCAAAGCGGTTTTGCCGACGCCGCCGGGTGCGATGGTTGCGGTCGCATATTTGCGGATCAGCCGACGCCCGTAGAGGAACTCGCGCGGCGGGATTTTCTCCGGTTCTGTCCAGATGTAAGGCGTCGCGGTGATGGACGGCCGCTGCTGCATCGTGGCCGATGCCGTGCTGTTATCATCAGGGTTGGGCCTGTTCCACTTCTTGCGCGCGCCATCGATCAGCCGGTCGAGGTCACGATCATCCTTGCCGCCCTTGCAATACGATGCGCAAGTGAAGCGAACCGCATCGTCGCTCCATCCGCGACCGATCATGCTGGCAATTGCGTCGCGCATCGAGTCGTGCCATTGCCTCGCGATGCGGCTTTTCTCCAGAAGCTCAAACAGCTGATCATCCGTTCGGCGCGATCGGGCGCTGTTGAAGTCATAGCCGCTTGTCTCGCCGCCCGCTGGGCGACACAGCGCGATCAGTTCCTCGGTCGAATACTCCCGAGGTTCACGCGCGACCTGTACCGTCACGATCTCGCGGATGTAGCCGCGGACCTTCCGCTTTTCAGGGGTCGGAGTATTGAAGCTGCCTCCGAGCCGCATGATACGGATCGGATCTTTCACGTTGTCGCTGTTGAACAGATCACGCAGCGTCACATTGACGGCCTCTTGTGCCGCCGACGTGATGGCGCCATCCTTGATACGGAAATATAGATGCCGTCGGGGGTGCGGCGTGGTGCCGGTGGTCACGATGATCGCGGGCTCCAGATGCTTGTCCTTGCAGATCGCGACGATGCGCTCTTCATCACCAGCACCATCGTATTCGCACCACGCATATTGTCCGGCCAGATAGTTGCCCGCGTTGGCCCTGCCGCTTTCCGGCACCGAACCATGACGCAGCGCTGCACCGACATAGATGTTGTCGCCACAGGCGCTGCGCACCTCGACAAAATCGACGATGGTCTTCAGGTCGAATGCCGAGAACCATCGAGATTTGGTGAAGTCACCGGGCGGCCCATAGATGATCTCAACCTGCGCATCAGGCCAGCGATGCACAAATCCGGCCGGAAACAGCGCATGCAGATGCGTGCTGATGGCGGTGACATCGGGCTTGAGCGCTTGGTCGCCGGTCTCCGCTTGCGCGTTTGGATCGCCAGCGCTAAAAGAACCATGCATTGATAGTCTTTCCGAAAATCGAAAGCCCGGCGACGCGACAACGTGCCGGGCTTTTGCCTACGTTATGCGTGGACCGGGCCGAGCGACTCGTCGTTCGAGCCGATAAGAGCCGGACGGCGAGCGATCGCCTCGGCGACGTGACCCTCGATTTCGTCCGCGAGCGAACCGACGCGACCGGGGCTGATCTGCACACGGCGAGGAAACCTGCCAGCGGCTTCGAGGCGGTCGATCTGGCGGCGGCCGAGCCGGATGCCGTGAGCTGCGAGTTCGGGGAAGGTAAGTAATTTCGGCATGGCGTCATCCTTTGACGGGGGATGACGCGACCATGCCGGGCAAAGCGCGACGCCTCGAATGTACGTCTGATCCCGTCTTGAGCGCCGAAAGCTCAAGAAGTCCGCTTGCCCCAAGGCTTTCTGAGCTTTTCAAGCTCCTCGGCAGACAGACCCATCTCGGTCTCTTTTTTCCGCAACCGGGATAGCGTGAGGACCTTGGTTCCGAACTCCCGGTCGATGTCCTTGGCAAACGCGATCAAGCCGTCATCGGCGAAACCGCCCTTGGGTTTGAAGGTTTCGTCGTCGTTTAGCTCGCGATAGGTAAGGCCCTTCTTGCCAGTAAGCGCGCGGTAGGCATCACGCACCCGCAGCACGAAGATGTTGGTCAGCTCGTCGGCTTCACGCCTGCTTGAGAACCCGCCTTCGGCAAGAGCGGCTTCGATCCTTGGGATGCAATCTTCGGCGCTCGGGATCACCGAGCTAAAGCTCCCGGCTCTGACCAGCTTCATGTTTCGCGTGTCGAGTGGAGAGCGACGGAAAGCAGTCGTCCCTGACCTGCCGCCGGTCACGGCTCGCTCATTGCGCCTTTCGACCGGCGGCGGCTCGCCTTTTGCGGCGCCCGGTTTGCGCAGTGGAGATACGACAAGTCGGGCCTCACCGGAAATGCCCAACCACGCTGTTTGCCATTCCTTTGCGGAGCCACCGCGGGCCACCTTCAGCAGACGCTGCAGATCGTCCTTCAACCCGCGTGTTGCCGGTACCGGCTCCGCCCGCTGCCTGATCTTGCCTTTGATCTTGAAGCCGTGATTGTCGGGGCGTCCGCGCAAGAGCTGAAAGGCGGTGAAGATTTTGCGCGCATGCTCGATGACGAGCTGAGTGTCAGCCGGGTTGATCTGCGACAGCAGGTTGATCAGAAAATCCAGTTCGGGCAGGACCAGCTCGCCAATAATTGGGTTGTGAACCCGTACGTCAGCAGACCGGCCCTTCATCTGTGAGCTACCCAACACACGTCAGCCCGATGCGCAGAACGCCATAGTCGGACGGCGCGATCAAGGTTTCACAAGCAGAAACTTGAAAAATTTTTTTGCGCGCGGTCGGCGGTGACAATCAACCTTGGCGCGAATGCCACTCTTTTGCCGAGCCGCGCGCCGCTCTTTGCGCCCAAGACGGGATCAAACGTGCATTTCCCAGCCCGAGATCCTTCAGGTTAAGAGCCGTGTTGTTCCAATGTGTTTCGGCGAGTTGCCCGGCATTCCAAATTTGTGGTCAGCGCCGACACACGCCGAGACGCATGATCGAGAGGCATGATGAGGGGGTCACGATGATCGCAGCAAAAGGCGCGGAAGCCGAAACGGACGACGGCGCAGCAGCGGTCAGCGCGGGCGGCGGCGGGGAGAAATCCGGGCCTCGGCGCATGCTGACTGAAAAGCAGGTGTTGGAGATCATCCCGGTCGGCCGCACGACGCTGTACCGGATGGAGAAGGCGGGCCGGTTTCCGAGGTCGACGTACATTTCCGCGAATAGGCGCATCTGGTTCGAGGACGAGATCATCGGGTGGCAGAACGAAGTCAATGGTCGGGGCCGTGGCCGCCGAAACCATTCCGGCGGCTAAGCAGCGCGCATCGCTGATGCGTTATTCTGGAGCCCGACGCTACCAGACACCGGGCAACACGCCGAACGCATCGGCGACCAAACAGCGAGTTTCAGGGGGCAAAAGAGAGAAAGCCCGGCCAGCGATGTGCTGACCGGGCTGCTCAAATCGGCCATGGTGGCCGATTTGAGCCCTGATCAGGCTGCGAGCCGCAGCTTGTCCTGAGCGATGGTCTTCGGCGCAGGCTCGCCGATGATGCGCCGCAGCTCGGCTGCGATGCCATCGAGCACCGCACGCTTCTGCTGCATGCGTTTCGATTGGTTGTAGATGCCGGTGACCCGGTTGATCTTCTCGCCGTCATCCTTGATCACGGCATGATCGAGGCACTTCGCAATCGCCGCTTCCGAGTATCCTAGTTCACCTGCCAGCGTCGCAGCGGTGCGG
This sequence comes from Bradyrhizobium elkanii WSM2783, assembly GCF_000472865.1. Classification (GTDB taxonomy): domain Bacteria; phylum Pseudomonadota; class Alphaproteobacteria; order Rhizobiales; family Xanthobacteraceae; genus Bradyrhizobium; species Bradyrhizobium elkanii_A. Next base: position 23,202 of record NZ_AXAP01000069.1, on the reverse strand, counting down.
CGCAGATCGTGCGGCGTGAACGGCTTCAGGCCCAAAAGCTCGCAGAGACCCGGCGTCTTGGTCTTGCCCTTGCACTTCTCGTGCTTGGTGCCGCGAAGCGCGACGCCCATGGCCGTTCGGTGGAGCGGCTGGCCCTTGTAGACCGGGCTCTCAAACACGAACTGCTGGTCCTCATCCTCCAGCGCCTCCCGGATGATCTCGATCGCCAGAGCGCTCAGCGGCTGCTCGATCACGCGGCGCTTCTTGACCCGCTTGGCCGGGACGCGGAAGCAGGCCGCGTCGCCGTCGAAGTCAAGTAGTTCCGAGCGGTGCGCGGCCAGCAGTTCGCCCGAGCGCAACATGGTGACCAACTCGAATTTGAGCGCCAGCCGCGTCCTACGATCCCAAGGCAGATCGTCGCGATCGAGGCCGTGCCAGAAGACCCTGATCTCGTCCTCAGACAGGACCCGCGTGCGCGGATGCTCGGCATCAAGCTTCGGCAGGTTGGCGCAAGGGCTGGCGGTCACAAATTCGCGGCCCGCTTCCGCTGCCCAATTGAACAGGCCCGTGGCCGCGCGGCGCATGTGGCGGGCGTTGCTGACCGACGCCTTGCTGCCCGGATACCGGCCAGCGACGATATCATCCGAGAGCGTCGCGATGTCGCGCTTGGTGACCGTGCTCGCGGCCATCCTGCCGAGGCGCGGGCTGATAAACCGCCGCAGATGGCTCTCGACGTTGCTCCATGTTTCGACGCGGGGCCGCATCTCGCCATCGGCCTTGAGGACCGGCGTCTTCATCCATGCAACCCGCTCGGCGATGATCTCGTCAACCGTCTTGCCTTGCGCGGCCTTGTCGGCCTGTTTCTGCGAAAGCAGCGCGACAAGCTCGGCTGGGTCCATCGCCTTCATTGCGTAGACCTTGCTGCGGGCGGCATCGACCCCGAAGGTCTGCGGGTTATATTCGCCGATCTTGAGCGAGCACTGCTTGCCGGTCATCGGATGGGTGAATTTGAAGTTGAAGGCCGTCATGCCAGACGCGGTGCGGCTGATGTAGAAGCCTGGGCATTTGCGGTCGTACAACTTGTCCCGCTTGGTGACCCGCTTCTCGCACATGCGGTCGGTGAGGATGACTGCGGAATTGCGCCCGCGCTTGGCGGGCTCGGTCGTCGTGCTAGTATCCATTGCGGTTTCAGGCTCCTGAAGGGTTTGGGACCACGGGCTCGGCCTTGGGCCTCTCAGTCCTTGGAGGGTCGAGAGAGGCTTAGGGCCGGGCCCTAGATTTGGCGAAACGCGCCGAAACGTCCTGCTACAGGGTAGCCAAGAAGTGCTTGTTTTAAAGAGTTTTCTTGGTTTCGGCGTGTTTCACCGAATGCCAAAATATAGCCCACACGACTTCGCCGTCCGCGTTGCATGCGCTCGTCAGTCGCACGCATCGCGTCCACCGCATCTCACCGCAACGTTCGTGACGATCGCGACCCGCCCCTCATTCGCGTGAGACGCGCGGAGTCATAGTGCTGATTTGCCCGACGGCGGAAGCGGAATGTTTTTTGTGCGAGGGCTGGACAGCGCAAATCAGGTTGAAATCGCTGGCGAATTTTTCTCCGCCGTCATTCCGGGGCGATGCGAAGCATCGAGCTATGATGTGCAATTGCACATCAGAGAATCCATTTCGCCGCCTGCGCAAGTGGACGAATGGATTCCGGGTTCGCGCTGCGCGCGCCCCGGAATGACGGAGAGTGAGGAGCCTGCGGCCCATCCCTCGAGACGCCGCTTCACGCGGCTTCTCGGGATGAGGGGGGCGCTTGTGCAATCAATAACAGCGGGAGGCGGCGATGGTGTGGAGCTTGGTGTCGCCGAGGAGGTGGGCGGTGAAGGCCGGCGTGCCGAAGAGTTTTGCGAAGGCGGCGTCGCGGATGCTGAGGCCGCCGGCGTAGGCGCCGAAGGCTGGCATCACGGCGCGCTCGCCATCGCTGGCGAAGCAGCGGCGTTCGACCGCGCGGCCGCGGGTCGAGACGCGGGCCTTGGGATGCAGATGGCCAGCGATCTCGCCGATGGCGCCGGTCGGCTCATGGCGGAATCTGATGCGGCCGATCGCGACTTCAGTGGCAACCATGCCGCCGAGATCGGACGGCAGGGCCGGATCGTGATTACCCGAAATCCAGATCCAGTCGCGCCGTGCCTGCAGCGCGGTGATGGCGTCGCGATCCTGCGCGCTCATCCGCTCGTGCGCACGCCGATCATGAAAGCTGTCGCCGAGCGCGATCACCATGCGCGGGTCATGACGGGCGATCACGGCGGCCAAACGACCGAGGGTCGCCGCGGTGTCGTAAGGCGGCAGCAGCACGCCGCGCGTGGCGAAGCTCGAACCTTTTTCCAGGTGCAGGTCGGAGACGACGAGCAGGCGCTGCTCTTCCCAGAACAAAGCGCCGGAGAGATCGGCGGCGAATGACACGCCGGCGATATCGACGGCGGCGGTCGTATCGACGGTGAGAGCCACTTGCTCCGTCATGGCCGGGCTCGTCCCGGCCATCCACGTTCTTCCGCACGCGCCGAAGCGAAAGACGTGGATGCCCGGGACATCTGCGCGAAGACGCGCTTCGCGCTTTTGCCCGGGCATGACGGTGTGGAGAGAGATGTGCTCCAAAAATTCATCTACTTTGCTACGATGTCTCATGACATCGCCTCTTTCACGAGTTCGTCGGCGGCTTCCGCCAAGAGCTCGTCGGATGCTTCGCCATAAACTGACTCGCGGCCGATTTCCAGCATCACTGGAACCGCGAGCGGTGAGACGTGCTCCAGTTCCCGGTGCGTGATTCGCCCCTGGATCCGCGCGAGCATATCGCCGAGCCGGCGCAGATCGAGCAGGCCGGTTGCGGCATCGGCACGGGCCGCGCGCAACAGGACATGATCGGCCTGATGCTTGCGCAGCACATCATAGACAAGGTCGGTCGAGAACAGCACCTGGCGCCGCGATTTCTCCTCTCCGGTATGGCGACGCGCGATTAGCCCTGAGATGATGGCGCAATTGCGGAAGGTGCGCTTCATCAACGCCGATTCGGCGAGCCATGCTTCAAGATCGTCGCCGAGCATGTCGGGATTGAACAGCGCGTTGAGGTCAAGCTGGCCGTGCCGGATCATAAAAGAGAGGTCGCCGAGCCCCCAGATCGCAACCGCATATTCATTGGCGATGAAGCCGAGCGGCCGGGTGCGGGCGCGCTCCATGCGCCGCGTCAGGAGCATGCCGAGCGTCTGGTGCGCGAGCCGGCCCTCGAAGGGATAGCAGACCAAATAATGCTTGTTGCCGCGCGGAAAGGTTTCGACCAGGAGCTCGCGCACGGCCGGCACGCGGGAAAAATCCTTCTGCAGCGATAGCCATTCGTGGACCTGGTCCGGCAGCGCATTCCACGCCCGGCGATCATCGAGCAGTTTGCGGACGCGCTCGGCGAGGTAGGTGGAGAGCGGGAATTTGCCGCCCATATAGGACGGCACTTTTGCATCCTTGTCGTTGGCGCGGGAGACATAGACCTGGTCCTCGACCAGTGCCTCGTAGCGCACCACCTCGCCGCCGAACACAAAGGTGTCGCCGGGCACCAGGCCTTCGATGAAGACTTCCTCGATCTCGCCCAGCACGCGGCCGCCACGGCCGAGCGCACCGGTCGAGCCGGTGCCGCCGGCGCGCGAGCGCACCAGCCGTACCTTCAGCATGGTTTCCTCGACGATGGTGCCGACATTGAGGCGATAGCTCTGCCGCACGCGGGGATTGGCGACGCGCCAGCGGCCCTGCTTGTCCTGCTTGATGCGCGCGAAGCGCTCATAGGTCTTCAGCGCATAGCCGCCGGTGGCGACGAAATCGACGATGTCGTCGAAATCGGCGCGCGCCAGCGCGGCATAGGGCGCCGCCGTCCGCACTTCGTCATACAGCTCATCGGAAAAGAACGGCTCGCCGCAGGCGCAGCCAAGCACATGCTGCGCCAGCACGTCGAGTGCGCCTGACCGAAGCGGCGGCGTGTCCTGCGCATTCTCGGCGATCGCGTCGATCGCGACGCGGCATTCCAGCACCTCGAAGCGATTCGCCGGTACCAGCACGGCGCGCGAGGCTTCGTCGAAACGGTGATTGGCGCGGCCGATACGCTGCATCAATCGCGACGAGCCCTTGGGCGCACCGATATTGATGACGAGGTCGACATCGCCCCAGTCGACACCGAGATCGAGCGAGGAGGTGCAGACCACGCCGCGCAGCCGGCCGGCCGCCATCGCATCCTCGACCTTGCGGCGCTGCGCGACGTCGAGCGAGCCGTGATGCAGCGCGATCGCCAGCCCATCGTCGTTCATGCGCCAGAGATCCTGGAACAGCATCTCGGCCTGGCTGCGCGTGTTGACGAACACCAGCGTGGTCTTGTTCTGCTTGATCAATTCATAGATCTCGCCGAGGGCATGGCGCGCGGTGTGGCCGGCCCACGGCAGACGCTCGCGCGTATCCAGCATCTCGACGATCGGCGGCGCCGCGCCGCCGGCGGTGACGACATCGGCAGCGATTTGCGCGGCCGGCTGCTGCGGCACCAGGAAGCGCGCGAGCTGTTCCGGCTCGGCGACCGTTGCCGACAGACCGATCGCACGCATCTCGGGCGCGAGCCGCCACAGCCGCGCGAGACCAAGCGACAACAGGTCGCCGCGCTTGGAGGTCACCAGCGCGTGCAGTTCGTCGAGCACGATGCGCTTCAGCGAGGAGAACAGGAACGGCGCGTCATCGGACGAGAGCAAAAGCGCGAGCTGCTCGGGCGTGGTGAGCAGGATGTCCGGCGGATAGCGCCGCTGCCGCTGGCGCCGCGACACCGGCGTGTCGCCGGTGCGGGTCTCGATCTTGATCGGCAGCCCCATCTCGGCGACGGGCGCCTCAAGGTTGCGCGCGATGTCGACGGCGAGCGCTTTCAGCGGGGAGATGTAAAGGGTGTGAAGGCCGCCGGTGCGCTTCACGCTGCGGCCGGTGGAGATGAGGCTGGAGCGCGAGGGGTTCGAGCGTGCGGCATGCGAGATCGCTCCCTCTCCGCTAGCGAGCTGGCCATTCTCCCTCCCCCTGAAAGGGGGAGGGTTGGGGTGAGGGTCCGCCACTTGCTCCGTGCCTGTGGCTGACCCCCACCCGCCACCCTTCGGGTGTCGACCTCCCTCTTTCAGGGCGAGGTGAACACCGGCGCTAAGTTCCACCAGTGTCGGCAGAAATCCTGCCAGTGTCTTGCCGGCGCCGGTCGGCGCGATCAGCAATGCCGAGCGGTTCTCGCGCGCCTTCGCCAACAGCGCGAGCTGATGCTCGCGCGGCGACCAGCCGCGGCCCGCGAACCATTTCTGGAAGCGGAGAGGCAGGAGGGATTCGGCCTCGGTCGGGGCCGCGGGCTGGGTCAGGACGGGCACCGGGTAGAGCTATGCCTTCGGGGGCACTTCGTCGAGGGGTGCCAGTCGTCTGCCAGTCCCACCACCGTCATCCCGGCCTTGAGCCGGGACCCATAACCAGGCCTCTCTGGTGCGCTCCGCTGCAACCGCTTGCGCGCCACAACTCCTCCCTGTGGTTATGGGTCCCCGCCTTCGCGGGGACGACAGCGGAGCGGAGACGACAGTGGGGATGCCTACTCCGTCACGGGCTTGTCGGAGATGTCCCAGTCCTTGCCGTTGAAGATCGAGATGTAGAGCGTCTTCATCGGCGTGTAGTCTTCGGGCGTGTAGCTGTAGTTGATACCGTCGAGGAAATAGGGCGAGTGGAAGCCGGCGAGCGTGGTCGCGTGCTTCAGCACATTGGCGCGGGTGAGGTCGTCGCCGCAGCGGCGCAGGATTTCGGCCATGGTCGCGACCTGGCCGTAACCGGCGAAGGCGATCGTGTTGTCGGGATCGACATTGGGCAGATATTTCTTCCGCAGCTCCTCGAAGGCGAGCACGTCCGGATCCTTCTCGAAGCGGGGCACGCCGACTTCCTTGGCGTAGCGGATCGCGACGATGCCGGTTGCGTTCTCAAGCCCCGCGGCGTTCAGGATCGAGCGGCCAGTCGAGCCCGCCGAGAGCAGATGCAGCGGCTTCCAGCCGAGCTCGGCCACCTTGCGGATCGACTGCGACGTCGCCTTGCCTGTCGTGATGTTGTAGAAGACATCGGCGCCGGATTTCGAGAGATTGATGAGCTGGGAATCGACGGTCGGATCGGTGAGATCGTAGGTCTGCTCCATGATGACCTGCGCCTTGCCGCCGGCATCCGCCAGCACCTTCTTGAAGGGCCCTAAGAAGTCGCGGCCGAAATCATCGTTCTGGTAGAGGATGCCGACTTTCGCGTCCGGCTTCACGCTGACGACGTGTTTGGCCAGAATGCGGGCCTCGGTCGGGTAGAGCGGCAGGCCGGCCATGGTCCATTTGAAATTCTTCGGGTCATTCCATTTCGACGCGCCGGTGTTGAGCAGCAACTGCGGCACGCCTTTGGAATTGAGATATTTGTGCACGGCGGTCTGCGGCGCGGTACCGAGCGAGCCGTATAGCGCCAGCACTTCCTCCTGCTCCACCAGGCGCCGCGTTGCCTCGACGCATTTCGGCGCGCTGTATGCATCGTCCATGGTAAGGAACTTGACCTTGCGTCCATTGATGCCGCCCTTCTCGTTCAGCATCTGGAAATAGGCCTCGCCGACGCGACCGAGCACGCCATACAGCGAGCCGGGGCCGGAATGCGGCACGGTCTGGCCGAGTTTGATCTCGGTGTCGCTGGCGCCCGGATCATATTTCTTTTCGGCGGCCCAGAGATAGGGTGCGGACAGGCTTGATGCGGCGAACGCACTGATGGCGGTGGCGCAGAATTCGCGCCTGGTTTGCTTCTTCATTGTTGTTGTCTCTCCCTAGACGACAACAATGATCAACATTCCGCTTGGCTCGGCAATACCGAACTTTTGCCTTTGCGACGCAATGCCGCTCGAACAGTTCCGCGCGACGGAAAGGGTAGCGTCTAGACTCAAGTTTTGTTCGCGACGGCGACTGCACTCCCTCTCCCGCAGCGGGAGAGGGCGGGGTGAGGGTGTCTCGGCGATGGGACTTGCCGTGGGGAGAGAGCCCTCACCCGGCGCTACGCGCCGACCTCTCCCGCAAGCGGGAGAGGCGAAGAGAGCTCACACCTTAGTTGCGACCACCACCAGGCCGGGGACGGGCACCTTGCCTTCGTTGCGCGTGGAGGCGGGCTGCAGCGCCGATAAGTTCAGGCCTGCGGCCTCGATCACGGCGCCGATGTAGGACGCGCCGTGCGCATAACGCAGTCCCTCGCCGATCACGATGCCGTCGCCATCATGCGTCTCGACGGTGAAGGCGACGGCGCCACCGGGTGCGAGCACGCGTCCAGCCTCCGCCAGAACAGGCGCGAGGTCGCAGACATAGACCATGGCGTCGGCCGCGAGGATGAAATCGGCGCTGGCGTCATCCCTGGCGCGCAGCCCGTTCAGCATGTCCTGGACCTCGAGCTCGGCATAGAGGCCGGTGGCGCGCGCCTGCTCGATCATGCCCGGCGAGAGGTCGATGCCGATGAAGCGATCGACGTTCTTGGCAAAGGCGGCAGCACCGAGCCCGGTGCCGCAGCCGAGATCGATGCCGCGCTTGAAAAAGGCCGGCTTCTTCGCGGCGGCGCGCGCCGAGAGCACCGCCTTGAACAACAGCGAGGGGCCGCAATAGCCGAGATCGCGCTTCAAAGCCTCGTCGAAGCGCGGCGCGTATTGATCGAACAGCGCCTGCACATAGGCCTTCGGCATGTCGGACAATCCTTCCGCGCCGAGCTGCATCAAATGCAGGCTGGCGCCGTGATGATCCTGTGGGTCGGCGTCGCGGGCGCGGCGGAAGGCGGTGATCGCCGCCTCGCGTTCGCCGAGCTCCTGGCGGATCTCGCCGAGCACGAACCAGGCGGAGACGAAGTTCGGTGCGAGCTCGATCGCCTGCTCGAGCAGGTCGGCGGCGGCGGCGAGATCACCCCGCAACTGCAAATCGCGCGCGAATTCATAGCGGCGGTCGGCAACGAGATCGCCGGAGGACAGGAAGAGACGTCCGGACATCGCTTGGGGAACCAGTTCCGTCATTGCCGGGCTCGACCCGGCAATCCATCAATAGAAAGATGGAATCTTTAGAGAGATGGATGCGCGGGTCAAGCCCGCGCATGACGGCTAAAAATCGGGTTAAGCCGGCTTATATACTGCGGCATGCGTCCGCAAGACATCCTGCTGCCAGTTGCTGCCGGTCTCTGCTGCAAACCGGGTGGCTTTCATATCGATCCGGTCCGCCCTGTGGAGCGCGCGGTCATCACCCATGGCCATTCCGACCATGCGCGAGCCGGCCATGGCGCGGTGCTGGCGACGCAAGAGACGCTCGACATGATGCGGCTGCGCTATGGCGACAATTTCGCCGGCTCCACGCAGGCGGTTCGTTATGGCGAGGAGGTCAGGCTCGGCGACATCAAGGTGAAATTCCATCCCGCAGGGCACGTGCTGGGCTCCGCGCAGATCGCGGTCTCCTGCAAGGATCTCTGCATCGTCGCCTCCGGCGACTACAAGGATGCGCGGGACCCGACCTGCACGCCGTTCGAGCTCGTGGCCTGCGACGTCTTCATCACCGAGGCGACCTTCGGCCTGCCGGTGTTCCGGCACGGCGATGCGGCCGATGAGGTGAAGAAGCTCTTGGCATCGGTGGCGCTGTTTCCGGAGCGGGCGCATCTGGTCGGCGCCTATTCGCTCGGCAAGGCGCAGCGCGTGATCGCGCTATTGCGCGAGGCCGGCTATGACGCGCCGATCTATCTGCATGGCGCGATGGAGAAGATCACGCGCTACTACGAAAGTCGCGGGATTGCGCTCGGCGAGCTGCGCCCGGTGCGCGGCATGAAGAAGGCCGAGCTGGCCGGCACCATCACGCTGGCGCCGCCGACCGCGACCTCCGACATCTGGACACGGCGCTTTCCCGACCCGGTCACCGCGTTTGCCTCCGGCTGGATGCGGGTGCGCGCCCGCGCGCGGCAGCGCGGCGTCGAGCTGCCATTGGTGATCTCTGACCATGCCGATTGGGACGGGCTGACCGCGACGATCGGCGCGACCGGCGCCGGCGAGGTGTGGGTGACGCACGGTCAGGAAGACGCGCTGGTGCATTGGTGCAAGAGCAAGGGGCTTGCCGCGCGGCCGCTCGATCTCGTCGGCTATGGCGATGAAGAGGAGACCGAAGTCGTGCTCGACGGCGAGGAAGGCGAGGCATGAACCGTTTCGCCGAACTGTTGGACCGCCTCGCCTATGAGCCCGGCCGCAACAACAAGCTGAAGCTGCTGACGGCTTATTTGCGCGACACCGAGGACCCCGCCCGCGGCTACGCGCTGGCGGCACTCACCGGCGCGCTGTCGTTCAAGCACGCCAAGCCGGGCCTGATCCGCGACCTGATCATGGAGCGCACCGATCCCGTGCTGTTCGGATATTCGTATGATTATGTCGGCGATCTCTCCGAGACCGTGGCGCTGATGTGGCCGAAGGTGGCGCTCGTCGGCCACAACAATCCGCCGCCGCCAACGCTGACCGAGGTCGTCACGCGGCTGCGCACGCTTGGCAAGACCGAGTTGCCCGCGCAGCTCGCGCGCTGGCTGGACGAGCTCGACGAGACCGGGCGCTGGGCGCTGTTAAAGCTCGTCACCGGCGCGATGCGGATCGGGATTTCGGCGCGGCTCGCGAAAACCGCGGCCGCGGCGCTCGGCGAGAAAGATCCGCATGATATCGAATTGATGTGGCCGGGGCTGGCGCCGCCCTATCTCGATCTGTTCGCCTGGCTGGAGGGCCGGGCCGAAAAGCCCGTCAATCGCGACCCGGCGCCGTTCCGCCCGGTGATGCTGGCGCATGCGATCGAGGATGCGGATTTCGCCGCTCTCGATCCGGCCGATTTCATCGCCGAATGGAAATGGGACGGCATCCGCGTGCAGGCCGTCTCAGGCCGCGACGAGCGCGGGCACTTGCAGGCGCGGCTTTATTCGCGCAGTGGCGAGGACATCACCAAAAGCTTTCCGGATTTGCTGCCGTCGCTGCATCTGCCCGGCGCGATCGACGGCGAGCTATTGGTGCTGCGCGACGGGCGGGTGCAGACCTTCAACGTGCTGCAGCAGCGGCTGAACCGAAAGGTCGTCTCGCCGAAACTGATGAAGGATTATCCGATCCATCTGCGCGCCTATGACATGCTCGGCGACGACGAGAACGATTTGCGCGAACTGCCGTTCGAGGAGCGCCGCACGCATCTGGAAGCCTTCATCAGGAAGCTCGCCGATCCGCGCATCGACCTGTCGCCGACCGTCCCCTTCGCCGATTGGCCCGCGCTGACCGCGGCGCGTGCCGATCCGGCCGGCGCGGGCGCGGGACTGGATGCGGAAGCGGTCGAGGGCGTGATGCTGAAGCGGCGCGATGCGCCCTATCTGCCGGGCCGGCCGAAGGGCCAATGGTGGAAGTGGAAGCGCGATCCGCACATCATCGACGCTGTCTTGATGTATGCGCAGCGCGGCCACGGCAAGCGCTCGTCCTATTATTCCGACTATACGTTCGGTGTCTGGACCAATGGCGGTGCGGGCGACGAATTGGTGCCGGTCGGCAAGGCCTATTTCGGCTTCACCGATGAGGAACTCTTGCAGATCGACCGCTTCGTTCGTCGCAACACCACCGAGAAATTCGGCCCGGTCCGCCATGTCGTGCACGAGCCGGACCAGGGCCTGGTGCTCGAAGTGGCCTTTGAGGGTCTGGCGCGCTCGCCGCGGCACAAATCGGGCGTTGCGATGCGGTTTCCGCGCATCAACCGATTGCGCTGGGACAAGCCGCCACGCGAGGCCGACCGGCTGGAGACGCTGGAGCGGATGCTGAAGAGTGTGACGGCAAATTAAGGTTCCGCCCGTGGATGATAAGCATTGACGGCGCGGCGCGGGTTCCCCATGTGCATCGCCTTGCCTATAATGCGGATGCACACCCGCGAGGAGACAGCAATGCCCGACGACGTCCGTGACTTGCCGGCCAGCCAGAATGACGGTTTGTACCGCTTTCTCGGCGGCTCGCCGCTGTCGGTCGCCTTCCGGCTGATCCTCTTGTCGATCCTGGTCGGCGTCGTGCTCGCCGCGGTCGGATTCGATCCCTGGAATATCATCCACAGCATCCAACTGCTGTTCCAGCGGCTGTGGGACCTCGGCTTCGACACCATCAACTGGCTGTGGCGCTACTTCCTGCTCGGCGCTGTGATCGTGATCCCGGTCTGGCTGTTGTCGCGGCTGTTCGGCACGCCGCGCGGCCGCTAGCTGGCGCGGGCCGGGGCGATGCAACTGCGATTTATCGGCTGCGGCGACGCCTTCGGCTCCGGCGGCAGGTACAACACCTGCTTCCACGTCACCGGCAACAGCGCCAATTTCCTGATCGATTGCGGCGCATCCTCGCTACCGGCCATGAAGCGCCTCGACATCGTGCGCGATGAGATCGATCTGATCCTGATCACGCATTTCCACGGCGACCATTTCGCCGGCCTGCCGTTCTTCCTGCTCGATGCACAGTTCTCGCGGCGCAGCCGGCCGCTGGTGATCGCGGGGCCTGAGGGCATCGAGACGCGGCTGCCACAGGTAATGGAGGCGCTGTTCGAACATTCGTCGAAGACGAAACAGCGTTTCGAGCTCTCCGTCGTGCCGCTGGTGCCCGAGCAAAGCCGCAGCTTCGGCGCGGTGACGGTGACGCCCTATCCGGTGGTGCATGGCGAATCCGGCGGACCGTTCCTGGCCTACCGGATCGAGACCGAGGGCCGCGTCATTGCCTACAGCGCCGACACCGAATGGACGGAGACGCTGATCCCGGCGGCGCGCAATGCCGACCTGTTCATCGCGGAAGCCTATACCTACGACAAGATCGTCAAGAACCATCTCAGCCTGACGACGCTGGAAGCGCATCTGCCCGAGATCGGCGCCAAGCGGCTGGTGCTGACCCACATGAGCGACGACATGCTCGGCCGCGTGGACGAGCTGCCCTACACCGCCGCCTGCGACGGCATGGTGATGGTGTTCTAGATGCACGCACCAAAACCATCCGCTGAGGTCACGAGCAGGCAGGTGTTCGCCATCGCGGGTCCGGCGATGATCGCGAACCTGACGACGCCGCTGATCGGGATCGTCTCCACCACGGCGATCGGACGGCTGGACGATGCGGCGCTGCTCGGCGGGGTCGCGATGGCCTCCGTGCTGTTCGACTGCATGTTCTGGCTGTTCGCGTTCCTGCGCATGAGCACGGTTGCCTTCACCGCGCAGTCGCTCGGCGCCGGCGAGACGCAGGAATTGCGTGCGATCCTGGTGCGCGGCTTCATCGTCGCGGCGGTGATCGGCGCCGCGCTGATCGTGCTGCAGGGGCCGCTGGCCGCGATCCTGCTCGCCGCGATGGGCGGCAGCGAAGGCGTGACGGCGGCGGCAAAGACCTATTTCCTGATCCGCATCTGGTCGGCGCCGCTCGCGCTCGCCAATTACGTCGTGCTCGGCTGGCTGATCGGCCAGGCGCGGGCGACATTGGCGCTGTCGACGCAGATCGCGATCAACGTCGTCAACATGGCGGCGACCATACTGCTGGTGCTGGTGTTCAATCTCGGCATCGCCGGCGCGGCGATCGCCGCTGTGATCGCGGAAACGGCCGGGCTGTTGCTCGGCATCCTCATTGCGCGGCATCTGACGGGAGGAAAGCTCGACCTCCTGCCGGGCACGCTGTTTGCGCGCGAAAAACTGATGCGGATGCTCGCCGTCAACCGCGACATCATGATCCGCACCGCGGCACTGATCACCGCGTTCCTGTTTTTCACCGCGCAAGGCGCCCGCGCCGGCGACGTCACGCTGGCGGCGAATGCGGTGCTGAACAATTTCCTTTTGGTCAGCGCCTTCTTCCTCGACGGCCTCGCCAATGCCGCCGAGCAGCTCTGCGGCCGCGCCTATGGCGCGCGCGACCGCTATGCGTTTGCTGGCGCGGTGCGGCTGGTCATCGTCTGGGGCTTTGCGTTTGCGCTCGCAGTGATGGCGGCATTCGCGCTGTTCGGGCCTGTTCTGATCGATATCATGACCGCGAACACGGAGGTGCGGCAGGCCGCGCGCGCGTTCCTGCTGTTCGTGATCCTGTCGCCACTGCTGGCGGTGTTCGCCTTCGCCTATGACGGCGTCTATATCGGCGCGACCTGGGCGCGCGACATGCGCAATCTGATGGTGCTGTCGCTCGTGATCTTCCTCACCGCCTGGTTCCTGCTGCGTCCCTTCGGTAATGCCGGGCTGTGGACCGCGCTGCTGGTGCACTACGCCGCGCGCGGCGGATTGGAAGCGCTGCGCTATCCGGCGCTGTTCAAGGCGTCGTTCGCTACCGGACCGGCCAGTCCTCGGCCGTGATGGTGGCGGCATCGGCGCCGACGATTTCGGACAGCGAGTCGCGGCCGGTGCGCAGGAGCGTCGAGGAGAGATCGCGCTTGATATCATCGACGAGGCCGAGGCCCTTATAGACGAGCGCGGAATAGAGCTGGATCAGGCTGGCGCCGGCGCGGATCTTGGTCAGCGCGGCGCCGCCGGAATCGATGCCGCCGACGCCGATCAACGGAAACGCGCCCTCCACGCGCACGTAAGTCTCCGCCACCATCCGCGTCGACAGGCGGAACAGCGGCCGGCCGGAGAGACCGCCCTGCTCTTTGGCACGGGCCTGCTCGCGCAAGGTAGAGGGCCGCGCCAGTGTCGTGTTGGCGACGATCATGCCGTCGACCCGGCGCGAGCGCGCGATGTGGACGACGTCGTCGAGCTCGGCGAGGCTTAAGTCCGGCGCGATCTTCAACAGCACCGGCGAATCGCCGGCATTCTTCCGCACCCGCTCCCGGGTCTCGATGACCCGTGCCAGGAGATCATCGAGCGCGGCCGATTGCTGCAGATTGCGCAGGCCCGGCGTGTTCGGCGAGGAAACGTTGACGGTGAAGTAGCTCGCGACCGGCGCAAAAGTCTCGATCAGCTTCACATAGTCGGCGGTACGATCCGGCGAATCCTTGTTGGCGCCGACATTGACGCCGACGATGCCGGAAAGATGGGCGCGGCCGGCGAGCCGTCGCAACACCGCCGCCGCGCCGTCGTTGTTGAAGCCCATGCGGTTGATGACGGCTTCATCCCGCTCAAGCCGAAACAGCCTCGGCCTGGCATTGCCGGACTGCGGCAGCGGCGTCACCGAGCCGATCTCGACAAAGCCGAAGCCGAGCTTGAGCAGCGCGTCGGGCGCCTCCGCGTTCTTGTCGAAGCCCGCGGCCATGCCGACCGGATTGGGAAAATTCAGTCCGAACGCGCGCACCGCGAGCTTCGGATCATCCGGCCGCTGGCGGATCGGCGGCAGGAAGCGCAGCCCCTGGATCGCCAGCCGGTGGGCGTCCTCCGGATCGAGCCAGCGCAGCAGCGGCAGCGAGACGGCATCGAAGGCGCGGATCACGGCAACGTCTCCGGGATCGCATGGGTGCCGTCGGCGCGCGCCGGCAGGTCGTAGACCGCGGTGACCGCGCCGAGATCGAGCTCGCCGTAGAGATGCGGAAACAATTCATCGTGACGGGAAGGCTCCCAGCGCAAGGAGTCACCCAGCGCATCGGCGTCGACCGCGATTAGAAACAGGCCGGTTTGGCCGGAAAAATGCTTCCGCGCGGTCCCGGCGACCTGGGATGCGGTGGAGAAGTGGATGAAACCGTCGCGCAGATCGTCGGCACTACCCCGATACACTCCGGCCCGCTCGGCCTCGCGCCAAGCTGAGGCAGGGCTGATTTTATAGATCGTGCGCACCTATCCGGTGTCCCATGCTTCACGCTTGAGTCTGTTGGGGTTTTCCCGAAGCTGGCCGGGCCAGCGATGGACCGTATCGACGCCCGTGGCGCAACTCAAGCGCCACAGCAGGGCCGATTGGGGACATTTGCGGAAAGCCGCAGGTTCCGGCAATAATTCCTAAATCAGAACGGCGGAATTCCGATGGTCAGACCGCCCAAGCAATCGCGCCTGCTGACCCACGGCCAGGTCTGGGCCGCACTGGACCGGCTGGCGGAGCGCGCCGGATTGTCGCCGTCCGGGCTTGCCCGGCGCGCCGGGCTGGACCCGACCACCTTCAACAAGTCCAAGCGCATCACCGCCGACGGCCGCGAGCGTTGGCCCTCGACCGAATCGGTCGCGAAGGCGCTCGCCGCGACCAACGTGTCCATCGACACCTTCGTGCAGTTGATCGGCGACGGCGGCGGCCGCGGCGGCCCGTCAGTGCCGCTGATCGGCCTTGCCGAAGCGTCGGCAAGCGATGCTTTCGACGACAGCGGCTTTCCGACCGGCAAAGGCTGGGACGAAGTGGCGCTGCCGACCGTCCCCGACGAGCACGCCTTCGCGCTCGAAATCTTCGGCGACACGCTGCGGCCGGTTTTCCGCGAGGGCGATATCATCCTGGTGTCGCCGTCAACTCCGATCCGCCGCGGCGATCGCGTGGTGGTGCGAACCAAGGACGGCGAGATACTGGTGAAGGAGTGCAAACGCCGCACGGCGAAGACGCTCGAATTGCAGTCGCTCAATCCGGCGGAAGCAGATCGCACGCTCGCGGCCGAGGACGTCGCCTGGATCGCGCGGATCGTGTGGGTGAGGCAGTAACTCTCTGGTGTCATCCCTGCGAACGCAGGGACCCATAATCACAGGAGGTTGTTGTGGCGCGCATTATTGTCCTTGGTGCGGGATTCGCCGGCCTCTGGGCTGCCATCGGGGCTGCGCGCAAGCGCGATGAGATTGGACGGGCGGCCGAGGTCGAGATTCTCGTCATCGATCGCAATCCCTATCACAACATTCGAGTCCGCAATTACGAAGTCGACCTGAGCGAGGCGGCGATCCCGCTTGGCGAGGTGCTGGACCCCATCGGCGTCGCTCACAGACTTGCCGAGGTGCAAGCGATCGATGCGGTCAAACAGCAGGTGACCGTCGCAGCGAGCGACGGCCCGGAGGTTTTGACTTACGATCGGCTGGTGCTAGCGCTTGGCAGCGAACTGGCGCGCCCGGCGATTGCCGGCCTCGCGGCCAACGGCTTCGACGTGGACTCCTATGCGGCTGCCGTCCGGCTCGACGCACATCTCGCAGCGCTCGGCGCCGAGGCGCCATCGGAAGCGCGCTCCACGGTGGTCGTGGTCGGCGCCGGTTTCACCGGAATTGAGGTCGCAACCGAGATGCCGGGCAAGCTCGATCGAGCCGGCGTCACCGACGGGCAACGCATCGTTCTCATAGACCCCAATCCCGCGGTTGGCGTCACAATCGGGGATAATGCCCGCCCTGTCATCAATGAGGCGCTCTTGGCGCTCGGCGTCGAAACGCGACTGGGCGTGAGGGTTACCGCTATCGAGCCGAACGCCATCGCGCTCAGTTCGGGGGAGATCATTCCGACACGGACAGTCGTGTGGTGCGCGGGCATGCGCGCAAGTCCGCTGGCTGAGGCGCTGGATGTTGAACGCGACCGGTATGGTCGCGTCATCGTCGATCAATTCATGCGCGTGACCGGTGCAACAAATGTCTTTGCCGCCGGCGATGTGGCCTGCAGTTTCGTGGACGGCGTCCACGCCTCCGTGATGTCCTGCCAGTTCGCCCGGCCGATGGGCCGCTTCGCAGGCCATAACGTCGTGGCCGACCTGTTCGGGCAGCCGATGCTGCCGCTTCATATTGATTGGTATGTCACCGTGCTCGATCTCGGCGCGTGGGGGGCTTTGTACACGGAAGGGTGGGATCGCCAGGTGCGTACCAGCGGGGCTGCCGCGAAATTGACCAAGCAGACCATCAATCACGTGCGGATCTATCCGCCGCGGACCGGTGATCGTGCGGAGATTCTCGCGGCTGCGGCGCCGACGCTGCAGGCGCCGCCGGCCGTGCGATCGTAAACGTCGGCTGCAGAAGCATCGCGCGTAGACTCAGCATTCTCGTCGTCCCCGCGAAGGCGGGGACCCATAACCACAGGGAGCTGTTGTGGCGCGAACGAGCGGTTACACCTCAGCGCATCACATCTGCCTGCGGGGATGGGTCCCGGCCTGCGCCGGGACGACAAGAGGATGTAGTTGTGCGCGAGCCTCGCCGGCTTACGTCGCGTAATCAGGCTCCTTGCGGTCCAGCATGCGCTTGAGCGCATCGAAGTGCCGCTGCGCCGGGCTTGGGCCCTTGTAGAGGCTGGTGCCGCCGATATCGCGCATGGTCTTTTCGACCACGGGAGCAGGCAGCTTCTTCAGCGGCTGTCCGGTCCACATCGCATAGATCTGCACCTGCGCGGCGCGCTCGATGTAGTAGAGCCGGTCATAGGCCGCCGCGACGGTCTCGCCGACGGTCGAGATGCCGTGGTTGGCCATGAATAGAATGGTCTTGTCGCCGATCACCCTGGCGAGCCGCGCGCCTTCGGCCGGATCGAGCGCCGGGCCGGCATATTCGTCGTCATAGGCGATCTTGCCGGCCATGCCGACTTCGGTCTGGCCGATCTCCTTGATGCGGGGATCCTCGAGCCGGGTCAGCGCGCTGGCAAACGGCATGTGGGTGTGAAACACCGCTTTGGCCTGCGGCAGCGCCTTGTGGATCGGGGCGTGGATGCAATAGCAGGAGCGCTCGACCTCGCCCTCGCCGCGCTTGACCTCGGCATCGTCGATGCCGACTTCCATGAAAGAGGAAGCGGTCACCTCCGACCAATGCATGCCGAACGGAATCTGATAGTAGCGGTCGCTGCGGCCGGGCACCACGAAGGTCAGATGGTTGAAGATGCCCTCGCTGAAACCCTGGATGAAGGCGAGCCGGTGCGCGGCGGCGAGATCCACGCGCGCCTGCCACTCTGCGGCGCCCTGATCGGTAAGCGTGTCCGGTGAAACCCTGAACTGCATGTTGATCCTCCCTTGCGCGCCGGTGCTGGCGGCTTGTTATTGGCGCAGTCTAGCCCAAATTGCCGCCGCCCCGATTGCAATTACCGTGCACCAACTATCCCAATTTCGCGAGGCGGGCGCGGCGCATTGGCGGCAGTTGGCAGCATGTTTTCGATAGAACAACGCGGCAAGACACAGTTTGCGTTGGCAAAGCCGGCAATGTTCGCCCTACAGTTACGGATGAGGAGACCTGTTTCGGATGACTGCTGGCACTGAAGGAAACCCGGATCGCAAGACCATTGCCGTCGTCGGCCTCGGAAGCATCGGCGGTATCATCGCCGGCCTGTTGCGCGCGGCGGACCGGCACGATGTGGTCGCCTGTGTCAGGCGGCCGCTCGATCGTCTCGTGGTCGAGCGTGCGGAAGGCGCAATCGATGTTCCGCTTCGCGCATTGACCGATCCGGAGCAGGCGACGCGGGTGGACTGGGTGCTGTTCTGCACCAAGGCGCAGGACACGCCGTCAAGTGCGCCGTGGCTTGCAAGACTCTGCGGCGCCGGCACCCGGATCGCGGTCCTGCAGAACGGCATCGGGCACAAGGACCGGCTGGCACCATTGGCCGGACACGCAACCATTATTCCCACGCTCGTCTATTACAATGGCGAGCGATTGGCGCCGGACCGCGTTCGCTTCCGACGTGCCGGCGACTATGAGTTCACGGTCGCGGACGATGCCGATGGACGGGCGTTCGAAGCCCTGCTCGAAGAAACCGGCATGCGAGTGCTGCGCAGTGACGACTTCGCCACGCTCGCCTGGCGAAAGCTCCTGATCAACGCGGTCGCCAATCCGATCACCGCGCTGACCCTGCTGCGGCAGGCGGTGTTCCGGCGCGAGGACGTCAAGGCGCTGTGCCTTGCCATCCTCGAAGAGGCTGTTGCGGTCGGGCGCGCCGATGGCGCTCGCCTCGAGGCAGATGAGGCCCAGCGAATGCTGGCGACGCTGCTTACCTATCCGCCCGACGCCGGCACCTCGATGTATTTCGATCGCCTCGCCGGCCGACCGTTCGAAGCCGACGCGCTCACCGGCGCGATCGTCGCGGCCGGCGAACGACATGGCGTGGCGACGCCGCTCAACGGCCTCGTGCTGACGCTGTTGCGCGCGACCAGCGATGGATTGCGTGACGGTAAGCTGTAGGTCGTAGCGTGGGCAACGCGATTGCGGTCGAGATAGATGGTGAGCCACGAACAATGCTGTCATTGCCGGGCCTGACCCGGCAATCCATCGACCACAAGAGTCTTACGAAGCTGGATGGATGCGCGGGTCAAGCCCGCGCATGACGAATTGAGAAAGCTACGACGACCTTGCCAGTGCGCCGTCGATCATGTTGACGGCGTTCTGGAGGCCGTAGACCGCGACGAAGGAGCCGAAGCGCGGGCCTTTCTCCTGGCCGAGCAGGACCTGGTAGAGCATGTTGAACCAGTCGAGCGAGACGCCGGGGCGGCCGTCCTTGCCCTTCTTCACGGGATCGAGGAACGGCTCGCGGCGGCCGATCTCGTAGACCACGTTCTGGATGTCCTCCGCGGTCGAGTCCGGCGGCATG
Source organism: Bradyrhizobium elkanii WSM2783 (assembly GCF_000472865.1). Lineage (GTDB taxonomy): Bacteria > Pseudomonadota > Alphaproteobacteria > Rhizobiales > Xanthobacteraceae > Bradyrhizobium > Bradyrhizobium elkanii_A. Next base: position 3,761 of record NZ_AXAP01000069.1, on the reverse strand, counting down.
TTGGAGAGCGCATCACGCAAATCCTGCAGCGCCGCCCGCTCGCTCTCGGTCGGCTCGCGGAACTGCTTCGAGGGCGCGACGAAGTCGCGGTAGTAGTTGATGGCATAGCCGACCATCGCATCCAGCTTCGGATGCGTCTGCGGCGTCACGCCCGGGCGATAGCGGCCGATGAAGCCCCACAAGGTCTCGGCATTCTCCGCATTCGACGACGACACCAGCGTCAGCAGAAGCTGGAAGGTGACGGGCATGTCCACCTTCGGCGGATGGCCGGAGTGGATGTGCCAGACCGGATTCTGCAATTGCTGCCGCCCTTCCTGACGCGGGAAGGCCTCGACGAACTGCTGGTATTCGTCGACATTGCGCGGGATCACGTCGAAATAGAGCCGCTTGGCCGCCTTCGGCTCGCGATACATGAACAGCGACAGCGATTCCGGCGAGGCATAGCGCAGCCATTCGTCGATTGTGAGCCCGTTGCCCTTCGACTTCGAGATCTTCTGGCCTTTGTCGTCGAGGAAGAGCTCGTAGTTGAAGCCTTCCGGCGGCGTGCCGCCGAGCGCCGCGCAGATCTTGCCCGACAGCTTCACCGAATCGATCAGGTCCTTGCCGGCCATCTCATAGTCGACGCCGAGCGCATACCAGCGCATCGCCCAGTCCGGCTTCCACTGCAATTTGCAGCGGCCGCCGGTGACGGGGACCGTGACGCTCTCCTTCGTCTCGGGGTCTTCGTAAGAGATGGTGCCGGCCTTGGCGTCATGTGCGGTAACCGGCACGTAAAGCACGAGCCCGGTGCGCGGGCAGATCGGGAGGAACGGCGAATAGCTCGCGGCGCGCTCCTCGCGGAGCGAGGGCAGCATGATCGCCATCACCTTCTCGATCCGCTCCAGCATCCGCAGCAGCGCGGCGTCGAAGCGGCCCGAGGTGTAGTAGTCGGTCGAGCTGGCGAATTCGTAGTCGAAGCCGAACTGATCGAGGAAGGCGCGCAGCCGCGCATTGTTGTGCTCGCCGAAGCTCGGATGCGTGCCGAAGGGATCAGGCACCTTCGTCAGCGGCATGCCGAGGTGCTGCTCCAGCAGCTCCTTGTTCGGGACATTGTCCGGCACCTTGCGCAGGCCATCCATGTCGTCGGAGAAGGCGAGCAGGCGCGTCTTGATCTTGTCCTCCGTGAGCACGCGGAAGGCGTGGCGCACCATGGTGGTGCGCGCGACCTCGCCGAAGGTGCCGATATGGGGCAGGCCGGACGGGCCATAGCCGGTCTCGAACAGCACCTCATCCTTCGGATTTTTTTTCAGCCGCGCGACAATCGCTTTCGCCTGCTCGAACGGCCAGGCGTTGGATTGTTCGGCGAGCGCACGCAGGTCGCTCGGGCTTGCGGCAAGGTCAGTCACGGACATCAGGGGTCTCCAAGGCCGCGGAAACTAACGGCCTCCGCGGCAAAATGCAAAATGACGGTGAGACACAGTCATTCCGGGGCGATGCGACAGCATCGAACCCGGAATCTCGAGATTCCGGGTCTGGTCCTTCGGACCATCCCGGAATGACGGAGTACGAAAACTCCTAAAACGGGCTGACGGAAAAATAGCGCAGCCACAGATCGGTGTAGCGGCCTTTTTCCCAGAGCCGGAACAGCGCCCAGTTCAACGCCTGCCGGAGCAGGTCGTTGCCCTTGCGCACCGCAATGCCGATGCCCTCGCCGAAGAAGCGGCTCTCGACGAAGGGGCCGCCGGAGAAGGCGCAGCATTCGGCCGAATCGGTGCCGTTGATCCAGAACGCGAGCGCGATCGCGTCGCCGAAGATGAAATCGACCTCGCCGCGGCGAAGCGCCTGCCGGAGCGCGTCGTCATTTGGATAAGTGTGGAGCTCGGCGTCGGTGAACATCGCCTTCAGATAGGCTTCGTGCGCGGTGCCGCCGATGACGCCGACCTTCTTGCCTTCGAGATATTCCGGCCGCACTTCCGGCAGCACGGCATTGCGCTGGGACACGAAGCGGGCCGGCGCGCGGTAATAGGGATCGGAGAAATCAACCCTTGTGCGCAATTGCGGCGTCACCGCCATCGAGGCGATGATGGCATCGCCCCTGTTGGTGGCGAGCGCATCCACCAGCGTCTCGAAGCGGCGCATCTGGATGGTGCAGGTGACCTTGATCTCGTCGCAGATCGCCCGCGCCAGGTCGACATTGAAACCGGCCGGATTGCCGTCAGGACCGGTGAAGTTGAACGGCGGATAATCGGTTTCGGTCAGGAACCGGATCACGGTGATGCGCGACAGATCCGGCCGTTCAGGCCGCCGCCGCGGATCCCAGAAACCGGGCACCGCCTGCGGCGCCGCCTCGACGGGCGGCTTCGGCGGCGTTTGCAGCTGTGGGGTTTGTGCATTCGCCGCGCCGCTAAAAACAGCCAACGCCGCCACGACCAGCCATCCGGCCATGGCGCGGATAGAACGGGAGATGTCGAGCGGGGCGGTCTGATCAGGCATTCGGCCGGGCAATGTTGCGGAATTGGACGGCCTTATAGACCATCCGGGGCATGATGCGAGGCTTTAGCTCAGAGATAGCGCTTGAGGTCGGCCGCAGCTTCTTCCGGGCTGCGTTTGAGGTTGAACGGTGAGACGAACTTGCCGTCGCGGTCCATCAGATAGATCAGCGCGGTGTGGTCCATTGTGTAGTCGCCGTCCTTGAGCGGGACCTTCTTGGCGTAGACGCGATAGGCCGACAGCACCTTGGCGATGGCATCGGGATTGCCGGTGAGGCCCTTCAGATGTGGGTCGAAGCTGGAGAGGTAGTCCTTCATCGCCGCCGCGGTGTCGCGCTCCGGATCGACCGAGACGAAATAGGCGTTCACCTTGTCGGCGTCCGTGCCCATCGCCCGCAGCACTTCGGAAATCTCGAACAGCGAGGTCGGGCAGACGTCGGGGCAATGGGTGAAACCGAAGAAGATCAGGGTCGGCTTGCCCTTCAGGCTCTTGTCGGTGATGGTCTGGCCGGCTTGGTCGGTGAGCTGGAACGGGCCGCCGATCGCCGACGGGGTGGTCATGCTGCGCAGGCCGCCCATCGTCCAGAACAACAGCAATAGCCCAATCGCCAGGCTGCCGGCGAAGGCAGCCACGATCACGAGCGGGCGGGTGGTCCGATCCATGAAAAAATTCCTCTTATTGGATCAGAAACAGGCCGAGACGCCGGCCGCGATGGTCTCAAAGAACACCGCCGTGCCGTAATGGAACCAGAGCGCGCCCGCGCCCAGCACGACGAGCGCGCCCAGCCCCGCGGCACCCCAGGCGATGGCGGACGCCGCCTTGCCCTGTGCCGAGGCCGGCGCGGTCATTCCATGAGAGGCGGAAACCGGCTGAACCATGTGCTTGAAATAAGCCCGGTTCCGCCGCCCGGCAAGCGCAATGCTGCGGCGCGCCGTCACATCATGTGGAGGGAATTTCGGAGCTATCGCCACTCGTCGTGCCCGGGCTTGACCCGGGCATCCACGTCTTCCTTGACGTCAAGAACGTGGATGGCCGGGTCAAGCCCGGCCATGACGGCAGAGGGCGACCGGCGCCTCTAAAGCGCGATGAGATGAGGATGAATCATCATCGCGCTTTAGGTTATTGTTTGAGCATGATCTTTTCGGAAAACCGCTTCACACTTTTCCGGATCATGCTCTAGCGCGCCCGGTTGGCGGAGGCCTGGGCGTCGAGGTAGCAGGGCCGGAACATGGCCTGCAGGGCCTTGCCGCGCAGGAAGATCATCCTCGGGGTGAGGCCGCCGCGGGAGGCGA
>NZ_AXAP01000068.1 GCF_000472865.1 Bradyrhizobium elkanii WSM2783 | reverse complement strand
AGCAGGAACGGCACGTTGCCGACATGGGGATCCTGGTAGAGATGATCGACGCGCGCCGTATTGAACGACGACGAGCGACGCTTGATGCCATGGACCGTGTAGCCAAGGCCGAGCAGATATTCAGCGAGGTAAGCGCCGTCCTGACCGGTGGCGCCCGTGATAAGCGCGACACGTCGCTTGGAGTCCTGAACCGGCATGTCCTCTCCGAGGGCGCGGAACTGCGCCAGGTTGCGAATGGTCCGGTCTGTAGCATCCGGCCTCCGCGAAGTCTAATGCCATAACCCCGTTTGGATTCAGGACCTTAGGCGCGAGCTTTCGGGCAAGCACTGCGCCGGGCCAGCCGGCTGGACTATTCGCCGTAGTGGCGGAGACGTTCGAGGTCGACGATGGTCACGCCGCCATATTCCAGCCGCAGGAGCCCCTCCTTCTCCAGCCGCTTCAGGCACTGGTTCGCATTCTGCCGCGAGATGCCGGAAAGCGCTCCGATTTCCTCCTGCGTGATCTCGAGATGGCGCGACAGCTCGGGGTAGAGAATTGGATTGAACAGAGAGGCGATGGAACGCGCCAGTCGCGCGGTCGCATCCAGGGTACGGCCATATTCCAGCAGCGCAATGAACTGGCCAAGCCGCTCGTTGAGCTGCGCCACCAGGAAACGGTTGAACGCCACGCTGTTCTCGAACAGCCAGACGAAGGTCTTGCGGTCCATCATGGCCAGCCGCGTGTCACGCAGCGCCACCACATCGTAACGCCGCGCTTCGTTCTTCAGCACCGACCCCTCGCCGAACCAGGCGCCGGCGGTCAATCCGGCGAAGCTTGCGGCCTTGCCGCCGCGGGAGACGATGCCCATCCGCGCCAGCCCCGTCACCACGCCGGTCCAATAGTCAAAACGGTCGCCGCGCATGAAGATGAATTCATTGGTGCCATAGGATTTCTCGGTAATGCCGCTGCGCGCGACCTCGATCTCGCGGTCATCCAGCTCACGGGACCAGGCCGCGATGCGCTTCAGGTAATCGGCAGCAATCATGATCCCGTTGACTGTCGTCCGTCTCGTTATGTTGCGTCGCAACAATACACAGGCCGAACGAAATTTGGCGGCCAATTGTCGGGCACAAGACATTTCACCGTATCGCTTTGCCCTATGGAGGGCTACCGGCGCAATGTCATCTGCACGACACGCGTGGAAGTGCGGACGGGGCAAAGTGCCGGCTGCGGCGTTACCGCGCATGAACGGTGGGGTCCGCAGTGGAACGAGGCACCATTAGTCGGATGGCTTAGCCGGAACGGCCGATGTAAGATTATCGCTGTCTTTGCAACAAGAGACACAGAGCGCGTGAAGCGCCGCTTCTGGAGGGAATAGGTGGATTACACGTTGGAGGTGCGCGGGGTGTCGCTGCGCTTTGGTGGCGTCCGTGCGCTGACCGAAGTGAGCTTTGGCATCAAGCCCGGCGAATTGTTCTCCATCATCGGCCCCAACGGCGCCGGCAAGACCTCGATCGTCAACTGCATTTCCGGCCGCTACAAGCCGACCGAAGGTCAGCTTTTCTATCGCGGCAAGGATATCACGGGTCTCAATCCGAACGCCCGCCCCTCGCTCGGCATCGGCCGCACCTTCCAGAATCTCGCGCTGTTCCATCACATGAGCGTGCTCGACAACATCATGGTCGGCCGCCATCACCTGCTGAAGAACAATTTCATCACTGGATCGCTGTACTGGCTGACCGGCGCGCGGCGCGAGGAACTCGATCATCGCCGCAAGGTCGAGGAGATCATCGATTTCCTCGACCTGCAGTCAGTGCGCAAGGCGACCGCCGGCACGCTTCCCTACGGCCTGCGCAAGCGCGTGGAACTTGCCCGCGCGATGGCGCTCGAACCGCAATTGATCCTGCTGGACGAGCCGATGGCCGGCATGAACTTCGAAGAGAAGGAGGACATGACGCGCTACATCGTCGATCTCAACGAAGAGTTCGGCATGACCGTCGTGATGATCGAGCACGACATGGGCGTGGTGATGGACATCTCCCACCGCGTCATGGTGCTCGATTTCGGCCGCAAGATCGCCGAGGGCGATCCGGCGACCGTGCTCGCCGATCCCCATGTCAAGCGCGCCTATCTCGGCGAAGAGGACGAGGCACTGATCGATCCTGATCACGTGCCGCTAGCGCGGGAGAGCGTGGCATGATGGACTATGCCGGACGCGCCGCGCAGGCCGACACCTTCCCGAAGATATTACGGCTGAATGCGAGGGAGCATGGCCGCGAGATTGCGCTGCGCGAGAAGGATCTCGGCCTGTGGCGCGAATTCACCTGGGACGATTACCAGGCCCGCGTGCGCGATTTCGCGCTCGGCATGATCGAACTGGGGCTGGGCCACGGCGACGTGATCGGCATCATCGGCGACAACCGTCCGGACTGGGTGGCCGCGGAGATCGCCACCCACGCGATCGGCGGCATGAGCCTTGGACTTTACCGCGACGTGCTCGATGAGGAAGCGGCCTACCTGCTGAACTATGGCGAGGCGAAGCTGGTGTTCGCCGAGGACGAGGAGCAAGTCGACAAGCTGCTGGGGCTCGCCGACCGCGCGCCGCAGTTGAAGCACATCATCTATTCCGATCCGCGCGGCATGCGGAAATATGACGACCCGCGCCTGATGGAAGCGAGCAAGCTTGCCGGCTTCGGCCGCGAGCGCGCCGCGTCCGAGCCGGGCCTCTATGATGCGCTGGTCGATGCCACTGGCGGCGAGGATGTCGCGATCCTCTGCACGACATCCGGCACGACGGCCAATCCGAAGCTGGCGATGCTTGCGGCCGGCCGCGTGCTCAAGCACTGCGCGACCTATCTCTCCTTCGATCCGAAGGGACCGGACGATGAGTATGTGTCGGTGCTGCCGCTGCCCTGGATCATGGAGCAGGTCTACGCGCTCGGCAAAGGTCTGCTCTGCCGGATGAAGGTCAACTTCGTCGAAGAGCCCGACACCATGATGCACGATTTCCGCGAAATCGCGCCGACGTTCGTGCTGTTCGCGCCTCGGGTATGGGAGGCGATCGCGGCAGACGTGCGCGCCGACGTGATGGACTCGTCGCCGTTGAAGCAAAGGCTCTACGAGCTCGGTATGAAGACGGGACTTGCCGCGCTCGAGCAGGGCAAGCGCTCGGTGGTCGCCGACCAGCTTCTATTCCGCGCGCTCCGCGACCGGCTCGGGTTCACTCGGCTGCGTTCGGCAGCCACCGGCGGCGCCGCGCTCGGCCCCGACACCTTCAAATTCTTCCGGGCAATGGGCGTGCCGCTGCGTACGCTCTATGGCCAGACCGAATTGCTCGGCGCCTATACGCTGCATCCGCCCGGCGCAGTCGATCCCGATACCACGGGCATCGCGATGGCCGAGACGATCGAGATCCGGGTCGACAATCCCGATGTCAACGGCGTCGGCGAGATCGTGGTGCGCCACCCCAACATGTTCTTAGGGTATTACAAGAACCCGGAGGCATCTGTGGCGGACATCCAGGATGGCTGGATGCGCTCCGGTGATGCCGGCTATTTCAACGATAACAACCAGCTCGTGGTGATCGACCGTATCAAGGATCTCGCCGAGACCTCGCGCGGCGATCGCTTCTCGCCACAATATATCGAAAACAAGCTGAAGTTCTCGCCCTATATCGCGGAAGCGGTGGTGCTCGGCGCCGGCCGCGACGCGCTCGCCTCCATGATCTGTATCCGCTACTCCATCATCTCGAAATGGGCGGAGAAGAGCCGGATCTCGTTCACGACTTATAGCGACCTCTCCTCGCGTCCCGAGGTCTATGCGCTGTTGCGGAAGGAAGTCGAGACCGTCAACGCCTCGCTGCCGCCGGCCCAACGGATTTCCCGCTTCCTGCTGCTCTACAAGGAACTCGACGCCGACGACGGCGAACTGACCCGCACCCGAAAAGTGCGCCGTGGCGTCATCAACGAGAAATACGCCGACATCATCGACGCGATCTATCGCGGCGACGCGAATATTCCGGTCGATACCGTGATCCGCTTCCAGGATGGCACGACCCAGCGCGTGCGGACCACGCTGAAGGTGGTGAACATGGTGGCTGCGGCGACTGCGGAGGCTGCGGAATGAGCGATCAGCAACAGCAACGCGCGATGCGAGTTGTGGTGCCCTCTCCCCTTGTGGGAGAGGGCTGCTCCGCAGGCAGACAAGGCCTCGACAGGGTGAGGGGTTCCCTCTCCACACTTCCGATGCGGAGACGACCCCTCACCCGGCTTCGCTTCGCGAAGCCACCCTCTCCCACAAAGGGAGAGGGTGCAGCGACGTTCCTCTGTTTCGTTAGTCGCAAATCAACATGAACACCCAATTCCTGCTCCAGCTCCTGATCAACGGCCTCGTGGTCGGCACGCTCTACGGCGTGGTCGCGATGTCGTTCGTGCTGATCTACAAGGCGACGCAGGTCGTGAACTTCGCGCAAGGCGAACTGCTATTGATCGGCGCCTGGGTGTGCTGGGCACTGCTCGCCAAATACCAGGTGCCGTTCTGGCTGGGTATGCCGCTCACGCTGGTGTTCATGTTCATCTTCGGCATCGCGATCCAGATCGTGATCCTGCGGCCAATGATCGGCGAGCCAATCATCTCCGTCATCATGGTGACGATCGGGCTCTCCACGGTCTTCCAGGCCGCGCTGAAATGGATGTTCGGCGTCAATCCGCAGCCGTTCCCGCGTGTGTTCCAGAGCCAATCTGTCCACCTGTTCGGCCTCCAGATCCAGACCGTCTACGTGATGAGTCTCGTGGTTTCCATCGCGATGATGATCGGCATGGCCTGGTTCTTCCGCGCCTCCAAATACGGCTTGGCGATGCGGGCCACCGCCTACAATCAGCAGGTCGCGCAGTCGCTCGGCATTTCCGTGAAAAGCGTGTTCGCGATGGCCTGGGCGATCTCGGCGACCGTATCGGCGGTCGCGGGCGTCGTCGTGGCCGTCGTCAACGGCGTCTCTTCCGGCCTCTCCGCCTACGGCATCAAGGTATTTCCGGCGGCGATCCTCGGCGGGCTCGATTCGGTCGGCGGCGCAGTGCTCGGCGGCATCATCATCGGGCTGCTCGAGAATGTCGCGCAATATGTCGACAGCCAGTACCTGCACTGGGGTAATCTCTACGAGATCGCGCCGTTCTACGTCTTGATCATCATCCTCATGATCAAGCCCTACGGCCTGTTCGGCACCAAAGACATTGAGCGGGTCTGACCATGGCGACGCGTTCCCTAATCCCCTCCGGCGACTTCCGCACCACCTATGCGGCCGACACCACGATCTTTCCGACCATCACCAGCCGCAATTTCGCGATCGCCGGCATCGTGCTGGCTTGCCTTGCGCCTTATGTCTTCTCGAACTACTGGCTCAGCATCTCGATCCAGATCGGCATCTTCGCGATCGCGGCGCTCGGCCTCAACGTGCTGGTCGGCTTCACCGGGCAGATCTCGATCGGCCACGCGGCGTTCTTCCTGCTTGGCGCCTTCACTTCGGCCTATATCTCGAACAATGCGCCGATCCCGGTGTTCTTCGCCATTCCACTTGCGGGTCTCGTCACCGCGCTGGTCGGCCTGATCTTCGGCGTGCCGGCGGCACGGCTCAAGGGACTTTATCTCGCCATCGCCACGCTCGCCGCACAATACATCCTGCTCGATTTCTTCTCCCGCGCCGAATGGTTCTCCGGCGGCTCGGTGCCGGCGAGCGCCGAGCCATTTTCGATGTTCGGCTACACACTGCGCGGCGACCGCCTGTATTTTTATGTCGTGCTGGCTTACCTCATCGTCAGCTATCTTCTGGTCACCAATCTGATGCGCACGCGCGACGGCCGCGCGCTGATCGCGATCCGCGACCATTATCTTTCCGCTGAGATCATGGGCATCAACCTCACCAAATACCGAACGCTGTCGTTCGGTATTGCCGCGTTCTTCGCCGGCATCGCCGGCGCGCTCTATGCGCACTATCAGCTTGTCGTCTCGCAGGAAGGCTTCGGCATCGAGCGCTCCGTGCTGTTCCTGGCCATGGTTATCATCGGCGGCACCGGCTCGGTGATGGGCACGCTGATGGGCACGGCCTTTGTGGTGCTGCTGCCGGAGGCAATGGAGTGGCTCAGCCTGCAATTGAAGGGGAGCGCGATCGACAGGGCGCTGGAGCTCAACAACAACATCACGTTCCTGCGCGAGATCGCGATCGGGCTGATCATCATCGCGTTCCTGATGTTCGAGCCGGACGGGCTCGCGCACCGCTGGCGGCAGATCAAGGCATATTGGAAACTTTACCCGTTCTCGCATTAAGGTCGGGCAAGAATTACAAACCTATCAACGAATAACAGGAGGAAAGACCATGACGATTAGATCCCTTTTGAGCACGGCCTCGTTGGCACTGCTGATCGGCGGCGCATCGGTGGCGGCGCAGGCCCAGATTGCGATCGGCCACCTCGCCGATTATTCCGGCGGCACCTCTGATGTCGGCACGCCCTACGGCCAGGCCGTCGCTGACACCTTCGCCTGGGTCAACAAGAACGGCGGCATCGGCGGCAAGAAGCTCAATGTCGATACCAATGACTACGGCTATCAGGTGCCGCGCGCGATCGCGCTTTACAAGAAATGGTCGGCGCCCGACAGCAAGGTCGCGGCGATCATGGGCTGGGGCACCGCCGATACCGAGGCGCTGACCGGTTTCCTCGCCCAGGACAAGATCCCGGATATCTCCGGCTCCTATGCGGCAGCATTGACCGATCCGGTAGGCAGCAGCGGCAAGGCCAAGCCCGCGCCCTATAATTTCTTCTATGGTCCGAGCTATTCTGACTCGCTGCGCGCCATGCTGATCTGGGCGGCGGATGATTGGAAAGCCAAGGGCAAGCCGGGCAAGCCCAAATTCGTCCATATGGGCGCCAACCACCCCTATCCGAACGCACCAAAGGCGGCCGGCGAAGCGATGGCCACCGAGCTCGGCTTCGAGGTCCTGCCGCCGCTGGTGTTCGCGCTCACCCCCGGCGACTACTCGGCGCAATGCCTCAGCCTGAAGAGCTCCGGCGCCAATTACGCCTATCTCGGCAATACGGCGGCCTCCAACATCTCCGTGCTGAAAGCCTGCAAGGCGGCCGGCGCCGACGTGCAATTCCTCGGCAACGTCTGGGGCATGGATGAGAACGCGGCCAAGACCGCCGGCGATGCCGCCGACGGCGTGATCTTCCCGCTGCGCACCGCGGTCGGCTGGGGCGGCGATGCGCCCGGCATGAAGACGGTGATGGAAATCTCCAAAATGTCGGATCCCTCCGGCAAGATCTACCGTCCCGTGCACTACATCGCCGCGGTCTGCTCCGCCCTCTACATGAAGGAGGCGATCGAATGGGCCGACAAGAACGGCGGCGCCACCGGCGAGAACGTCGCGAAAGGCTTCCACCAGAAGAAGGACTGGGTGCCATCAGGCATGGAGGGCGTCTGCAACGCCTCGACCTGGACCGAGAAGGACCATCGCCCGACCACGAAGGTCGATCTCTACCGCTCCAAGGTCACGGGCTCGACCGACGGCGATCTCAACGACCTGATGGGCAAGGGCGTGATCAAGCTCGAGAAGGTCAAGACCGTGGAGCTGCCGCGCAAGCCGGAATGGCTGGGGTGGTAAACTTCATCCCCCATACGCGAGCGTCATCCCCCGCGCAGGCGGGGGATCCAGTACGCCGTGGCATCGGATCTGATCGCAGGCGTCTCTGGAATACTGGGTCACCCGCCTTCGCGGGTGACGACAGTCTGAGGTGATCCCAAAATGACCCAAACCGTCGAAGCAACTCACCCGGCACCGACTGCGGTCCCTGCGCCGCCCCTCCTCAGCGTCAACAACATCGAGGTCGTCTACGACGACGTCATCCTGGTGCTGCGAGGACTGAGCCTCGAGGTGCCCGCGGGTTCGATCGTGTCGCTGCTGGGGGCCAACGGCGCGGGCAAGTCGACCACGCTGAAGGCGATCTCGGGGCTGCTCAAGACCGAAGACGGCGAGGTGACGCGCGGCGAGATCATCTTCGACGGCGAGCGCATCAACGGCATCGATCCCGATAAGATCGTCCGCCGCGGCATCTTTCAAGTCATGGAGGGGCGCCGCATCATCGCCGACATGACGTCGCTGGAGAATCTGCGGCTTGGCGCCTTCACCCGCAGCGACGGCGAGGTCAATGCCGACATCGACATGGTCTTCAACTATTTCCCGCGCCTGAAGGAGCGCACGGGGCTCGCCGGCTATCTCTCCGGCGGCGAACAGCAGATGCTGGCGATCGGCCGCGCGCTGATGGCGCGCCCGAAGATGATCCTGATGGACGAGCCGTCCATGGGTCTGTCGCCGCTGCTGGTCAAGGAAGTGTTCGCCATCATCAAGGAGATCAACCGCGACCTCGGCGTTACCATCCTTCTGGTCGAGCAGAATGCGCGCGCGGCGCTTTCAGTGGCGAGCCACGGCTACATCATGGAACAGGGCAAGGTGGTGCTCGACGGAACCGCCGACGAATTGCGCGACAACGAGGACGTCAAGGAATTCTACCTCGGCGGCGCCGGCGACCAGCGCAAGAGTTTCAAGAACCTCAAGAGCTTCAAGCGGCGGAAGCGGTGGCTGTGAGCGCAGCCGGGTGCCTATTGCAGCACCTGCTCTGCTTCCGTAACCGCGCAAAGAACATGATAGAACGAAGACGCAGGGATGGTGTCGACCAGCGACTTGCCGTCGCGGTCGAACTGATCGTACCAGCCGCCCGCAACAGGGTGGCTCAGATAATGCCGCTCCAGGCGCGCCAATGCGGCGCGCGCCTCGTCGGCGGCAGCCGCCTCGCCGGCTTCGGCCTGCGCGATCCAGGCCTTGGCAATCTCGCTCTGCGGCCACAGGCGCCGAGAGTGACGCCGGATACGGCCCTCGACACTACCCTCGTCGGTGAGGCAGCCGGTCGCCTCGTCGCGGTAGCGCAGCGCCGACGCCAGCAATTCGCCGCGATAGCGCCCCGTCGGACAGCCCGTGATCCGTTCAAATCCCTTCAAGAGCCAGACCCATTCGGCCAAATGTCCGGGTTCGACGCTAATGGGCGGAATTTTGGACCAGTCGTCTTCAAAATATTCGCCAAGCACCTGGGTCTGCTTGTCATAGAGATTGGCAAGGAACAGCGCGAAAAACTCGCCGGCGCGTTGCTGGAACGCCAGATCATGCGTCGCGTCGAATACGGCGATCATCGCCTCGAACAGATGCATCTGCGGATTTTGCCGCCGCGGCAGGGATGCCGGCGCCCCCTCGAGAAAGCCGCCATTCGGCGAGCGCAGGTGCCCGTCGAGATAGGCGAGCAGCGCATCGATCTCCGAGCGCACCTGCGCGTCGCGATCAAGTCCGTAAACGGTGGCGAGCGCGAGCAGCACGAAGGCGTGGTCGTAGGTGTCGCGCCGCGCGTCGAGCACCCCGCCGTCGGCCGTCAACCTGTGGACAAAGCCCGGGCGGCCGTCCGGCGCCTTCGCCTTCGTCAACAGGTGATCGAGCCCCTTCAGGGCGATCTCGCGGCCTTCGGCGTACCAGCCCATCTGCGCGGCTTTGGCGTAGCAGTAGATCTGCCGGGCCTGAACGAAGACGCGGCGCGGCGCGAGCCGATCGGCGCGGCCGTCGGGGTCGAGCCGGTCGACGAAGCCCCCACCGTCCCAGCCTTCCGTGCACCACAACGGCAGGCAGTGCTCGATGACGCGACGCTTCAGCCTGCCGACGACGTCGGTATCGGAAGGGCCGCTCGCCGCGGCGGTCTGCATGTCTGCCATTGCACTTCCCGGAGCATCGCCAGTTCGGCGGGAAGCCGTCTGATAGCACGTCGAAAGCGGAGCGCAATTGGCGCGAACCCGTGAGGATCACCCATGACGGATCACTATGACGCCCGCGAAACCCGCGATCCCGCCCAGCGCGAGGCGGAACTGTTCGCCCGCCTGCCGGAGGTCCTGCGGCGGGCCATGGCGGCTCCGGCCTATGCCGACCGCCTCAAAGACGTCGATCCCGCCACCATCACCAGCCGCGCTGCGCTGGCGCGCCTGCCGGTGCTGCGGAAGTCGGAACTCCCGGCCCTGCACAGGGCCGCCCCGCCCTTCGGCGGTTTCGTTGCCGGGCCGCCTGGATCGTTTGCGCGCCTGTTTACGTCGCCCGGACCGATCTTCGAGCCCGAGGCCGCCCAGGGCGACGCCTGGCGCGGGGCGCGGGCGCTGTTTGCGGCAGGCTTTCGTCCGGGCGACGTGGTGCTCAACACCTTCAGCTATCATCTCACCCCGGGCGGCTTCATCTTCGATACCTCCGCCCGGGCGCTCGGCTGCGCCGTGATCCCTGCGGGCCCCGGGAATACCGAGCAGCAATTCAAACTGATCGAGGCCTACCGGCCAATCGGCTACAGTGGCACGCCCGATTTCCTGAAGATCCTGGTCGACGCAGCCGCGAGTGCCAGACGCGATGTGTCCTCGATCAAGCGGGCGCTGGTGTCGGGGGCGGCTTTTCCGAAGTCGCTGCAGGAGGAGATCAAGTCACGCGGCATCGAGGCCTATCAGGCATTCGGCACCGCCGATCTGGGCATGGTCGCGTTCGAGACCGAGGCCCGCGACGGCATGGTGGTCAACGAGGAGCTGATCCTCGAGATCGTCAGGCCCGGCACCGGCGACCCCGTCGCGGAGGGTGACGTCGGCGAGATCGTGGTCACCTCCCTCGACCCGCACCACCCCTGGATCCGCCTCGCACTGGGCGATCTTACCGCGGAGCTGCCCGGCGCAAGCCCGTGCGGGCGCACCAACATGCGGATCAAGGGCTGGATGGGGCGCGCCGACCAAACGACCAAAGTCAAAGGCATGTTCGTGCGACCCGAACAGATCGCCGAGATCGGCAAGCGTCATCCGGAGCTCGGGCGGCTGCGCCTGGTCGTGACACGTTCCGGCGAGACCGACGTGATGACGCTGAAGGCAGAAGCAGTCGCGGCAAGTGCAGCCTTTCAGAGCGAGCTCGCAGCGACCCTGCGGACCGTGACCAAGCTCGGCGGCAACGTCGAACTGGTCGGCGCCGGCGCGCTGCCGAACGATGGCAAGGTGATATCGGACGAAAGGGACGGCTAGCGACCGTCTCGAGCGACCTTCATCCGCACCTGAGCTGTTTACCCCGAACGGGAATTAACAGGGCAAAACGCGCAAATCGCACGTCTTCATGTGCCTTGTGATTGCAAAAAATCCCCGTTCTTCGGGACTTCTCGCACATCTTCCCGTACGAAATTTGACGGGAATTACCGCCAGCGCAAACGGGATGGTTAACGCAAAGCTCGGGATGGGCCTATCATCATGCTGCATTTCTGCAGCCCCAAATATGTTTGACGCCTGTAATTTTATCTCCTACATGAGCGCTAGCGAACCGGCCTCCCGAAACAAGACGGGATTTGGCGGCGAAGCTCAGAAACCCAGAAAGCAACTGATGACGATTGGACGCGGATAACCGCGCCTCGGCGTGCTGTGGGTCTCTGCAATTTCAGAACACCCTCTTCGCTCCGGGTCGCAAGGAGCGAGGAGAATGAGTAAGGACGATACAGCAGGCGAAGCTGGCTCGGCTCACGGCTATGAGGTGGGCTACGGCAAACCGCCCAAAGCCACCCGGTTCGGGGTACGCCCACAGCCCCTGCGCGCAAAAAGACCTCCGACGTCCGATAGGCCGGGCTCCGATCTTGATCTTACGGCCCTGCTCGATCGGCCAATCGTGGCCAACATCAACGGTAGAAGGACTAAACTTCACCTGCATGAAGCCATGCTGCATGGCCTGTTTCGCCGTGCCGTGGCCGGCGAAATCCGCGCGATGAAGCTCTTCCTGCAAGAATGCAAACGGGCCAAATTGCTGGAGCCGCCCCCTCAGCAGCCGAGCAGCGGCGTTATCCAAATTCCAAGCGGCGTGCCGATTGAACTTGGATCCCGCCTTGTCCGCCTGGTGGGCCTGCCGCCGTGGGACGAAGAGACTTTCAGCCGCTTCAAGGTCGAATATGAACGCGACGTCGCTCATCTGAAGGAATTGAAAGAGCAAGCAAAGGCGATGTACCGTGAGCAAAACCGATAACGGCGCCTCGGCCGAGGGGCGCGTTCCGCCGCCAACCAAAATGCGATTCCGCAAAGGACGATCAGGCAACCCGCGCGGCCGGCCCAAAGGCGCGGTTAGCCTCGAGCGATTGACCCGCGATTTCGCGTTGAAGACGCAGACCGTCTCGGTCTCGGGCAAACCGGAACGGATGAATCGACTTCAAATCGCAATCCTCAAGCTGAAGGCTTTGGCTGCGACCGGACAGCCTGGGGCGGTCGCCTTGCTCGACCAATTGCGCGGCACCATAACGGCGAAAGAACCCGAGCATAACGGCGGCTTCCTGGTTGTGCCGGCGACGGCCGCAAGCGTAGAGGAATTCGTCGCCGAGATGGTCGAGCGGGACAAGGATAAGGTCGAGCCCGGCACGGAGGTTAACGTCGAGAGCGAGGAATACCTCAAAGCGGTCCGAGGCGAGCCCTCGCCTCTTGGCGAGGCGATGAGGGCGTTTGAACGCAAATATAGCGGAAGATAGTACCGATCCGGGAGGAAGCGATGTCTGACCAACCAACGCTCTTCGACCTCTTTGAGGAAAAAAGCCTGCACAATTGCCGGCGCATGCTTGATAACGGCGATGCTCCAACACGCGGACAGCTCGCCGACATCTTGGAAGCCAACGCGGATCAACCGTTGCCTGGCTGGTTTCTTGCGCTGCTCGTCGAGAGTCTTAGGGGTGAGCTGAAGCGCAAGGCCGGCCGCCCAAAAAAGCCAGCGATGATGCTGTATCGGTTCGCCGCTGCCGAGCACGAATATCCTACTCTGCTCGCTTGGCTTCGCAATCGACAGCAAACGGCGGGCCTTAAAGGGTGGTCGCTCCTGCAAGGGAAAGATTGGTGGACGGGACCGCCGCATCAACGAGCTGCGAAAATCGCGGTTGAGCGATGGCGACTTCACGTGAGCTGGAAGTCGTTTTTGGATCGAATCTCTTCGAAAAAATAGGCGCTGTTTTATTCGGAATGAACCACGCATGTCGGATGCGTAAACCCTCTCTTGTGCGTTTTACTCACAGGAGAGACAAAAATGTTGGAAGACCCGCGCTGGCATCGCAAGCTCAACCTCGCCTACCAGCAAACTTCGGCGCTCAAGCCGCGCTCAAATAATCCAAGGACCCATTCCAAAAAGCAGATCGCGCAAATCGAAAAAGCGATCCGCAGGTTCGGCTTTACCAATCCCGTTTTGGTCGACGACCGCAATGGCGTGATCGCGGGGCACGGCCGGCTGGAGGCGGCGAAATCGATCGGCCTTTCCGAGGTGCCGACCGTACGGCTCTCTGATCTGACCGAGGCGGAGGTCCGCGCCTATGTCATCGCCGATAACAGGCTTGCAGAGAATGCCGGCTGGGACCGGAATCTGCTTGGCCTTGAGTTAAAATACCTGTCCGAGCTTGAGATCGACTTCGATGTGTCGATCACGGGTTTTGAGCTGCCCGAAATCGATATTCTGATCGGCGAGGCCGCGACGACAACGGACGCGGGCGAGGCGGACGAGCCGCCGCTCCCGGCCGCGGGGCCCGCGGTCACCCGGCCCGGCGATCTCTGGGAAATCGGCGCGCATCGGCTCATCTGCGGCGACTCCACCAAGCTGGAAACCTACCAGGCGCTGCTGGGTGAGGAGCGCGCACAAATGGTCTTCTCGGACCCGCCGTACAACGTGCCCATTGCCGGCCACGTCTGTGGCCTGGGCGAGATTCAACATCGCGAGTTCGCCATGGCTTCCGGCGAAATGTCCGACGCCGAATTCACCGCCTTTCTTGCCTCCGTCTTCCGCCACCTCGCCGCCCATTGCGATGACGGCGCCATTCATTTCCAATGCATCGATTGGCGCCATGTCGGCGAGATGCTCGCGGCCGGCCGTAGCGCTTACAGCGAGCTGAAAAACATCTGTGTCTGGGCCAAGAACAACGCCGGCATGGGCTCCTTCTACCGCTCCCAGCATGAGCTCGTTTGCGTGTTCAAATCCGGCACCGCAGCGCACCTCAACAATATCGAGCTCGGCAAGCACGGCCGTAACCGCACTAATATCTGGAATTATGCCGGCGTCAGCGCCTTCACCGGCCGCTCCGATCTCGCGTTGCATCCAACGGTCAAGCCTGTCGCTCTGGTTGAGGACGCGATCCGCGACTGTTCGCAGCGCAAGGGCATCGTGCTCGATCCGTTCCTTGGCTCCGGGACCACCCTGGTTGCGGCGGAGCGAACCGGCCGCCTCGGCTATGGCATCGAGATCGACCCGAAATACTGCGACGTCATCCTGTGTCGCCTGCAATCGCTCTGCGGGCTTAACGCCACGCTTCAGGCGACCGGAGAATCCTTTGAGCAAAGACAGGCGAATGCCCTCCGGGGCGACGAAAGCGCGTGAACCACATCCGCAAAGAAAACGGTGGCCATGCTCCGGCGGGGTATGTAATCCTCGCAACAAGAAAAAGTTCGAAGCAGCGATTCTACAATCCCAACATCGTTGCGGAAATTGTGAAACGCTATAGCATTTAACGCTAAACATCGACAGCGTAGGCACGAGTATTGATCTAAACACGCGATTTGCGCCATCCGGCGGCGCGCGCATCGCTTTCAGAACAAAACCACCGCTCGCCATTGAGCCAATTGACGCGCGTTTGTAGATAGTACTTCTGCCCGGGCACGTGATAAACGCGCTCGCCCGCATCACTGATGTTTCCTTTGATTCGGCAGCCGGCAAGCATTGGCCCGACTTCTAGAGCCGCAAGGACCAAAAGAAGCACTCCAAGGATTGCCAAGAAAATGCGTGTGCGAGTCATGGGAGTGATTACGACGAAGAACCCTGCTCCGTCGCAACCCGGAGCTTCGTACGATACAAATTGATGGCGCGCCCGGTGATTTTGCGGGAGCGGACTTGCTTGTAGGTCTCAATCGCGCCAGCCGAGATCAATTCGAAATAGACCGATTTGGAGATGCTGAGAATCTCGCACGCCGTCTTGACGCTGAAGCTTCGCTCTTCAAAGGGCACAGTTGAAATGTGGTCGGACATATTGATCACCGCCGAAAGAGAAAGAGGGTGATCCTCTCCATAAGCCTCACCCTCTCCCAAGGTCCGGTGGCGGCGGAGCCGCAACCATCTAAAGCCTAGCATGGAAAGCTAAGCAAAGCTTGCGTACCCGCCGAAATTTTTGAGGCGGGTTAGATCATGTCGCCAGGACCATTTCTGCGACGCGCCCGCCTCGGTGCTATTGCGCGCTATCCCACGTTCGTCATTCGATTAGGCTCGATCGTATCGAAACGTGCCTTGCGCTCCTTCGTCGCCGTCCGCTCTGCGTCGGTGAGCGTTGCAAGCCGCTCTTCGAACGCTGCAACGAAGGCTTGCCGCATCGCACCGCGGGCGTTTGCCTTAAAGCGCGGACTCCTTTCGTTCGGATAGCGGAGGACGCTCCGGACTCGCATCCCTGCAAACGATTCTTTGCGACCATTTAGGCGACACGCTCGGAAATCCACCCGGTGAGGTCGCCCTCGAGCGCTGCATTTGCAATCCGGTCCGCGGACCAGAGGTGCACGGTACGCGCTGGCGCCGCCCTGATCGGACGGATCGCGCTGTGATAGACGAAGAAAAAATGGTCTGAGCCCCCGTCCCGTTCAAATCGAGCCAGATAGTCGTCAAACTCGGCCTGCGATGCGCGGGACTTCACCTGCACCCAGGCCGTTTCGCGCGTAATTGGCTGCCTTAGCACCAGATCGACGTCGGACTGCTCACCACCCAATTGGCTGATGCGCTCCCAGCCGCCGCGATGAAAAATCAAGTCGATCAGGGTTTCGAAGTCCTTCCAGTCGAGCCGCCGGATCATTTCCTCCAAGGTGGCTGCCAACTCTGCCCGCAGCGTTGCGGCTTTCGCCGGCAGCGGTTCATCCTCTCCGCGGATCCGGCGCAGCAGGTAATCGGTCTCCCTTACGGCGCAGAGGGTCATCTGATAGTTCGCGGTGCTGGTCAGCGCCGAGCTTAAGCTGCGGACGCTAAGCGGAACACCGCTGAGGCTGGTCTTTCGCCATCCGCCGGTGCGCCGAAACCGGGAGGGCGAGCCAGGATCGGATTTGCTGGTTTCGATCACGCGGCCTTTCGCAAAGGTCCACCACAGATGGCCGTCGGCGATCGTGAACCACAGCGTGTCCTCGCCAAGCTCGTAGAATTCCCTCAATTCACGCAAACCTTGCCTGATGCCGCCATTCCGCCGTCCCATCGCGATCAGCTGCTGGCGGACCGTTGCCCAGTCGCCCCGCGCGCAGGCCGCGTGATCCACCGGCCGATAGCCGAACGGGAGAATACCGTTCTCCAAGGCGTCGGCAGCCCATTTGCCCTTTTCGCCGAGCTTGATGTAGCGAACCGCACCTGCCACCAGGCGGCCTTCGCTCAAGCGTTTCTTCGCCGCTCGTCTGGTCGATCCTCGCTGTGGGATGGCCGCGTTCGCGGACGTCACTGCGGAGCTGCGGTTTATCGCCATGTTAGTACACCTTCGCACACCTACACATAAGCACCACTTCGCTCGCCGCGGCCCCGAAGTCGAGCTGGCCGCGCGCAGCGTAGGCAATTACAGTTAAGAAATATCCTTTTTTGGGATAATCCGAATCCAGGATCAAATTGCCCGCCGCCCGAAATCCCACTGCCCGGCGGCGAATGCAAAAATCTCTCAGATCCGCCGAATACCACCGCCTTATTGGGCTGCTTGTCGCGGCGCGACATAAGGCCGGCATCCGCCAGCAGGCGCTCGCCAAGAAGCTCGGCAAGCCGCAATCCTTCGTCGCCAAATATGAGGGCGGCGAACGGCGGCTCGACGTCATCGAATTCGTCACGATCGCGAGCGCCCTTGGCGCGGACCCGGTCAAGCTGATCAGACAGTTCGTCCGAACCAAAGGCCAAACCAAGAGCACCTAGGAACTCTCCGCTGCGTTTTGCCTCTCACGTCGCGGCAGTCTCGGGCTCGTGATGGATCTCAGGGGCGGAGAAAGGTTCTGAGCAGTGACGCGGCATCCTGGAGCCGCCCCGCGTCGTTGGACCAACTGCTCGATCTCCATCGCAACACGCACGCCCTCGCTGATGCTTCCCGATTCGGCGCACGCGGCCGCCGCTCTGGCGATCTGTTCGGCTTCCTTGAGCTTGGCATGAATCGCCAAAAGACAAGCTTTAATGGCCGGCTCGATCCTATTGAGCATCCATGGTTAGCGCTTCCGTCTTTCATTCCCGGACGCATCGACGCTCCAACGACAGCAGAAGTCCAGACATTTTGGAGCAATCTTCTGGCTGCTTGGGCGGCCGTTCGATCACAATATGCGCGAGGCCTGTGCGCTTAGTTCGGACGCTGCGAGGTGGTTTTCGACCTCTGCGACGAGATGTCTTGTCCCTGGACATCAAGCCGACTGCTCCTCTCCGGTCGTTTCGGGCGAGCTCAAATGCGATTGGCTTCGTTTTGTCGAAAGCGGGCAACGCACGTCTAAGCCCCATCCGTTCGAAGAATCCGCTTCTGCTTCGCGTAGGCCGCACGCTCATAGCGCTCCAAGCCGCGCAGCCGTTTGGCCCACCGGCCATGGGGTGATTTTAACAGCGCGCTCAGGAGCTCATGGCGAACGGCGCGGATCCGCCCCAATTCGAGTTTGGCTCGAACGATATCTGCCAGCTCAAATGGAAGCGCCTCAAGGGTTCTGCCTTCCATGATCTGTTGGGCAAGCCTCTTAGCCCCCAGATCGTCGGCGGTCACCGACCGCGACAGGCCATGACGAAGCGCATTCTGGCGCGAGCTTGCCTTGCCCTCTGCCGTCCTTGGACCCGTGCTGCGCTTGGCATTCGTCCGGTTGGCTTCGATTTGCTGCTGTGACGCCATTCCACCCTCTTCATGCACCTGTGGTCCACCGCCTTAGGCAGTAAATTGGCTGCCCGCGAAACGCCAGCAGCTCACCGGTCTCAGCGGAAAAGAGCAAGAATCTTGCTGCAGAAAGGACTGGCCTTCGCGCGCAAATGGAGCGTTACTGATTCGGCCGGGCGCGCGAACGGTCCCGGTATCTCACCTCGCAACTGCGGGGCTTAAGGCAGTGCGGCAACCAGTGCCGCTGTTCTTAACCAGGAGATACCGGTGAGTAGCGTTCAAACCGATGGCGTCCCCGAGCCTGAGCTTCGGGTCATCAAGTTCAACCCCGCAGAGCGTCGCCACTTTATTGGCGGATCGGATGCCCGCATCATCATGGGCGATGACGAAGCCGACCTCGTTCGTCTCTGGCGCGAGAAGCGCGGCGAAATCGAACCGCAAGACCTTTCTGACAATCTCATTGTCCAGCTTGGCATCGCAACCGAGCCACTGAATCGGACCTGGTACCAGCGCAACAGCGGCCAAACCGTCAAGGACGTCCAAAAGCGCGCTCGTCACCCCGTCCACAAATGGATGGCAGCGACGCTGGATGGCATCGTCGAGCAAACCGGCGCGATTTACGAGGCCAAGTTCATGCTGCCCTGGAGCTTCACCGAAGAGCTGGCGGCCGCAAAGCACATGGCGCAGCTGCAGCACAACATGTGGGTGATGGCCACGCGCTCGGCCGTGCTGTCGATCATCACCGGCGGCGGCAAGTGGGTCGAAATCAAACTTCACGCCGATCCGCTCTACCAACACCTGCTTCTGACGGCCGAAAAGAAATTCTGGCGCTGCGTGCAGACCGGGGAGCCGCCTCGCCTGTTTGGGATCGAGACGCCACGCCCGCGGCTGGAAGCGGTCAAGGTTGTGGATATGGCTGCCTCCAATCTATGGGCGGAGTTTGCGGCAACCTACCTTAGAACCCGCGACGCCCATGCGGAGCACGAGATCGCAAAGATCGAGCTGAAAAAGCTTGTGCCCGAGGACGCCAAGGAGGCCATCGGCCACGGGATCCGGGCAAAGCGATCGAAGTCGGGCGCCATCAGCTTCGATTCGCTTCAGACGGAGGGCACCGATGCATCGGTCCAGTGAGCGCATCGGCGCGATTGCCGCGGCGCTGGCCAAGGCGCAGGCGGAGCTGACCAACCCTGAAAAGACGCTGGTTGCCACCATCCGTTCGCCGTTTCCACGCGAGGAGGACCGGTCGTTTCGCTATGCGTCGCTCGCGAGCGGGCTCGACATCGTGCGCAGGGCCTTAAGCCAGCAGGAGATCGCGGCCATCCAGACCACCCGGATTGAGCCGAGCACCGCACAGGTCCATCTGACCACCCTGCTGGCCCATTCCTCCGGCGAATGGATTTCCTCTGATTGGCCGGTCTGTGCCGCCAAGGATACCGAGGCGCCCCATCGGATGGGCGCGGCGCTGACCTATGCCCGGCGCTACGCGCTGTTTACGCTGGTCGGCATCGCCGGGGAGGACGATCTGGATGCGCCTGATACTCTGGTCGGTTCATCGCCCGCCGAGCCCCGCCCCGGCAATGGCGCCGGCGGTCAGCCACGCAAGAGCGTTCTGCAGCGTCCTCCAACCCTCGCCGCGCAACAATCGGCAAAGCTGCGGGATGACATGCTGGAGGAGATCAACCCCTTGACGCAGGAAAACGACCTTCTCGTGTGGGCGAAGAACGCCCTTCCTCGGAAGAATACTCTACTCGAGGCCGACGCTCGAACCGTCGAAGCTGCCTATCAGCGCAAGTTCGGAGAAGCTGCCCTTCCTGATACCGAAAGCAGTCCTCCTCGCGGCAAAGGCTCTCTCCCTCTTGCCGATACCGCAACTCCGGCGGTCGGCCTTGCTATTCCGAAAGAGCCCACCCGCAAGCGAAGCAAGGAACACTTGGCGTTCATCCGGGGACAGCCCTGTCTCGTCTGCGAGCAGACGCCATCGGATCCCCATCATCTGAAGTTCGCTCAACCGAGAGCTTTGGGCCGCAAGGTCAGCGACGAGTTTACGGTGCCGCTCTGCCGTACTCACCATCAGGATCTGCACCGCCATGGCAACGAAAAAGCATGGTGGGCCGACATGCAGATCGCACCGTTAGCAATCGCCAAGCAGCTGTGGGATGCAAGCCCGATCCATAGCCAAGCCGGTATCGTGACGCCTTCGAAGGCATCGGGCGAGTTCAACTCCGGGACAGTCTCCGTATGAATGCGCCCTTCAACGCACTAGGAGCCGGTACCGCACCGGTTGTCCCGCCTCCCGAGTTTGAAGCACTGTTACCCCCGCCCTTGTTGCTCCCCGGCGAGAGCCTTCAGAAGTATCAGCTCATGCGCAACGCGATCTTTGAGGAGATCGCCCCACGCACTGCGATCGAATGGCTGCTGGCAGTCGACGTGGTAGAATTGTCGTGGGAGATCCAGCGCTACCGCGTGCTGAGGCACAAGCTTCTGGAACACCATCGTCAGCAGGCGATCGAACATAGCCTCCGCCACATCGATCTCGCCGGAATTTCGCATGAGCTTGCGGACGCGGCCACATGCCACATCCGGCAAAATGCGCAAGCTTGGCGGACGGATCCGACGTCGGCAACTGAAATCGAGGCGCGGCTTGCAACACATGGGTACGATGCGGGCGCCATCAACGCCGAAGTGTATCTGCAGGCGCGCGAGATTTTCCTGGTCTTCGAGGCTCTGCTCAACACGGCGCAAAACCGCCGCATATCGCTGCTGCGCGAGATCAACAATCAGCGTCACGCCAAATATCCGTTGACGCGCCACCGATCAGACCGGCTCTGACTTCGATCGCCCAGTTACGCGTAGCCGAATCCCGAGTTCGATCGAGCTTTCCAGTATCCCCTCTTGGCGCCATTCTCGTGCGAAGAGGACCGCTCATCCCGTTCCCTAGGTCGATGCGGAAAGAAAAACCGCACGCCGGACAAAACATTGCTTTCGCAGGAGATGCGCGCTATCTGGGCACGGCCCATCGAAGCTTATTCCGGCTCGATCTCTGCGTGCTCGACGTTCGATGACGCAATTCTAGCAGGCCCCTCGGCGCGGGAGCCGTCTAGCCGAGAACTCCGTCGGCTCCCCACAGGACACAAGGCGGCTACCTAGGATTGTTGGGTGCAGGTTTTTCGGCTCGCAAGCTTGAACGTCGACAACTATGTCCGAAATTGCCTGCTACACCTCCGGACTGCCTCCATCGCCAGCAGACAGCCTAAGCGCTATTCTGTGGTCTTCAAAATTGATACTGCAACGCCAATCTGTGACAGTGGATGATATGGTGATCAAGAGACCAGCGGTTTTTTTTGATCGTGACGGTGTCCTCAATGAGGATAGAGGGTACGTGTTTGAGAGCACCAAATTGCGGTGGATCGAGGGAGCGCACGAGGCGGTAAAGATCGTCAATGATGCTGGATACTTCGCCTTCGTGGTTACCAATCAGTCGGGCGTGGCTAGAGGCATGTATGAAGAGGCTCACGTCAATGCGCTACATGATTGGATGGCAGCGGAGCTAGCAAAGACTGGCGCTCATATAGATGCATTTGAGTATTGCCCTTATCATCCCGAAGGTACAGTGGAGAAGTACCGTCGAATAAGTGATAGACGCAAACCAGGCGCGGGCATGATCACTGATCTCTTGAAGCGCTTTTCGGTGGATGTCTCTCGCAGTATTCTGGTCGGCGATAGTCCAACCGATTTGGAGGCAGCTCGCTCCGCGGGAATAAGAGGGCACCTGTTTAGGGGAGGCAACCTCGCACAATTCTTGGCGCCACTCTTGGACCTCGACCGAGGGTAAGTGGCCAAGCTTTATCGGACTTCCATCCTCACCAATCGTTGTCCCGGCTCGTACTTCAGAATATCTTTGGGCCCCGGATGCCGTGTCAGCTCCGCACCACTCAAGACGTAGAGGTCGTCGGTATGCTTACAGCGCCATTCTCCACGACCGGATAATGGTAGATCAATCTTTTCGCCGAACGCACTTACCCAGCCAACTTGGCGCGCAGGAGTTCCTACCATCATTGACCAGTCCTTCGAACTCTTGGTCAGCGTGGCACCCGCGGCAAGAAAGGTACCGACGCCGCAAGTAACGTCCGGAACCACGGTGGAGTTCGCACCCAAGGTCGTCCCGGTTTTCACCAGTGTCTTCCTAAATACCGCGTGGCGATTGATCGCGGCACGGGGAAAAGAGATGTGGGTGAACACCATGTACGGCGCACAGAACACGAAATCCTCGAGCTCAACATGCGAGAAGATCGAGACCGAATTGCCAAGCCGGCACGCGTGACCGACGATGGCGTTGCGTTCGACATAGGTGTTCTGGCCGAGGCTGCAGTTCTCGCCGATCACCGCCCCTGGTGCGACATGGGAGAAGTACCAGATCTTTGTGAAGTCACCGACCTTCGCCCCCTCCTCGACCACCGCAGTCGGGTGAATAAACGGCGCCGAGCCGTCTTCTTGCGTCGTCTTCATCCAGGATGCTTCCCCCCTCTTTTGCACTCTAAGGCACCACCCGAGCGACGCTGCTTGCCAAGTACCCCGCCCGCTACTGATTGCGGTCGTATATTAGGAAAAGGCTCAGGCAATCAAGGTGAAATGCTGTGGTTCCACGCGAGGAGGCTCCAAATCCATATCAGGCCAGTCGTCAAGACGTTCTGCTCCGATGCTCCTCCTTGGTTGTTTAATTTCCATATTCTACTATTGGCTGAGGTATCCGGGAGAGAGATTGCGCGCAATTCAAATGCACCCGTTGACCAATCCGGGAATGCCGTTCATTTGTATGATCCTCGCTCGGAAAGGGATTGTTCACTGGATGGCCGCGGTGCTACTCAACCGCGATCATCGGCGGGAGGGTACATCCATGTTCCGGGCCATGCGCCTGTTTTTGGAGAGGCCAAGCGGCTTTGCCTGGCCGCAATGCGCGCTTCTTGTATTCGCCGTCCTCTTTGCCGCCAGTCCACTTGCAGTTCTGGCGCACGGATGGTTCGCGACCGGCCCATGGTTCACCGCCTTTCTGATGGCCGGATCAACGGCCACTCTGCTAGCACTCGGGCGATGGCGTGAGTTCGAGATCGATACGCGCGACGTGATCTTTTGCTGCCTGCTGCTGGCCATAGGCATTTCGCTGGCGTTGAATGGAATCGGCCCCGATCAGAATGAGTTCTACCTCCTGACGCTCACGCTCGCCGCGTATCCGGCGGCGCGGCTGTGTCCGGCGCGCGTATCGTCGCGCGGATTCATCCTCCTCATCGGAGCGGTGGTTGCAGCGGGAACGCTGGTAACAATTCCTTCGCTGATCGAGCAGTGGAGTGATCCGAACCACCCCAAGGTGGTGGTGTTCGGTCTCTATGATGCGGCCCCAGCCCAGTTCACGATGCTGTTTGGTTTTCTGCTGCTGTCTATCACCGCCCGGCAGCTTACCTCGCGCCGGGCAGTCCTCGTCGCTGGACTGTCGGCGATGCCCGCATTCGTCTTCGCAGCGTGCCAGGTGAGGTTTACGTTCGTCGCGATTGCCGTAGCGATGCTGGTCGCGGCGGGCATCGCAAACCAGGCGCGACAGCGTGTCTATATCCTGATGATTCTGGGCGCAGTCTTGGTGGCGGGCTTGGCGGGCAGCGCGGCGCGTTGGGAAACAACTAAGCTCTTCCTTCATCGTGCCATCGAGAGCGGCACAACTTCCTTCGAGAGTGGCACAACTTCCTTGGATCCAGGATGCGCGTCGGTCGACACCCGAAACTCAATCGAAATCCGTAAGCAGCTCTATATCGATGCGATCCGGCTTCTGGCCAAGGGTGACTCGTTCGGTATTGGCTTTGAGCGCTTTCCGACAATGTCGTGCATTCCAAGGACGCAGGTGCATAGCGCGCCGCTGCAGGTCGCTGTCGAGTTCGGTCCGCTTGCCGGCGTCTTGTTTGTGATCTTGATCGCGAAATGTATCGGGGCCCGGATGTATTGGCTCGGACGGATCAACCCGGAGGCGCGGTTCGTTCTAGCCGCCGTCGTCTTCGCCACCATTCTGAGCTTGGCGCATGGACGGATCAGCCGCGAGATCCCCTTGTTGCTGATGTTGGGCTACGCCGCTGCGGTGAGCCGCCGCGGCCATCGTTTTGCTATGGAATGGATGCGAGACAGTCTCAAAGACTATACTATGCCTTCAGATCCGTGGAGTTTTGCCGTATCCGGGTCCGGCGGCGCCTGTCGACCAGCCAAGCGTGAAGAACGGGCTCCGCTTGTTAGGCAGTTTGGAAGGCACGGCGATCTACCCTAACGTGTTCGCGCGGACCCGATGGCAATGCGCCGCTCGCTCGGAAGTGCTCAAGCTTCCGTTTGCAGCAACGGGCGAGGACAAAATCTGCGAGATCGCCCCCCTCGAACAGATATCCTTCGTGAAAGCGGCAATATCGGAATTCGTCGATATGGACGCCAATCTTGGCGAGTTGGTTATTCATCCAATCGTGCAATCGATGAACGGCGTCGATCCCAAAATAACCGCGCGCGACGCCGGACCGGTTCGTCACCACGAGGGTCAAATAGCCTAAATCATTGCAGAGCTTGATGGCTTCCCGTGCGCCGGCAATCCACTCGAGATCCTCGATCTTTTGCACATAGTTCTTATCGACGTTGAGCACGCCATCGCGGTCAAAAAACCGCCGGCCGACTATTCTTCGCGCGTCCGAGGGCTCTGCCCCTCTTCAGCGACCTCAAATCTGGCACGCGGTACATCAGCAGATCAGTTTTAACCATTTTCCGTCCCCCAGCATAACCTGGTACGTGGTTCTGTCCAAGTCTGGAGCTCATGGGTCCTGAGCCCTGACAACGACGTTTTAAGACCCCTGCTTGAGAGGCGGCAGGCCCCTTCCAGAATTCGCCCGATCTCCGATAATGATCTGCCAGTTCAGGGGACCAATAGATGAACATACCCATCCGAGTGATCACGTGGACGGGATCTATGACGCTTACCGGCCTTCTTGTCTCTGCTTGCGCGAGTGCCGACCGAGCCACATCGAGTTCGACAGTTCGATCAGGCGCGCCCTGGGCCCAGAACCTCAGTGAGCCGCCACCAAGTCGAGAGCTCCCAGGCGACGCAGCCGCACGGCTACGAGCAGAGTTAAATGCTGCTCGCGAGAGAAGATAGCGTTAGCTCGGCAGCACGCAGGTCTCCGGCCGTATGTTGGTGTGGCCGATCACAATCCACACGCACACGACCATGGACTGGGATCAGCGCTGACCTTGCCCCTTTTATCCAGTCCTCAGTTCGCCCCGGTCGTTGGATTTGCTCGGTTGGGTGGTTGGAGCGCCGGGAGCTGGCGCGGAGCCCTCGGCATAGCGCAGCGCCAGATCCCGGCGCGGATGGCAGGTGAAGGCGAACTCGGACGGCGTCTTCCATCCGAGCCGCGAGTGTGGTCGTGCGTTGTTGTAATCGGCCCGCCAACATCCGAGCGTGGCCCGGGCCTGGGCCAGCGACGTGAACAGCGTCTCGTTCAACAATTCTTCGGTGTGAGATAGACCAAAAATCGAGACAGTTCCTTCTCTTCCGGGACAAGGCAATGCCGGGCGAGCACGGTGCTGGACGAGATCTAGCCATCAGGCGCGGTTGGCACTGGAGCGGCACATATGTGAAGATCACTCCGCCGGGGCAGTCGCCTGAGCGCGCCGGCGCCGACCAGGCACTTTTTCTCTTGGGCAATAGCCAGGTTAGTTTACCTATGAAGTTTTATGGTCAGTTCGATCCGCCCGTAGATCGATTCATTTTCGAGCGGTATTTCCCGGACACTCAGATTAGAGGAACATTCGTCGAGTGCGGGGCATTCGACGGGGTCCTGGAAAGCTCTTGCAAATTTTTCGAAGAGACAATGGGATGGTCGGGGTACAACCTGGAGCCAGTACCCTGGATATTTGAGAAATTGTGTCAGAACCGGCCATCCACCAGAAATCTAAATGTTGGGCTCTCCGAGAGGACGGGAACTTCTTCTTTTAACAGCATCATCCATCCCGAATTGGGCCGTGCTATAGGTTGGGGCGCTATCGATCCTGCGCCCGATCATCTCGCTCAGATCCAGGCGAGTGGCTCCGAAATCGAAGCGTCAGAAATTGCCGTTCTGAGTTGGGGTGACTTCATATCTCAGGAAGGCATACAGCAGATCGATCTCATGGTGCTCGATGTGGAAGGGCACGAGCTATCCGTCCTATCAGGGATGCGGGGCAGCCCTGTCCTGCCAAAAGTGATGTGTGTTGAGTTCGGTCACGCCGGCTTCGACGCCATCCGTGACGAGATGGATCAACTTGGCTATGAGTACGACACGAACTCGCACGCAAACGCGTTTTTCGTGAAAAGAGAAGCGCTGGGCGTGATTAACCTCCGTCACCAAGCGATGACCCGCCCAGTGAATGAGGCATCCCTGCTAGCGAAGCTGGAAGCGGCGGAGGCTGATGTTTCCCGGCTGTCCGCCAAAGCAGACCAATTAGCCATGAGGGTCGATTTTCTCCAAAAGCGGGAAATCGAACTTGTGAAACTTCACAATTCGATTGCGAACTCTAGAAGTTGGCGTTTGCTTGAGTTCACCCGGAGCCTCTTGGGTCGACGGTAGCGTCGCCGTTCACCCACCCTATACAGGCCTCCAGTGGCTCGGCACGCCTAGTAAAAGAAAAGGGCTCCGACGAAGGGGATCACGTCGGAGCCCCAGCAGCACGGTCATTCCGGTCTTGCGGATCAAGTAACCGGCGTCGTCTTAGTTCGTTCCGATCCAGAATCCTAAAACCACTACGCCAGTCCGAGCGCGCAGCCGATGGAACCGAGGAGTGACCGGGAGCATTAGGCCCACCGTTCAGCTAGCACGAGCGAATCGATAACGCCAAGCGAGAAACCGAGACATGCCTTACATTGCCGCGCTCGCCTGTTCAGCGGCGGCGCTGATGACTGCTCCTGCTTTCTGACGACAGCGTCCAAGCCAGCCCGAGCGCGCGACCAGGAGCAAATATTGTGGAGCGCTTAAACTGATTTTGATATATGAGCGGCATGGCGCGCTCCTGAATCAGGTGCTCAAGCCCTTAAAGCTATGGCGGAAGCCGTCGTCTGGTCTTGTTGGGTTATCTGCGCGATCACTGTGGCAGGCTACGCGCGTGGATTTCCGTCTCGCTAATCCTGGTCCTGGTGGTTTTCGGGCTTTATCGCCGCTTTCGGAAGCTCTAAATCCCCCCGCCTTGGTGCTGGAGACGTGTTGATCACCCTCAAGACGCTGCTCTCCTTCGCCACCCAAACTCAGTTCTCGTTTTCCTCCTTTGTTTGAAGGATCACATCCATTTCAATGCTTGAGCGCATAACGATCGGTCTCGTTCCGCTGTTGATAGGCGCCCCAGAGCAGCCCAGCCGCCCTCGCCTGCTCACGCCGTCAGGTCTGTAACCCTGTTGTGGTGAGAGATGTCGACGACGCGGCGCCTGCATCATGGTCATCGCGAACCCTCGCCAAAAGACGATTGAGCCATAGTAATCTCAGGTATTTGGGGAGGTAGAAGCTTGAACCCTCGCGCCGGCTCGACGTGCTGGGAGGCGACCAGCAGGATCGGCAGACACAGCAGCAACAGGCGACTCTCACCGATCGCGAGCCAGCCAAGCAAATCAAACGAAATTGAGCTGAGAGCCGCGATGCAACGACCAAGTTCTCACGGCGGCGCGAGCGCCCGGAACGGGCGTTACGGTCGATCATGGGGTTGCTCGGAATGGTTGTGGGTGGTAGCGTTTTTAGTATTTAAGAGGGCTACGCGTTTCAGCCGGGAACGCGAGCTCGGGGTACTTCAGCAAATGCGGGACAAAGTCCTATTCGCCAATCGGCTGAGAGGCGTTGCAGCGCTCAGGCAACAAAGCGGTGTGGAAAACTATCCGATCGAAACGTCGGCGCTCCGATCAATTGCGCGCCTATGTCACAAGAGGTTCTGGCATCCGATTGATACGGTGCGCGACCGCAAGTTCCTGGAACGTCAGTGAAGCAGCGGCGCAACCAAGTGGAGAGTTTGGTGATCGAAGCGGAATTCTGGCGCGGCCGCCGCATCTTCCTGACGGGACATACCGGCTTCAAGGGAGGCTGGCTATCCATGCTCCTGAACGTGATGGGAGCGCGTGTTTTCGGTCTAGCGCTGGCGCCGGAGCATCGCGACGGCGTGTTCGTCGCAAGCGAAGTCGAAAAGAACATCGATCACCATATCGGCGACATCCGCGATTTCAACTGCGTATCCAACGCGATGCAGGAGGCCCGGCCTGAAATCGTGATCCACATGGCGGCGCAACCGCTTGTACGGCTCTCTTATGCCGAGCCGGTCGAGACCTATGCGACCAACGTCATGGGAACCGTGCATGTGCTCGAGGCGATTCGCCGCTGTCCAAGCGTTCGCGCCGCCGTCGTCGTCACCAGCGACAAATCCTATGAGAATGACGGCCGCATTCAAGGCTACCGCGAAACTGATCCCGTCGGCGGACATGATCCCTACAGCAACAGCAAGGGATGCGCCGAACTGGTCACCAGTGCGTATCGCCGAAGCTTCTTCTATCGGGCAGGCGACGCGGCCATTGCTTCCGTCCGCGCTGGTAATGTGATCGGAGGCGGAGATTGGGCGCGGAACCGATTGATTCCCGATGCCATCCGGGCTTTCTCTTCCGGCGAGACGCTCCGCATTCGATTCCCCGCAGCTGTCAGACCCTGGCAGCATGTCTTCGATCCGATCGTCGGTTACCTGCGGCTCGCCGAACATCTGGTTCGACACGGCCAGACTTTTGCTTCCGGCTGGAACTTCGGTCCGGCTTCCGACGGTCATGTCCCGGTTCGGCAGGTAGTCGAGCGGCTGGCGCATCACTGGGGAGAGCCCGTTTCGTGGGCTGTCGACGGGAGCGAGCAACCTCACGAAGCCGGCCATCTTCAGCTTGATTGCGCCAAAGCGCGCGATCAGCTCGGCTGGCAACCTTCCGTGAACTTTGAGGAAGCCATCATGCTGACGATCGATTGGTATCGCGCGGCCGCGCGCGGCACCGCACGGCGTACGGTAGCCCTGCAGCAGATTGACTGGCTGTTTGAGCGTCACCGCGCCATGGCGCTGCAAGAAGCCGGAGCTTAGCCTGCGCTGACGAATCACCCGAGGCTTCAAGAACAGATCGGGACCTTGCCAGCCATCGAACGAGGCTGACGTCAAAGCGTCGTTGAAAGGAGGTAGAGGCTTGATCACGAGCAGGGACTTCATCTCTCCGTACATTGATCGCCTCTCCGGTCAGTCCGTCCTGGTCACGGGTGGGAACGGTTTCATCGGGCAGCAGGTTGTGTCCCGCTTACTTGGGCAAGATGTGCAGGTGACGCTGCTCCAGCGGCGGGGAGATCGACGCGGTCGCTCCCGAGACGTATTGATTGCGGACTTCAGCGCCGACGATGCCGATGCGCAAATTTCGGCGGCTTTAAAGGGACGGCGTTTCAACGCCGTGTTCAACTTGGCCGCCTATGGCGTGACGCGCCCTGCCGATCGATCGGCGGAGGCGCTGCATCACGAACGCATCCTTGCCCGCCGCGTCAACGTCGATGCCGCCAAGGCCCTGTTTCTTCATGCGCGCGAGACCGGCTGCGGAATTTTCCTGCAGGCAGGAACGTGTTCCGAGTACGCTCCGCAAGAAGGCCGGGCACTTCGACGGGAGACCGACCCGCTTGAATCGCGCGAGGGCAACGACAACGTCGTCTATGGTGCGAGCAAAGCGATGGCTGGTGAGGCCCTGTTGGCGCTGGCGCGCGAAGGAGGCCCGCCGCTGGTCGTCGCCCGCATCTTCAACGTCTATGGAATTGGCGAGAAGAAACAAAGGCTGTTGCCCAGCCTCGTTTATCACTTGGCGCGCGGCCAGCATATTTCGCTTTCGGCTGGATTTCAGGTGAAAGATTATCTGCACCTCGACGATGTCGTCGAAGGGTTGTGCGCATTTGCGGTTGCTGCTAGAGACCAGAATGTGGGGACGGTCCTTAACCTTTGTTCCGGTTCCCCCGTCAGCGTCGCGCAGTTCTCGCGCGCCGTGGCCGAGGTCATCGGTCATGGCGAGAACCTGTTGGGCTTCGGGGAGCGGCCAACCCACCCAGACGAGGTCTCCTATCTCGTCGGGTCGACAACCGCGCGCAATGCTTTCACGGATTGGCGGCCGCGGCTGCCCATGGAAGTCGGCCTACCGAGCGTGGTTCATTACATGATGGTGTCGACGGAAGATTGACGATGAGGAATCGGCCATGAACGATGTCGATGGATCGGCACGTACGCTCATCACGATTTCGATTCCCGTCTTCAATGAGGAAGGCAACATCGCAAACCTCATGGCGCGGTTGCGCGCAGTCGCCGACAGTGTCGCCGACCGCTACGACTTGGAATTTCTCTTCACCGACAACAACAGCCAGGACGGGACTGTCGCTCTGCTGGAAGCGGAGGTCGTTCGAGATCCGCGGGTGCGCGTGCTGAAATTGTCGCGCAATTTCGGCTTTCAGCGCTCGATCCTGACAAATTTTCTCAATGCCCGCGGCGCCGCCGCGATCCAGATCGATGCCGATCTGCAAGATCCGCCCGAGATGATTCTCAAGTTTCTCGAATATTGGGAAAAGGGATTCAAGGTAGTCTACGGGGTAAGGATCCAGCGCATCGAAAGCCTCATCCTGCGTCTGGCGCGCAGGGCCTTTTATCGATTTATCGACCGCATCACCGAGTTTCATGTTCCCGTCGACGCGGGTGACTTCCGCCTGATTGATCGCGTCATCATCGAGCATCTGCGAGGGGTGACCGATCGCAGCCCCTATTTGCGAGGGCTCATCGCGTCCTTCGGATATCCCTCGGTCGGAATTCCCTATGCGCGCTCGGTGCGCACTCAGGGGACAAGCAAGTTCAATTTCATAAAGCTGCTCACGCTAGGAATGGATGGGGTGACCAGTCAATCGACCAAGCCGCTTCAGTTCATTGCGCTGGCGGGCTTCTCTCTGTGCGGTATTTCCTTGCTCATCGGGTTCGGCTATGCCGTGCTTTGGTTGTTCGGCGCCGGCGAGCGCAGTCCCGGCTTCACGACGCTTGTCATCCTTCAGCTCATCACCTTGGGTGTCAACGCAGCGGTCGCCGGCCTGCTCGGGGAGTATCTGGGACGCGTGTTCGACAATGTACGCGGACATCCCATGAGCATAGTCGAACGCGTTATTGAACATTCGTCTTCCGATTCCACGGGTTCGGGCGCGCCGTCATACGTGCCGGCCGCATCCGCCAAGAACCTCGTTTCGGCCAGCAACGAAGAGGATCAAAGGTGAAGGTCGTCATTCTCGCCGGCGGTCTCGGTACCCGGCTCTCCGAAGAAACCGACACGCGCCCAAAGCCGCTCGTCGAAATCGGCGGACTGCCGATCCTCTGGCACATCATGAAAATCTATGAGCAGGCCGGCCTGAACGACTTCGTCATCTGCTGTGGCTACAAGGGCGCGATGATCAAGCAGTTCTTTTCGGATTACTTCATCAAGACCTCCGACATAACGGTCGATCTCGGACAGCAGAAGATCGAATATCATCGACGATCGGACGAGAAATGGCGCGTGACGCTGGTTGATACCGGCATCGAGACCATGACGGGTGGTCGGGTACGTCGCGTGGCTGCGCATATCAACAGCGAGACGTTTTGCCTTACCTACGGCGACGGCGTTTCCGACTTAAAGGTCGCTGAAACCGCGCAATTTCACAGATCGCATGGAAAGATCGCGACGATAACGGCGGTTCCCTCGCCTGGCCGCTTCGGCATTCTGGACATTGGTTCGAGCGGCCGCGTCGAGCGATTCCACGAAAAACCCGACAATGAAATGGGTTATATCAACGGCGGATTTTTCGTGCTCGAACCACGCGTCCTGGAGTACATAGAAAATGACGCGACGATATTTGAACGCCGACCGTTGGAGCGCCTGGCTGCGGACAACGAGCTTGTTGCATTCCGGCATACAGGTTTCTGGAAGCCGATGGACACGCTCCGCGACAAGCACGAACTGGAAGATATGTGGGCGAGCGGTCAAGCGCCTTGGAAAATCTGGCAGTAGTCCTACGCCAATCAGCGTGCTCATACGAAAGCCACTTGCCCGATGAAACACCAAGATCAAACTGAGGCCGAGTTCGATGCCTATTCCCACGCATACAATGCGGCAGTGAACGAGGCGATCGCGTTCTCAGGGTTGAAAGTCGATTATTTTACCCGCGTCAAAGCGGATTATTTGAGCGACCTGATCGCGGGCCACTTCAAGGATGCGCGCGACGTCTCGGTGCTCGATGTCGGCTGTGGTGTTGGCAACTTCCACAAGCTGCTGTCCGATCGAGTCGGGTCTATCACCGGCGTGGATGTGTCAAAGGCCAGTATCGAACACGCCCGCGAGCGAAATCCGGGAGTTCACTACGAGTCTTATGGCGGAGAGCGACTGCCTTTTGACGACGCCAGTTTCGATGCCGTCTTCACTGTTTGCGTGATGCATCACGTTCCGCCTGCGCAGTGGCCGCTGTTCGCGGCAGAGATGAAGCGCGTCTTGAAGCCGGGAGGCATGGTTGCGGTCTTCGAGCACAACCCCCGCAATCCACTGACGCAGCGGATCGTTTCAAATTGCGTTTTCGACAAGAATGCAGTCCTGCTTCGTTCGGAAGTGACTCGCGCTTTGATCCGGGACGCCGGTTTCAAGGACCTGCTCGAGCGGTTTATCATTTCGATACCGCCTTCGGGGAAATTGCTGCGCTCGATTGATCTCGCTCTTGGACGCCTGCCGTTTGGCGCGCAGTATTTCGTGAAAGCGACCGCATGAAAGCGGCGACGCCGCGAGTTCTTTCGCCAAATAGTTGGATATTCACCGCTCGTCGCGTCAATCTCCGCACGATGCAAAACGACTGATCCGATAAGTTAAAGGCATCAAATGAAGGAAATTTTGAAGTCGCCGGCAATGTATCAGCTCTTCCAAGAAGCCGGCGGTTTCTTCGGTGCACGTGTCAATGCGATCAGAGACTATCTGTCGCTACGTCCCAACATGCGGATCATCGATATCGGCTGTGGGCCCGGCTATATTCTCCGCCACTTGCCTCGTGACATCGACTACATCGGATTCGATATCGACCAATCGTATATAGAGCATGCTACAAAAACATTCGGCCACCAAGGTCGATTCTACTGCCGATATTTCGATGCAACGGCAGCAAAGGAGTTTGCCGGCGTCGATCTTGTCATGATGAATGGTGTGCTTCACCACATTTCCGATGACGAGCTGGAAGGCACACTGATCAACGTTCGTGACGTTTTGAACGATGGGGGCATCCTTTTTACGCTCGATGGCTGCTATAAGGCGGGACAATCGCTCTTCGCGAAATGGATGCTGGACAACGATCGAGGACGGTTCGTTCGCACCAAGGAGGGCTATGAACAGGTACTTCGGACAGCTTTCAGGTCAGTTGAAATGACAATTCGCGATGACTATGCGCGCGTCCCATACACTTTTATCATCGGCATCTCCGGCAAGTAGCTGCGAACCTTGGAATCGCCCCAATGCTCCTGATGCGCTTCGTTCTCGGCTATTCCAAAGCAATCGACACAAACCAACATCAACCGTCGATTCAAACCGATTTGGCCTCTCCCGACGTCCGATGAAACACTTCAGAGCGTCACCGTTGCGCGGACTGGCATTTGGAATGAAAAACACATCGGTAGTGGCTGAATGGTCGATGTTGACGATCGCCGGCGTCGCACTTGTGGCGGCCATCTGGCTGCCATTTGGCTTCGCGCTTGGCGGATTGATCGAGGAATGGGAAGAGCTAGGGCTTTTCGTAACACATGGACCGATCTTTTTCATCGACGGAACAGGCTCGCTCTCCTTCTTGCGCGGACGTCCGCTCACCTTTGCTCCGCAAGCTCTCGCCTACGCTTTGGACCATAGTACTTTTTTCTATTGGCATCTCCTGCTTGCGCTTTCGCTTGTCATAAAGTTCCTTTCGAGCGCATACGTCGGCCGCTTTATGACACGCAGCCTGGTGGGCGGGCTCTTGATTGGAGCTCTTACGCTGCACTACCCGGCCGACACGATGCAGATCAATCTCCGGACCCTACATATCGATTGCTCCATCGCGCTGGCGCTACTGGCCGGCGTATTGGCACTGAGGGCGCAGGAAGTCGCGGGTATGACGGCACGCCTCGCTCTTAGCCTTCTAGCGGCGGCGCTATTCATAGCTGGCAGCCTCATCTACGAGGCGATCTTGCCGCTGGCTCTTGTACCGGCTCTGGCGATGTATGTTCGCTACGGTTTGGTATCAACCGTCGCCAGGTGTGTGAAGCAACCTGCCGTCTTGCTGATGTGGGGCGCCGCGTTGGTCGCGTGCGTCGTCTTTGTCGCCATTATCGGACAACAAAGCGATTCTTATCAGGGTACACTCGTTGGCCAGACGGGCGGCTGGTTCCAGAAACTCGCGTACTGGGCGCGTACAATCGTCTTTACTGCCCTTCATCGCGGTTTTTGGCAGGCGTGGGAGCAGATTTATTCGCTGGCCTGGACACAACTTAGCTTCCGCACGGTCTTTTTGCTCATTTCCGCCAACATCGCCCTTTGCTTCTTCCTGCTAGCGGTCAGAGAGGAAACGGCGAAAGACGTTCCGTGGACCCAAAAGGCGTCGCCGGTCCGCCTGCTCTTCGCCGGAATAGTTCTCTTCGTCGCCTGCTACTCTCCTTTCCTGCTTTCGACGTCGCACGTCGCGATCACCCAGCGAACCTATCTCGCAGCAGCATCCGGCGGCGCCATGGTGGTCACCGCAGTTATCATCGCGTTCCGATTTTTTCTTTCGGCTCGGATTATTGCAACTGTGATCGCCGCACCGACCGTCAGCGCAGCCTTGCTTGCCCAAATCTATCAGCATGATCAGTACAACCGAAATTATGCACAGTTCGGTCGCCCCATTGTCAAGGCGCTAGCAACAGCCACAGCCGCCTTTCCTCCTGGGGCGCCCATCCCGATCGTCAACATGTATGGCGGCCTCAACGGGACTTGGGATTTGGGTGTCGCTGTGACCTTGGTTACTGTCTATCTGCTGCCAACCAGCGGTCCGCCAATCCTATGCGACGGACGAACTGGGCAAATGCTTCCGCTTGTGCGTCCCTTCCCGAAAAAGAGCTGTACGATTAAGGAAGATAATCTGACCGTTGTCGCGGCAGATGGCAAACAGGCGACCTATTCACGTTTCGCTGTGATCGAGAGCGATGGGACCGTTACGCTGCATGACAACAAAGCCACTCCTCCAATCCAGGCGCTAAAGACGATAATGCCGCCTGTTCTGACCCTTGGAAATTGGGCGCCGTCGGACTCGTGGTTCAACAGAGTACGCAACTCCGGCCTTGCCTACGAATGCAAGTTCGAGTCGATGTGGGGTTACGCCGTCCCCTGTCGCACGTTCGGCATTTACGAAGGCGAGTGGACGGGGGTTGGGATGCCTCCCGTTTCCTGGGTGAATAATAAGGATGCCGGCCTCATCATAGACACGCTCGAGCCGAACAGGTCCTACAAGATGATCCTGCAATTGGGGAAATACGCAGTCACCCCCGCGCTTGATCAGCTTCAGTTGACGTTCAACGGCTCGCCGCTGCAACTGGTCTGGACTGACCCGCGTCGCATCGAAGCAAGCATTCCATATGAATTGGTGAAAGATCGCATTAACGTGCTCGGACTCAGCGCTCCCCTGGATGACAAGTCCGGTCTATCGATCGCACTTCAACATCTGCAGATCTGGCCGATGCGCTGACAGATGCTTGCCTGTCCGCTCGCAAGAGGTCGAATCCCGATGGTAGGTTCAAACTGCGAGGTACTGCAGCAAGGGCCCCGGGGAACTCCAAAAAGACTGCCCCTTCATCGCCGGGAATGCTAAATATCATCAACTTACGGCGGCTCTGACCCACCTCGCCATCCAGACGGGGCGTTCCAGACAAGTCGTTTTTTCGACATTCTTGGAGCAGTCGCTTCGAGAAGTGAAATAAAGCGCGAGATCGTGCCTCTGCTTGATCTTGGGAGTGAACTTGAAGGTCCTTCACTTCTTCAAAACCTATGTCCCGGACTCCTATGGAGGTGTTGAACAGTTTATCTTTCAACTCGCTCATGGCAGCAGTCAGCGTGGCGTCGACGTCGAGGTACTCTCGTTGAGCGCGGAAGTCGTTGACGAGACCGCGCGGCTCGACAATCATATCAGCCACCGCATCAAGCGAGACTTCGAGATCAGCTCGACGAGCTTCTCGTTCAGGGCATTCGCAAAATTCTCCGAGCTCGCCCGGCAGGCCGACATCATCCATCTCCATTTCCCGTGGCCGTTTGCGGACGTGGTCTACTTCGCGACCAGAGTTTCGAAGCCAGTCGTGTTGACGTATCATTCAGACATCGTTCGGCAGCGCCTGCTGCTGAGGGCCTATGCGCCCTTGATGCACCGGTTTCTTGGCAGCGTCGATCGGATCGTTGCGACATCTCCAAACTACCTGGAGACCAGCGCCACGCTGGCCGACTTCCGGAAGAAAACGGAGGTGATCCCGATTGGCCTGGATCGCTCGACCTATCCCGAGTATGACCCATCGCTTGCCGCAAAGTGGCCGAGCCTGGCCGGCAAGCGCTTTTTTCTGTTCGTGGGAGTCCTTCGGTACTACAAGGGCCTTCACATCCTTCTCGACGCGCTCCGCGGCACCGACTATTCAGTCGCCATTGCGGGCGCGGGGCCAATCGAAGGAGAACTGCGACAACATGCTCTTGATCTCAACCTGACGAACGTTCATTTCGTGGGAGCACCGAGTGACCGAGAGAAGGTTGCATTGTTGAATCTCTGCCACGCGGCGATCTTTCCTTCTCACCTTCGTTCGGAAGCATTTGGCATAACGCTCCTGGAAGCCGCAATGTACGGCAAGCCGCTCATCTCTAGCGAGGTCGGCACAGGCACCAGCTATGTCAATATTCACGGCGAGACCGGCCTCGTCGTTCCACCTGGCGATCCAGCCGCCCTCAGAGAAGCGATAAGGGCACTGTTCGAGAACACCGATCTGGCCGCGCAGATGGGTGAGCGGGCCAGGCAGCGGTATGAGAGCTTTTTCACGGCCGGCCAGATGGTCGATCGTCATCTGGAGCTCTACAGGGAGATCCTGGCAAAGCGCTCGGAACAGGCTTGATCGAATGGTCTGCTCGCCATGGTGCGGGATGACGGTTCAAATGACGTCCTGCGCCTTAAGCCGCGGGCTTTGAAACAGGCTCAGGTATGCGATCGGCTCGGTCCGATGAAATGCGATCCAGCAGGGTGATGTATTCGTCGACGACGTTGGTCCAAGATCGTTTCGTCAGTTGATCGTAAAGCGCCCGCTGATTTTTCAACAGATGCGCCCGGTTAGAAAGCGCCCACTCGATCTTGCCGGCCATGTCCTTCCAATTGTAAGGATCGAAGAGCATCAGATCGCGCAGCTCGCGATCGGTAACCAGCTCTTCAGTCACGGCAATGCGGGCCATCACAACAGGCGTGTCGACCGACAGAGATTCCGTGAGCGTAAACGGGCAGCCGCCCTCACTCAGGCTTGGGTTCACCGAAAGATCAGCCAGCCGATAGCAGGCGGCAAGTTCGCGGTCCGACAAGCCCTGCAGGCAGAGCACATCGTCTTCGAGATTGTGCTCCTCGATGAATTTGGCGATCTCGGGCAGACCGTAAGGATTCCCGGTCATGATCAACTTGTGAGGCAGATAACGCCGCTTGAGCAGGTGATTGTAGGCACGAAGAAGGGTGAGAACGTTCTTGTTCGGGCGAAACTGACTCGCGTAAAAAATAAACTTGATACCCTCTTTTGCAAATCGATGCGCGCTTTTCGTTGTCGTCGCCTTTCCCAAAGCAGAACCGAAAAGCTTGACGCAAAACGCGTCCGTCACAGCATCCGCGTTTGCGAGCCCTGAAATTTTCACCAATTCATCCAGCCTGTTGACGCCGTGCGGGATCACGCTGACTTTCTCCGGCGGCACGCCGTAGCGGTCGACCAGCGTCCGCTGCTTGACATCAAGGCTGTAGGTCACAAATTGAGCCCCGCCATGGATTGTCTTTTCCACCAACCTGAACGTCTCGAGGAATCGCTCATCGTTGACCGCCGAGAACGCCACCGGAAAGTCTGAAAGCACTACGTCCGGCACGCAGATCAACCGAGGCGCCTTGATGTCGTTGAAATGGGGCCAGAAGGCGGTTGGAGCGAACCAGGCCGAAATCTCCCTGCGTTTTTCGATCTCGAGGGAAAGCAGCCTGGCTTCGGCCGTCTCCATGTAGCGATAGAGTTGCAGGGCGAGCCCGTTATCCTGCGGACGGGCGACCAACCCTCCCACGTTTGGCGTCAGTCGGGAACGGTAACGTCGAATAAGCGCCCGATAAGCTCTTCGGAAAGGCACACTCCGTTTGATTGAGCGAACGGCGTAGTACACCAGAAGCACGGGAAAGGCGATAACTCCTATCAATACCAACGCGGCGATGCTGCGCGTGGTAGCGGCGGTACGCGGCACGTAAGTAACGATCGCACCAAAGGCGGCTCTCATCCTTGACAGATAGTCGCGGACCTTCTTCCGCTTTCGGAGCCGGTAGAGCCTATATTTCTGATACGCTTCATAGAAGCGCAACAAGGTCGGGACCTTCTCAGGTCCAATCACCTCAAACGCGTCGGGCTGCAGGCCGACAGCCCGACTCCATTCCTTCAGCGATTCCCGCATCCAGCTCGGACACGCAATCACGAATCTCACGTCGGCGCGGACCTTCGCTTCCTTGAGGAATTCCGCGAGATAGCGTCCCAGCCCCTGAGCTCGCAAATCGACCTTGGGGGGATAACAAAGATAGATGCCGAAGGTCTTCATAGATACTCTTGGATGACTTGCCAGTACTCAGCGGCCGACTGCTCCAGGGAATGCCGCGCGAAGACCTCCGGTCGGGGCGTGCTGCGCTGCGCTGTTTCCATCCGCTTCAGCTTGCTGGCCATGTCTACCGGATCGTTCGGGTCCGACCAAGTCAGATCAAGCTCGAATTGGCGGTCGATCTCCCTCATCGTAGGATAGTCGCTTGAAAGTGCCGGAACGCCGAACGATGCAGCCTCAACAACGGAAAAAGTGCCATTGTCGATCAATCCGGGATGCCAGAGAAAGGCCGCATCACGCAGCTTTCGGCGATAGACAGGGTCAGGCAGATCGCCCTCAGTCCTCAAACTTACTTTGAGCGCTTTGCTGGCATTGTGAATCTCTCGGGCCGCTACGAGGTGCGTGAGTTTGTGCGTGAACAGTTTGTCCGTATCCACGCCTGTCACGTGGCATTCGAATAAACCACCGTATTCCTCGTAGTAGATTCGGAGCGCCTCCAAAGCGTTTCGGTGGTTCTTGTGGAGAGCAAGATTGGTTGTCCAAATGAAGTACTTCGACGCCGGAGGCCCACCTTGAGCCGAACCGCCCTTCCCGCCGAATGCGGGCACGAGAAGTGGAACTTTCCTCACCTTCTTGGCTGGCAACCCAGCAAACTGGCGCGCGTCATTCGCCGTGAAGTCGGTCGTGACCAAGACCGCTTCAGCAGCATGGGCCCTATCGATGACACGCTGACGGGCGTTCTCATCCATGATGGGAACATACCGCTGCAGATAGTCGTAGATCATGAGCACATAAGGGCGAACAGGAAGGATAGGAAACTGCAGCCGGTCGGAGATAAATATCCACAGATCGCAATCAAGGAATTGATTGATTCCATCATCCGGCACGGCATAGGTCGTCGGCAATAGTGGTCCTTCCACGCCAGCGTAGGCGCACGCTCGAATCGCCTGGCCCTGAGGCAGCGTTCGCCAATGAAATGCCCGCCGCTCAATATGATCGGGTAGATCATCAAACTCTCGATCCGGATAAGAGGTCGGATCATCGAGATGTCCGAAGACAACATCCACCGGTGAGCCGAAGTGTTGACTACCAATTGCTACGGCGTGCGCGAGCAGCTTTGCGCCCCTGAGACTGCCTCCGCGATAAGCGACAGGCAGGATGACGGCGACCCGCTTCTTTCGAACGATCGGAGCTGTGGAGCGCGCTTCCGCCGTCCTCTTGAGGATCAGTTCGATCCCCGAGCGCCAGATCGGTTCACAGTGTTCAGCCTTCATCGAGTCGAGCAGGACCGCTTGTGACTCCCTGATCTGCCCAATCAACTGCTTGT
This sequence comes from Bradyrhizobium elkanii WSM2783, assembly GCF_000472865.1. Lineage (GTDB taxonomy): Bacteria > Pseudomonadota > Alphaproteobacteria > Rhizobiales > Xanthobacteraceae > Bradyrhizobium > Bradyrhizobium elkanii_A. The sequence goes on along the minus strand of NZ_AXAP01000068.1, from coordinate 3,272 downwards.
CACCTGCCAGGATCCGCTCGATCTTGCTTCTCGCCTCCTGAGGCGTCTTGCATCGTCCCGGCAATTTGAGGCCGCCCAATCTGTCGAGCAAGCCACCGCCCATGAAGACCAGCGGCATTCCGGCGCGGACCGCCTCGAAGGGATGATAGTGCACGTGGTATCGCTCGGAACTATGGTAGTACATGACAGCGAATGATCGCATGTTCAGGCGATACTGCTCACCCGAGACATAGCCGAGGACATGCTCGTCCTCGACCCGGAGCGGTTGGGCGCCGGCCACCACGTAGGCAAGGCCTGCGAATGTCCGCTTAAAATCTCGATAAACGTCCTGGTAGTAATCGTTGAACGCGAGATCCGGACAGACAAAGAAAATCCGCCGGTCACTGCCAATCCAATCGTCCCGAAGGTCTGCGCTCTCAAGGCCGGCTGGCAAGTAGATGGCTCGGTCGGCCAGCCAACGCGGTTCGACTTCCGCCAGATGGCTGTACGCCTGGCCGAACCAAAGAGACGCTGCTGCATGAGCGGACCAGCTTGGTCCTTTACGCCAACCATAATGAGATAATATTCGCGCATAGCTTAGCGGCGGGTCCGAGAGACCGTATGCCCGCCAAACTTTGGCTCCGCAAAAATTGCGCATTATCGACCTGAAGAAATCTGCGTTCAGGAGGATAAAGAAGATCAGTTGAAAATGCTCGTTTGCGATCCGCCAGGCATCGGCGCTGGGTTCATCATACCAGTCGGTAGCGTTCAATATCGCCAGATCTTGCTTCGGGATCGTCAGATTCTCGTCTTCCGACCAATCTACCGAGCCTGACCTAAATGAAGGGTCGGACGGTATCTTCTTTGGCAGGAATATCTCCTCTATCCCAACCCGCTTTAGCATCGGGACTTCGAATTTTCTGGCGGTGGTATGATTGAGCAACCACATCGCGCGTAGAGGACGGCTCTTCACTCGCACACTCCAGGATCGGTTGCTAACCCAAGCCGTTGATATATTTGTACTGGGCAATCGAGGCTTCGATGCTTCCATCGAAAACGATCTCACCATGATGAAATACCAACCCTCGATCGCACATCGATTTGAGCGATGCAAAGTCGTGAGACGCCAGGACCAAAATCTCGGATTTTTCGATCAGCGCGCGGATGCGATTTTGAGCTTTCGTGATGAATGCCGCATCGCCCGCCCCGATGACTTCGTCGAGCAGGAGCACATCACCTTCCACTGCCGTCGATACCGCGAAAGCCAGTCTCACCTGCATGCCCGCCGAGTAGGTCTTGATCGGGTAGTCGATAAACTCTCCAAGATCAGCGAAGCGCACGACCTCGTCTTCGATCTCGCGCATCTTCTTCGGCGACATGCCTAGCAGCAGGCCACGATAGAGGATATTCTCCCGACCCGATGCATCGGGCTCGAACCCAAGGCTGAGATCGAAGAGAGATCTGATCCTGCCCTCGACGATCCGCTCTCCGCCCGAGATCGGATACAATCCTGCGACCATCTTGAGGAACGTTGACTTGCCGGCTCCGTTGTGTCCGAGCAATCCGACCCTCTCGCCGGCCTTGATCTCGACGCTGACGCCTTTCAGCGCGTGAATGTGGTGTATCTGTCCCTGCCGGATCTTCTTTCCCGTAACTGCGCCTGCCAGGAGGCTCTTCAGTGAGCGTTCCCTGAAGGCCGCCGAATGATAATGGAGATCGACGTTATTCAACGATATCCGGTTCATAGATAATAGATGACCTTCTTTTCGGCGGAGCGGCCGACCAGGACGGCCAGCAATGTCAGCACCGCGACCAGGCCGAAGCTGAAGCCGTAGTTCTGCCAGGTCGCCCACTCGCCCTGCAGCAGGGGAGCGCGAACGATCTGAAGCAAATGGTAGATCGGATTTGCGTCCACCAATAAGTGGAGCCCCCCGCCCCGAAACACCTTTGGCTCGAGGTAGATGGGCGAAATGAACCACAGCGCCTGCAGAACAAGGCCGAGCGCATGTGGCAGATCCCGGAACCGCGCACCGACATAACCGAGCAAGGTCGCGAGCGGCCAGGCAATAAGCACCAGAAGCGGAATGACGGTGGGCACAGCGATCCACGCCCAACCGAAATTCTGGGGACGCCAGATCAGCACCCATACGAGCAGGCTCGTGCTCGCGCACAGAAACACGATGAGATTGGTCAGGACCGTCCTCAAGCTATAGATGGCCAGAGGATGTCTGCATTGCTTGATGTATGAGTCGGCCTGCACGAAGGTCAGGGAACCGCCCACGGCGGAGGTGACCACGAAGTCCCATAGGATCATTCCCGACAATATGAAAGGAGCATAGTCGGCGATATCGCTGTGGAATATCTTGCCGAATACGATCGACAGGAGGATCGTCAGACCAAGGGGCTGGATAATGGTCCAAAAGATGCCGAAGAAGGACCGTCGCCATTTGGCGCGAAGATCTGACAATGAGAGGTGCATCCAGAAATGACGCGCCTCCCAAATGCCGCGGATGTAGCCAAAACTGGACAAATCAGATGCAGATGACGGTTTGATCTTCGCCGGCTCGTGGAACCGATCACCGGAGCTGTACGACGCTATGGCCATCTTGAACCCCAATCGAGCTCGTGCGGAGCAGATTAACAAAGGACGTTCGGGTCGAACGCGGGAGGCGCCCCAGCAAAGGACCGTGGACCTGCCTCCCTGGCTCTGACACATCTCGCATTATAGGCGGAGCCTTGCCTCTGGCCATGCCCGCCGACAATCTTTCCCGACCCAAAAAACCGCTGATCATTCAAGAAACTAACTCGCGAGTTCCACTGGAACCGCGACCTTCTGCAGCTTCATAGCAGTGCCTATGAACTGAATAAGACTTTTGTTCGTCGCGCAGAGCTCCGGGCGGCGTCAGACCGCGGCTCGGACCTTTGCTTCAGTTCATTTATCATCTTCGTCTGTTGCCCTTGCAGCCTCCTGCCTGGCCTCGGCGAGGTCGCTTGCAACCATCTCCTTCACGAGCTGGGCAAAGCCGGTCTTCGGCTGCCAGCCGAGCTTTGCGCGCGCCTTGCTGGCGTCGCCGATAAGAAGATCGACCTCGGTCGGCCGGAAATAGGTTGGATCGATGCGGACCACGGTCTTGCCGGATTTTGTGTCGACCCCGATCTCGTCAACGCCCGTCCCGCGCCACTCGATTCCGCGGCCGACTTCGGCAAACGCAAGTTCCACGAATTCGCGCACCGAGCGCGTCTCGCCAGTCGCCAGCACGAAATCGTCAGGAGCATCCGCCTGCAGGATCCTG
>NZ_AXAP01000067.1 GCF_000472865.1 Bradyrhizobium elkanii WSM2783 | reverse complement strand
AAGCGTCGTAACGTGGAAATCGTCGTCAAAACCAGAGGTGTGTCGTCCCTCTGGGATCAGTCCGCTGGAAGCCTGATGATTGGGCGGGCGGCGACCGGCGTTGAGGGGGCGTGAATCGGATGCAGGCGTTGTCACGGAACTGCAGGAACCAGTCGCTCCGATGCAAAGGGAGAAGCACAAGCGGAGAAAACCGNGAGGCAAGAGTACCGATGCGGAGCACTGGGGCGGACCGATCCGTACAAGTGACGAAGGCTCGTAATGGGGCTGGAGCGAAGGGATCGGATCAGGTGGGCTGGCCATCGTTGCAACTGGCAACAGGAGGACGGCGGTGAACCAGCCAAGCAAACCGTTCAACATCGACAAAAGAAAGGTGTACGAAGCGTATCTGCAGGTCGATCTAATGGTGGCGCAGCCGGTGTCGACGGAGTGACGATTGAGGAATTTGAATCCGACTTGAAGAGTAACCTCTACAAGATTTGGAATCGAATGAGCTCAGGCGCCTACTTCCCGCCACCTGTTCGTGCCGTCTCCATTCCGAAGAAGAGCGGAGGCCAAAGGATCCTCGGGGTGCCAACTGTGGCGGATCGCGTGGCACAAACAGTTGCCAAACAACTCATTGAACCGACTCTGGACGCAATCTTTCTGGCGGATTCCTATGGCTATAGGCCCGGCAAATCGGCGCTTGATGCCGTAGGCGTCACGCGCAAGCGTTGCTGGAAGTACGACTGGGTTCTTGAATTCGATATCAAGGGGCTGTTTGACAACATTGACCACGAGCTTCTGCTGCGGGCTGTCCGGAAACATGCAAAGTGCGAGTGGGCGTTGCTCTACATCGAACGATGGCTGACAGCGCCGATTGCGCAAGAGGATGGAGCTGTCGTCGAGCGAAGCTGCGGCACCCCGCAAGGGGGAGTAGTGAGCCCGATTCTCGCCAATCTCTTCATGCACTATACATTTGATCTCTGGATGGCACGAACGTTCCCTGAACTCAGGTGGTGCCGGTATGCTGACGACGGGTTGATACACTGCCAGAGTGAGGTGGAGGCGCAGAGCGTTTGCGAAGCGCTGAGAATTCGACTGGCCGAGTGTCGTCTGGAATTGCATCCGACGAAGACGAGGATTGTCTACTGCAAGGACGATCGACGCCAAGGCAAGAGCGAGACGGTTATGTTCGACTTTCTCGGATATTGCTTCCGGCCGAGGTCAGTCCGGGGGCCGTACTCGCAGAAAATTTTCTGCGGGTTCACTCCGGCGGCCAGCAAGTCAGTGCTGAACGCGATGCGGGCAACGATCCGAGACTTGAACTTTCGTAGGCGGCCAAATCTGACGCTGGACGACATTGCCCGCGAACTAAACCCGATAGTTCGGGGGTGGATCGCGTACTATGGGCAATACATGCGCTCGGCGCTATATCCGATGGCCCGCTACATCAACCAAACAATAGCTATCTGGTTGAAGCGAAAGTACAAGCGCTTCCGCCATCGGTTGGGGCGCGCTCGTATCTTCCTGGAGAAGATCGCTCGCGAGAACCGCAGACTCTTTGCTCACTGGCAACTCGGTATTGGCGACAAGCTTGCCTGATGGGAGCCGGGTGAGGTGAGAGCCTCACGCCCTGGTTCTGCGAGAGGCCGGAGGTGAAATCCCTCCGGCCTACTCACCCCACGGTGCCGGTCCTTGCCAAAGGCAAGACCCGGACCGGCCGGCTCTGGACCTATGTGCGCGACGACCGGCCATTTGCCGGACCGGATCCCCCGGCGGCGGTGTTCTTCTACTCGCCGGATCGTGGCGGTGAGCATCCGGAACAGCATCTGGCAGGCTATGCCGGACTGATGCAGGCCGACGCCTACCGGGGCTTCAGCAAACTCTACGCGGCCAGTCGCAAAGTAGGCCCGATCGTCGAGGCGGCGTGCTGGGCCCACGGCAGGCAAGTTCTTTGACCTCGCACGGCTCACCAAGGCACCGATTGCAGCCGAGGCGGTCAAGCGCATCGATGCCCTGTTCGCCATCGAGCGCGAGATTAACGGTCTGACGCCGCAAGAGCGTCTGCGTGTACGCCAGGAGCGCAGTCGCCCCCTGGTCGTTGAGCTGCAGGCTTGGCTGCGTGAGCAGCGCGCCAAGCTCTCCAAAAACAACGACACGACCAAGGCGATCAATTACAGCCTCAGCCGCTGGGATGCATTTACCCGCTTCCTCGATGACGAGCGCCTTTGCATGTCGAACAATGCCGCCGAACGTGAGCTACGGGCCGTCGCCGTAGGAAGAAGAAACTGGACCTTCGCCGGCTCCGATGAGGGCGGCCGGCGTGCGGCTGCCATCTACACCCTGATTGCCAGCGCCAAGCTCAACGACGTCGATCCGCAGGCCTGGCTCGCCGACGTGCTCGCGCGCATCAATGATCATGCTATCCAGAGGCTGGACGAGCTTCTGCCCTGGAACTGGCGAAAGCCAACGCCTGATCATGTCGAAGCAGCGTGAGCCAAGAGGACACATGAGAGCGAGCGGTCTGTCCGCGGCAGATAAATTGGCGGTGACGGCCGCCTGCCAGCAGTTGATCGACGACTTTTTGAAGCCCCGCTTCCTGCCCACTATCCGACCGACGCAGTTCAACTATCCCGTCGATATCCTGGGAAAGTGGCACGGCACCAAATATCGCTTCATTCAACGCTACCGCTCCGGCTTTCTAGAGAACCTCGGCGAAGAGTTTGACGCCCCGTTCGCTCGCCTCGACTGGATCAGCCGTGATCGCTTCGACATCCAGTGGCACCGTCACACCGGAGAATGGTTCTGCCTCCATCGCGGCCTCACTCTCGCCGAAGCGATTGACACGCTAAGATCCGACGGATTGCTCCATCCACTTTAAACACGGAACTCCGCAAGGTCAGGTATCCCGGGTCCTCACCGGACGGATACCAGCAATCTGTGCGCCGCACGCGAAAAGTGCTCTGGGCGAGGCTTGATGAGAGAAAGACTACTGTTGCGGCGGTGCGCGTGGAATGATTTCGCTGCCGTAGTCGGATTCCTGCCATCAATGTCCTCAACCGGACACGAGTGGTAACAATAAGAGAGGGCAAGGGACGCCGATCGCCTCTCGTGCCGCCACGGCGGCAACAATGCGTTCGCAGTTGGGCGCATCCAGGTGGCTATGTTCAGCGCAGTCCTTTAGCCAGCGGCTGGCCCTCAGATTGGCTGAAGAATTCCATCGTCGCTGGCGCTGCAAATACTTCCCTCATCCTCACCTAGATGGAAGGTGAATGGCGGTTGTGATACGCCCGCATCACCCCTGATGACCTCAATGGATAAAGTACGGCCTCGAGATAGCGGCTTGCCTTGGCAGCTCAGCCAGTCAAAGTGCACGGCGTGCCCCAATCGCGTTAAAGTACCGCCGCGGATCCCTTCATAAGGGAACGCCCCTGAAGCTCCGTCGCATTCACCGTTGAGAAGGACGCCCACGGGTGTCAATACAGTCGCGCGCTCGGGGCATGTTCGTCGGCACGCTCCTTCCGGTCTCATTCAGGCGGACGTGCATAGGCGTCGTTGAGCGATGCACCTCAACTGCCGAAGTTGCATCTAAGTGTCTTGTATTCCGTCCACACACTGAAATGTGTGTCCGCGACACCTGGGCGGCCGACATGCAGGGCTGGGGAACCGCTGCGCGGCTAACTTCGCAAGTCCACCAGTGAAGCACCTGTGACATAAGCGCAGGGCCGAACCGTGCTACGCTCACGCTTCTTTGCCCATGGGTCCAGGTCTACAGCATCACGGATTTCCGATTGAGAGCTCGCCAGTTCTGGGGAGGCGGAGAGAAGCACTACCGCCCTCGGGTCGATATGTCAGTCGCGTCCGCGGGTTGCTAGGACGATTGGGCCAGGCCGCGGCTTCGTCACCTATCGAGCAGCAGAAGAACAGGTGGGTGCCTGGTATGCGAGTAGATCCACGGCCCAATCGGCCTACTGCAGCTCGCGTGGTTGACTGGACCTTAGACGCGAAACTATCGTGTCCGGCGGCCAAGACACCCCACGACTGCGATCACAATCAGCGTACGTCGCAGTTGCGCATATAGCTCACGAGCTCGAATCTCACGTAGCGCCAGGTTGCAGGCCTGCAAAAGCAAAGGCAAAGCTGTACCACGCAGGTCTATGGCTCGTTGGCAAATCAAGTTCGGCGGCGTAGCTTACTATTTCTCAACCTTGTTGCGTGTCAGGGCGATCATGCACTTAGATCTTTGCCAGGACGGGAAGAGCTCTCGCCGGCTATTGCTGGGCATTGAACCGAGCGAATTCGCAATGTGGCAAATAGACGAATACTGGAATGCGCAATGACCAATGTGATCATGCATCTGTTCGCGCACCACCGGCGCGCGATCCGGTGACCAGAAGCTCGCAATCACCAGAAGTTCGCAACCAACAGAAGTTCGCAACCAACAGCTTCCCGCCGCTAGGCAAGTCGATGTACGGCCTGCCTGCTGGATAGGGAGGGGCGCATCGATGGCTCCATGACTACTGGAGCAAAGCGAACCTGAACCAGATCGATTTAATCTGGATGGATTTGCAGGAAGCGGTCACCGCTGGGCAGCAGAGCGTGACTCTGCTTTCCCAGGTTCAGACTGATCCATTAGGCGACGATGGCGGCGAGGTAGACTGCAGCCAAGAAGTTTCTGGCAAGTTTGTCGTAGCGAGTTGCAACGCCCCTGAAATCCTTGAGTCGGCAGAAACAGCGCTCGATAACATTGCGCCCTTTGTAGACGCGTTTGCCGAAGCTCTGGAGGATCACCGTTGGATTTGTTTGGAATGACGGGCTTCACGCCGCGATTGACGATTTCGGCGCGAAAGCCGTCGTGGCCTTTGTCCCCAATGAGGGTAGTCATGGGGGTGCGAGTTTCAAAAGGGCCGGCCGCGCGGCAATATCTGCGTCTTGTCTCGGAGTAAGATGAAATGCGCAAGGTTTGCAATCAGGGTCGTCCAGCGCGTAGATTTTCGTCGTCCGCCCACCGCCCGAGCGGCCGATCGCCTATTCATGTTCTCCTTTTCCGCCGCTCGCGGAGCGATGCGCTTTGATCGAGGTGGAGTCGATGGACAAAGTCGCGCCGTCCTTGCCGCAGCGGGCGAGCGTTTCAAAGACCGCCTTCCAATGGCCGCGCTTGGCCCAGCAATTGAAACGATTGTAGATCGTCGTGTAGGGACCATAGTCAGGCGGGCAATCGCGCCAGCGTGCGCCGCACTGAGCGTGTGAACGATACCGCTGATGATCCGTCGATCGTCTTCGCGCGCGGGGCCCGTCTGGTTCGTTGACAGACGCGGCTCTCTCTATCTGAACCCACTGCTTGTCGTTGAGCCAGAACAGTCCTTTGCGCATCGAAGTCCGCCATGCCGAATCAACTCGGTGCCAGGGAATCAGAACCAGCTGATTAGGTACAGACCCTTAGAGCAGAAAAGGGCCGCATCCCAGCGGCCGCTTCGCGGTTACAGTCGCTACTCCTGATAAAATGCCAGCCCGGCAGGGCGGGCTGGCCAGTGCTGCCGCCAGAGTACCCTAAGCCGGGCGCTCCATATCGCCGATAAGGATGACGTCGTCGCCTGGAACGTACCGTGAATCGGAAATGTGATTCCGCATTTCTGCCCTCCTCCGTAAATCGGAATCCCTTCTTGTAGAAAAATTCTGAAGCTCCCTCGTCTTGAGAAATAAGGGATAGACTGGAAAGGCCCGCTGAATCCCTAATCCGATCGGCAATGTCCAGCATAGCCGCCCCGACTCCTTTGTACCTCGACCAGTCGAGACTCTCTATGGTGAGAATTCGCAAAGTGTCGCGCCGCGGCGCCACGTTCATACTTCCCACCTTGTTGCGTTGATGGGCATTAGAAAACAAAGAAACGAGTTGGACATTGCCGCTATTGCTGATTGCTGTGTACAGCCTGACTTGCTCACCCCGCCGCTTGTCAAAAGCGAAAGAGGCTGGTCCCTCGGCTGCTAAAGCGGCCGTAAAAGCGGTCGTATCCGCGCGAGCGGCGCCCGCCAGCGCATCGCGCTGCTTGTGCAGACTCCGCTCGCCGGAGGGCACATTGTAGTGATTGATTCTCATCGCAACGGGATTGCTATTCGGACAAGCTTTCGAAAAGCTGACGTGCCCAAGGTTTGCAATCGGGGTCGCTCAGCGCGTGCCACAGCGCGAGCGGCCGATCGCCTGTTCAAGCTGCCGCATTTTCCGCTGCTCGCCGAGCGATGCGCTTTGATCGAGGTGGAATCGATGGACAAAGTCATTCCGTCCTTGTAGCAGCAGGGCGAGCGCTTCAAAGATCGCCCGCCAATGGCCGCGCTTGGCCCAGCGATGGAAACGATGGAGATCGTCGTGTAAGGGCCATAGTCGCGCGGGCAGTCGCGCCAGCGTGCGCCACGCTGAAGCATGTGAATGATCCGCTGATGATGCGTCGTCGCCATCGCGCGCCGGCCCCGGCTGGTTCGTTGGCAGATGCGGCTCGATCTGAGCCCACTGCTTGTCGTTGGGTCAGAACAGTCCGTTGCGCATCGAAGTCCCCGTACCGATTCAACTCGGCGCGAGGGAATCAGAGCTCGCTAATTAGGTACAGACCCTAATTGGTAGCTGAAATATCGCGCTTGCTCGGTATCTCTGGTAGTGCCGCAATCCTCAGCAAGCTGAGCGGGGCGCGTAGCCTTTTTGGATACGAAATCCGAGTATTCCGGTGGATTAGCGGCGACTACTTGATTTCATCGGCATAAAGGGCCCTCGCTTCTCTCCTAAATGCAGACCTGTCGATCTCCTCGATGGGGGCTCGGGAAACGAGCGAGTACGGCCGCTCCGTTGCCGAGGACGAAATGCCATAATAATCCCGCGCCACGAACGGTTTCCGCAAAGCTTGGCTATCTCCTCACGGCCTCCATTCATCAGCCTGACTAGCGGTTGTGGATTGGCTGGATGAGCCAGGGCTTCGGCCATGCATCAGATTCGCTCTCCTGTCGGCAAAGTTGGGATGCTGAGCGTCGTGCCGCGCAACCCAAGAGGAGCCCAATAGGAACCCTAGCTGACGACAGTACGCGCTCGGCCTCCGCACCACCGATCGCACCGGTTATGTAGGCCAACAACGAAACTGAGGACGAGGATAACTGCGGGGCAGCGCGACCTTACCCGAAACAAAGTAGCCAAGGCGACGGTTCGGCCAATTCCATCTACTCGTGTATGCGTCAGTGCTGGCCACCATCCGAGTCATTGGCCTGAGCGGGCGTGAGCAGTTGATCTTATAGACCTGGGCTCGACCGGTCCAAACCACCTCTGCCGAACAGGAGCAGATCAATTCCCCGAAGCCGCTGAGAGGGCACTCAAGCAGCACCAGGCTCGGAAGAAACAAGACGAACAATGGCGCAAACGTCAGAGGGACACACTCGAGAATGATCGGGGAGCGAGCCCGAAGCGAGATGTGGCGCAGGACCTGACAGATAAAGGAAGAAGAAACGTGGTGAGACAATAACGCCAATGAAGTCGGCGAGAAAAACCTATCCAACATCGCCGAAAACTCGCGCTGCTCTATTGCTGGGCTAATGGCATGGGATAGCATTCCCGGAGTCCAGAAGATGGACAGGAAATCCGCCCGGAGCCTTGGTGTCTCAGCATCAGTCTACAGAATCAGATCGCCCCCCAAAACGAAATCTTTGTCCAACGCAGGCGGGGCGGCCAACGGGCCCGGTTTGAAGCTAGTAAAGGGAGCGAAACGAAAAAGGCCCTCAACGAGGGTGGGCTTGGCGGCATCGCATTTGAGTTGGGAACTTGGGCGCGGGTACAACTGTGTCCGGCCGAAACTCGTCAGTTTCCTGAAAGCTAAGCTCCTTAACATGAGAACGTGGTTTCTTGACCACGGATGCCGCCCATGCGTCAACTGGTGACGAATCCAGCGAAAGCTCTGGCGGTTTTGAACCCATGTTCCAACCAATAGGAGAGCTGTATGGACAATCGGATCGACGGTGCTGGGCCTCCAGGGTCCCCAAGCGCCTACGAGTGGACTCAAGAAGATCATGACCTATTTAGTCGAGTGATCAATGAAGCCGGGCCGTCCTCATCTAGCGAGCCAGAGGAGACCGTATATGATGTCTCATGGGCCGCTCCTGAAATGTTTTCGCACGGCTCCCAAGTCGCCCCGCTCCCAATGATCGAGAAACTGACCCACCACGGTCTCCTGCCAGACTCGGAGCAGCCGACGGTGAGCTACGAGATCCGAGGTCACCGCTACACGGCCGCGTTGGTCCCGTCTCAGGGCGTACGCCTCATTCATAACCCACCGGAAGCTCAAATGCTGCGAGTCGGGTCGACGGGGGCGCCAGATTTCGGAGCGTTCTTCGTTGAGACCCGACGCCATCGTGCGCCTCTCCCGGAGCAATGGGCCCCCCTGGCGCTTATTGAAAAGCTGCGTGAACAGGGGCTCATGCCAACCGCAGACCACCCAACAACCATTTCGCTCGACGGCAAGCTTTATAACGCCGAGCTAAAGGAAGGAGGGTTCGTTAGGCTTACACGTCAGGCCTGAGATCTGTGGTGGCTGAGCCAACTTGGTTGGGCGGAAGCACTCCGGCCCAGCCGACTTGGACTACCTAGACAATTCACCGTTCCCTACTGAACGGTCCGCATCGCCAGCGCGCATTTTGCAAATCCGCTGGCAGCTGGCGAACATGAACGCTGTGGCAGTTGAGTGGCTGCGCAAGCTCATGGCGGTCCGGGAGTTTCCTGAATACAGGACCGGCCAACAGCGATGCTGCGCTAGCGTTCGCGATCGCTCTTGCTATCGCTCGGTGTTGACCCGGTGAGTATGATGAAGCATCCTGCGCGGCAGGCCTGTCGAACATAAGATGTGAGAAGGTGATGCCAGCCGTGGTCGGAGCGAGTTCGATTTCATATCGCTCCGCCGAAGAGTGGAAGCGATAACATCTAATCGGCGGTTTCCGGAATATACCGTGCTGCCCAGATTCACTGGACGATGCTCCTGACGCGTACTCCCCGACTGGGCTAAGTCGGCGACCATTAGATGCAGAATCGTGTTCCGGCGGATAGGGAATTCACGGCCCACCTGCGGCATCGATCCCGGCGACTTTCGTGATCAGCGGCTTGACGGTGTTGACGTGTCACGAGGCGGCAGCCTAACGCGTTTGAGCTGGGCGAATACGTCCATTCCATCTTTGAGCCATAACGAATGGAGGGAGAAACTCGTGATGAGCGCCAAAATCGCCCCGCGCGCGAGCCGGTGGTGCCGAGCGCAAGTACTAACGTGGCGTCGGAGGTCTCGTGTCCTTAAGACGGCAATGCCGGTGACCTGACAATTGCCTTGCCAATCGAAAATCAAAAGAGATGCGCCCACGCGATCACGAGGGCGAGGGAGGTGGTGAAGCCGACGTGCCCGGACGGAGATGGATGATGTTCTGGTCGAGAGCCGGGATCGTAAAGCGGCCAAACGCCTGCTGTGTAAACTGCTGAAGAAGAGTGACATGCCCTGCGCGTCATGATCACGGATCTTGGGTTATATGGCGCTGCTCGCAGGGCCCTTCCTCGTGCTCTGCGTAACACCTGCGCCCGTCAGCTTGTGATCAGCTTGTCTGAGTAACATTCGCAGCACCGCCTAAGCAGCCCGACGCACTCGGGAGAGACTTACGTCGAAGGGAACGCGAACCGCCATGGATAATCGAATTAGTGGCTCATCCACACGCGCCAGCCAAGCTGACGAACCGAGGCAGTCGGTGGACAGCGACAGCTTTACCGAAACACTTGCGGGCCTGCCGTCCCGAGCGGCGCCGGATCCCCATGCTGGTTTGTCATTGGCGCCAACACAGCCGTACTCGCTCGTTTCCCAACCTCGTATCGTGGAGCTCGAAACGTCTTCATTCGCCTGGGAGTTGCCCGACAAAATGGGGCTCTGCGCCAGTAAGCCACATACCTCGGATGCAGATTTTCACAGTTCAACCTCTTCCAGCTCCACTACATCCCCTCCACCCAGGCCGCTGTTTGAATACAGGACGGTCGAATTGCCTCAGGCGAATGTAGACGGCATCTGCGTTGGGCTGACTGCGGAGTGGCTCCGCAATCTGAGCAGCAGCCCGTCAGCCCGAATGGATGCGCTCATGCCGGAATCAGAAGGGCACCACTCAGCGGCTGAGCGGCAGCAGCAGTATCAGGACCTCAAGGATCGGTTGCGAAGTGAGGGAGCAGGAGCTTCTCAGGCCGACCTTGAGGCACAAAACACCATTTTGCGGGAAGCGGGCCTGGCACCGTCCGGAAGAGAGAACAAATACGGATTCGGCGAGCCCTCGAGGTTCTCGCGCGTGCTGGACAAAATTACCGGCGACGGATCGAAGTATTTGCTGAGTTTGTATTTCGCCGAAGGCGGCGCACACACAGTTGCGACGTCGGCGTCGAATGGAACAACCACGCTCTTCGACCCTAACTATGGAGAATTTACTGTTCCATCAGACCAGATGGGGTCATTGTTCCAAAGCCTCGCCAATCGTTACAGGAATCCTCCCAACGGGCGGCATTTATCGACAGTCACCACACAAAAGATGTACTGAGTCGGGCCTGAAGGCCGCTGGCGACTAATGCCTTCTCGTGGCGAACGAGTCGGTCGTGCTGACATTGGCTATTCCGGCTGTTGTCCCCTTGGGGCCGTCATGGCCGCCTCAAGGTGTTCGAGGATGTCCCGGATCTCGGCCGCCAAAGATGCTCCAAGCGGGGTCAACCCGACCAGTCGGCTCCTACTTCTGATGCGAGGTGTTCCGCGAGACTGCTGACGGAGCGGGCGACACGGGATGTCTCGTGGAGGACGATTGGCGATCGAGTTGAACGAGGCCCTGCGCATCAGAATGTGCGCTCCGTGAACGTCGGACGCCACAGGTGTTCAGCACGATCTCAAGCCGGGTATCCGTGTTGCGACCGATGCCGGATCACCGGCTAATGCGCCTGTCATCGCCGGCAGGTCGCCGACATAGCGATCGATCACGCGAAACCGTCAGGGCGATGGCCGACTGGTTGGTCGTAACGGAATAGAGGTTACACGTCGGACCTCCTTAAAGATGCGCGCTTGCATCGTCTGAACAGCCGGGCGGACGCCGCTGCGACCGAATGAAACCACGATAAAGCCGTGGCTCAACCTAGCTACCCCACCAAAGTCCGCGGCCGGCAAGTTCTGCATCGCCTTGAAATCAGCAAGCGAGGGCCGCATCATCGAGCCCGGAAAGCTGTGAAACGGTGTTGTGATGGTGGGCCGCGGCAATATCAAGGGTAGGGCTGTAATTCTTCTAAAGAACCCGAGATCTCGGCTCGCTCGCGTAACAAGGTATGGCACCTTAGCCGCGAAGCGGAATAAGCATAGCCGTAGAAAAGGCCAGCCGCGGGGAAAATGCGCTGCCCCTCGCCTTGCAAAGCGTGAGCACCGCGCCCCCTCTGTGCGTCAGCTTATTGTCAGCTCGCGCGCCTATCACTGTCCACAGGACTCGAGCAGGCCAGTACGGTGCAACTTTTGCGATAGGAGACCAAACGTCGTGTATAACAGAATCACTGGTTCTTCCAGCCAATTTCCAAGCGCGAGCCAAGCCGATGAATCGGAGCTGTCAGCAGATGGCGGGAGGTTTACCGAAACGCTTGCAGACACGGCCCCTGGTTCCTCCTCGGGGGTGGCACGGCCGTACTCCCTCGTTTCAGAACCTCCCATCGATGAGATCGACAGGGAGTCGTTCAGGCAAGAACTGAGAAATTTCTATGGTAACGACATCAAGCACATGGCCAATAATCCGCAAGAGTACTCGGATTTCGTTTCCGAAAAAGCTGAGCGCACAGCGATGGTCGCCAGAGCCGGATCCACCGTACAGGATTCGGACCAGGCGCGATATTTCAGCTATCAATTGGGTGACAAGAGTGTCGGGCTTCTAAAAACCGAAGGTCGACGTCGCATGGGAGGAGAGGCGTGGGAGCAGCACTTTCCTGGGCGGAAACACGTCTCGTCCGTTGTCGATCTCCGGGTTACTCATCCGCTCGTTGAGAACGCAGGCGATGTTCTGCTGGAACACCAACTTCGGCTTGACGGTAAGCGGGCGTTGGTCATGTCGCGTCCTGCCACGGATGAGGTGAAGCCCCGTCTAGAGCAGATGGGTTTTGTTCGCGTTGGTGACAATGAAGATGACAATGAATATGTGCTTGACCCTAGGCAGCATCCCGACAAGTGGACGCTGAACGAGGAGGGAAAATGGCAGCGGGTGGACAAGCCTCGCCTATATCTCTCCAAAGCTGAGAGTAGCGATGAGGAAAACGAAGGAAGTGTCGAGGAATATTCGGGCGAAGAATACATCGAAACGGATTCATCTGGGGACGATCCTTCTTGGTACTTCGACCGGCTCAATTTAGGCCCGGGGACCGGCTAGCAGAAGTCGCGCCGGGTGCAGCTTGACTTCTCATACCGGCACGCACCGGGGCCAAGGCGACGCTGCAACGGGAGCACCCGGCACGCGCGGGTGTGCTCTCGTTGCGGCGCGCGAGCAGAAATAAATTAGAAGCGGCGGCGGTTCCCGAATTCGCAGGCAGAGCAACTTCTTTGAATTGCTAGTCAGCTGCTCTGAGCTGCCTTTTGGTCATTGGCAACTCTCTGGGATTTGAACGCTCCACAAGCATCGTGCGCAGCGCCGACGAAGTCGCCAAACGATTCTTGATGCTTATCGTGATTGATCATCAAGTTGTTTTCATCGTCTTTGAATGGCGTATTCAAGCTGGCGTTTAGTGGCAACCGGGAGCTTTTGTGTAAGCAGCATCCTACACGCGCGGTCACGAAGTGATCTGAGACTGCTACAGCTGTCCTGGTTGGCGCATGTCGAATCATATGATGAGCCGATTGGGCCAGTTGCGTGATTCTTGCAGGGCGCTTGGCGGGACGATCTAATGAGGTGTGCCCCCCTGACCGAGCAACGGGCCAAGCCGAATGTCGCGGTCGCCTATGCGATCTGCGCTTCAATAACATTAAGTCGGCGCGCTATGGACTTCCGCCTGACGATCATCGACGAAGACGGCAGGCACAGACCATGGCCCATTGTGGTGGTGCGGAAGGGTATCTGAGGAGCAAGCGATGGAAGCAGTCTGGCTCTATATCGATGAAAAAACACCCGCGTGATGGGAGCCACATCGGCCGTCGCGGGATAACCCCAATCAGTGTCTCAAAGAGCATGATGGTGAAGTGTCGCCTGGCATACCCCGTTCTTGGCAGCAGCGATGATGGGAGATCAGTCGATAGAAAGTCGCACAGCGAACCGCCTTTTGAAGGCCTAGGCCGATTTGAGACTCATGGTGCAAGATGGCGAGATGCTTGGTGAACGTGCGAAAGCTTCTTCGCCGTGATCGATCGCGCCACGATTGGCAATCAGAATCCTAAATTCGATGACCTTGACCAGCGCGGGGTCAAGCTTTGAAACGGTGGCCTATTACGTGGGCCTTGACGCGGCTCACTCCGTAGCCTGGCCGTGACTTTAGTGGAAGAGGAGCCGTTTCCGACGGTGCGCGGCCGACGGATCCCTAGGCTCGTCGCGAGGCGAGCCCTCGGCCGCAGCTTCGCGGCATGCTGCGGGAACGATTAGGAATGTGGTGAGGTAGAAAAGCAAAGGTCTGGTGCTGAAACCAAAATTGCAGGTTAGAAAGCATCCTTTGGAAAGCTTGTCCGGGCCTCGCAGTGGAGGTGCTTTACCGGCTCAAGGAAAACCGAGCGCCCGGTTGCCGGCATTGGAAGCGGAAGAAGAGAGATGATCTACATCTACGGTTTGCTCAGCAGTTTGTTCGAATTTCAGCAGACAATGCACGGGCGAGCATGGCACTCGGACGCTGCGCAGCAGCGCTGGCTGGAGGCGACGAGGGAGCCAGAGAACAAGGTGGTCTACGTCGATTTCAAAGCCATTCGCGAGGCAAAGGAGGGAACGTGAGAGCACAAGTTCTTGAAAAACTCGAGGCCGGCCGCGTGCGATACGGCGAATTTGCTAGCGCGCCGGGATCAGGTCCTTGCGGCCTGTTTTTTGTTCAGGGGCCTTGTGGCTGCAAACTCAGGATAGTCGGATTTGTTCGCCCAGGGTGGGAGCATGTCTCCGTCTCGACGCCTAGACGTTGTCCGAACTGGGAAGAGATGTGCTTCGTCAAAGACCTGTTTTGGGATGAAGAGGAGTGCGTGATGCAGCTGCACCCACCTCATTCGCAATACGTGAATAACAGCCGGTATTGCCTGCATCTCTGGAAGCCGACTCGTCAAGAAATTCCGATGCCACCAACGAGCTTTGTCGGCCTCGTCGGGCTCGGGCCATCGGAAGCGGCAATCCTATTTGAACGGATGAGAGCGCTGTTGTGAAAGCCCCGTCGCCGAAGATGTAGCGATGCCCGCAGGCGTGCGTGAGCATGTCCAGACATCTTCGGCATGATGAGCAAAGCTCGTAGCTGCGCCGATGAGAAAAGGCAAAGCAAAATCCGCTCCGAGCGACGCTCGTCAGACTGACGTCAGGTACGTTGCTTAAGCGTTGAGCCGCCAATCGGCAGTAAGCACTTATCACCCACCGAAACGAATATGTCTGGCTCTATGGAGAATATGGTACGGCTCGATTGGGTGCCGTGCTGGTTGCGATCGGCGTGTGACATAGCCGCCTTGTGCTGCGTCGCCTGCCTCTTGATGATGGCCCTTACTGTCATAAGTCTCATTGGTTGCCTATTGCTGCTGGTTCAGGTGAGGCGGCGTTTTTGGCCAGTGCAGCTGGAGAAGTCCGTTGACGCGAGGCGAACCAAACCGCTTTCAAGCCAAAGCTGAAGACATTCCCGCCATTGGAACTCGGCGATTGCCCACATGCGAGAAGGAGACAATGGCCGTGGGCGCACTTGGTTGCGCGAGGTCTTCTTCCCGAGAAAGGCGCGTGAGACCTTCTACGAGCATCTCGGAACGGAAGAGAGTTGAAAAGGGGCCCATGCTTCAACGCTGCGTAGGAGGGCACGAAATCACTCGGGCATGCTCTCGGTGCCGTGCCCACCTTTGGGCATTGCGCTAGAAAATCGAGAATGCGCGCGAGCCGCGGCGGTCTCGAGGGCAACCGGAACAGTGCACCTATCAACGCAAGCTAGGGATTTGGCCGTAGAACAGCCAGACCTCAATCTACTGGCGGCCTAATTGGTATCCGTCCGGTGAGGCCTTCACCGGCTTTCAATTACCCACAAATTCTCCTCCGACCATGGCGCCCAGCGCGATGTCAGTGAGGCGTGACAGCCCGCGCCACATGACGGTATTGCCAGGCGGCGGATCGCTGGCGCGGGCGAGATAACCGCCGAGCCGGGCGATCTTGATCAGATAGTGCGAGAGCATTTTCTTTTTTGCTTTTGGTTTGTCGTTGACGAGGCGATCGAGCACGTCGATTTCAGTCGCGGTCAACACGACGGTTGGCGGCGTGTCTGGGGCGGAACGGTTGAGCATCGTCATCCAGAAGACCCGCCAACTCAGGATGCAAAAGAGCGAGATCAGATTGGTCAGACGCTGGGCGGTCCTGAGCTTCGACTCCTCAGCTTTGCAGCCCGATTTGAGGATCTTATGGAACACCGCGATCTTCCATCTCAAACCATACCATTCGAGCTTCTCAATGGCGTCGGTGCGGGAACCAACGGGCAGGTCGGTGATCAGCTTCCAATCGATCTTCTTTCTGTTTTTCGGCGTCCCGCGCTCTTCGGCGTGGATCACCGTCAGGGTTAGAGCGGGATAGCGCTTCTGCTTTCCGATCGGCGGCAGGACGCGAATTTTGCGATACCTGATCTCAAGAACGGCCTGGTCGGGATCGCCGTTGCTGTCTCTGACTTCGATGCGATGGAGCCCTTTGATGGCGACCTCGTCCATTTCGTCGGCGATCGTGTGATCCCCGTCTCCAGCCAAGCGGTCGACGCAGGTCCTGATCAGGAAATGAGTTCCGATCTCCTGTGCTGCGCAGAAAAGCTCGTAAATGTCACTCTCGCGATCACCAATATGGATGCATCGTCCCGGATGATCCAACAGCTGCGTAGACTGCTTGAGATTTTCCAACCACCGGACGCTTTCCTTTTTCTCGATGGGAATCCGGGTCGGATTGATCTTCTTTTTAAGTGCTGCCGTCCCCTTGAATTTCTTCCGGGTCCAGAACTTAACGGCCGCCAACCCCAGCGGCACCCCCTCGATTGTCACCGCGAGGCTCGAATGCATCAGGATGCCGCAAACCGTGTGCGATCGGAGGCGCCCCGCCTTATCCCGTCCACTGTTTATGCTCTTGGTGATGCCGATCGCTTCTGACTTCTCGCGTTGATAGCTGAACTCGGTTGTATCGTGCAGCACAAGAACGAGACCTTCCGCGGCGGCGGCCCGATCACGTGTCGATTGGAAATGACCGGCCAGAATGTCTGCTTCGCTGACCCGCTCATTAGAGAAGAAGCGGTAGGCTGCCTTGGTATTCGCCCAATCCTGGCAGACGAGCGGAATGCTTTGTCCCATGGCGCTTCCAATCTGCGTGAGCAGTTTGCGGAATCTGTCGCCGAGCCGCGCGTCCCTAAACTCGCATCCACTACTCTCTCGATCAATCCAACATTCACCTTCCAAGGACCGCAAACAGCCTTTCGCCGATCGATCCCTTAATGTCAGGCCCATAGAGCACCCCCTCGCGAATCAGGTGCTCAGCAAGGAATCACAAGTGATTCTTTCGATTCAAGATTTCGCCGATCAGCGGATCAGCCCGAGTGGTCAAAGTTATGGGTAATTGAAAGCTTCACCGGATGCGTACTCGACCAGCGGATCAAGAACGATGCTTTGGCCGAGGCCGCGATCGCGTTCTTTGGTGCGGTGTGGGCACGAGAACGGACGACGGTCATTGTGGCGAAGGCAAGCATGCCCTGTGAGACATGGCGATGCCCGCCTGCCAGGAGCGGGTTTCTTGTGATCAAGACCAAGCTCGTTCTTGGTCGTTTCCAAGCCGTCCTCGACGGCCCAGCGATCGCCTTCCACTGACGCCAGCTTTTGAATGGACGTGCCTTGGTCATCACGTGGAGTAAAATGCCAAGTCGCCGTCGGCAATGTTGCGGCGGATCAGAAATCCTTGCAGATCGGCATCGGGCGAAGCCGACGAGGCTGCTGATAGAATCCGCTCGCCGGCTTGCTCTTCCCGCATTCCTGGCAGACGAGCGTCATGCAGGCGCCTCCAACAATCCGAGCTGGTTGACGCGGTCTGATACGGTGCGACCGTCATGGGTCAGCATGAACGGGAGAAAGACGGCATCGAACGACAGGATGCCGGTCTCAATCGCCATGATCTGGCCCTTGACCCAGTCGCGCAGGATCGAATTGATCGCGATCTGTCCCTGCGCCAGCGCGCGCTCGCGGTGCTCGCGCTCGGTGCGACCCCGAATCCGGTAGCTGTACGGATGCTCTTTCAGATACAGCGCGGCCCAGCCGCTGGCGCTGGCGCGCAACTGCATCTGACGACCGCGATGACGAAACGCCAGCAACAGCTCGTGCTTTTCGAAATCATCCATGAAGCCGATGCTGTCGCAGCCGACCCGGCGCAACACCTTGATGATGTCGTCGCGAGCGGCGACGCCGCTGGTCGCGTTCTCATAAGGCGTCGTCATGACGCGGGCTCCTGTCCCGGATTCTTCTCCGGCAGCAATTGGTCGACGACGGCGCCCAGGATCGAGGATGGCGTCTCGGCGCCGTCGCGGGTGATCGCGGTCGCCACGTTCTCGATCTCGGCGCCGTACTGCAGCGCCAACGAGAGCACCACCGCCGCGTCGCGCGCGATGGCCTCGACGGCCTCGCCGGATTTGCCGCCGGTTATGAAGACCTCGCCAAGGGCGCCGTCGTCATAGAACCCGAGCGTCACTGCAAAGCGGCGACCGACGCCGCCCCATTCGATCTCGAATGTTTCGGCGCGGCGACGTTGCGGCAAGATCCGGCGCTCTCCCATCACGCCACCGCCGCGACTTTCGGCTTGCGCGGGCCGCGCTTCTCAGCCTCCAGCGCGCCCGATACCTGCCGGATGCAACCGATCAGCTCCGCGGCCTGCGAGCGCGTGGTGATCGCCGCCGTGATATGCAGCTCGATGTTGCCGTCATTGGTCTTCAACTGGACGTCCGCGCCTTTCGGAATCTTCATTGCGATCCTCCATGCTCTTGATCCGCCAGCGGCGTTTCGTATCGCGTCACCAGCTCGACCACGCCGATCACCTCGCGATGCCCGACATCGTTCGCGATCTTGTCGGCAAGCCGTTTGGCGATGCCGAAGTCGCTCAGTTCGGCCTCGATCTCACCCGTGGAAAGGTTGATGACGCGATAGGTCATGCCGATCCCTTTGCTTTGGAAAACTGCAACTCCCACTGCTCGGCGAACCTGCGCAGCTCCTTGTCGATCAGGTCGATCTTGCGCATGTCGGCCTCGGTCGGCTCCTCGCCGCCCGGATCGAAAACCGTCATCAGGCTGCGGAATAGGTGCTGGGCGCCAGCGAAAAACGCGAGCTTGCATTCCTCAAGCTGGACCAGCGGCGCGTCCGGCGGCACGACCGCGATCCGGTAGCCGATCCAACCGGCCTCGATCAGCTTGCCCGCCTCGGCCAGCTCTTTCGACAAACGTTCCAGATAGCTGCGATCAGCCATGGTCAAGCATCCAAGTTGCGTTCTGCTTTGATAAAGGCGGCGTGGACCCGCTGCACGAGATCGCAGAAATCGTCTTCGATTCCAGCATCGTGGTGAATCTTGACGGCGCCCGTGAGCAAGGCGCTGATAGCGAGCACCGTCCGGCACGTGCCGCAGAGCGAGGTCGGCACAAAGGCGCAGTCGGCGACGGCGTCGGCAAGGATCTGGGAGAATTTCACCGCGATCCGGTCCTGTTCTTCTTGAGCGCAGGGCATGGCGTCATCCTTTCTTGGTCCGGCGCCTCCGGCGGGGCGCGGTTCGCTCGCTCCTATCCTCGCCGCGCGGCGGGATCGTCATCACCGCCTCCGGTGGCTGGACCGGACCAGGGGTGAAGCGAGCCAGCAACTTGCGCACGCGATAGGCTTCGCTGAAGTGATCACCGGCATGACAGTGCATCGTGTCGGTGCGGCAGACCTCGCCGCAGCAGATCGCCTGCGCAATTTCGATGTCGCTAGGTCGCTCGTTCTTCATCTCAATGCTCGGTTGATGCGGCTTGACCGTTGCCGCCGTTGCGCGGCAGGAACTGGACTTCGGAGCCTTCGACCGAGCGGCGCTCGTCAAGCTCGCGCTCGGTGTCGTGAAACTTCTGCAGGCCGTGCATCAAAGCCGCGCCAGTCTGATCGAGCAGGCTCTTGATCGCTTCACCCCTGCGCATCATGGCGTCGCGGTCGGCGTTCGCGTTGGCGAGCTGACGGCGCAGGCTCTCATTCTCGAAATCCAGAATTGCCTTGTTGTGCTTCAAGGTCTCGTTTTCCGAACGCAGGGATTCGATCTCGGTCTGCATCGTTGAAATTTCGTTGGCGAGGTTCATGGGTGGTCTGCTCCTGTTGTGGCGCGTTTAGGTGATCCTCGGCCCGCTGCCGCCCTGGGGGCTGGGGGCTTTAAGGCAGCAGCGGGCTTTCGGATCGAGCTGCAGGCGTCGGGGGCGCCGGTTCCTGCAGCGCTCGATTCAATGCGGCGGCGAATCTGCGAACGGATTCCCGCGACAAAGCGCCGGTTGGTGGCATGGCCTTGCGGAATCAGCAGCATCAGACGCCGGCCGTCTCGGCTGGTAAAATGGATGCGCGTGTGGCGGGTGCCGTGCGTTACAAGAACGTCGGAGCCGCCGTAGTCCCGAATAAGCTTGATCGTCTCGCGCATCAGTTTTCTCATCGGCTACTCGACCGGCGTCAATGCCGTCCGGATGGCGTGCTCGTACTTCTTGCAGGCATGGATCACGACCGAGTGGCTGCGCTCGAACTTCTCGCCGATCTCGTGAAAGTTCTTGCCGGTGACGACGCGGACGAACGCCATCACCTTCTGGCGAATCTCGACGACGTCGGAGCGATCACTGAGCAGGACGGTCCGCGTGACGCCGTAATACTTGGCGCAGATACCCATCGCGTCGAGGATCTGGTTGCTCCAGGGGCGTGCAACGCGATAGCGACGGAACGCCCGGTCGGCCATGATCAGGAGATTGATCTCGACGGCCGCGAATTCCGCGGGTCGCTCCGTCTGCGGATGGCCCGTCAGCGACGGCATCCGCGCCGCCGCGATCCAATCGAGAGCAAGGGAAAGGGAATCGTAATTGGTGGTGAACAAGCGTCCGTGCAGTGCCATCACTTCCATAGTATCCTCCCCGTCTTTCAGGCCTCATCCGACCCTGCGTCGGATGGCACCTTCTTCTGTGATTTCGCAGCATGCTCATTGGCGTAGGCGTCGAGCGTGGCGACTGCGGCCTGACCGATGGCGGGTGCATTGCCGCGCAGCCGTTCGGCGAGGCGCGGCGAGATGTCCTTCGCGGTCTCGCTGGCGACGACGAATCCGGCGTCTTCCATCTCATCGCGGCCGTACATGCCGCCGATGATGTCGGGGCAATACATGCGCGCCCAGTCGCGCGACATGTTGTAAAACAGCTGCAAATCCGGTTTCAGGTCCCAGAGCGGCGACCCCTTGACCTTGCCGTATTCGTTGCGCGCCGGCCGCAGCTTGCCCAGCGTGAACTGGCCAGGGTCGGCGCTGCGCGGCGGGAAATAGCGCGGCTCCCTCTCGCCCTTGAAGGTCGCATAGACCCTGCAGCGGCGGTCGTCGCCTTCGCCCTCATATTCGACGTTCAGCCGCGTGGTGATCGGCGCGCGCTGCTCGATGATGGCATGGAAGAACTGGGATTCGTAGGCGACGCGCTTCTCGCCCTTGTTCTCGACGATGTAGGTCCAGCCCGCCAGCGTCAGCGCCGAGATGCCCAGCTCGTGCGCCTTCATGCAGACGCCGAACATGCCACCGACATTGCCCTGCAGCCACGGCGGAATCATCGGGCCAGCGGTCGACAACAGCTTGGCCTCATCGATCATGTCGCGCAGGTTGGCGACGTCGACGCCGCCGCCGCCTTTGAACAACAGAACCTGTTCGGTGCGCTCGTTGACGACCTTTTCGGCGTTGCCTTCCGCCAGGTCGCGGCGCGTCACGCGCTCCGGATGCGGACGGTCGGATTCCATGGGACGGTCGCCGGGAAAGGATTGATCGCTCATCAGGCAGCCTCACGCAGGGAGAATTTGACCCGGTCATCGACCGATTTGCGCCACCAGTCGGGCGCGTCGATGTATTCAGCGTCGGCACGATCGTCGCCCGGTCCCGGCCACACGCCGCCCTGGTAGCACTGCCAGAACATGCTGTAGGCGAGCTGATTGAGCTGATCGCCGCGCGCGATGTCCTCGTCCTTCAAGGTGCAGGCGCGCACGCAATAGGGCGGCCGGTTCTCGACAAACAGCACCGTGAACGATTGCACCGGAAGGCCGAGCGCGCGGGCGCCTTCGATCACCATGGCCGCCTGCTGGTAGTAGCCGCGATCGGCCATCGTCCGCTGCAGGTTGCGGTATAGCACTGGCGGGTGCGTCGTCTTGATCTCGGCATAGTCGCCGCTGGCGTTGGGAATCTCGTCGGGCCGCGCCTTCTTCCAGAATCCGCGATCGTCCTTCCAGATCAGCGAACGTTCGGGGGCGCCACCGAGCATCCCGGCCTGGACCAGCGGGAAGCTGCCCAGGGCGACAATCATGCCCTTCGCATGCGACGCCATCTCCGGCGTGATGATCGTTTTGCGATTCCGAATCTGCTCGGCCTTCCACTCCCGCCATTCCTTCCGGTTCCCGTTGTACGGGTGTCCGGCAATCGTCGCGGGACGGAAGACGCAATCGCTTTCGAACGGCTCGGCTGCGACGGCGGCATGCAGGAAGCGGCCGAGCGCCATCGCCTCGCTCTGCTCTTCATCGTCGACGTGATCCGGATTGAGCCTGGATTTTTCCCAGGCGTGGCGCGGCGATTCCCCGATGATGCCGCGCAGCATCGTCGAGGACACGCTGACCTCCGAGCAGAGGTCAAACCGATGGTAGTCGGTCAGCGGGATGCCGCGATAAATCCCGGGCTCGGTTATCGTTTTCCCATAAGGAATCGACTGCATGTCCCATCCTCCCGCGCAATCGTCGGGCGTTCCTCGCCCTCGCGCCGAGGACAAGGCGAATGAAGTCCAGTCTGAGGAACCGATACGGGCCGCCCGCTAAAGGTCGCGAACAGTAACGCCGTCGTGGTTAGCTGGGCGTGTCTGTTGGTGCTCTCACCGCCCTAAATCGTGCTGCGATTCCACGCTCACGAAACCAAGTTGTCAACAGGCTCGAACGTCAGCGCATGAAGTTTCCGGACACGATGCAACCTCTGGGATTAATGCGTGTTCGCCTGCATATTTTATGAGGCAGTCAAACCGTCGCAGCTACAAACTCTCTGGACATCGAACAACGGCGAACAAGTGTAAACATGGACACGCGTCGCGTTTGGTGACAATTAAAACGACCATCGATCGTGCTCATGACGATGACACCAGATGGTCAATCCAGCCACATCGACATGGGATTCTGAGGCCGTCTCGGTCCTGCAAAGGATGTGGGGCGCAGGCAATTCGGCGTCTGTGATCGCTGCGGCGATGCATCGATCTCGCAATGCGGTCATCGGCAAGGTCGTTCGCATGAAGCTGCAACGCGCGAATGGATGGCCGGTCACCATGAAGGCGCGAACGGCGTTTCAAACCAGGACAAAGGCGCTGTCGAGCCGGACCGAACCGGCGCGGCCGGTCTCCTACCTTAAGGCGCGCGACTTCCATTGTCACGCCGTGCTCGATCAGCGCGGCGCGGACGGTCTTCGCATGCGCTGCGGCGCGCGGCACCTCAAGGGCGCGTCGTGGTGCCAAGCGCACTATCTCGCCTACTTCAACCATAGCCGGAGTCCCTGATGCCAACACGCGAGGCCCGCGCAGCACATCCCAAGCTCGCCGAGGCCCAGCAAATCACAACAGGGATAGACGATGGCCAAGGCAGCAGCAGTCGCGAACGACTTCGATCCGCAGCTCGTGCAGGAAATCCTGGCGAAGATTGACGGCTACAAATCCGATTTGCTTTCCGAGCGCGGCTCGTCGATGGCGCGGTGCCGCAACATCCGCGAGTCGATCAGCAACGTTTACAAGGAAGCCAAGGCGCGCGGCGTTCCGACCAAGGAATTGCGCTCGCTGGTGAAGATCCGCGACAACGAGCAGAAGAACCGCGAGATTTACGAGGAACTGGAGGCCGACCAGCAGCAAGTGCTGGCTATGCTCGCGGTCGCCGAGGGCGTCAAGGACCTGCCGCTCTGGCGCGCCGCATCGGCCGCCGCCGCTGAAAGCCGCCCCGCGACGTATCAGTAATGGGGGCGGCCATGGATGACACCGCCCAAGCCAACCAAGCCTTCGGCCGTCTGACCACCGGCATCCATGTTGCCGGTTACACGCTGGAACGTGCGTTTCAGGAACTGGAGTCATTGCTTGAAGCTGACCGCTGGAAACTGATCGGTGATGGCTTCGATAATGTCAGCAAATTCATCGCCAGCATTAAACTCGACACGCTCACCGCCGCCGCGGCCGAGCGCAAGAAGATGGTGGCGAAGATCAAGGCGCTGCAACCGGACACGTCGAACCGCAGCATTGCGAAGATGCTCGGGGTGAATCCGTCCACGATTGATGAGGACGTTGCCGGAAAACCGGCAGTCGCGAAAAAAAACTCCAAGGAAACCAAAGCCTCCGAGAAGATAGCTGCCGGAAATCCGGCACCCCCCGAAATCAGCGGCGCGCAAGCTGCAAAGATTGTAGACCGGCGCACCACCGACATTGCCACGACGCAGGCGAGGCGCGCGGATAAGGAGCAACGGCTTGGTGCAAAGATCGCCGCGCTCCCGGACGCCAAATTTGGCGTCATCCTCGCCGACCCGGAATGGCACGACGAAGTGTACTCAGAACAGACCGGGATGAATCGTCACGCATCCCGCGTCTACACGACCAGCGACATTGAGAACATCAAGCAGCGCCCGGTCGGGGACATTGCCGCGGATGACTGTGTGCTGTTTCTCTGGTCCACCAATCAGCACCTCGATGTTGCAATCGAGGTCTTGCGAGCTTGGGGTTTTGAATACGCTTCGCACTACATCTGGCGCAAACCAACCCTGGGCCTTGGATACTGGAATCGAAGCGTTCACGAAGTGCTTCTGATCGGGACAAAGGGTAGTCCGCCATGCCCCGCGCTCGGCACGCAGTGGGACTCTGTGATCGACGCGCCCCGTGGCGGTGAACATTCCGCAAAGCCCGAAATCTTTCTTGAGATGATCGAGTAGTATTTCCCGACCGTTCCCAAGATCGAACTGAATCGGCGGGGCGTTGCACGACCGGGTTGGAGCGCTTGGGGGAATGAGGCTGACGAGGGAGCAGCCGCATGATCCGAGACCCGGTGAAATACTGTGCGGCCCTTTGGGATTGGGATTTTTTGAAACCGTGCTTCAACGGCACGGCCATCCGGGTTGCCGACCTTGATGGTCTGCTGGATGA
Organism: Bradyrhizobium elkanii WSM2783; assembly: GCF_000472865.1. Classification (GTDB taxonomy): domain Bacteria; phylum Pseudomonadota; class Alphaproteobacteria; order Rhizobiales; family Xanthobacteraceae; genus Bradyrhizobium; species Bradyrhizobium elkanii_A. The sequence goes on along the minus strand of NZ_AXAP01000067.1, from coordinate 21,210 downwards.
CGAGGGCATCGTCCAAAAGCACGGCTACGTCGAGAGGTACGGCCATCATCTCCTGTTCGAGACGACGGTGCCCGACCGGGAAATGACGAGCGGGCAATTGAGAAGCCATAGCTCGTTGGTGAAGGTTGGTTTTTGCGTCGTCTACTTGTGGGGGGTGCCGAACAGCTTTCCGATTCACAAAGTCCAAGTCTGGAAAGAATTTGAGGCGCAGCGCGGCGATGTGAACGTCAACGTCAGCGAGGCCGGACTCGTTGGCTGGGTTTGTAAGTGGTTCAGATGGTCAACACAAAATCCGATCACGCCGCCACTGGAACCCGCCTTCTTCGATAGGGCGGAAGTCCAATGACCTATTCGCCGCGCATCCTCGCGCTCGATCTCGCCAGCCGTTCCGGCTGGGCCTGCGGCTATCCCTCCGATTTGACGCCGCGCTCTGGCTCGGTGCGCTTTGCCCGCGAAGGCGCCAGCATGGGCGCTGTGTTCTCCGGCTGCAGGCAGTGGCTGAACGATTTCCTCGCGACCGAATCCGACGTCAAGCTGATCGTGTTCGAAGCGCCGATGACGCCGCAGCACATGTCAGGCCGCACCAGCGCCGACATGATCCGCGTGCTGATCGGGCTTTGCGTCGTCGTCGAGGAAGCAACCTATGGGCGTGGCTACGATGTGCGCGAGGCGCGCGTCTCCGACGTGCGGGCGCATTTCCTCGGCACCAACCGGATCAAACGCAAAGAGGCGAAGGTCCTTACCATCGATGCATGTCATCGGCTCGGTTGGGCACCGGCCGATGACAACGCCGCTGATGCGCTCGCGCTCTGGCATTACCAGGCATCGCTGCTTGAGCCGAGGCTCGCCGTACAAACGTCGCCGCTCTTTCGCCGGAGGATTGCGTAATGGCCGAATTTCCCGCGCTGCCGCTTTGGACCGATGCCTTCCTCTCGGACACGATGCACCTCAGCGCCGCTGAAACCGGAGCCTATCTGCTGCTGCTCATGACGGCATGGCGGCGACCGCATAACGACCTGCCCGACGATGATAGCGAGCTAGCCCGGTTTGCGCGCGTCTCGCCGAATAACTGGCCCCGCATAAGGCCGCGGGTCATGGCGTTTTGGACACTCTCAGATGGTCGATGGCGGCAGAAAAGGCTCGATGAGGTTCGGGAGCAAGTGCACAAACGGCAACAAAAAGCGGCTGACGCCGCGCAGTCCCGGTGGGGTTCCAACCCCGCCAGTGTTTCTCGCTCAGCGAGAAGAAAAAGTGTTCTCTCAGCGAGAACGAATGCGTTCTCACACTCTGATGCTAACTCATTGGAAAATAACAATGCGGCAGATGCGGGCGCATCACCCGAGCATTTGCTCGATCCGCCTGTTCGCATATCCAACCAAAACCAAAACCATATAAGAGAAGATTCTTCTTTTAATGATGGTAGTAAGAAAGATTCTGAATCATCAGCAGGATCGCAATCCGACTCTGGTGAGCGCCGCGTTCTCGGGAACTTCGACTTTCTGTCCGACGACGGATCGGTCCTGATCGACGCCGAGGAATTCGCCGCCCTCGATGCCGAGCTGCCCTTCATCAAAAACGTTCGCGGCCTGGTGCGTCACGCGTGCCGGTCATGGCTGCTCGACACCAAGGAAGCCTCCCGTAAGGAAACGCTGCTGCGCTGGCTGCGGCGCAAGAATTCCGAAAACGCGCTCAAGTCGAGCACAAAGCCGCCGGCCGGATCATCGCCGGCGCCCGGTTACAAATACGCCACTCAAGCGATCCTCGACGCGCACGATGAGCGCGCCAGGATGAAAGCGAGAAGCGATGCGGCCTACGAACGAGCGCGATTGCGAAGGGAGGCAAGAGCAAATGGAGAACAGCCCGCAGACGAATTTCCAGATCCTAGCTCGGACCAACGCCACTAGACCGGGCGTCTTTCGATGCCCGGTTTGTAGCCACAAACGGAAGCACCACCAGTCGCAGAAATGTCTATCGGTAAAGCGAGCGGACGACAGTCATGGGATCATCTTCAACTGTCACCACTGTGGATTTCACGGGTTCGCATCGGACGCTGGCACCCAGCGCCGTCGAATGGGCCAGGGCCGTGCGCAAGATAAGCCAAGAGACTTTGGCGAAGCTGCCCGTCGCATCCGGAACGGCATTCTTCCCTGACCTACAATCCAAATCGGAGGCGCTGTTCTTCCGCTATCCCGACGGCTGGAAGGCGCGTTCCTATCCAGCCAAGGCGTTCACGCAGAAGCAGGGCACCAGCCCGACGTTCTGGAATCTGGCAGCTGTGCTCGATGGTCCCCTCACCGACGTTTACATCGTTGAGGGCGAGCTGGACGTTTGCGCGTTGGTCGAGTGCAGCATCGCAGCCGATCAGGTTCTCGGCGCTCCGTCGGCGAGCGGAGATCAGCAGTATGTTCGGGATGCGCTCGCGGCCGGTTTGAATCGCGCCAAGCGTTTCATCTGGTGCGGCGACCAGGACAAGGCCGGCCTCGAATTGCGCTCGACCATGGCGCAATTGTTCGGCACCGCGAAGTTCTATTTCATCGACTGGCCTGAAGGTTCGAAAGACGCAAACGATCATCTGCGGACCGATGGCGCCAAGGCGGTGCATGACCTTGTCGTCGACGGCTCGACGCCGTGGCCAGCCGAGGGTCTGTTTCGGATGGCCGAAATTCCGGAGCCTGCGCCGATGACGACGTGGGACCCGGGGTTCAACTGGGGCCGCAAGTGCATGTTCGCCGCCGGAACGCTCTCGGTGACGACCGGTCATCCCGGTATGGGCAAGACGCTGCTGTTCGGTCAAATCTGGTACAACATCGTCCAGGCCTATGGTCTTTTGGCATGCGTTGCGAGTTTCGAGACGCGGGCCAAGCCGCACATCCGCCGCCAGCTGCGGACGTTGCATTCGCGGAAACTGGAGTCGATCTTGACCGGACCGGATATCGCGGCGGCCGACCGATGGATCAATGATCACTACCTGTTTCTGATTCATCCGGAACGGCGACCGACGCTGGCATGGTTGCTTCAACAGGCGGAGACCGCCGTCGTTCGGTACAAGGCCAACATCCTCCAGGTCGATCCTTGGAATCGGCTTGAGGCAAGCCGCGAGCCGCGCGAGAGCGAGACCGATTACATCGGCCGGTGCCTGCGCGAGCTTTACAACTTCGCGACCGACTTCAATGTCCACGTCCAAATCCTGGCGCACCCTGCCAAGATGGAAACCATGCGACGCAGCGAGCCGCCGGAGCTTGAGCACATCGCTGGTTCAAAGCATTGGGACAACATGGTCGACCAGAGATTCGTCGTGCATCGCCCACGCTTGTTCAACGACAAGGGCGAGCGCGAGACCTACGTCGAACTGCATCACAAAAAGGCGCGGTTTGACGAACTCGGATATGCCACCAAGTTTGCCCTCGACTACGATATCGGTGTTGGGCGTTTTGGTGTGTGCGAGCTGAAGCAGAAACGGAAATCGACCCATACAGCCGCGACCATGGAGGACGACAGTGAATTGCGATGAACAAGCCGCCATTGACCACGAACGCGCAATGCTGATGGCGCTTTTGCTCGATATGCCGCTTGGACCGCCGCACCGGATTGAGGGCCTCAATCAGTTCAGCACCGAGGAAAAACTGTTCAGCCTAACGGCGTGCTGCGCCACCATGATCGTCACGGCTATCCGGACGCTCGCACCTAACCGTGAAGCTGCGCTTGATGGATTGGATAAGCTGGTCGTCGATATGCGGCGGCAGATCGGGGGAGATAAGCAATGCTCAGCCTGATCAGGCACGACGATCTCAAGTTCAACCCGCTGGAGGACATCGAGATGGAGGACATCGCGCCGTCGGTCTGGAGCGGACCGCATGTCGGCAAGCGGCTGTCGGAAGCGATGCGAACGCTGCGCATGCTGCCGATGCGCGCGGTCCAGGGCTACTGCGGCGCCTGGCCTTCCTACGCCTACGAATTCGAGGATCTTCTCGCACAGCACGAGCAAGGCGAGCTGGAGAAGACGCAGCGCATGCAGAACCGCGCCCGGCTGTTGCCGAGCTACAGCGACGTCACGCGGATGGAGGCGGCGGTCTATTGGCCCGCGCGCTTCCTCGGTCAGGCGGACTGGCTGATGCGCGCGGTCAACATGGTCGCGTTGGCGCATTCGCTGGAGCGCGACGCCGGATGGGTCGCGGCGCAATGCGGCTACGCCGACACCTGGCGCGATCGTCACGACAAGGGATGCGAGGTCATCGCGCGCGGTCTGGGCACCGCATTCGTGCCGGTGTTCTGATGGCAGAGGATTGGCGGATACGGGCCTATTACGCCAACCGCCCCGCGGAGGCGAAGAATCACGGCGAGCTGGCGCTGGAGACGTGGCACCGGGGCGACGTCAGCAAGGAAATCGAGCTGATGGTGTTTCACGATCGCACCGACATTGCCTATTTCGATCTGGTCGATTGCAACGCGCACACCACGACGCGGCTCTATCGCGACGGCCGGGGCGGATGGTCGCCGAGCCGATCCGCCGCATGGGCAGGCGGAGGCAAACGATGAGGGAAGCCGAAATCGACAGGGAGGAATTCAACGGCCTGTTGCGGCAGCTGGCTCCGATCATTCGCGATTATCTCCAGGACGCGCAGGACAAGCGCGGCCCCGATCCGATCAACAGTTTCACCGTGTTGAACGCGCTCGCGATCTGTGCCGCTCTGCCGCTCAACGGCGCGCCCGATGAGGTTTACGATTGGTTCATCGAGGCGCTCGATACCGCGCGGTGCGATCTCGATTTGCAGGCTCGCCTCAATGGTCATTGAGTTCGATCTCCCGCGCGGCGCCGAGCGCGGCTATTTCATCGCCTTCGGCGTGGTGGCGGTCTACATCGCGACAGCGCCGAGGGGCGAGCCGTGCGTCGTCGCGGTGACGCGCGATCTCGGCAAGAGCCTGACGGCGCTGCAGCGCAAATGGCCGGATTGGGACATCAGCTGCGCCTATTGGGTTCGCGATCGAGCGCGCGCCCAGGCGCTGGCAAGCGAGGTCAACCGCGTGTTGCCGCATGTCGATAAGGTCCGCCTGCTCGTGCGCGGCGAAGATGCGGCGCGGCTGATCGTCAAGGCTGCCGTCGAGCGTGGCATCAGCCTGACGGGCCACAACGCGGCGATAGCGCGCGTTCGGGATGCCATCGCCGAGATTGAGCGTCGAATCAGCGACGCGAATGGGCGCGGTGAACTAGCGTGGTTCAATGCCGCTTACCGCCAATGGCGGCTCCGGGCGAAGGGCACCGGCATCAGCATGAGCTATCATGCCGCGCGGGCGCGGCTGCGAAACGAGGCGATCAAGCAATTGATTTTGCAAGGTGTAAACAGCACGCGGACAGATTTGGAGCGCCGTGTGTTTCCGCGGCTTCCGAACGCCTCCAACAGGAATGACGTTGACAAGCTTGACAAACAGGGGTCCTCTTCGCCCGCGCCCCTGCGGGGTGAGGTGCGCGCCGATGACGAAACGCCAGCAAAAGCTTGAACGTCTTGCGAGCGCGATCCTCGCCGACGATGCCACGCGAGGGATCGCCCGCCCCAGATCGGCAAACGGTGTGGCGGTGTCAAACCGTAGCCTTGCCCGGCGGCTTCTCCGCGAAAACAGACAAAAGATCGTGAGCCAGTACCGGACGCTGCCTGATGTTGCGCGCCGAGAGCTGACGTCGCGCTTCAAGCGTGAACGCGAGCGAAATCCAAAGCTCGACTGGACCGACTGGCTCTCGCAAAATCTCCGATTGACCGATGCCGCGCTTCCATCGTTGAAATCACCGTGACGCTTGCCCGTAAGCCTTTCGAGCCTCCCGGCTTTTGGCTTGGGCATTGGTCGTGGTTACACCTGACTTCGAACCGATCTCGTAAGAGGTCGGTTCTTTTTTGGCCGGAGCCATGACCGAGCACAACCGCATCAAGATCGAGTATCGGCCGCTCGGAGCGCTCAGGCTCAATCCGCGTAACGCGCGGCTGCACAGCGACGATCAGATCGCCGAGATCGCGCGCTCGATCAGCCGCTTCGGATTCCTCAACCCGCTGCTGGTCGATAAGGACAGCACCATCATCGCGGGCGAAGGCAGGTACCTGGCCGCGCGCAAGCTTGGCCTGCTGGAGGCGCCGGTCATCGAGCTGGCGGGCCTTTCCGAAGCGCAGTGCCGCGCGCTGGCGCTGGCGGACAATCGCATCGCGCTCAATTCGAAATGGGATGAGGCGATGCTGCGCGCCGAGATCGAGACGCTGCGGTCAGCCGGCGAGATGATCGACGATCTGGGTTTCAGTCCCGACGAGCTGCAGGGCCTTCTGGTTGAAGAAGCCGCCCCACTGGTTGCCGAGATTCTGACCGGTGAGATTCACGACCGGTTCTGGATCTCCGTGCGCGGCCCGCTCCAGGATCAGGCCGCGGCGCTGCAGCGGCTGACGAAAATGATGGCCGACATGCCCGCCGTCGAGGTCGAGCTTGGCACCATCGGGCTGGAGCCGTAATGCCGCGCTGGTCCGCTGGCTTGCAGAACGTCGCCAAGGTGACGAACCATCGCCATGGCAAGCCGGCCAAGGTCCTGATCAGGCGCAACGTGCTTGAGGCCGTCGGCCGCGACGTCGAGGTCTTCGATGCGTTCGCGGGCTCGGGCGAGATGTATCGCGAGGTCTGGCGCCAAGCCGCCGGCTATGTCGGCTGCGATCAGAAATGGTTTCGCGATGAGCGCTGCGCCTATGTCGCCGACAACCGGCGGGTGCTGCGCGCGATCGATCTGGCGCCGTTCTCGATCTTCGACTTCGACGCGTTCGGCTCGCCCTGGGAGCAGATGCTGATCGTCGCGGCGCGGCGCAAGGTTGCTGCAGGCGAGCGCCTCGGCGTGGTGCTGACCGAAGGCAGCATGATCAATCTGAAGCAAGGCGGACTGCCGAAGGCGCTCGGAGCTGCGGCGGGGCTAACGGGACGGCTGTCGGGATGGCACGCTGGCGGGACGAGATCATCGAGCGCGCGATTGCAGGCTTTGCGCAGCGCATTGGCTGCACCGTCGACCGCCGCTGGCAGGCAGCGGGCAAATCGGCGGCGCAGGTGCTTTACATCGGCTTGGTGCTGACCGGCGTCAGTGGTGCTGCGGCACCCGCGGCGGGTTCGGATAGCCGTCGGGAAGAAATTTCTGCAGGTCTTTCTTGATGTAATGCGCGGCGCCGAGCTTGTTCAACAGCTCGATCATGCGCAGCGTGTAGTCTTGCCAGTCGGTGGTCTTGGTCATCGGCAGGTAGTTGACGCGGCCGACCTTGAACAGGTCGACAAAACGGTGCGTCTTCTTGACGATGGCGAGCGAGGATTCGACGTCCAGGGTCGGCTCCAGGCTAGCCCAGGTGAAGATGCCCGCAGCGTGAAACCGCTTGAGCGCGGCGAGACGATCCTCCGGCGGCGCGGCGTTGCGCTCCCATTTTTTCGAGAACCGGTCGTCGAGGCTGGTCAAGGTCGAGGCGAAGGCGTCGCGCTTGGCCCGGAACAGGTCGAGGTCGCGCAGGCTTCGCGTGCCGCCCTTGGTCAAGGTGCAGATGCCGAGGCCGTGCTCGATCAGGGCCTGGAGCGTCGAGCGCGTCAGCGTGTTGTCGCCTGGGTGATACGGGTCGGTGGTGAACGACAGCATGACCTGCCCGGTCAGGCGCGCGGCCTTGTATTTCGCCGCGTCCTTCCGCAGCTTGTCGAGGAAACCCGGACGCGGGTTGGCGCCCTCGTCGAATTCCTTCCGGGTCATCTTGAGGACGTCGGGCACGTAGCAATAGGCGCAGCCGTGGCCGCAGCCGCGATACGGATTGGTGGCGAGCGGTGAATATTCGCCCGCCTGTCCGCGCGGGGCATAGATGATGCTGCAGCCTGCGACCGAAACGCCGTCGGGGTTGATGGTGACGGGAGCGTTCATGGTTCAGGGTCCAATGGTTTGAGTCCGGCGAGCCGGTAGGCCCGCTCCGGGGTGACGTCGAACTGGATCATGAGTTCGATCAGGATGGCGATATTGGTCGGCTCCGGCAGCTCGCCAGAGGCGTAGCGGCGGATGGTGCGCGGGTCGACATTGAGGAAACGCGCGAAACCGTTCTGGCTGGTCTGCAGCAGATCGAGCGCTTCACGGAAGCGCTCAGGGGTCATCGCGGGCTCGTTGGTCATGTCGAATCCTTCGTCTTGCATTGGCTCGACAAGGATAGGGCGCAACGCCCTGGCGGTCAAAGCGCACATCAGCTGGCTCCCATTTCAGCGAGCCGCGCCGCCTGTGGATCGTCCGACAGTGCGACCACGCGAGTCATAGATCCTCGTCGTGTTGCCGCTCCTGGATGCGCGACCGGTAACGCTGCCAGCGGCGTCGTAGAACGTCGTCGTGCCCTGGCTGTCGGTCGCCGAGCGCCCGACACTTCGCCCCGAGGAGTCGTAATAGCTGCGCTGTTGCGCCGAGCCGTCGCTGGTTAGCGCGGCGAGCGCAATAGCTGCCAGAAGGATTTTCGTCGTCATCTTCGTATCTCCAGCACGGCCTGACGTCGGTCAGCCTCCGTAGCACCTTGTTGATTTCCGCCAGTTCAATATGAGCCGCCGCCGGGACCGATGCCGTCCATCGGACACCGTATTGATCGACGAGGCGTTTGAACCGATCAATTGCTTGTTGGCGTGTCATCGGCTCTTTCATTGCAGTGTCGTCCTTTGATCGTGATGGATGATGATGGTGTGGCCGCCATCCGGCTCTCGCAAGCGGTTGGTCAGCAGCGTGTGCTGGTCGAGCTGCGCCAGCAGCTGGGTCAGCCGGGCGATCCGCGCTCGCAGGCGCGCGATCTCGTCGTTCATGGCAGCACCACGATGCTATGGACGTGGCGGCGCAAGGCCGCGACGTCGGTCGCCCGCTTCAAGGCCTGATGGTAGTCCGTCTCGGTGTTGCAGTTCACGAAGTGGTCGGCCACGGTGACGGCGGCGGAGATCAGCAGGAAACGCCAGTAACCGCGCCCCTGCGGTTTCTGGCCGTGCTCGCGCTCGTAACGCGCAGTGCAGATTGTCAGGGTCATCGCATGAATTCTCTGAACGGATTGGGGAACGGAGGCGGCGGCGGTGGCGGTCCGTCCGTCCGGCATTCGGCAGCGGCCCGGATCGAAAGCCGGTGCCCCTGCAGCTCGCGCTCGATGATCGGCGGGTACAGATCGCGCGCCGCGGCCTTGCAGGCCTCGCGGTTGGCGAAGTCGGTCGCGATCGATGTGATCGAGACCGAGCCGGTATCGGTGAGCGCAAGCACGGTGGCGAACAGTTTCCACATCGTCATTGCCTCGGCGGCGGCGGTTGCCGGGGATCACGGCCTTCCGCAATAGCGGTCCGGATGGCTTCGACCTGTTCGCCATAGGAAGGATTGAAGGGCACAGGCGGCGTGTCGAGTTCGATCCAGCCCTTACGCCGATAACTATCGACGATGATGCGATAGGCGAAGAAGGCATAGACTGGCCACATGAGGCCAGAGGTGAGCAGCGCCAGTAGCAACGCGATGCCGGCGTGCAACCAGACTTCTTTGTAGGCCAGATAAAAGCAGCCGAAGAAGAACGTCAGCCAGAACGCCGACCCCTTGTTGATCCTGACAACCGCGCCGGTTTGAGGGTTGCGAAATACAGTCTCAAAGCGTTGCGGCTGTGACGGCAAGCTAAAGGGCTGGCCGGTGCTGCCCATCGCCGGCATCGCGATCACTTCGGCGCGCAGCTTCTCGAATTCGTCTTGGCTGATCAGCCCCTGGTCGCGCATCTCGACCAGCTCTTTGATCTTGGTGATTTTGTCGGTCATCTGGTTTTTCTCCGATCAGCCGTTATTGGTCTTCGCCCATGCGAGCGGTGCTCGCCGCCTGCAGCTCCGCCCAACGTTCGGGTTCGAGATGGAATGCGGTTCTGGCCAGTTGGTGACGGACCGCTGCACCGTCATGGCGGGAAAATCGGTCGTCTTGATGAATCCCGCCTCCCATGCGGCGGCCAAGTTGATGACGGCATAGTGGGTCTGCCGTGGTGCCCAGGTGCGCGACGCAAACAATTCGGTGAATGAGATTTGCAGTTGCACCGCGTCCTTGCTCGCGCCGATCTCCGCGCCGAAGTTCTCGCAGAATTCGGCATAGTAGGCGTCGAGACCGCGACCGGGCTTGGTCTGGTGCGTCCAGACGGCGCGCGGGCCGAATTCTTGAACTAGGTTTTTGTAAAGCTTGGTCAGGCGCGCAAGCGTCCATGCTCGCTTCGGCGTGGTCGTCTTCTTGGTGGTCATTTCAATTTTCCCTTCGGGTTGTGAGTGCTGCGGATTCGTGCCGTTCGATCTGATGATGATTTGCTCTCGCATGATCAGCCTCGCTTGACGGCGTCGAGGACGGCCAATATCCGGCCGAAGGTTTCCGCCGACACGCTGCCAAGGCGATCGATCGATACCTCGCCGGAATGGCTCATGCGCGCCGCGATGTAGTGGCCGGAAGCGCCGGAATAGATTTGCGCCGTCTGCTCACGTTCGTTCACGCGAATGTCCAGCGTCGGATGCGCTTCCTTCAGGGCGTCGGCATTCTTGACGATGCTTGCGCGGTTCTCGCGCTGCGCCTTGGCATAGGCGCGCCGTGCCGCGAGCGGCGCTTGATTTGCATCAAGGACCCGCTTTTTGAGGTCGTTCGCAATCGCAGCGAGGCTGCGGCCGTCCGGATTGATCGAGGCGCTTTCGGTCGCCTGGGCCTTGTCATAGGTCGACCAGTCGCCCCACGCGATCTCGGGCGCGTTGGCGTAGGCCTTGACCCGGCGCGTGTGGGTGTTGGCGTGCAGGTCCAGCCGGTCGGTCCCGACCAGGATCTGCTGCTGTTCGTTCGGATAGTCGCCAGCAGGCAGCAGCTTGCCGCCCAGCGCTTTGGCGATGTCGGCGGCAAAGCGCGGCAGATCGATGCTGCAGCGCTTGCGGCCGTGTTCTTCGGTTTCGGTGATGTAGGTCATCTTGTCTCCGGGTATCCATTTGCCCTTGAGCCGAGGCCGCAGGATCGCGGCCCCTTCTGACGCCTCAAGCCCGGTAAGCTTTCGCTGCCGGGCATGGGTGACGATGTTGCGCGTGCTCATTCGTGAAAGGCACAAAAGCAGCTCTTGCTGCAGAACCGGCCGGGATGGTCGAGGCGCCGGCCGCCGTCGGTTTCGGTGAACTAGCGGAACAGCTGGCGCGTGGTGCCGCACCATTGGCATTCGCCGGCTCCGGCGTTGTCGCGGTGCAGCTCGGTGCGGGCGAACGGGTCGCGGCAGATCAAACGGGACATGGTCGGTCCTCCGGTTAGGCCATCAAGTTGAGCTGGCGCAGGCTGGCGTGACCGTCGCGGCCGATCACGATGTGATCGTGCACGGCGATGCCGAGCGGCTTGGCCGTCTCGACGATCTGTTTCGTCATGGCGATATCGGCGCCCGACGGCGACGGGTCACCCGACGGATGGTTGTGCACGAGCAGCAGCGCGCACGCGTGCAGCTCGATCGCGCGGCGCAGCTGGTGCTGGCGGAGCGGATGGCGGCGCCTGCGGTCCCGGCGCGGCCGGGATGGCGCCAGCGGCGGACAGCGGAACGACCTGCTGCTGCACCCGCGGCTCATCGCCGAAGTCGACGGCGTCGAGGCCTTCCTGCGCGCGGGCCTCGTTGGGCGCATAGATGCCGCCCTGGACGCCACGCGCGAGCGCCTCGATCCGGTCCTTGAGCGCCGAGCGCAACAGCGCGGCGGTATCGAATTCGACGTATTCGTCGGGCTGGCCCTTGAGGCCGAACAGCAGCCCGAATGCTTCCTCGATGTGGTTGAGCGCAAAGCCCAACCCCATGGCGATCCAGCTCTGCATCAAAAGCTCGGTGGAGGCGTAGTTGGTGCCGCCAATGCCGAGGATTTGCAGCGGCACGCGAAACGCCAGCGCGATGTGCTCATTCGAGAGCTTGAGGATTTCCGCCGTTGCAGCATCGCGACCACCGACCGACCACGGCTGCACTTTGAGTCCCGCCGTCAGGATCGGGGTGCCGCCCTGATGCAGGTTCTTGGCCTGATCGTTCCAGCGGTCGCGCAGCGCCTGGACCTGATCCTTGTCGAGCACCAGATCGGTCGACAGCACGGCGCTCGGGCGCGCCTCGTTGAGATAGAACGCCGCCTGCTGGCGCGAGATCGCGGCGCCGACGCCGACGTCCTCATAGGCGGCAACGATGGGGGACTCGCCGACCAGCGGCGTCGGCGCGCGACTATTGGTGTGCAGCCTGATGTGGAGCACGTCGCGCTGTGGCACCAAGAGACCGGCTTCTCCGCCCAGGCGCTTGGCGATGACGTCATTGCCGTGGAGCGCATAGAAAATCTCGCCGTTGTAGGCGAGACGCGGATGCGACTGCGCCGGATTCATCAGGTGCAGTTCATCGATCTCGTAACGGTCATTCCTGAGCGCCAGCGCATAGGCGTTGCCCTCGGTGTAGAGCGAGCGCGTCGTGTTCAGCAGAAAATCGCTGATCGTCTGGTAGTCGTTGGGATGTCGCAGGATGCGGGCGAGCGCGGAGGTCTTGACCCGGTCGCGCCCGCCCTCGTCATTGAGCCGCCAATGGTCGCCGGGGCACATGGCGACCGTCTGCGAATAGGCCGAGACGCACGCCTCGACCATCGCAGACCGCGACAGGCTGATCGGGCTGTACCCGAGCTGCCACCAATTCCAGTTTTCGCCGACACCGACAGGCAGCCAGCCGCCAGTGACCGGCAAATGCCATGGACCGGGACGATAGTCGCCTTCGCCTTTTGATGATCCGGCTTGCGATGCGCGACAGGAGGTCCCAAGCACCCATCAGCTCGTTCTGGTCTGATAGTTCCGGTCGCGTTGTCCCGCTTCCATGTGCCGGGTCTTGTGGTTGTTCTGCTCCGGCTTCGGCGCATGCGGATCGGGTCCGCTGCCGTCCTCCTCGTGCTCCTGGATGTACTCGCCCATCTTGGTGCGGTCGTTCTCCTCCTGCGTCGGGGTCGGCTTGCCTTTCGACAGTTTCTCCTTGCCCTCGGCGCGGGTCTTTTCGCTTTGCTCATGCTCGCGGTCGTAGGCCCTCTTGGCCGCTTCTTTCGCATCAGTCATGACCTGATCTCCTCTGGTTATCGCCGCCGCCGGCCAGCGGCGGCAGCGCCTTCCACCGGTTCGGTGAAAGTGAACTGCACGACGTTGCTGTCACCGGCCGCGTCGCGCACGAGCACGCCGTAGCTGCCAGCCGCACCGGCAAAGCCGACGATCGAAGTCGTCAGCCGGGTCGAGGCGACCAGCGTGGTTGTCTGCGGCGCGCCGTCGAACACGATCACCGCATCAGGCCCGAACGAGCCATCGACCTGCAGGGTGACGTCGGGAAGCGGGCCGGTGGTCGGGGAAATGCTCTCGATGACCGGCACGCTTGGCTCGGGCGGATTCGGCAAATCCGGCGGATACGGCACCCCGGGATCGAGCGGGCTGCCGTCCGGCTCTTTCTCGATGACGTGCTCGCCCATCGCAGCGAGATCGTTCTCTTCCTGCGTCGGGGTAGGCTTCGACCCTTCCGCAAGATTCTGACCCGCCGGGAGCGGCGGGTCTTTCTTGTCGCTGTCAGCCATGGCGGTCACCACGTCACGCCTTGCACCCACGCGACCATGCCCGGACGCCGCAGCGTCCAGTTGACCGGCAGGATCAGCCGCAGCGCCAGGCTGTCGGTCTGCCACAGCGAGCGCACCGGGTTGGCCGGCGTGCCCGGATCGGCACCACCCACGATCGGCTGCGGGTTGGTGTCCTCCATGTGCAGCGTCGCCTGATCGCTGATCTCGAAGCGGGGAGCCTCGCCGCCCACGGTGACGAAGTCGGCCGCGTCGAGCGCGATGATGGTCCCCATCGGCACCGTGCCGGAGTCGATGATGGCATAGCCCGCGAGCCTGCCTTGGCTAACCTCGGCCTGGAACGGGAACGTGCCCACACCCGGAGCCGGGGTCAGCCCAGCGGACAGAACCTGCTGCGGGTTCATCAGCCAGCACATGTTGCGGATGTAGCCCTGCGTCGCGGTCAAGAGCGCGCCCGCCACGTTCTTGATGTCGCCGACGATCACCGAGAAATCCAAGGAATGGTACGACGCCGAGGAGCGCAGGTTGCGGCTCGGCACGGAATTCGACAAGCAGCTGAATTTGTTCGAAGGCAAGTGGAGCCGCATAAGCGACATTATCAACACCTTGAAGGTCGGGCCGCTCACCACCGCGCTGGAGAACGCCAACAAGGTGACGTCGGCGATCCTTTCCAGCTTCGAATCGCTTGAACAGCTTTTCATCCGGATCGGCAACAGCGATGTGTTCAAGCGCGGGTACAACACGCCGAGCAGCATTGAGGGGGCCACCAAGCCGGAGCTGTTGCCGCAACAGCCGGGCAGGAAAGAGGAAGACAAGAGCTACCTGGAGCGCTGGAACGACTACTGGACCAACAAGCCGAACAAGCCGGTTGAGGACAACACCAAGGCGACCGAGCAACTGACCGGCAAGATCGATGAAGCCATCAAAAAACAGTTGCCGGGCTATCAACCGATGTCGTTCCAAGGCGGCGGCGGTGGCGGCGGCTTCGCCGGCATGGTGCAGCAGGCGGCCTATTCGCCGGGCGGCGGATTGGGGCGAACCCAAGGTGGCGCGCCGATGTTCGGCGGCGGCGGCGGTGCATGGGGCGGCGGTGGTGGCGGGGCCGGTGGCGGTGGTTACACCAGCGGAGCCGGCGGCGGCGAGAGCGGTGGCGCGGCTGCATTCCCGGGTGGCGGTGCCGGCGGCGCGCCCAATGGCAGCGACGTCGGCGGCGGCATTTCACCCGCCGGCAATCAGGCCTCCGGCAACGGCGAGGCCGGTCCGGCGCAGGCGCTGGCCTTCGCGCGGCAACATCTCGGCGAAGATGAAATCCGCGATCAGACCAAACTGAGCGGTTTCTTCCGCGAGAACGGCATCAAGGTTAATCCGGCAACCACGGCGTGGTGCGCGGCATTCGTCAATTCCAATCTTGCGAAGGCCGGCATGAAGGGCTCCGGCTCGCTGGTTGCAACGAGTTTTCTAAATTACGGCTCGGCGGTCAAACCGGGAAACGTGCAGCCGGGCGACATCGGCATATTGGCGCGGGGCCGCAGCGCCGGCCAGACCGGCGGCCATGTCGGTTTTCTTACCGGTTCAACGCGAAAGAATCCGCGAACCGGTGAACTGGAGTACGAAATGCTCGGCGGCAACCAAGGCGGCACCGCGTCCGGACAAGGCGGCGTGTCGACGCAATGGCGTTCAGCCTCGCAAATTACAGCGCGCCGTCCGGATTGGGATCGCAGCCAAGTCGCCAACAACGGTCAGACCGCAGGCCCGGGCGGAGGCCAACGCGCGGGCGATACGCCAGCCGGGGGCAAGGGTGGCGGCGGATACCTGCAAGAGCAGCGCGCGCCGTTGATGGCCGAGCTGAACGATCCGGCAGTCAAGGCCAAGCTGTCGCAACTGCAGGCCTATGAGGGCGGCGGCGCCGCCACGGTCGAGGCGCTGTACAACCGGGTCTCGATGATCCGGCAAAAAGTGCCCGGCTACACCCTCAAGGATGAACTGAACAGCCGCTTCTACGCGATGAACAAGCCGGGCATGGGCGCCAAATCGATCAGCCCGGCGCAGCAGCGAGAATTCGACAAACAGGTGGCGGCGGTCGGCGGTGGCAGCAACCTGATCCAAGGCCGCACCAACCAAGGCATGGAGGGCGATCCCGGCACCCATCTGCCCGGTCGCGTCGCGGTGCCAGGATCGAGCGAGGTTTACAACTATTGGGAAGGCCGGCGGCGCGGCGTTGAATTTTCGACCGGTGCGAGCGCGGCCTTCGCGGCACGTAATCAGCAGGCCATCGCCGATCGCGCCCAAGTCGATCGCGCACAGGCCAACGCCACCAAGGTCGAGGGCACCGGCAAGATCAGCGTCGACGTCAACGCGCCGAAGGGCACCAAAGTCGGCGCCGAGGGCGGCGGACTGTTCAAGGAAGTCGAGGTCAACCGGCAGACCCAGATGGAGCCGGCCAAGCGCTCGGCGACCAACGAAGAACCGATGAACATCTAGGAATGATCGATGGCGACGATCTTCGATCTGCCAACGGCGTGGCGCAACCGCTATATGCCGGCGTCATTCCGCAACGCGCGTTTCCATTGCGAGGTCAACAGCCGGGAAGGCGGCCGCAGCATCGTCGAACACGTGTTTCCGAAAAAGGAATTGCCCTACGCCGAGGACATGGGCCGCGTCGCGCGCACGTTTTCGATCCGCGCCTATTGCATGGTCTATCCCTATGACGACGCCGCCAACGACATCCTGTATCGCCGCGACTACCAGCTGGCGCGCAATCGTTTGATCGCGGCGCTGGAGGAGGAAGGCCCGGGCCGGCTGCGCTTGCCGACCTTGGGCGACCAGATCGTGGTGTGCCCGCGCTATCGGATTACGGAGGAAGAAAAGCTCGGCGGCTATTGCGTGTTCGATATCACCTTTCAAGAGCAAGGCCTCGATCCGCAGACCTGGACGCCAGCCATCGATACCGCTGGCAAATTGCTCAATGAGAGCCAAAACCTGCGCAACCAGGCGCAGCGCGTGCTGGCTAATCCGCCGGCCGGGGTCAACGCATGAAGCGGCAGGACGCCATCGAAGCCGCCGGCATCGTCGACCGCATGCTGGCCAACCTGATCGCGACCGTGCCGCCGAAGGGCCGCGCCGGCTCGCAGGGGCCCGCACCACGATCGGCGACACCCGCGCCAATGCCTTGAAGCTGTTGATCCATGACGACATCGGGCCATCGCTCGATGCCTGCTTTGACGACGCCCGGCTCGCCGGGTCCACGCTGCAGCAGATCGAGAGCGTGCGGCGCCAGCTTGATGCCGAGACCACCGCGACGTTGGGCGGCATCCTGGTCAAGAACGCCAGTGTGCGGTTTTGCCTCGCCACCGAGGCCGCGATCATCGCCCGGATGGAGTTCGTCAGCCGGCAGAGCGTCGCGCTGATCAAGAACGAGATGGCGCAGCCCTTCGCCGAGGCCGAGGAGATCGCGGCCGACGATATGGATTCGATGACCTATCAGGCGTTGATCCGGCTGCAGGCGGCGATCACCAATCATCTGGTCGAGACCGCGCGCCCGTTGCCGCGCATGCTGCGCTACCAGTTCGCCGCGGTGCTGCCATCGCTGATGCTGTCCTATCGGCTCTATGACGACGCCTCGCGCGCCGATGAAGTGCGGCAGGAAAACAAGATCGTGCATCCGGCGTTCTGCCCGACCGAGGGCTTGGCGCTGTCGCAATGAGCGAACCTTAAGGAGATCACATGCCGCGACCCCAGGAAGTCGCGCAGCTGGTGGTCGCCGGCTTGATCTTCGAAGATTGGGAGACCGTCGAGGTTTCGAGCGATTGGGCGGAAGCCTTCAGCCATTTCAAGTTCACCGCGGCCGAGCGCGACACCGAGGTGACGACGGCGCGCGGCAGGGTGCCGCTGTGGCAGAAATTGCAGTTCAAGCCGGATGATCAGTGCACCATCCTGCTCGCCGGCCAGCTCGCGATCACCGGTTTCATCGAAGTGCGTCAGGTGGCCTATGACGCCACCCAGCACGGCGTGATGCTGATCGGCAAGAGCCTGACCGCCAACGCGGCGAAATCCAGCGTCGACACCAAGACCGGGAATTTCGACGACAAGAACGTGGTCCAGGTCGCGCAGGAAGTGGTCGCGCCCTACGGCGTCGGCATCAAGGTAGTCGGGTCGCCGGACCTGACGCCATTCCCGAAATTGCAGAACAATCCCGGCGAATTGGTCTGGGATTTCCTCGAGCGCATCGCGCGCCCGCGCGGCGTGGTGATGGGCTCGGATGCGCACGGCAGCTTCCTTTTGATCGGCGAGCACACCGGCACCATCGTCAGCGAGCTGATCGAGGGCATCAACATCAAGTCGTGCCAATGCGTGATCAGCCATGAGCACGTCTATACCGAGCACAAGGTGATCGGCCAGCACGCCGCCAGCGACGACAATTCCGGCACCGCGGCCAGCGAGCTGAAATGCAGCGTCACCGGCATGTCGGGCTCGATGTTCTCCAAATTGATCACGCCGGCCGAGCAGCCGGTGAAGACGCAGCCGGAAGTCTGCAACCGCGCCAAGTACGAAGCGATCTGGCACAACGGCACCAACGTCACCGCAACCATCGTAGTGTACGGCTGGCTGCGCGACGGCCGATCGTTGTGGCAGCCCGGCGATGACGTTCACGTCTATTCGCCGATGGCGATGCTGGACATGCCGATGAAGATCCAGCGCGTCACCTTCACCCAGGATCGCAACACCGGCACCCTGACCAAGCTCGATGTGGTGGCGCCGTGGCTGCTGCGCGACAGCATGGGCTGGGATGTCCGCCACCCCAACCAGCCCGGCGGGCAGACCATCGGCGACCCGGCTGATCAAATCCGGCGAGACTTCGGCCCCATAAAGTTCAGATAAATGCCCCTGGATCTCACGCACCGTCATGCCGCGCGCGTAGAGGCTCAGGATTTTGTCGTCAAAGCCGTCGAAACGGGTCTGGCCCTTGGCGATCAATAGCGGCTCAAAGCTGCCGGCCCGGTCGCGTGGCACAGCTATGTCGATCTCGCCGTCCTCGGTCAGGATTGTCTTCGCGCTGGTTCCGTTACGGCTATTGCCGCTGCCGCGGCCAGCCGGGTCCCCCTTCTCGTAGCCAAGATGATCGCTCAGCTCCGCACCAAGCGCCCGCTCAATCAGCGCCTTCTTCAGCTGCTTGAAAAGCCCGTCTGCACCTGTGAGGTCTTCAGGCTTCTCATAGTTAGCAAGCAGTTGATCCAGTAGTTCAGGTGTAATCGTCGTGTCGGTCGTCATGTGAGTCTCCTCGGTAAGGTAAACTCACAGAAACCTGCTTACACATTCTTTCTGACACCCTCGGTGGCGTCGTACGCAATGTCCGCTCGATTACCTCAGCAACCTGATCGTCGTTGATGGTTCGAGGGCGGCCGGGGCGAGCTTCGTCAAGCAGCCATCACAGCGATCCCTCAAGAATCGGCGGCGCCACTTGCCAACGGTGTGTTCATGGATGCCGAGTTCGGCAGCCACAGACTTGCTTGGCAAGCCGTCTGCACACCGCAGGATCGCACGGCACCGCTCAGACAGCGACCGAGCTACACGATGACGACGAACTTGCCTCTCTAAATATGCTCGCTCTTGCAGACTCAGCACCAACGGTTCGATTGGCCGGCCTCTCACACCTGCATTCGCCACAAGCGCTCTCCTCTATAGAGATTCGCGCCATCATATAATGTGACGAACTTACGTTCCAGATGACTAGATCCAGTAGTCATCACCATTGCCAGGTGCCCTATCAATCAAGGCGCGAAACCCGCCATTCCAAACAAATCCAAGCTCGGGGTTCCAACGCACCAAGGCGGCGTAATCGTGTCCCGCTTGTCGGCTGTTGGCCTATCTGCGATCTCGGAGAATGCAAGAGACCAACATGGGCTTCGGAGTTGCTTTCGTCGGGCTCCTGGTCGTCGCGCTCTGCTTCATCGTGCCGCCGATCCCCGGAGGAAAGAAATGTTTCGGCGCATGGCCGCGCCGCGATAGAACCGTCGTTGCCCTCCCTATCGTGACGGTAACCATGGCTGTCGCGGACATATCCGCGGTTTCCCGAAATTGAGACCCAAACGCGACTTGCCCTGCTGTGCCGAAAGGGATGGCCGGGTTTACTTCGTTTCTGGATCGCTCTCCGCATCAGACCGGATATGCTCGGCAAGCAGCCGGCACTGGTCGCATGAGCGATATCGTTTCCACGCCGAAGCGCAGATCATTGTTCCGGCCGCGATGATGTCGCTGGTGGTTGTCAGCCTGCTTCTGCTTGCCTATTCGGTGGGCGCGCTCATCGCGGGCTGCGCCGGTGGCTGAACAGACCGTGCCAAGACAGGGCGTCTTTGACTCTCCGCATAGATGGATGGTTGCGATTCTTCTTCCAGTCACAAGTGCGCGGCCGCCGCAGCCTGTGCTTCGAAAGGATTCCTTCGAGATTCATCCGGTAGGCTCGAATGGCCCGGTTCAATCTCGCCTCCTTCGAAAGGGCCGCGCAGCCTTTTGGCCGACTGGTCAGCAGCTTCGCCAGCTTTGCCTTTCGACTGTCGGATTCAGCCTCGCACACAAGGTCTGGCCGGTGTCGGCGAGAGCCGCTTCAGCCAGTTCTATCGACACAAGCCGACCTCAGCTCCTGAGCCGGTTTTGCAGGGCCAGCCGACTGACCCTGAGGTTCTTAAGGTTCAGCAGGTCCGGCTGTCCTGTTGCCAATCGCCTGACCAGCTCCCGGGTGCCGTCCACGACAAAGACGCCGCAATCATAGGTGTTGCTCTGCTGGCGCATTGCGGCCCGTTGCGGGTTGGCCCCCAGCCGTTCTGCGAGCTCCGCTGCGGGCCCGTCATTATATCCCACCTGAGAGCCGTACCCATCGTCTACCATCAGAGAATCGTAGTAATGGGCAACCGGCGGCCTTGACCGATCGCTGCGATCAACCAGCAGCAGCGACCAGTGACTGCCGCGCTGCTCTATCTTCGCGCCGGCATCGTTTACCGGCAGGAACAGGAAGTCGTCTGTATGGCCAATCCAATTGAGTGCTTGTGCCGCGAACGCGTCTGACCGCACCATTTGGGCTATCAGGGGATTCACGAACTGCGTCCGGGCGGCGAGATCCGGATTGCTCTCCTGCAACTCCTGTGTCAGGAGCTCATAGTCCCGCTGGATATGCTCGTTCGACAGCCAGTCCGTGGCACCTAGCACGCGTCCGCTGCGGCCGGCGGAAGAGGCGCCGGTAACTGACGTACCGGTCCGGGCATCTGGGACGGGGGAAGGGCGAGGATGATGGATGAATTGCGCATCGCGGCGTCCTCGCGTCCCCAATGTGATCGAGTAGGTCTCACTGTTGATGGAGACCTGCCTTGGGCCGCTGAACTGGGTCGGCAGGACGCCGATGTTATCCAGGGCATCGAGCAGGAAATCCGGCACCGGCCGGGAGCCATGCTGCCAATTCTCGCCGACGAGAGGTCCGATATCCTCAAGCTCCACAAGCGAGCCCGATGCGCCGACGACAAAGCCGGCAGGGCCGAGCACCGGCGCTGATTGAGCATCGTCGCGCAATTCGGATGGCGTCGGCGCATTCAGGTCAACGAAAGAGTCCAGACCCGCGTAGGTATTTGAACGAGCTCCGGCCAGGTG
>NZ_AXAP01000066.1 GCF_000472865.1 Bradyrhizobium elkanii WSM2783 | reverse complement strand
ATGCGCCGAAGCAGGGTGACGGTGTCGGCGTCGCGGATTGGCGTGAACGCATGCAGAGCGAGGACGGTAAGGCATTCTACCGACTGCGCGCCGAGCACGAATGCATCAATGCCCATGCCCGCCGCATGGGACTGCGCCAGCTGACCCTGCGCGGCAAGATCAAGGCCCGCATCCATCTGCTGTGGTTCGCCGTCGCTCGCAANATGATGCGCTTCCTCGCCTTGCACGCCAAGGCGCGGGTCGCGGCATGAACAGGGAGCCCACGCCAGCAGGCGCCACAAAGCACCGCCAGCACCGGCCTGGCATTGGCGGAGGTTTGGTCAGATCGCCGTCATTCGGCGCCGGCTCAACCGAAAAGCTTTACGGTCGCCGCCTTCCAGCCAGCCCGTCAAATCTAGAATTCTCCGGGCGAGCGCGAAACATTCTCACCCTCTCAGGATGAGGATCTCACATGCGGCAGGGCGCGAGCTTCGTAGCCCGGGTGGAGCGTCAGCGTAACCCGGGGCCGCTCGTACACGTGGATAGAGCTGTCCCGGGTTGCGCTTCGCTTCACCCGGGCTACCGACTACAATCTCAATCCACCTTGACGTCGGCGTCCTTGATCATCGGCCACCACTTTGCGATCTCGGCCTTCTGCCAGGCGCCGAGGGCTTCGGGCGTGAGCTGATTCTTCGGCGGCATGCGCAGGCCGAGGTTTTCGAGCTGTTTTACGACCACGGGATCGTTCAGCGCCTCCACCGCGGCAGCATTCAGCTTGGCGACGATCTCCTTCGGCGTGCCCTTGGGCACCCAAAGGCCGGACCACAGCGTCATGTGGAAGCCGGGCAGACCGGCTTCATCGGTGGTTGGGACCTCGGCCGCAGAGTCGACGCGCCTGTCGTCGGTGACGGCATAGGCGCGGATGGTGCCGGCGCGAACCTGGTTGATCGAGTTGGAGGTCTGATCGATCATGATGTCGATCTGCCCCGCAACGAGGTCGTTCAACGCCGGCGCGGTGCCGCGATACGGCACATATTGCAATTTGATGCCGGAGACGGTCTCGAAATAGAGCCCGGCGATGTGGCTGCCGGAGCCGGCGCCCGCAGTGCCGGCGGTCGGCGGCGACGGTCGCGACTTCAGCCAGGCCAAGAGTTCGCTTAGCGATTTGGCGGGGATCGCGTTCTTGCTGACGATGATCATCGGATTGCTCGGCAACAGCACCACCGGTTCGAGATCGGCGACGAGGTCATAGCCGAGCTTGTAGACGGCGCCGTTGGCGACATGCGTGCCGAGATGGCCGAACGAGATCGTGTAGCCGTCCGCCGGCGAGCGTACTGCGCGGCCGACGCCGATCGAGCCGCCCGCTCCCGTGACGTTCTCGATCAGGAGCGTCTCTCCTAGCGAGGCCTTCATCCGCTCGGCGAGGATACGCGCCATCGCATCCGACGGCCCGCCGGCGGAGAACGGCACGATGATAGTGATCGGATGCGAAGGATAGTTCTGGGCGACGGCGGCGCCGCACCATGTCAACACCGCAAGGAACGCCAAGACTACCTTTCGCATCGCCTACTCCATTCGAAAATGTCCGGCTTAGAATTGCGCGAAGTCGATCGGCTTGAAACGATCGAGCGTGCGTGTGACCGGCGGCAGCGGATATTTAAGGCCCGTGGCGCAATTGAACAGCATCACGCGATCGCTTTTGGTGACGCGTCCGTCGGCGAGGCTTTGCTTGTAGGCGGCATAAGTGGCCGCGCCCTCGGGGCACAGCAACAGCCCCTCCTCCCGCGCGACTTCGCTCAGCGCAGCAGAAATCTTCTCGTCATCGACCGCGATGGCGAAACCTTTGCTCTCGCGGACCGCACGCAGGATTAAAAAATCTCCGATCGCCTGCGGCACGCGGATGCCGGAAGCGATGGTGTGCGCGTCTTCCCAGCGCGTCGCATGCTCGGTGCCTGCTTCAAAAGCACGCACCATCGGGGCGCAGCCGGAAGCCTGCACCGCGACCATGCGCGGGCGCTTGCTGCCGATGAAGCCGATCGCCTCCAGTTCGGCAAAGGCCTTCCACATGCCGATCAGGCCGGTGCCGCCGCCGGTCGGATAGAAGATCACGTCCGGCACGTCCCAGCCGAGTTGTTCGGCCAGCTCAAGCCCCATCGTCTTCTTGCCCTCGATCCGGTACGGTTCCTTCAAGGTCGACGTGTCGAACCAGCCGACCTTGGCCTTGCCCTCGCCGACGATCTTGCCGCAATCATCGATCAGGCCGTTGACGCGGTAGACGGTCGCGCCCTGCAACTCGATCTCGCTGACATTCACTTCCGGCGTGTCGGCCGGGCAGAAGATCGTGGTCTTGATGCCGCAGGCGGTGGCGTAAGCGGCGAGCGCGGCACCGGCATTGCCGTTGGTCGGCATCGCCATGTGCTTGATGCCGAGCGCCTTGCCCATCGACACCGCCATGACGAGGCCGCGCGCCTTGAACGAGCCGGTCGGCAGCCGCCCCTCGTCCTTGACGATGATCTCGCCGCCGCCGAGCCTGGCGCCGAGTTTCGGCAGCCGGATCAACGGCGTCGTCACCTCGCCGAGGCTGACGATGTCCTTGCATTGGCGCACCGGCAACAATTCGCGATAGCGCCACATGTCGGCGGGACGCTGCTTCAGCGCATCCTTGCTCAGCGCCTTCTTCACGCCCTCGAGGTCATAGCGCACCAAGAGCGGCTTGCCGGCCTTGGAGAGGTTGTGCACCTGGTCGGCGGGATAGTGATCCCCCTCCATCGCGCATTCGAGATGGGTGACGAAGGTCGGGCGTTCGATGGTGAGATTGTCGTTGTCTTTCACGGCTCGCCGTCCCTCTCGTTACATGTTGAGGACGCGCCCGTAGGCATCCAGCACCGCTTCCTTCATCATCTCCGACAGTGTCGGATGCGGGAAGATGGTGTGCATCAGCTCTTCTTCTGTCGTCTCGAGGTTCATCGCGATCACATAGCCCTGGATCAGTTCGGTGACCTCAGCGCCGACCATGTGCGCGCCGAGGAGTTGGCCGGTCTTCTTGTCGAAGATCACCTTGACCATGCCCTGCTCCTCGCCGAGCGCGATCGCCTTGCCGTTGCCGACGAACGGGAAGCGGCCGACGCGGATGTCGCGGCCGGCTTCCTTGGCCTTGGCCTCGGTCATGCCGACGGATGCGACCTGCGGATAGCAATAGGTGCAGCCCGGAATCATGTTCTTGTCCATCGGGTGCGGATGCAGGCCCTTGATCGCCTCGACGCAGATGATGCCTTCATGCTCGGCCTTGTGCGCGAGCATCGGGGGACCGGCGACGTCGCCGATCGCATAGATGCCGGGGACGTTGGTGCGGCAATAGCCGTCGATCGCGATGATGCCGCGCTCGGCCTTCACGCCGAGCTTCTCCAGCCCGATGCCTTCGACATTGCCGACCACGCCGACGGCGGAGATCACGCGGTCGAACTCGATGGTCTGCGGCTTGCCCTTGCCGTCGTCG
This sequence comes from Bradyrhizobium elkanii WSM2783, assembly GCF_000472865.1. Classification (GTDB taxonomy): domain Bacteria; phylum Pseudomonadota; class Alphaproteobacteria; order Rhizobiales; family Xanthobacteraceae; genus Bradyrhizobium; species Bradyrhizobium elkanii_A. The sequence goes on along the minus strand of NZ_AXAP01000066.1, from coordinate 42,327 downwards.
ATGGTCGCGACCACGCTGTCGCTCTTCTTGTCGAGCTTCGTCACTTTGGTGTTGGTGAAGATCTTGATGCCCTGCTTCTCGAACGCTTTGTGCGCGAATTTCGCGATTTCGGTATCCTCGACCGGCAGGATCTGCGGCAGCACTTCGACGACCGTCACCTCCGCGCCGAGGGTGCGGTAGAACGAGGCGAACTCGATGCCGATCGCGCCGGAGCCGATCACAAGCAGTGATTTCGGCATTTTGTCGGGGACCATCGCTTCGAAATAGGTCCAGACCAGCTTCTTGTCGGGCTCGAGTCCCGGCAGTACGCGCGGCCGCGCGCCGGTCGCGATGATGATGTGTTTTGCCTGGTAGGTGCCCTCGCCGAGCGCGCCCTTCGGCGCCTCGACGGAAGACTTCTTGACCGTCAGCTTGCCCGGCGCATCGATCGTCGCTTCGCCCCAGATCGTCGTGATCTTGTTCTTGCGGAACAGGAAGCCGACGCCATCGTTCAGCCGCTTCACCACGTTGCGCGAGCGCTGCACCACCGCCTTGGGATCGAACGAGATGTTCTCCGCCGAGAGGCCGTAATCCTTGGCGTGCTGCATCAGATGATAGACTTCCGCCGAGCGCAGCAGCGCCTTGGTCGGGATGCAGCCCCAATTGTTGCAGATGCCGCCGAGATAGGCCTTCTCCACCACAGCGGTCTTGAAGCCGAGCTGCGCGGCGCGAATCGCGGTGACGTAGCCGCCGGGGCCAGCGCCGATGATGATAACGTCGAAGGAAGTGTCAGCCATCACAAATCCGATCTAGCCAGAGCAACCAGGAATCCGGTCCATCCAAGCGCAAGCAGCCCGGCGCCGCCCAGCATGATCCGGAACTGGGTGGTCGATGCCAGATCACGGGCGCGGACGATCAGCGCAGCAATCGCCAGCGCTATTGCGAGAACATAGGGACCATAGAGCAATGCGTTGGAGGTCACGCATCACACCATCATCATGACGGGGTTTTCGATGAGCTGCTTGAAGGCACCGATCAGCTCGGCGCCGAGAGCGCCGTCGATCGCGCGATGGTCGCAGGAGAGCGTCACGCTCATGATGCTGGCGATCTCGATCTTGCCGTTCCGCACCACGGGGCGCTCCTCGCTGGCGCCGACGGCCAGGATCGTCGCATGCGGCGGGTTGATCACGGCGGTGAAGTGGTTGATGCCGTACATGCCGAGGTTGGAGACTGCCGTGGTGCCGCCCTGATATTCCTCCGGCTTCAATTTCCGCGAGCGGGCTCGGGCGGCGAAGTCCTTCATCTCGCCGGAGATGACCGACAGCGTCTTGGTCTCCGCTTTCCGGATGATCGGCGTGATCAGGCCGCCCGGCATCGCGACCGCAACGCCGACGTCGGAATGCTTGTGCTTGACCATGCCGCCTTCGGTCCAGCTCACATTGCAGTTCGGTATCTTCTGCAGCGCGACCGCCATCGCCTTGATGACGAAGTCATTGACCGAGAGCTTGTAGAGCGGCTTCTTGTCGGCGTCCTTCGGCGCAGCGGCATTGATCTCCTCGCGGGCGACGAGCAGCTTGCCGATGTCGCAGTCGATCGTCAGATAGAAATGCGGGATCTGCTGGATCGACGCGGTGAGGCGCTGCGCGATGGTGCGGCGCATGCCGTCATGCGGCACGATCTCATACGAACCCGGCTCGAACAGCGCGAGGATCTGCTGGTCCGACATCGACGGCGCGATGGACGGCGTCGTGCTGGGCGCGGCCGGCGGCGCCTTCAGGCCCTTGCCGGACCTCGCCTCCTCGACGTCCCGCGCGACGATGCGGCCGTGCGGGCCGCTGCCGTTGATGCGCCCGAGCTCGATGCCGGCTTCCTTGGCAAGGCGTCGTGCCAGCGGTGACGAGAAGATGCGGGCGTGACCGTTGCCCCGGGGCGCCGGCGCTGCGGCTTGCGGCGCTGGTGCCGGTGCCGCCGCAGGCGCAGCAGCTTTCGGTGCCGGCGCTGGTTGGGCGGGAGCCGGCGCTGGCGCCGGTGCCGGAGCGGGCTTTGCGGCAGGCGCCTCAGCGGCTTTCGGCGGCGCGGCTCCGGCGCCGCTCGCGGCCGCCTTCACGTCCTCGCCGTCGCCGGCGAGCACCGCGATCACGTCATTGACCGGAACGTCCTGCGTGCCTTCAGGCACCAGGATCTTGGCGATGGTCCCCTCGTCGACCGCCTCGACTTCCATCGTCGCCTTGTCGGTCTCGATCTCCGCGATCACGTCGCCGGACTTGACCTTGTCGCCCTCCTTCTTGAGCCATTTGGCCAGATTGCCCTTCTCCATGGTTGGCGACAGCGCGGGCATCAGGATGTTGATGGGCATGGTGACCTCACAAAGCTAACTTTCGCATGGCGGCTTCCGTCGCGTGAGGAAACCAGCCGGAATCGTTTGGGCGGTTCGGTATGGGCAGAGGACGCCTCAATTGCCGATATCGCCCTGCCAGGTGCGCTCGTTGGCGGGATCCGAGCGCCAGTTCTTCATCATGTCGATCGACCTCGTGTCGGCGAGATCGATGAAGGGGATACCGAATTGCGTCAGGATGTCTTTGCTGCCCGGGAACGTCACGGACTCCCCGATGACGAGCAGCTTCAGCTTGAACAATCCGATCGCACCGGCGCACATCGAGCATGGCGACAGCGTCGTGTACATGACCGTATCATGGAACGAGATCAGGCCGGCGTCGCGCAGGCACGACATCTCGCCGTGCAGGATGACGTTCTTCTCCTGCATCCGCCGGTTATGGCCGCGCGCGACGATCTTGTTGTCGCGCGTCAGCACCGCGCCGATCGGCAAACCGCCCTCGGAGATGCCGATCTCCGCCTCGCGGATCGCTTCCGCCATGAAGTCGTAGTGGTATTGCTCGACGGTCACGATCAATGCCCCTGTTTCGATCGCGGCGTGGTGCTGCCCGGATCGGTCGGCCGCGCGACCTCAGCCTGGAACATGTCGATGATGCGCGCGAGCGCCTCTTCCTCGGTGTACTCGCTCTCGCGCGCATAGGCGCGTGCGGCATGACGGGCGATGTCGACCAGCATCAGGCCCCACATATCCGGCTCCTCGAAGGCGCGCTGGAAGGCGATCGAAAGCCCGCCGTCGACGACAAAGGCGCGCAGCACCTCGATCGCGTCGTCGCGACCCATCACGTCAGGCGGTAGCGGCTGTTCCTGCGGGCCCGTCATGCGTCACCGGTAACAAACGGCCTTGGCGGCTTCCACCACCTCGGCGACCGAAGGCAAGGCCATCTTCTCCAGATTGGCTGCGTAGGGCATCGGCACGTCCTTGCCAGATACGCGCGTGACCGGCGCATCCAGATAATCGAAAGCATGCTCCATGATGCGGGCGGCAACCTCGGCGCCGACGCCGCTCTGCTGCCACCCCTCCTCGACCGTCACCGCGCGGCCGGTCTTCTGGATCGATGCGACGATGGTCTCGGTGTCCATCGGCCGCAGCGTGCGCAGGTCGACCACCTCGGCCTCGATGCCTTCCTTGGCGAGTTCGTCGGCCGCCTTCAGCGAATAGGTCATGCCGTTGGACCAGGAGATGATGGTGACGTGCTGGCCCTTCCGCGCGACCCGCGCCTTGCCGATCGGAACGATATAGTCGTCGAGCTTCGGCACCTCGCCGGAATGGCCGTACAGCACCTCGTTCTCGAGGAAGATCACCGGATTGGGATCGCGGATAGCGGCCTTGAGCAGGCCCTTGTAGTCGGCGGCGGAGAACGGCGCGACCACCTTCAGGCCCGGGATGTGCGAGTACCAGGACGAATAGTCCTGGCTGTGCTGCGCGGCGACGCGAGCGGCGGCGCCGTTTGGCCCGCGGAACACGATCGAGCAGCCCATCTGGCCGCCGGACATATAGAGCGTCTTGGCGGCGGAGTTGATGAGCTGGTCCATCGCCTGCATGGCAAAGTTGAAGGTCATGAACTCGACGATCGGCTTCAGGCCGGCCATCGCCGCGCCGACGCCGATGCCGGCAAAGCCATGCTCGGTGATCGGCGTATCGATCACGCGCCTGGCGCCGAACTCCTGCAGCAGTCCTTGGCTCACCTTGTAGGCGCCCTGATATTCGGCGACCTCTTCGCCCATCAGAAAGACATCAGGATCGCGCCGCATCTCCTCCGCCATGGCGTCGCGTAGCGCTTCGCGGATGGTCTGGGTGATCATCTCGGTGCCGGCGGGCACCTCCGCCTCGGGCTCGCTGACCGCCTTCGGTGCGGCCGGCACTTTCTCTTCTGCCTTGGGCGCAGGCGCTTCGGCCTTGGCCTGCGCCGGGGGCGCCGACTCGGCGGCCTTCTCCTGCTTGGCAGGGCTGGCGGCCTTGGCGAGATCGGCAGCGCTTTCGCCGTCGGCCAGGATAGTCGCGATCGGCGTGTTGACGGCGACGTCGGCGGTGCCCTCCGGGATCAGGATCTTGCCGAGCGTGCCCTCATCGGTGGCCTCGACCTCCATGGTGGCTTTGTCGGTCTCGATCTCGGCGATGACGTCACCCGACTTGATCGGCTCGCCTTCCTTTTTCAGCCATTTGGCGAGGTTGCCCTTCTCCATCGTGGGCGACAGCGCAGGCATGAGAACTTGAATGGGCATATCGGCTCCCGGATAACTCTTTCGTTTTCAGTCTGCGCTTAGCGGTAGACGTCGGTGTAGAGCTCGGACGGATCGGGCTCGGGATCGTGCTGGGCGAAGTCGGCAGCGGCATTGACGATATCGCGCACCTCGGCATCGATCGACTTCAAGTCCTGCTCGCTGACATCGGCGGCGAGCAGACGGTTGCGGACCTGCTCGATCGGGTCTTGGTCATGGCGGACCTTCTCCACCTCCTCGCGGGTCCGGTACTTGGCCGGATCGGACATCGAGTGGCCGCGATAGCGGTAGGTCTGCATTTCCAGGATATAGGGGCCCTTGCCGGCGCGGCACCAGGCGACCGCCTCCTCGCCTGCCGCCTTCACCGCGCGCACGTCCATGCCGTCGACCTGCCGGCCCGGGATGTTGAAGGAGATGCCGCGCTTGGAGAAATCGGTCTGCGCCGAGGAGCGCGTCACCGAGGTGCCCATGGCATAGCGATTGTTCTCGATGATGTAGACTACCGGCAGCTTCCACAGCTCGGCCATGTTGAAGCTTTCATAGACCTGGCCCTGGTTGGCGGCGCCGTCGCCGAAATAGGCCAGGCTCACGAAATCGTTTTCCCGGTAACGGTTGGCGAAGGCGAGCCCGGTGCCGAGCGAGACCTGCGCGCCGACGATGCCGTGGCCGCCGTAGAAATGCTCGGCCACGCTGAACATGTGCATGGAGCCGCCCTTGCCCTTGGAATAGCCGCCGCGGCGTCCGGTCAGCTCGGCCATCACGCCCTTGGCATCCATGCCGCAGGCCAGCATGTGCCCATGGTCCCGGTAGCCCGTTATGACCTGGTCACCCTTCTTCAGGGTCATCTGCATGCCGACGACGACGGCCTCCTGGCCGATATAGAGATGGCAGAAGCCGCCGATCGCGCCCATGCCGTAGAGCTGGCCGGCCTTCTCCTCGAAGCGCCGAATCAGCAGCATGTCGCGCAGTGCCTTGAGTTCCTGCTCCTTGGTGAATTCCGGCGGGGAGCCGTCCCCCTTCTCCTGCCCTGAGTCCTTCGTGACGCTTTTCTTGGGTGCGGCCATGGCATTTCCGGATGAGAGGGATGATTTGGCCCTCTCTATCCCAACTCAAACGGCCGTGGAAGGATTGCGTGATGTCGCACAGCAATTGCTATGCCGCAGTGCAGCGTGAATCAAAATATTGCTAGCGATTGCGTTTGTTCGGAATTTCATTGCGTGATGACGGCGCGGGCGGACCTCGCGCCGTCATCACGCCGCGGAATTAGAAGAAGCCGAGCTTCTTGGGGCTGTAGCTGACCAGGAGATTCTTCGTCTGCTGGTAGTGGTCGAGCATCATCTTGTGGGTCTCGCGGCCGATGCCCGACTGCTTGTAGCCGCCGAACGCCGCGTGCGCCGGATAGGCGTGGTAGCAGTTGGTCCAGACGCGGCCGGCCTGGATCGCCCGCCCGAAGCGGTAGCAGCGATTGGCATCGCGGCTCCAGACGCCGGCGCCGAGGCCGTAAAGCGTGTCGTTGGCGATGGCGAGCGCCTCCTCATCGGTCTTGAACGTGGTGACCGACACGACCGGTCCAAAAATCTCCTCCTGGAAGATCCGCATCCGGTTGTTGCCCTCGAACACGGTGGGCTGGACATAGAAGCCGCCTTCGAGATCGCCGCCAAGCATGGCCCGCGCACCGCCGGTCAGGAGCTTGGCCCCTTCCTTGTTGCCGATATCGATGTAGGAAAGAATCTTCTCGAGCTGCTCGTTCGAGGCCTGGGCGCCGATCATGGTGGCGGGATTGCGCGGGTCGCCCTGCTCGATCGCCGCAACGCGCTTCAGCGCCTTCTCCATGAAGCGCTCATAGATATCTTCCTGCACCAACGCGCGGCTCGGGCAGGTGCAGACCTCGCCCTGGTTCAGCGCGAACATCACAAAGCCCTCGATCGCCTTGTCGAGGAAATCGTCATCTTCCGCCGCCACGTCCTTGAAGAAGATGTTCGGTGACTTGCCGCCGAGCTCGAGCGTGACCGGGATCAGGTTCTGGCTGGCATACTGCATGATCAGCCGGCCTGTCGTGGTTTCGCCCGTGAAGGCGATCTTGGCGATCCGCTGGCTCGACGCCAGCGGCTTGCCAGCCTCTAACCCGAAGCCGTTGACGATGTTGAGCACGCCGGCAGGCAGCAGGTCGGCAATGAGCTCGATCCACACCATGATTGAGGCCGGGGTCTGCTCGGCGGGCTTCAACACCACGCAATTGCCGGCGGCCAGCGCAGGCGCCAGCTTCCAGCACGCCATCAGAAGCGGGAAGTTCCACGGGATGATCTGGCCGACCACACCAAGCGGCTCGTGAAAGTGATAGGCCACCGTGTCGTGGTCGATCTCGGCGAGGCTCCCCTCCTGCCCGCGCACGACGCCGGCGAAGTAGCGGAAATGATCGATCGCGAGCGGCACGTCGGCAGCGCGGGTCTCGCGGATCGGCTTGCCGTTGTCCCAGGTCTCGGCGATCGCGAGCCGCTCCAGGTTCTCCTCCATGCGGTCGGCGATCCGGTTGAGGATGTTGGCCCGCTCCGCGACGCTGGAGCGTCCCCAGGCGTCCTTGGCGGCATGTGCGGCATCGAGCGCGAGCTCGATGTCCTGCGCATCCGAGCGCGCGGTCTTGCAGACCACCTTGCCGGTCACCGGCGAGGCGTTGTCGAAATACTTGCCCGCGCGCGGCGCGACCCATTTGCCGCCGATGAAATTGTCATAGCGCTCGGCAAACGGGTTCGTCGATGTCGTGAGGAATTCAGGCTTGTTCATGCTTCACTCCCGCTGTTGTTTGATTGCTGACCATCGCCGGCTCATGCCGCGCGACGGCAGGAAAAACATGTCGGGCGGAAGCAAGCATGTCAGCGGGGTGACATCAGAACACGGCACCGACCTGTCGCAGATTTGCGACACTCGCAGCGGAGGGACCGCCGTGTTTCATTCTGGAGGACGACAGGGCTGCGTGAGCTTCCAGAAACTTCTCTCGAAGCGCAGATAAACTACAAGGACGGCGACTGCCCCCATCCAACCTCCAGATTGCCCTTACCACTCTGAATCCGTAAGAGTAGTGCTCATCAAAAGGATTACCGGTTTGAGCACTTTAGATCCCAGTGACAGTTCTCAGCTTTCGGTTCTCGCCGAAGAGATTCGTCATTTCCGGAAGAAGAACAACTTCTCGCTCGAACAGCTCGCCGAGGCATCCGGTGTCAGCCGCTCCATGATCTCCAAGATCGAGCGCTGTGAGACGGTTCCCTCCACCGTGATCCTGTCCAAGCTGGCGGAAGCGCTGGGCGTCACGTTCTCGCAACTGATGGCGCCCGCGGTCGAACGCGAGATCGTTCATATCCCGGCCGCCCGCCAGCCGATCCTGAGGGACGAGGAATCCGGCTTCCTGCGGCGGTGTATTTCTCCCGTGCTTCCCGGGCGCGGGATCGACTGGGTGCTCAACACGCTACCGCCGGAAGCGGACACCGGAAACTTCGTGGCCCATCGCCGGGGCGTGGAGGAGTACATCTTCGTGCTGCGCGGACGGATGCGGGTCTCGATCGGCGATCAGCGCGTCAATCTCAATCAGGGGGATTCCCTTTATTTCCAGGCGGATGCCGACCATTCATTCCTCAATCTCGGCAAGACGCCGTGCGAGTATTTCCTCGTGATCGACACCGCGAAGGTACGATCGTGATCCACTGAAGTGGAAACTAATCTTCTATCCGCGACGTGACCTATTGTGACCGGTGCCGCGGCCAGAGCCGCTTTTTCAGTCACTTCGGTCAATTGATGGGCGTCGGCGCGCGGTCGCAGGCGCCTTGCCGCAATCGCATGCAGCGCCGAATTTGCGGGCTTTTTTGAGCGCCAGCAGCTTCCAAATTCATCAAAGCATTCGAGCTTGCGAAAAAGCTCAGCGTTTTCGGCGGAAGAATTCCGGCACACCGCTTGCATCCACTACTTTGGAAAAACCTCTCATAAACGGGAAATGTGTTCCCGGGGTTTTTTGAGGAGTTGGAAATGAGCATTGCTGCGACCATATCTGACACCCGAACGGCTGGCTCCAAGATGCGATCGATCGTGATTGCGAGCAGCGTCGGCACCATCATTGAGTGGTATGACTTCCTGATCTATGCGACCGCTGCGGCGCTCGTGTTCAATAAGGCGTTCTTTCCGACCATTGATCCGCTGACGGGAACGCTTGCCGCGCTCGGCACTTACGCCGTCGGCTTTGTGGCCCGCCCGCTAGGCGGCGCGTTGTTCGGGCACTTCGGCGACCGGATGGGACGCAAGTCGATGCTCGTGCTCACGATGTTCATCATGGGCCTCAGCACGTTCTGCATCGGATTACTGCCGAACTACGCCTCCATCGGTGTGCTCGCCCCCATCCTCCTGATCCTGCTGCGCATCGTTCAAGGCATCGGCCTTGGCGGCGAGTGGGGCGGCGCCTCGCTGATGGTCATCGAGCATTCGGCCGCCGACAAGCGCGGCTTCTACGGCAGCTTCGTGCAGATCGGTTTTCCCATCGGCCTGGTGCTGGCGACGCTGGTGTTTGCGCTGGCGACGAAGCTTCCCGAGGCGGACTTCCAGGCGTGGGGCTGGCGCGTTCCGTTCCTGGCCAGCGTCCTGCTGCTCGCGCTCGGTACGTTCATCCGCTCGCGGGTTCCGGAAACGCCGGTCTTCGAGAAGATGAAGGCCACCGACTCGTTCTCGAAGAACCCGTTCGGCGAGGCTCTCGGCAAAAACTTCAAGACATTCCTCATCGCCGTCGGGCTGAAGCTGTCCGAAGTGTCCTGGGTCTATATGCTCACGGTGTTCGTGGTCGTGTACGCCACAACGACACTGGCGCTGCCCAAGCAGATGATGCTCGATGCGGTGATGTATGCCGCATTGTTCGAGCTGATCACGCTGCCTCTGTTCGGCTGGCTGTCGGACAAGATTGGTCGCCGCGTGTTCTTCATGCTCGGCGCAGTGTTCACCATCGCTTTCGCGTTTCCCCTGTTCTGGATGCTGGAAACCAAGAGCGTCGCCACGGTGACGCTGGCCATCATCATCGCCATGAATTTCGGGCACGGCATGATGTTCGGACTGGAATCCAGCTACTTTCCCGAACTGTTCGGGCCGCGGGTTCGCTACAGCGGCGCTTCGTTCGGATTCCAGGCGGCGGCCGCCATCGGCGGCGGATTCTCGCCGATCATCGCTACGGCGCTGGTCGGTTACTTCGGCGGCACCACGGGCGTCTCGGTGATGATGATCGGCATCGCCATCCTGACGCTGTGGGCGGCCTTTGCCGCGCGGGAAACCAAGGATGAAATTATCGGCTGAAGTGGAAAAGCTCCATGCTGTTTGGAATCTTCATCTACGACGGCGTCGAGCCGATTGATCTCGCGACTTTCGGCGTGCTGTCCATGGCACGCCGGATCGCCCCTCACATCCGCATCTGCACCATTGCGCCGAAGGCAGGGATCATCAGCCTGTCCAATGGTCTCGATGTCATCGCCCAGTTCGGCATCGACGATGCGCCGATGTGCGATGTCGTCATCGTGACCGGCGGTCCGGGGTGGGAGCAGCAGGCCGCGTCGGAGGCAACGCTCGACTATGTCAGGCGCGTCCATGCCTCGACGCAGGTGGCGTCCGTATGCACGGGCGGCATGATCCTCGCGGCCAGCGGCGTGCTCGATGGCATCGCCGCGACCACGAAACGCGCGGTCGTACCACCGGAGGTGTCACCGCTCGGGCGGATGCGCAGCACGTATCCGCAGATCGACGCGCAGGAGGCTCCCATCGTCGACAGCGGTGCGGTGGTGACGGGCGGAGGCGTATCGCTCTGCATCGACACCACGCTGCTCATCATCCAGCGCATGCTGGGTGAAGCCGTCGCCAGCGAAACCGCGCGCATCATCGAGTATCAGCGCGCACGCAAAGCCAACATGAACCGCGAGGAATTTCTTGCGGGATAGACCCCGACTCGAACGTCAGACAAAGAAAGCAAAGACCACATGACCACCAAATTCCTCGTCAGCACCGACAAAGCCGCGCCCGCTGCGGGTCCGTACTCGCAGGCCGTGCGCACCGACCAGTTCGTGTTTGCGTCCGGGCAGCTTCCGATCGATCCTGTAAGCGGGACGATTCCGGAGGGCATCGAACAGCAGACACGCCAGTCGCTGGCCAATTTGTCCGCGGTCCTGGAAGCAGGCGGCGCATCCTTCGAGAGCGTCGTCAAGACCACAGTGTTCCTGAAGAACATGGGCGACTTCGTCGTGATGAACGGGATCTACGCCGAGTTCTTCAGCAATGCGCCGCCGGCGCGCTCGACCATCGAGGTCGCGCGGCTACCGAAGGATGCGTTGGTGGAAGTCGAGGCCATTGCGCTACGCACGAAAGGTTGAGCCATGAACATGCATTCGCCAGAGCGGCCGCCGCCGAAAATGATCGAGGCGTTCGCGCATCCCGCAGGTTCGGTCGCCATCACCAAAGACGGCGGCGCCACGCAGTGGCGCGGCGTCCTGCTGCACATCCACATCGCGCCAAGCGCCAGCTACGAGATGGAGGAGCTTGCCGCGGCGGAATGCGTTGTCGGACGGGGGATCGTCGGCGACCGTTACTATAACGGTCTCGGCACCTATTCGCCGAAGCCCGATGTGCGCGAGGTCACGCTGATCGAGCAGGAAGCGCTGGATGCGCTCTCCCGCAACGATCCTCCGTTGCAGCAGGGGCCGATCGCGCTGGAGCCGCGCGACCACCGCCGCAACCTGACAGTGAAGGGCGTGCCGCTGAACCATCTCGTCGGGAGGCGCTTTCGCGTCGGCGACGTGATCCTGCGCGGCGGGCGACTGAACTTTCCGTGCAAGTACCTGGAAGAGCTTTTGGGTCTGCCGGTCTTCCTCCCGCTCTACAATCGCTCCGGACTGAACTGTGGCATCGAGCGAGGCGGCATCATCCGCCCAGGCGACGAGATCGAGTTGTTAAGCCCATGACAGCACGTTTGATCATGAAGCTGCGTGTCGAGAAGCTGAGCTTCTCGACAGCGGACGTTATTCATCTGACGCTCGTTCATCCGCTGCGGCCCGCTCTGCCTGAATGGAGCGCGGGTGCCCATGTGGATATGCGCCTGCCCGACGGGCGCGTGCGGCAATACTCCCTGTGTGGCGATCCGGCCGACACCGCGCGCTACGAGATCGCCATCAAACGGGAGGCGAACGGCCGCGGCGGCTCGGTGTGGGCGCACCAGACACTGAGAGAGGGCTGCGAGGTCCACATCTCCGCGCCGCGCAACAATCTTCCTCTAACGCCGGACGGCGAACGCTATGTCCTGATCGCGGGCGGGATCGGCATCACGCCGTTGCTCGCGATGGCGCGCAGCCTGAAGCAGTGGGGAAAGGCATTTACCCTCTACTATTGTGCGAGGTCGCCGTCCGAGGCGCCGCTGCTCGCTGAACTGGTGCAGGTCTGCGGCGATGATCTGCAATGCTGGTTCTCTAAACACGGCGAACGGTTCGACCCGGGTGTGATCGGTCCGCCCAGTCCCGGCACCCACGTCTACATCTGTGGGCCGCAACGGCTGCTTGATGCCGTGCAGTCGTCGCTGTCGGAATGGTCCGAGGAGCAGATTCACTGCGAACATTTCCAGATGACGGTGGATGAGAACTTCAAGCCCGAGCCGTTCGAAGCCACCGTGGCGTCCACCGGGCAGCGGATTCTGGTGCCTGCGGACAAGTCGTTGCTCGATGTGCTGCGCGAGCATGATTTCCCGCTGCCGTCGTCCTGCGAGATGGGCGTCTGCGGCTCCTGCGAATGTGGCTATCGCGACGGTATTGTCCTGCATCGCGACAAGGTGTTGCCGACGTCGAAGCGGCAGGACCGGCTGATGCTATGCGTCTCGCGCGCTCGGGTGAGTGTAACATTGGAGCTGTAGTGAAGGGTTCCTTGATTTCACGCGCGTCAAAGGAGCCCGACGTCGCCAGAACCGGCTCGAACACCTGCCGCCGACGACAGATCGGGTATAACATGCGCTAGGCTTCGCCGCTTCCGACCCGTAGCCGATATGTGAGGCCGCGCCGTTGACGTTGCCGCCCTCACCTTCCGTCGACCATTTCAACGAGCTGAATGAGATTGCCACATGTATCATCGAAGACAGCCATTCTGACGGCGCCAGCATCCATCGGCTGTACCGTGAATTCGACACCAAGCTGGCGCAACCGCTCGAACTCCTTCTGAAGATCATCCACCTTGAAGGAAGCTGCAGGAATCCCATCGTTCACGAGCGCAGATTTGTATGGCCTAACGGCAGGGTGCTCACTCGGCTCAAGCAGGAGTTCGGTTCCTTCCGGCGCCTCCTTCGACACAACAGTCAACCAGCGATGATCGCCGCCGAGCGGGATGTCGTGCTTGACGATGAAGCCCAGCTTCTCCGTGTAGAAATCCAGGGCCTTGGCCTGATCGTCAACGAAGACGCTCATGACATAGATCCTCATGTTCCACTCCCTTTTTTCAGATGCTTGTTGAGCCAGGCATCGGCTGCTTTCCGCAGAGGCGCAGTGTCGAAGCTATGCATCTTGGTGCGCCCGCTCCAATGCGTCTGGACCAGCCCAGCCCGCTCCAGCATGTCGAGGTGCTGCGAGATCGTTTGTCGCGACAGGCTTCTGCCATCCTCTGCGACCGACGAAGCGCAGATCTCAAACAAGGCTGCCCGGGACGCTTCGCCAAGCGATCAAGGATGCGGCGACGCACGGGGTCGCCGAGCGCCTTGAAGACATTGTCGAGTTGGGCGTCGTCCACCCAGATCAACATGCAGTAATTTTACTGCATTTCAAGTTGCGCGTCGCAACGGAGCGGCGACCATATGTCTCCGAGTGATGCGATGACGCGCGCGGCCTGAAGAGCTTCCGCTTCAGCCCCTTAACTGCAACCCTGCTCCGCCGGCACCTCCTCGGCATTCGGGTCGCCCGGGGCTGTCGCCCAGGCCAGTTCGACCAGTGTCACGATCCTTCGACCTGCGCCGTCAAGCTGGCAGACGATCAGGCCCTGATCCTCGATATAGGTCAGCAGACGCTGGGCGCGGCGGAGCGAGTGCGAGCCATAGGCGCGCGCGATCGCTGCATCGCTGGGGCACGGCCAGCCCTCCTTCGCCGCGCGAGCGATCATCATGAAGACGCCCTGCATGTCCTCCGGCAAAATGGAGGCGCGGAGCGAGACATCCTGCCATGCGTCATCCTCGACCAGATCGGAGCCGAGCCCGGCGCGGGCGCGCGTCAGCATGCGGCGGAAGTCATTCAGATCCGGCACGGCCGAACCGAGGCCTTCTATCCGGCAGCGGACCACGAACTCCTGATAGAGGACGCCGATGGCGCGGAAGCCCGCATCGGGCTCTGCCAGGACCGCGCTCAGGATCCGGTCCACCTGCTCGCGCCGCTCGGCCAGCTCCTCGTCGCTGATTGGCAGCTCGATCGTCTCGGGGCTGTTATCCGGGACCGCGGACTTCGCCGCCCTGAGTTGCTCGAGAAGATCCGGCGCCGGCCGGCGCTGCGGCCGGCCAGCCTCGGGCGGCGGCGCCGCCAGGATCACGGCGCGCGCATCTTCCAGCGTCGCTTCCGGCAGCGGCAGCAGGCGCGGCGTCGCATTGCGCGCGTGGGTATCCGTCGCGCCAATGCGCAGCCCCAGCGGACGGCGGGACAGTGCCGGACCCAGCGCCATGAATTGTCCGCGCTCCAGGTCCCGGAAGGCCTCCGCCTGCCGCCGCTCCATGCCGAGAAGATCGGCGGCACGCGCCATGTCGATATCAAGGAAAGTCCGGCCCATGAGGAAATTGGAGGCCTCGGCCGCGACGTTCTTGGCGAGCTTCGCAAGTCGCTGGGTCGCGATGATCCCCGCAAGCCCACGTTTGCGGCCACGGCACATGAGGTTGGTCATGGCGCCGAGCGAGAGCTTGCGCGCTTCGTCCGACACTTCCCCGGCGATCGCCGGCGCGAAGAGCTGCGCCTCATCCACCACCACAAGCATCGGGTACCAGTGGTCGCGCTCGACGTCGAACAGTCCGCCGAGGAAGGCGGCGGCGCGGCGCATCTGGTTCTCTGCGTCCAGTCCCTCCAGATTGAGTACCGTGGAGACGCGATGGATGCGCGCCCGCTCACCGGCAACCTGCAGGCCGCGCTCGGTATGGTCCTCGGCATCGATCACGAGGTGACCGAAACGATCGGCCAGCGTCACGAAGTCGCCTTCGGGGTCGATGATGGCCTGCTGTACCCAGGCGGCACTCTGTTCGAGCAGCCGACGCAGCAGATGGGATTTGCCGGAGCCTGAATTGCCCTGCACCAAGAGGCGGGTCGCCAGCAATTCCTCGAGATCCAGAACAGCCGGGGCGCCGGCTGTCGTGTGCCCCATCTCGATCGCAACGGTCATGTCCCGACTCAAGCTCTCCTTGCGGAGAGGGGCTTATCAACCTGATCACAGCCCGTCGAGCGCCACACGGCCAATCATCCCGTGTTCCACACAGCGTCCGCCGATAGCGCCGAATCAGGCTTTTGCGCCTTAGTGCCCCTTGAGGTCGAAGCGCTTCAGCTTACGGTGCAAGGTTGCGCGGCTGACGCCGAGCGCTTTCGCCGCGGCCGAGACATTGCCCTGTGCCCGCGCCAGCGCCCGCTGCAGGGCCGCACGCTGCGCGTCGCCGAGGTGCTCGCAGCGCCCTGCCCGGCCATCGAGCAGGTCGGCGGCCGGAACCGGCCGGAGGGCGCGGTCGGGCGGGATACCCAGGGCGAGCCGCGCCGAACGCGTGGCGCCGATCACGAGGTCGTCGCTGTCGATCGCGAGCAAGCCGCCGCCATGGGCCTCGGTCGGCGGCGTCAGCACGATCCGGGCATTCGCAAAGGCGTTGCGGAACAGCTCGGCCTCGATCCGCCGCGCCGCTTCGCCCGCCGCGAGCGCAATCAGGCTGGCAAAGGCATCAGTGCGGTCGGCGCGGCACGAGGACACATCGAGCACGCCGACGAGCCTTGCATGCTCGTCATAGATCGGGGCCGCGGTGCAGCTCAGCAGCGTGTTGCGGGTGAAGAAATGCTGTTCGCGGTCAA
The DNA here is from genome assembly GCF_000472865.1 of Bradyrhizobium elkanii WSM2783. Classification (GTDB taxonomy): domain Bacteria; phylum Pseudomonadota; class Alphaproteobacteria; order Rhizobiales; family Xanthobacteraceae; genus Bradyrhizobium; species Bradyrhizobium elkanii_A. Next base: position 26,674 of record NZ_AXAP01000066.1, on the reverse strand, counting down.
TGGTCAGGACGCGCTGCTCGATCAGGCAGGTGCCGATCCCGTTGGTACCCTCATGCTCCTCGTTCCAGATCGCCCCCGTCCACAAGCCCCACTCCTCGAAGGTGGAATCATCAGCCGCATGCCCGCGCCGTTCCAGCGGAATACCATCGTGATTGGCGAGCAGCACGCAACAGCCGGCGGCGCCCACCGCCTGGTACAGCCGATCCATGCTGGCTTGCGCCGCGCGCAATAGCGGCGCGATGCGCTCCCGCGCCTGTTGGAACTCAGCCTCGGTCAGCCGTTGCGGCGGCCGTGTGCCGGCGGGATCAAGCTGATGCAATCGGGAAGACCGTCGCCACGACGCCACCAGCGCGGATCGCGCGGCCTGGCCGGATTCGATCGCGGCCTCGACACGGGCCGCATGATGAGCGAGCTTGAGCTCCTTCATCCCGCTGATACTCCTCCCTTAACCCAATAATATAGGGCCTGCGGACCATGGCTTGCTTGACCTTCGTCAAAGTCAGTCACGGTAGGAGCTGGACCGCCATCGCGGGGCTCGCCGGCGTTTGATGCGTTCTTTGTTACCCCGATTGGGGCCACTGCGCTCGAAACGCTTCTACTACTCTACGGCAATTGGAACGGCTCGACAATTAATTCGATTTGCTGATCCGCACCAGGTCGCGCGGGCTGGCATAGTCGAGCTGGAAGCGGGCGCGCTCGTCCAGCATGTCGGGATCAAGGCTCTCGGACCGGAGCAACGCGACACGCTTCTCACCCTCAGCGCGCTCCTTCTTCAGCCGCTGCAACTCGGAGGTCAGCGCGATGATCTCCTGGTCGAGCTCCTGCCGCGCGTTCAGGCCGTATTTGCCGGTATAGGCATTGACGCCGAAATAGCCGATCATCAGGGCCGCCATCGTATAGAGGGCGAGCCCGGTCAGGATCGACTTGAGGCGCGTGCGGGAGACCATGCCGCAGCTTGGGACGCCGCGGTTAATGGACTCCTAAAACGAAATCACTTGTTGTGCTTTTCAACGTGGCCCGCGAACGCGTCGATATACTGCTGCAGCACCTGCCGGAGCGCGTCCTTGGTGACCTCGCCATTGGCGTCGAAGGCGTCGCCGATCGCATTCAGATAGATCTCCGGCTGCTGCAGGATCGGGCCCGTAATCCCCGGCAGGATGTTCTGCAGATGCTTGGCGGCCGACACGCCGCCGAGCGGTCCTGGCGAATTGCTGATGATGCCGACCGGCTTGCCGTTGAACGAGCTCTTGCCATAGGGGCGCGAGCCGACATCAATGGCGTTCTTCAGCACGCCGGGGATCGAGCGATTGTATTCCGGCGTCACGAACAGGATGCCGTTCGATTGCTGCAGCTTCTCCCGGAACGCCAGCCAGTCGGCCGGTGGGTTGGCCTCCAGGTCCTGGTTGAAGAAGGAAATGCCGGCTGGCGTGATGACGTCGAGCTTCAGCGAGGACGGCGCAAGCTTGGCAAGCGCGCGAGCGATCTTCAGCGAGAAGCTCTCCTTGCGCAGGCTGCCTGCGATGGTGACGACGGTGTAGGCCATTTGGTTTCCCTTTGATCGAGGAGTTCGACGGGGGACTTAAGCCGCCACGCCGAAAAGAATGCAAGTGCATGGAACATGCAATTGCGGAAACACAGCGTTCGCGGAAATGAGCCTGGCGGGAAATGTGGCGCCCGTAGCCCGGGTGGAGCGGAACGCGCAACCCGGGCTAAGGGCTGTTCGATGATTTGGCCCGAACCTCTCCCCGCGTCGTCCCGGGCTTGACCCGGGACCCATAACCACAGGGGATTGTTGTTGCGCGAGCAAGCAGTGATAGCGGAGCGCACCACGAACGCCTGTGGTTATGGGTCCCTGCTTTCGCAGGGACGACGTCGCGGGAGCGGTAAAAGCACAAGAGTGATCCGGAGCTACAGCACTACTTATTCGGATTGATCAGGAATTTCTCGCCGGTTGCGCGCTTGGCATAGATGGCGATGTTGGAAAGCGACAGCGTTTCCGGCAGCGACACCACCTGCGTGTAGTGGCTTGCAAAGGTCGTTTTGAGTTCGTCGACCACGCGCTGGCGCAACCTTGCGAAATCCGCCGGCGGCAGCTTCTGCAGGAAATAGGTCAGGAGCCAGCCACCGACCCCCCACGCCATGCCGAAGCCGCGCGGCAATTCGACCGGTCCGGTGTCGAGGCTGCCATAGATATAGACCTGCTTGTGCACGGCCGAGCCGTAGCGGCTGTATTCCTTGGCGGTCTTGTTGATCGCGACTTCCATCGCATTGAGGATCTGGCCGGCGAGCTTGCCGCCGCCGATCGCATCGAAGGCGATGGTGGCGCCAGTCTCGACCAGCGCATTGGTGAGATCGTCGATAAATGTCGGCGCGGAGGAATCGACGACGTACTTGGCGCCGATCTTGTGCAGGATGTCGGCCTGCGCCTTGTTGCGCACGATGTTGACCAGGGGAATGCCGTCCTTGAGGCAGATCTTGTTCAGCATCTGGCCGAGATTGGAGGCGGCCGCGGTATGCACCAGCGCCTTGTGGCCCTCGCGCCGCATGGTCTCGGTCATGCCGAGCGCCGTCAGCGGATTGACGAAGCAGGAGGCACCTTCCGCAGCCGTGGTGCCCTCGGGCAGCACCAGCACGTCCTTCGCCCGCGCCAGCCGATATTGCGCATACATCGCGCCGCCGAGCAGCGCGACCGTCTTGCCGAGCAGCGCCTTCGCCGCGTCAGACGATCCGGTCTTCACGACGACGCCGGCGCCTTCGTTGCCGACCGGCATCGACTGGTCGAGCCGCGCCGCAAGCCCGCCAAGCGCCGCTTGCGGCACCTTGGCAGAGATAACCGGAAATTCCTTGGTACCGGAAGCCTTGGCGGTCGAGAGGTCGGCAGGGCCGATCAGGAGCCCGAGGTCGGACGGATTGATCGGCGTGGCCTCGACGCGGACCACGATCTCGTCCGGGCCGGGTTCGGGGATTGGCACCTCTACAAGCGAAATTTCCAGCTCGCCGCTCTTCTTGATCAACGAACGAAGCTGAAGCCCAGTCTTGCCGTCGGATGCCATCGTACCCCTCCCTTGCCTGTTGTCCGGCCGCCCTCAGTTAGGCGGGGCGACCGGAACAAACAAGGGTCCGAAAGAGGCGTCTGTCAGACGATCAGGAGATCATGCTGCGTGAGCGGTGCCGTGACGCCGGTCAGCGTGATCGAGGCGTCATGGCCGAGATCGATGACGGTGTCGTGCCCAACGAGGTGGACAGCGAGGTGCGAGACGTCGCTGGCGACCGAGGAATCGATCTGCAGGACATCGTGGCCGGGCCCCTCGCCCGCTCTGAAATGGTTGATGACGTCGTGACCCGAGGCTTCCTTGAAGACGAAGGTGTCGCCACCGGCGCTGTTCATGATATCCTTGCCGGCGGTCGAGGTCAGGGTGACGCCTGGCACGGCAGCGGACATCGTGTGCGAGCCGTCGTTGTTGTCGTAGGTGGTCGCGAGCCGGTGCCCCGCGGCGTCGAGAAGGTCATGCTTGGCCGAATAAGCCTCGCTCTGGATTTGGTAGGTATCGACCTCGCGGGTGCCGTCGGCGTGCCGCGTGGTCTGCACCGTCAGTTCGCCGTCGGGGTCATAGTTCGACTGGACGTAGCTGCCGTCGGTCTGAGTCACCGTTTGCAGGGTCACGTGCCCGGCAGTGTCATAGAGATCGAGCGTCTTGACGCCCGCGGCATCCACCATCTGCTTCAGCCAAAGCGAGCCGTCGTCACGGAACTGTTCCACCAAAAGGCTGTGGCCGGCGGCGTCACTAAGAACATGCTGCGACGCATAGGGCTTGTCGACGAAATTGAAATTGAAGACATCACGTGAGCCGTCGGCATGACGCAAGATCTCCGCGGCCAGGCTGCCGTCCGCCGCGTAGGTCGACTGTTGGTAGGACCCATCGGTCTGCGTCACCGTCTCCTCGACAAGGTGCATGCTGGCATCGTACCGATCCAGCGTCCTGACGCCGTTCATGTCGATGCTTTGTGTCAAGAGCAGCGATCCATCAGTGCGGAACTGCTCGATCAGGATGCTGTGGCCCGACGTGTCGGTCACGACATGCTGCGAGGCGTAGTCCTTGTCGGCAACGCCCGAAATAAATATATCGCGCGAACCGTCGGTGTGACGCATGGTCTCGGTGGTCTGCGACTCCGTGACATCGAGCGTCCGCGTTTCCTGCACGCCGGCCAGGGCTGCCAGCATCGTGCTGGTGACGACCGTGGTGTCGGCAAATTTCAGGTACTCGACGTTGGTCAGACGATCGGCGCCGTCGCGGTCGGCGACATGGTCGTTGACCGTGATCGTGTTGCCGGAGACGGCGATGTCGTAGTCCGACCTCTTGCCGGAGAACAGCGCGGTATCCAGGCCCTCACCACCGTCAACGACGTCGTTGCCAGCGCCCCCGCTGATGTAATCGTTGCCGGCGCCCCCATCGATCACATCGTTATCGGTGGTGCCGCCGAGGAACCAGTCCTGGTGGTTGGTGGTATCGAAGTGGATCATGCGTACGTAGAGATCGAACGTTCCCGGCGCGCTGGCATTGGTGGCATCGCTCGGGCTGACGGCGATGCCGTTGATCGAGACGTTCTTCAGGTGCAGGGCTCGCCCCGGCGTCGAATTCACGAGTTCGATGTCGAGGCTGTGGACGGTGCCCGGATTGTTGAAGGTGACGGAAAAAGTCTGGTAGCCGGATGCGTCCGCCGCCGGCTTGAACTCGAAAATGCCGGACACGAGTTGGCCGTTGACCCAGACCCGCACCTGCGCGCCGACACCCGCCACCATCGAGCCATAACCCGTCATGGTAAGCGTCGTGGTCGGCGACGGCGCAATCGTGGTCGGACCGCCGACAATAATGTCGTTCCCTGCCCCACCATGGATCACGTCATTGCCGAGTGCGGCATTGATGTTGTCGCTGCCGCGACCGAGGTCGATAATGTCGGCGGCAGGCGTTCCGGTGACGGTGAGATCGGGAATAAAACCCTGGTCATGAAAATATTGCGAGACGATGGAAGCCGAGGGCTTCCCCATCACGGAATAGCCCGCGGCCGAATATTGATTGCTGAGGTCCCACTGCCAGAGCTCGACGCCCTTGAGCCAGCTTCCGCCTTGTGAGGCCCAGACCTGGAAGAACGCGTTGTAGGCGTCGGCCTGCGCGGCCGGATCCAGATCCCCGCCGGAGGCCCAGGACCCCGGAGCGATCGCAGTGCCCTCGATGCTGCGATAGCCGGCTTCGGTCATCAGAACCGGCTTGTCATATTGCAGCGCGAGCGAATGGAGGAAATCGACCGGTGATTTGTAGTCGAACGCGGCGGCGAAATACGGATTGGTCGGCACCTCGTTCCAAGCGTGAACGAGATCGTCCACTGTCGGCGTCGTGCTCGACGTCAGCGGCGGATAGGTGTTGACACCGATGACGTCGAGTTGGTCCCAGAAGCTGACATGCGATGCTTCGTCGGTCGCGGCCGCGTAGGTTATCTCGCCGTGAAACACCAGGCGAACGGCGGAGATGATGTCGACCCAATAGGCACGGTATTGCGGGCCCGTGAGGCTACTCATCTCGTTGCCAATCACAAATGTATCGACCCCGCCAGCTTGCGCGATGGTCGCGAGGTGGACGACCTCCGCCTTGTAGGAAGCGAAGAAGGCACCGACGTCGCTCGGCGCAAGGCTCGATACACGAGTTCCATCAAGGGGGGAAAGCGAGGGCCGGAACACGATGGAGAGTCCCGCGTCATGCGCTGCCTGAAAGCCCGCGAGCAGACTCTGATCGCCTTCCGTCTTGCCAGATACCGGGAAAACCGAACTGCTGGCCCCGTTGTCAGTCCAGATCCGCGTCGAGAGCAAAATGGAGTTTGAGCCAAGCGACGCGATGGATTGAAACGCCTGCCTTGCCGATGCGGCCGAGAGCTGTCCACCCCACTCGGAGAGCGCACCGAAACCTTGGATGTCGAACAAAGTCGCCACGCGAAAACTCCATCGTTGCTCGGATGGGTTTGCCGCGAAGCAATTACGTTCGTCTTAAACAGCTTGAGCGCTTTCGTAGGAAACGCCTGCAAAATTCGAATTCGGCTCGCGCGACGGTGATTTCGTCGCGCGAGGAGTTCCGATATTGGAACAGACTCGCGGGAACAGACCCGCGTCCGTGATCGGGCGCGTATTCGACGCGACGAGCGTTATGCCAACGCCTTGAATGCCGCCCTGCCCGCGTACACTGCCTGCTTGCCGAGCTGCTGCTCGATGCGCAAGAGCTGATTGTACTTCGCGGTCCGGTCGGAGCGCGCCAGCGAGCCGGTCTTGATCTGTCCGCAATTGGTAGCGACCGCGAGATCGGCGATGGTGGAGTCTTCCGTCTCGCCGGAACGGTGCGACATCACCGAGGTGTACGCGGCCTTGTTCGCCATCTCGATCGCGGCAAGCGTCTCCGTGAGCGTGCCGATCTGGTTCACCTTGATCAGGATCGAGTTGGCGCGACCATTCTTGATGCCGTCGGCAAGCCGCGTCACATTGGTGACGAAGAGATCGTCGCCGACGAGCTGGCACTTGCCGCCGATCAGATCGGTCAGCTCCTTCCAGCCCTCCATGTCGTCTTCGGACATGCCGTCCTCGATGGTGACGATCGGATAGCGCGAAACCAGATCGGCGAGATATTTCGCCTGCTCGGAGCGCGAGCGCGTCTTGTTCTCGCCGCCATAGACATACTTGCCGTCCTTGAAGAATTCGGTGGAGGCGCAGTCGAGCCCGAGCATGACGTCATCGCCGGCCTTGTAGCCGGCCTTGCCGATCGCGTTCATGATGAAATCGAGTGCGGCGTCCGCAGTCGGCAGGTTCGGCGCAAAGCCGCCCTCGTCGCCGACATTGGTGTTGTGACCGGCCTTCTTCAATTCGCTGCGCAGCGTGTGGAATATCTCCGAGCCACAGCGCAGCGCGTCGGCGAAGGATTCCGCGCCGACCGGCAGGATCATGAATTCCTGGAAGTCGATCGGGTTGTCGGCATGCACGCCGCCATTGATGATGTTCATCATCGGCACCGGCAAGGTCCGCGCCGAGGTGCCGCCGACATAACGATAGAGCGGCATGTCGAAGGATTCGGCGGCCGCCTTGGCGCAGGCGAGCGAGACGCCGAGGATGGCGTTGGCGCCCAGCCGGCTCTTGTTCGGGGTGCCGTCGAGGTCGATCATGATCTGGTCGATCCGGACCTGGTCCTCGACCGCATGGTCGCTGAGCGCCTCGAATATCTCGCCGTTGACGGCGCCGATCGCCTTCTGCACACCCTTGCCGAGATAGCGCGCCTTGTCGCCGTCGCGCAGCTCGACCGCCTCATGCGCGCCGGTGGAGGCGCCCGACGGCACCGCGGCGCGGCCCACCGCACCGTCTTCCAGCACCACATCGACCTCGACAGTGGGATTGCCGCGGCTGTCGAGAATTTCGCGGCCGATGATGTCGACGATAGCGGTCATGATGTGCACTTCCTCAGGTGTGGTTCTGGTCGGATGCGCTGCGTCATACACGGCAAGCAGGCAAATGTGAACGCTCACGCTTTGGCACGCATCTGACGCGGCAATGTGGTAGGTTTATGCTGATCTTCGCGTTTCAACCCATTGTTTCACAAAGCCGGGGTAACGCAATGAATCGTCGCAATTTCTCGCTTCGAGCACTGCCGCAATCTTGGCCACACCCACAGTATTGCGCGGGGCCCGCGCCCAAGAGCCTCAGGCGGGCGCGTTCCCCGTGAAATATTTCCCGGTAGCCCGCGGAATGGGTTCGCGCGACGTCACGCCCGCCCCTGACGGCACGATCTGGTTCTGCGGACAACGCAATGGGAAGCTCGGCCGGCTCGATCCGCGGAACGGCGCCTACAAGCTGATCGATCTCGGACAGGGCGCCGCACCTCACGGGGTCATCCTCGGCCCGGATGGCGCGCCATGGATCACCGAAGGTGGACAGAATGCGATCGCCCGTGTCGACCCCGATGATCACAAAGTGAGGCTGTTTCCGCTGCCCGAAAAATTCGCCTATGCCAACCTCAATACCGGCGTGTTCGATAAAAGCGGAATCTACTGGTTCACCGGTCAGTCCGGCTACTATGGCCGGCTCGATCCCAAATCCGGTGAGATGAAGATATTCGAGGCGCCGAGAGGCGTCGGCCCCTACGGCATCACGGTCACGCCGAAGGGCGATGTCTGGTACGCCTCGCTCGCAGGGAGCCACATCGCCCGGATCGATCTCGCGACAGGGCGAGCGAGCGTGGTCGAGCCGCCGACGCCCAAGCAAGGCGCGCGGCGGATCTGGTCGGATTCACGGAGCCGCCTGTGGATCAGCGAATGGAACAGCGGCCAGGTGTCGATGCACGATCCCGCCGACGGCTCCTGGAAGGCCTGGAAACTGCCGGGCGAGAATCCGCGCACCTATGCGGTCTATGTCGATGACAAGGACAAGGTCTGGCTCACCGATTTCTCGGCGAACGCGATCGTGCGCTTCGATCCGATGACGGAGACGTTTCGCTCGTTCCCGAGCGACAAGCCCGGCGCGAATGTGCGGCAGCTCGACGGCCGGCCGGGCGAGACCTGGGGCGGCGAATCCGGCAACGACCGTCTCGTCATGATTCAAACGACGGCGCCGGCATAGGACGCAAACTTGCCGGTGCTCGTCGGCGATCTGACGCGCTTGCGCCCTCCCCTTGACGGTTGACGAACAACCCCGCTTGCGTCCATGTCAGCGCTCCCCGAAGGACAGATTTCATGGCGCAAAGACCCCTGCAGCTCGGCCGTGCCGTCAAATGGCCCGACACTCCGGACAAGGCCGTGCTCGACCGCGTTCCCAATCCGCAGGCAGGCACCGATTACCTGGTGCGGTTCGCCGTGCCGGAATTCACCTCGATCTGTCCGGTGACGGGCCAGCCGGATTTCGCGCATCTGGTGATCGACTACGTGCCGGGCCGCTGGCTGCTCGAGTCCAAATCGCTGAAGCTCTACGCCGCGAGCTTCCGCAATCACGGCGCCTTCCACGAGGACTGCACGGTGATGATCGGCAAGCGGATCGCAAGCGAGATCAAGCCGAAATGGCTCCGCATCGGCGGCTACTGGTATCCGCGCGGCGGCATTCCGATCGACGTATTCTTCCAGACCGGCCGTCTGCCCAAAGGCGTGTGGGTCCCCGACCAGGGCGTCGCGCCCTACCGCGGACGGGGCTGAAGCAATAATGCCGTTTGGCCAAATCGGGCCTGCGTTCGCTTCACTTTCCCGCTTGCACCGCCGCGCTTGGCATCCGTTCCGGAGGACGGCAAACTGGCCTTTGAAAACTTTCGGCTTTCGGAATCTTTCATGGGCCAGATCAAAGAGCATCCGAAGCGCGACAGCGGGCGCATGGGAGCGCGGCGCATCTACGAAGCCTTGCGAGACCAGATCCTGGGTCGGACATACGGCACCGACGGTCTGCTTCCGTCGTCCCGCGCGCTTGCTGGCGAGCTCGGCGTATCGAGATCCACAGTAACGGTAGCTTACGAACAACTGGCGGCCGAAGGCTTCATCGACGTCCGTCACGGCGCGCGTCCGCGCGTTGCCCGTTCCGTCGTCGACGGAGGCAAGTCGCACGCGGTCTCCCGACCGCCGACGCGCAGCGTGCCACTGTCGGAGTTCGGGGAACGTCTGCGGAAGGACCCGCCGCGCTGGACCGAACCGCTGCGCGATCTCGTCGCGAACTTCAGATACGGCGATCTATCGCCGGCCGACTTTCCGGTACTCGCGTGGAAGAAAGCGATAGTCGCCGCCGTGACGCGACGACCCGAGCGGCTGGCCTACGACGACCCATGCGGTGCCCTGCGGCTCCGGACGGCGCTGCAGGGCTATCTGTGGCGATCGAGGAGCGTACGATGCGACGTCGACCAGATCGTCGTCGTGAACGGATCGCAGCAGGGGCTCGACCTCTGTGCGCGGCTGCTGCTCGATGTTGGCGACCGTTTCGTCATGGAAGATCCCGGCTACTTGATGGCGAGGCATACGTTCGCGGCGACGGGTGCCATTGCGGTGCCCATTCCGGTCGACGGAGACGGACTCGAAACGGAACGTCTCGCCGGAGTTGAAGCCCGGCTCGCCTACGTCACGCCTTCACACCAGTATCCGCTGGGTGGCGTGCTACCGATCGCGCGGCGACACCAACTCCTCGCCTGGGCCAGGCAAAGCGGCGCCTGCGTGATCGAAGACGATTACGACAGCGAATACAGGTACGATACCAAGCCCGTGCCGCCGCTCCACGCCCTCGAAGAGGGCCACAACGTCGTCTACCTCGGTACCATTTCCAAGACGCTCTCGCCGACGCTGCGGATCGGCTACCTCGTCGTGCCGGCCGCGCTCCGATCCGCGTTCGCCGCCGCCAAGCAGATCATGGACAGGCACACGTCGCTGGCCGAACAGGACGCGCTCGCTTCGATGCTGGAGAGCGGCGCCTACGACAGCCACGTGAAGCGCGCCCGCCGGCGGAATGCCGAACGCCGCCAGGCCCTGCTGGAAGCGCTGCACCGCCGGTTTGGAGACCGGGTCCGGATCGAGGGCGCCGCGGCCGGCCTGCATGTCGTCGCGTGGTTTGATGGCCTGCCGCAGGCATCGGAAGAGGCGTTGATCCGGACGGCCCGATCAAAGGGCGTCGGCATCTACCCCGTCTCCGCTTTGTACGATCGCCGCCGTCACGGGCGGCGCGCCCGTCCTGACGCGGTCGGGCTCGTCATGGGCTATTCGGCGTTGGAGGCGCGGCAGATCGATCGCGGCTGCAAGCTCCTCGCTGCCGCCGTGGAGGAAATCGAGGCCGGCTAGCTGGACCGGCAAAATCGTTACAAACTGGTCGTTTCCCGTAGGCCAGATTTCGACTATCTCCGCGCCCAAACGGAGATACCCGATGTACATACCCCCCGCCTTCAAGGAAGACGACGTCGAGAGCATCCGGAAGACCATTCGGAACGCCCGTCTGGCCAGTTTGGTCACGGCCACCACCGACGGCCCGGTTGCCACCCCTCTGCCGCTGTTCCTCGACGAGAGCGAGGGCGAACATGGCACGCTGTATGGGCACCTCGCGAAGGCCAACCCGCAGTGGCGCCTGCCTTCGCTCGGCGAGGCCCTCGCGATCTTCACCGGCCCGGATGCCTACGTGACGCCTTCCTGGTACGCGACCAAGCAAGAGACCGGAAAGGTCGTGCCGACCTGGAACTACGTTGCCGTCCACGCCTACGGCCCGGTCGAGTTCTTTCAGGAGCCAGAGCGGCTGCTGGATGCGGTAACGCGCCTGACCAACAGGCATGAAGGGGCGCGCGCTAAGCCATGGGCCGTCTCGGATGCTCCGGCGGATTTCATCGCATCCCAGTTGCGCGGCATCGTCGGCGTGCGTATCCCGGTCACCCGCTTCGAGGGCAAGCGCAAGATGAGTCAAAACCGTCCGGAGGCGGACCGTGTCGGCGTCGTTGCGGGGCTTGCTGCAAGCGAGAACCCTCAGGACCGCGAGGTCGCCCCTCTCATTCCGCTTCCAGCCTGAGCGTCCGCTCGTCGTTCGGGAGCCGAGCACAAGAACTCGGAGATAACATGCTGAAGCTCATCTTTCCCATGATCCTGGCCGTCGCGGCCGGGATCAGTCTCGTTGTGCAGCAGGCGCTCAACGCAAACCTGCGCGCGGCGCTGACGTCGGCCGCCTGGTCGGGTTTCATGAGCTACTTGCTGGGCGTCATCTGCATGGTGGGGCTCGCGCTGCTCCTGCAGGATCCGATTCCGTCTGTGGCGACGGCGTCCCGCATTCCCTGGTTCGCATGGAGCGGCGGCCTGTTCGGCGCAATCTTCATCGGTCTGGGCATCTTCCTCGTTCCCCAACTCGGCGCGGCGACCTTCTTCGCCCTGCTGATCGCGGGCCAGATGTTCGGCTCCATCGTGTTCGACCATTTCGGGCTGATGGGGGTTCCGGTCCATCCCATCACCGCGATCCGCGTTGCCGGCGCCATCATGCTTGTCGGTGGCGTCGTCCTCATCCGCATGTAGATCGGCGGTGGGGGTACAGATGCCGGCCCGCCCGGAAGCGAAAATCGAGATGTTCTACGGCTGGCGCGTGGTCGCCACCGGCTTCGTCATCGCGGCCTTCGCGTGGGGTCTCGGCCTGTTCGAGTACTTGCCCTGGCGAGGAAACACTCTACGCAGCGACGTCGGGACGACCGGCGGCGTCGGCCGGAATCCTCTGCTTCAGCAATGTGGCGCAGGCTAGTCCCAGCGCGATCATGATTGCGGCCGACGTCAGCAAGGTCGGCACCCTTCCGGCGTGCGCGAGGCCGAAGCCATAGGCGATTGGGCCCACGGTCTGGCCCATGAAGAAAAAGAACGAATGCAGGGACATCGCGGTCGCGCGCGCCTCCACCGACAGCTCGCTGGCGAATACCTGCAGGCAGCCATGGATCATGTAGAAGCCCCAGCCCATCGCCAGCAGGCTCAGCGCCTGCATCTTCCAGCCGGGACTGAACGCGACGGCCACTAGCTGGACGGCGACCAGCGTCGCGCCTGCGATCATCATGCCCTTGACGCCGAGCCGTGGCAGAAAGCGCGATACGGTCATGGTGTAGAACAGGCCGCCCACCGCGAACCCCGCGATGACGATGCCCGCGATCGACAGCGAAGTTTCACCGAGATCGAACAGGAACGACGCCACGAACGGAAACAGCCCGAGCACGCAGCAGCCTTCGATGAAGACTGCCGAATAGCAGACGGGCGCGTTCGGATTGGTGAAGATGGTGCGGTAGCCCTGCTTCAAGGCAGAAAAGCTCGTCTTGGGCGGATGCGCGAGCTTCGCGCCACGGAAGCCGGCGAGCACCGCAAGCGAAGCCAGAACGACGAGGGCGCCGAGCACGGCGAGCACGCCGCGCCAGCCGAGGAAATCGCCGATCAGGCCGGAGGCCGAAGCGCCCAGCAGGTTGCCGGTCATGGCGCCAGCCAGCGTTCGCCCGATCGCGACCTGGCGCTTGTCGGGCGCCACGAGATCGCTGGTCAGCCCGAGCGCGACCGGAAACACGCCGCCGGAGCCGATGCCGGCGAGGATGCGAGTGGCGAACAGCATCGAGAAGGATGTCGACAGCGCGCCGAGAATGTTGGCGAGCCCGAGCAGCACGAGACAGATGATCATCAGCCGCGCCTTGCCGAACAGGTCGGCGGCGGCGCCCAGCAGCGGTTGGACGATAGCGAAGGTGAAGGCGAACACCGCGGCAAAGCTTGCGGCGGTTGCGATGCTGACGCTGAACTCGTCGGCGACATGCGGAAGCACCGGATCGAGCGCACGCGCCGAAAGACTCGCGGCAAAGGTCGCGATCGCAATGATGTTGAGCGCCGGCGGCAGGCGGCCAGTTGCGGTCACGCGTTTCGCACCCGCCCCCTCAACGCGCCGCCTTCTTGGCGAGCGCGTCGAATTGCATCAGCGTCCTGACCAGCCCCTCGAACTCGCGGAGCGGCACCATGTTCGGCCCGTCGGATGGGGCGCGATCGGGATCGGGATGGGTCTCGATGAAGACGCCGGCAACGCCGACCGCAACGGCCGCGCGCGCCAGCACGGGGACGAATTCGCGCTCGCCGCCCGAGGATGCCCCCTTCCCGCCCGGTTGCTGCACCGAATGGGTGGCGTCAAAGATAACAGGCGCGCCGGTGGTGCGCGCCAGGATCGGCAGCGCGCGCATGTCGGAGACCAGCGTATTGTAGCCAAAGGACGCGCCGCGCTCGGTCACCAGCACGTTCGGGTTGTCGGCGCTAGTGAGTTTTGCAACCACATTGGCCATGTCCCACGGCGCGAGGAACTGGCCCTTCTTGACGTTGACGACCTTTCCGGTTGCGGCGGCCGCAAGCAGCAGATCGGTCTGCCGGCAGAGGAAGGCCGGAATCTGCAGCACGTCGACCGCCGGCGCAACCTCCGCGCATTGCGCGGGCTCGTGCACGTCGGTCAGGACAGGCAGGCCGAGCGAGGACCGGATCTCGGCAAAGATCGGCAGCGCCTGCGCCAGCCCGATGCCGCGCGCGGCGGATGCGCTGGTGCGGTTGGCCTTGTCGAAGGACGTCTTGTAGACCAGCCCAACGTTCAGGCGGCCTGCGATCTCCTTCAGCGCGCCGGCCACCTCCAGCGCATGCGCTCGGCTCTCGAGCTGGCAAGGGCCGGCGATGATTGAGATCGGCAGATCGTTGCCGAACTTGACCGGGCCGACATTGACGATCGGGGCCGCCGAGGTCTTGGCGTTCAACGGTGTGTCCTTTCAATTTCGCGCGGACCATGCCGATCCGCGACACCAGGATCAACCCCGTATTGCCCCCGGGAATATCAGGGTTGCACTGAGCCTCACTTCAGCGCGGAGAATGTGGTCGGCACCAGCAACTGGTTGACGATATTGCCGACGATCTGGCCATCCTCTTCGGTCTTGGCCCGCGCCGAAATCCATTCCGGATCGCTCTGGAACGCCGTCCATTTCTTCTCGCGATCGGCAAGGGATTCCCAAGCCAGGATGTAGGTCAGCTCCTGATTGGATTCGCCGACCAGCGTTGTGAAGAAACCGACCTGCTTGATACCGTGCTTCTCCCACAGCTTGAGCGTGATGGTGTCGAAGCGCTTGAGCAGTGCCGGCAGCCGGCCCGGCAGGCAGCGATAGACGCGGGTCTCATAGATCATTCGGCAGTCCTCCCTGATTGTTGTGCGCTCGGTGCAGCACTTATAGCCGTTGCGAGGGAGACTGTCTTGAGCGGGCCACGCACGCCACGCAGCGGCGCGCGCATAACTTCACGCGGATCAATCGTAGTTTAATCGTACCCTGTCATTCCGGGGCGCGCGCAGCGCGAGCCCGGAATCCATTTGTCCACGTAGCTTGCGGCCCGATGGATTCCGGGCCTGCGCCTTCGGCGCATCGCGGAATGACGGCCTAGACCAGCCGCGATTGCGCCATCGCCGCCTGGATGAACGAGGCAAAGAGCGGATGCGGCTCGAACGGGCGCGACTTCAGTTCGGGGTGGAATTGCACACCGATGAACCAGGGATGGTCCTCGTATTCGACGATCTCCGGCAATACGCCGTCGGGTGACAGGCCCGAGAAGCGCAGGCCGTGCTGCTCGAGCCGGTCCTTGTAGGCAGTATTGACCTCGTAGCGGTGGCGATGGCGCTCGGAGATTTCGGTGGCGCCGCCATAGACTTCGGAGACGCGGCTGCCGCGCTTGAGGACCGCAGGATACGCGCCGAGCCGCATGGTGCCGCCGAGATCGCCAGCCTGCGACCGCCTCTCCAGTTCGTTGCCGCGCAGCCATTCCGTCATCAGGCCAACCAACGGCTCAGGCGTCGGGCCGAATTCGGTGGAATTGGCCTGCTCGATGCCGACCAGATTGCGCGCGGCCTCGATCACCGCCATCTGCATGCCGAAGCAGATGCCGAAATACGGCACGTCGCGCTCGCGGGCGAATTGCGCCGCCCGGATTTTCCCTTCCGCGCCGCGCTGGCCGAAGCCGCCGGGCACCAGGATGCCGTTGACGTGCTCGAGGAACGGCGCGGGGTCCTCGTTCTCGAACACCTCGCTCTCGATCCAGTCGAGATTGACCTTCACCTTGTTGGCGATGCCGCCATGGGAGAGCGCCTCGATCAGCGACTTATAGGCATCCTTCATCCCGGTATATTTGCCGACGATCGCGATCGTCACGGCGCCCTCGGGATTGCGGACGCGCTCGTTGATGACGTGCCAGCTCTGCAGCGCCGGTGGAATCTTCGGCGCGATCCCGAACGCGGCCAAGACCTCGTCATCGAGGCCGGCGGCGTGATAGGCCTCGGGCACGGCATAGATGTTGTCGACGTCGCGCGCCTCGATCACAGCACTTTCGCGCACGTTGCAGAACAGCCCGAGCTTGCGCCGCTCCTCCTTCGGAATCTCGCGGTCGGTGCGGCAGAGCAGGATATCCGGCTGGATGCCGATCGAGCGTAGTTCCTTCACCGAGTGCTGCGTCGGTTTTGTCTTGAGCTCGCCCGCACTTGGGATGTACGGCAAAAGCGTCAGATGAATGTAGACCGCATGATCGCGCGGCAATTCATTCTTGAGCTGACGGATCGCCTCGAAGAACGGCAGGCCCTCAATGTCGCCCACCGTGCCGCCGATCTCGACCAGGACGAAATCATAGCCGCCGTTGCCGTCGAGCACGAATTCCTTGATCGCGTTGGTGACGTGCGGGACCACCTGGATGGTGGCGCCGAGATAATCGCCGCGCCGTTCCTTCGAGATGATGTCCTGGTAGATGCGCCCGGTGGTGATGTTGTCGGCCTTGGTCGCCGGCCGCCCGGTGAAGCGCTCGTAATGGCCGAGATCGAGATCGGTCTCGGCGCCGTCGTCGGTCACGAACACTTCGCCGTGCTGGTACGGCGACATCGTTCCGGGATCGAGGTTGAGATAAGGATCGAGCTTGCGGAGGCGGACCTTGTACCCGCGTGCCTGCAGCAGGGCACCTAATGCCGCTGAAGCCAGACCCTTGCCGAGTGAGGAGACCACGCCGCCGGTGATGAATATGTACCGCGCCATGGGGCCTAACCTCTATCTCGACGAGGGCGATTCGCCAAAATGATTCGTGTCCTCCCGGCAAACTTGTTGCCGGGCTGTGAGTGACGTGAATTTTACTGCTTAGTCAGACCGTTAATGGCGATTCCTGACGCAGGACGCCAGTCCTGCACCCTGCATAGCCACCCCGCATTATTGCGAGCGCGGCGCCTGCGGGCCGCCGGCGGGGGCCTGCTGGCCCTGCTGTTCGTCGGCCTTCTTCAGCGAATCCAGGATGCCGCCCGAGGTCGGCGGCGTGATCGGCGCGCCGCCAGCGGGCTGCTGCGTCGGCGCCGGGGCGCCGGTGCCGAGGACCGAGGTCGGCTGGCGGCTGAGGCCGGCATGCCAGGACAGAAACAGGCTGGTCGCGAAGAACAATACCGCCAGGACCGCGGTGGTCCGCGTCAGCAGGTTCGCGGTGCCGCGGCTCGACATGAAGCCCGCGCCCCCACCCATGCCAAGGCCGCCGCCCTCGGATTTCTGCAGCAGCACGGCCCCGATCATCACGGCGACGATCATGAGGTGGATGACGATGACGACAGTCTGCATTGTGACCTTCCGTCGCAAGCCTAGAAGCGCCGGGTTCCGGCGGCTCACACGCTATCAGCGGGTTTTCCTGAAGTTGCGCGGTGTTACACGATCGGGACCGGCAACGCCACCCCAATAACCGCCGCAATCCAGCTAGGGAGCGCCCGCCGCGATCGCAAGGAAATCGGCTGCCTTCAGGCTGGCACCGCCGACCAGCGCGCCGTTGACATTGGCAACGCCCAATAGCTCGGCCGCATTCGAGGGTTTTACGGAGCCGCCATAGAGAATCCGGACATTTACGCCCTCTCCTTTGAAGCGTTCCGTCAAGAACCTCCGGATAAACTTATGAACTTGCTCGACATCCTGCACCGTCGGGGTCAGCCCGGTACCGATCGCCCAGACCGGCTCGTAGGCGACCACCAAATTGGCCGCAGTCGAACCGTCCGGCAGCGAGCCCTTGAGCTGGGTGCCGCAGACATCCAGCGCCCGCCCGGCATCGCGCTGCTCGCGGGTCTCGCCGATGCAGACGATCGCGGTGAGGCCTGCGCGCCAGGCAGCTTCGGCCTTCTGGCGGACCAGCGCATCGGTCTCGCCATGGTCGGCGCGGCGCTCGGAATGGCCGACGATGATGGCGCTGGCGCCGGCATCCGCCAGCATTTCCGCCGAGATGTCCCCGGTATGGGCTCCGGAGGCCTTGGGATGGCAATCCTGGGCCCCGACGGCGACCTTCGCGCCGCGGGCCTTGTCAGCAAAGGCGGCAATCAAGGTCGCCGGCGGGCAGACCAGGAGATCGGCCTTGCCGGCCAGCGCGCCGGCCCCCGCCAGCATGGCGTCGAATTCGCCGATGGAGGCTTTCAGGCCGTTCATTTTCCAATTGCCGGCGATCAGCGGCCGGATGGCGTCGGTCATGGCAGGATTCCCGAGAGATGGTGGTCGACATGCGCTAGCAGAGCCCGGCTCTCACTTCCAGACCCGGCGGTCCACCGCTACAAATCGCCGCCATAGCGGGACGGCATCCGCCGTCCCGCGTTAGCTTCTTGTTTGAGCATGATCTTTCCGGAAAACCGGGGTCCACTTTTCCGGATCATGCTCTAGGTTGCGACGGCGCAGTTGCCACTTTATGATGCGTTCCCAACTCGGTGACGCGCTTTAAGGAATCCGCTTATCGGATCATCCCCGGGCGCGACCCGGTTCCCCTCCTTTTCAAACAAGTTGGACCCATGCTTCGAGGAATTCGGACAGCCTCATCAAACTGGCTCGGCAAGATCGTCATGGCCGTGGTGATGGGCGTTTTGATTGTCAGTTTCGGAATCTGGGGCATTGCCGACATCTTCAAGGGGTTCGGCCAGTCGACGCTCGCCAAGGTTGGCAGCACCGAAATCTCGACCGAGCAGTTCCGCCAGATCTACACCGACCGGCTGCAGCAGGTCGGCCGCCAGTTCGGCCGTCCGTTGACGCCTGACCAGGCGCGCGCCTTCGGCTTTGACCGCCAGGTGCTGCAGCAGACGATCGCGGAAGCGGCCCTTGACGAGGAGGCCCGGCGGCTTCGGCTCGGCCAGTCTCAGGAAGAGACGATGCGCTCGATCTACAACGATCCGAACTTCAAGGGGCTGAACGGCCAGTTCGAGCCGCAGCGCTTCCAGTCCGTGATCCGCCAGTTCGGCTACACCGAGCAGCGCTATCTCGCCGAGCAGCGCCGCGTCGGCCTCCGCCGCCAGATCGCCGGCACGATCGGCGCCGGCATCGAGCCGCCAAAGACCTTGATCGAGGCCCTGGTCCGTTATCAGAACGAGCAGCGCTCGATCGAGTACATCAAGCTCGACGCAGCGCAGGCCGGCACCATCGACCCGCCCTCGCCCGAGGCGCTCGCCGCCTATTTCGAGGATCACAAGGCCCAGTTCCGCGCGCCAGAATTCCGCAAGATCGCGTTCGTCGTCGTGACGCCCGAGGAGATCGGCAAGTGGACCGAGGTCTCCGACGAGGATGCCAAGAAGATATTCGAACAGCGCCGCAACCAGCTTGGCACGCCGGAGAAGCGCGAGGTATCGCAGATCGTGTTTCCGAACGTGGAGGAAGCCACTGCCGCACGTGCGCGGCTGACCTCGAACACCTCGTTCGACGACCTCGCCAAGGAACGCAACCTCAATCTGTCCGACGTCGATCTCGGCGTGGTCGCGAAGTCGGCGATCCTCGATCCGGCGGTGGCGGATGCGGCGTTCTCCCTGCCCTCAGGCGAAGTCAGCCAGCCGGTGCAGGGCCGCTTTGGCGTGGCGCTGGTCAAGGTCGGCAAGATCGAGCCGGGCACGACGCCGACCTATGAAAGCATGGCCGGCGAGATCAAGAAGCAGATCGCAGCCGAGCGCGCCCGCGAGAAGGTCGCCGATCTCCACAACAAGATGGAAGATGAGCGCGGCGGCGGCGCCAACCTCGTCGAGGCGGCGCAGAAGCTTGGGCTCGCCGCCGTCACCATCGACGCCGTCGACCGCTCCGGCCGCATGCCGAACGGCCAGCCCGTGGCGAACATTCCGACCGGCCTCGATGTCGTCTCGCAGGCCTTCGGCAGCGATGTCGGCGTCGACAACGAGCCGATCCAGTTCCGCGGCGGCTACGTCTGGTACGACGTGCTCGGCGTGACGCCGTCGCGCGAGCGCAGCCTCGACGAGGTGCGCGCCCAGGTCGAGGCGAAATGGCGCGAGGACCAGATCGCGACCAGGCTGCGCGAAAAGGCAACCGAGATCGTCAAGAAGGTCGAGGCCGGCGGCAAGCTGGCCGACGAAGCCTCCGCACTCGGCGTGAAGGTCGAGACTGCGGATAAATTCCGCCGCGATGCCTCGCTTCCGGCCGTGCCTGAGAGCGTGGTCGCGGCTGCGTTCCGCACCGCCAAGGATGGCGTCGGTCAGGCCACGGGTACCGGTGGCGAGCGCGTCGTCTTCCGCGTCACCGACATCATCGTGCCGCCGGTCGATCTTTCCTCCGAGGAGGTGAAGAAGTTGAAAGAGGCGCTGCAGCGCGGATTGACCGACGAGCAGGTCGCGCAATACGTCAACAAGATCGAAAAAGACATCGGAACCACAATCAATCAGGCCGCCTTCGCACAGGTGACGGGCGCGAATAACAACTGAGCATGATCCGATTAGATCATTGCTCTCATCTTTTGTTTGAGCATGATCTCCGCGCAAACGCTTCGCGTTTGTCGCGAGGGAAAACCGGTTTCCACTTTTCCGGATCATGCTCTAAAATCTTCACGGGCGGGCGATGGACGACCTGAAATCGATAATTGCGAAAGTCGCCACCGGCGCAACCTTGTCGCGCGACGAAGCCGCAAGCGCCTTCGACAGCATGATGTCGGGCGAAGCCACGCCCTCGCAGATGGGCGGCCTCCTGATGGCCCTGCGCGTGCGCGGCGAGACCGTTGACGAGATCACCGGCGCGGTGTCGGCGATGCGCAGCAAGATGCTACGGGTGACCGCGCCGCCTGATGCGGTCGACGTGGTCGGCACCGGCGGCGACGGCTCCGGCTCCGTGAACGTGTCGACCTGCGCCTCGTTCATCGTGGCCGGCACGGGCGTGCCGGTCGCAAAACACGGCAACCGCGCGCTGTCGTCGCGCTCGGGCGCCGCAGACGTGCTGGCCTCGCTCGGCGTCAAGATCGATCTTACCCCGGCCCAGGTCGGCCAATGCGTCCAGGAAGCCGGGATCGGCTTCATGTTCGCCCCCGCCCATCACCCGGCCATGAAGAATGTCGGCCCGACCCGGGTCGAGCTTGCGACCCGTACCATCTTCAACCTGCTCGGCCCGCTCTCCAATCCCGCCGGCGTCAAGAGGCAGATGGTCGGGGTGTTCTCGCGGCAATGGGTGCAGCCCTTGGCGCAGGTCCTGAATAATCTCGGCTCCGAAGCGGCCTGGGTGGTGCACGGCTCCGACGGGCTCGACGAAATCACCCTCACCGGCCCGACCTTCGTCGCGGCGCTGGAGCGCGGCGAGATCAGAACCTTCGAAGTTTCCCCTGACGATGCTGGCTTTGGCCGCGTCGGCAGCGAGGCGCTGAAGGGTGGCGATGCCGATGCCAACGCGGTGGCGCTGCTCAGCGTGCTCAACGGCGAGCCGAGCGCCTATCGGGACGTCGCGCTGCTCAACGCCGCCGCGGCGCTGATCGTCGCCGGCCGTGCCAAAGATTTGAAGGAAGGCGTCGCGCTCGGGACCAATTCGTTGGATAGCGGTGCCGCCGCCGCGAAGCTCAAACATTTGATCGCGGTTTCCAACAGCTAGAGCATGATCCGGAAAAGTGGGAACCGGTTTTCCGAAAAGATGATGCTCATAGAGACAAAGGGTCCGCGATGTCCGACATCCTGAAGAAGATCGAAGCCTATAAGCGCGAGGAGATCGCCGCAGCCAAACGCGCGCATCCGCTGCCCGAGATCGAGGCGCGCGCCAAGGCGGCGTCGCCGCCGCGCGGGTTCGTGCGCGCCATCCGCGAAAAGCATGCGCGCGGCGATTACGCGCTGATTGCCGAGATCAAGAAGGCCTCGCCATCGAAGGGCCTGATCCGCGTCGATTTCGATCCGCCTGTCCTGGCCAACGCCTATGAGGCCGGCGGCGCGGCCTGCCTTTCGGTGCTGACGGATACGCCCTCGTTCCAGGGCCATCTCGACTTCATGGTCGCGGCGCGCGCGGCAACCAATCTGCCGGTGCTGCGCAAGGATTTCATGTTCGACACCTATCAGGTGCTCGAGGCCCGCGCCCACGGCGCCGACTGCATCCTGATCATCATGGCCGCGCTGGACGACGCCGCCGCCAAGGACATCGAGGACGCAGCGCTCGCGCTTCAGATGGACGTGCTGGTCGAAATCCACGACCGCGCCGAGCTCGACCGCGCGCTGAAGCTCCGCTCGCCGATGATCGGCGTCAACAACCGCAATCTCCGCACCTTCGAGACCACGCTCGCGACCAGCGAGGCCTTGGCACCGCTGATCCCGAAGGAGCGGCTGATGGTCGGCGAAAGCGGCATCTTCACGCCGGACGATCTGTCCAGGCTGGAACGCGTGGGCATGTCGACCTTCCTGGTCGGCGAGAGCCTGATGCGTCAGGCCGATGTAACAGCGGCAACCCGCGCGCTGCTCCCACGCAAAAGCGCGCCACGCGCCACCGGAACCCGTTAAAGCGATGGCGGAGAAGTCAAAGGGAGGTCCCGCCCTCACCCATATCGATGCCAGCGGTGAGGCACGCATGGTCGACGTCTCCGCCAAGCCCGCGACCGAACGCACAGCCGTCGCCGAAGGCCGCGTCATCATGAGCAAGGCAACGCTCGAGCTGATCGTCTCAGGCAATGCCAAGAAGGGCGACGTGCTCGGCACCGCGCGCATTGCCGGCATCATGGCGGCGAAACGGACCTCGGAACTGATCCCGCTCTGCCATCCGCTCGCGCTGTCGAAGGTCACGGTCGATATCGAGCCGGACGAGAAACTGCCGGGCTGCATCGTGCAGGCGACCGTCAAGGTCACCGGCCCGACTGGCGTCGAGATGGAGGCGCTGACCGCGGTCTCGGTCGCCTGCCTCACCATTTACGACATGATCAAGGCGGTGGAACGCGGCGTCCGCATCGAAGGGATCCACCTCGTCGAGAAGCAGGGCGGCAAGTCCGGCCACTATCGCGCCGCGGATCGCTGACACCCATTCAAACGGCTTGCGCCACGACTGCTCTGTCACGCGGCTGTGACCGGGTGGCCCGGAGTGCGTCACCGCTTGCGGTGTTACATTTGGCGTAGCCTTTTGAAGGAGCAACGCAATGTGGGCCTTCAAGCTTCTTGGTGCGGCTGCAGCGCTCAGCGTGGTCAGCGCGCCGGCAATGGCACAGCAGGTGATCTCAGAGCCCGGCTATTGCGCGCAATTCTACCCCAACGCCAATTGCCAGAACAAAGGTCCGGGCAACCCCTATACAGGCGGCTATCAGCGCTACATCGACCAGGGTTACGGGATGTGGACTCAGGATCCGCCGATCCGGCCGACCGGCAAGCGCCCGCGGACCCACCGCTCGGATTCATCCGCCATCCGCGCGCGCTGAACCTGATTGAATCCTGTAGGGTGGGCAAAGCGCAGCGTGCCCACCTTTCTTGCACCGCCCGCGGACGGTGGGCACGCTGCGCTTTGCCCACCCTACGATTCCTGCCTGAGGCCCGTCATGGCCGGGCTCGTCCCGGCCATCCACGAAGAGGCTTGCACAGCAGCAAAAGACGTGGATGCCCGGGACAAGCCCGGGCATGACGAACCCTGAGACGGTCCTCCCGCGTCAACGTGATGTTCAGTTCGGGATCGTCCGCTTCGGCGCGCCCTTGGCGTCGGCGTTGACGGTGACGCCACGCAACAGGTTGTAGGCAGCGTTCAGCGCCTTGTCGTTCTTCTCGTCAGGCGGGACGAAAGATTGCGAGCCGGTCTGCTCGGTGCCTTCGGCCGCCAGATGCCCGCGCATCGAGGCCTCGCCCTTGATCTCGGCACGCGTCTTCAATTCGTCCGGCACATCCTGCAGGATCTCGATATCGGGCGCGATGCCCTGCGCCTGGATCGATCGGCCCGACGGCGTGAAATAGCGCGCGGTGGTCAGCGCCAGCGCGCCATTGCCAGCCCCGAGCGGAATGATGGTTTGCACTGAGCCCTTGCCGAAGGTGCGGGTGCCGATCAGCGTCGCGCGCTTGTGGTCGTGCAGCGCACCGGCCACGATCTCGGAGGCAGAGGCCGAGCCGCCGTTGATCAGGACCACAAGCGGCTTGCCCTTGGTCATGTCGCCGCCGCGAGCGGTGAAGCGCTGAGTTTCCTCCGGCAACCGGCCGCGGGTCGAGACCACCTCGCCGCGCGCCATCAGCGAGCTCACCACCGACACCGCCTGGTCGAGCAAGCCGCCGGGATTGTTGCGCAGGTCGATCACATAACCGGCAAGCTTGTCCTGCGGGATCTCCTTGGAGATATCGGCGATCGCCTTGTGCAGGCCCTCGGTGGTCTGCTCGTTGAACGAGTTGATCCTGATATAGCCGATATTGCCGCCATCGGTGTGGAAGCGCACCGGGCGCACGCGGATGATCTCGCGGGTGATGGCGACGTCGATTGGCTTGTCGGCATCCTTGCGGATGATCTTCAGCTTGGTCTGACTGTTGGGCGGGCCCTTCATCTTGTTGACGGCCTGATCCAGCGTCATGCCCTGGATCTGTTCGTCATCGATCTGGGTGATGATGTCGCCCGACATGATGCCGGCACGCGAAGCCGGCGTGTCGTCGATCGGCGCGACGACCTTGATGAAACCATCCTCCATCGTGACTTCGATGCCGAGGCCGCCGAACTCGCCGTGGGTGGTCTCCTGCATGTCGGTCCAGCCCTTCTCGTTCATGTAACGAGAATGCGGATCGAGCGAGGAGATCATGCCGTTGATCGCGCCCTCCATCAGCTTGGAGTCGTCGGGCTTCTCGACATAATCGGTCCGGACGCGCTCGAACACGTCGCCGAACAGATTGAGCTGGGAATAGGTATCGGAGCGGACCGCGGCCTTGGCGACCGCAACCAGATTGGCGCCCTGCGGGGCGGTGACGAGAAGGGTAAGGCCAGCACCGGTCACCGTGCCGAGGAGAAAGCCAAAATTCCTGCGCATGCGTGCGATCCTTCCCGCTGTAGCCGCCACGACTGTGATGAATCGTCGTTCTCACCCGACGTGGACAAACACACAATGCCTTTTTGGTCGGATCAAGGCCAATTGTACCGGAGAAATACCGTCGCTCACGACATCGTGCGTTGCTCGTGCGCCGCTATGGACGTCCCTCCTGGAGGCCGCTCTGCCAGGTTGACGGATTGGTTCCAAAGCCCCGTTTGGCGCGCGTGCCCAGCCAGTAGCCGAACTGCGGCGGAACATTACGGAATGGCCCGTCCACGCCAAGCTTCAGCGCGGCGTCCATCGGCCAGTTCGGGTTGTTGAGGATTTCGCGCCCAATCGCGATCAGATCTGCCTGTTTTTCGCGCAGGATCTGTTCCGCCTGGTCACCATGAATGATGAGGCCGACGGCCATGGTGAGGATGTCGGCGTGACGGCGGACGTATTCCGATAGGGGCACCTGGTAGTTGTACTTGATTTCCTTGCCGATCGGCGCGATGTCGGTGATGCCGCCGGACGAGCAATCGATGACATCAACGCCTTTCGCCTTGAGGATGCGGGCGAGCCGCACGCTCTGCTCCGGCCCCCAGCCCGCATTGTCCTCCACCGACAGCCGCACGAACAGCGGCTTGTGGTCGGGCCAATGGCTGCGCACCGCCTCCGTCACTTCGATGATGAAGCGCATGCGCTTCTCTTCCGAGCCGCCATACTCGTCGGTGCGCTGGTTTCCGCGTTCCGACAAGAACTCATGCACGAGATAGCCGTGGGCGCCGTGCAATTCGAGCACGTGGAAGCCAGCCTCATTGGCGCGGCGCGCGGCTTGGCCCCAGGCCTGCACGAGATCTTTCACCTCGCTGCGCTCCAGCGCCCGCGGTACCGGCCAGCGCGTGCTATGCGCGATTGCGCTCGGCGCCACCGGGGTCCAGTCGTCCCAGTCCTCGATCTCAGGCGACCGCTGCAGCGGACCGTCGCCTTCCCACGGCCGCGTTGCGCGCGCCTTGCGTCCGGAATGGCCGAGCTGGATGCCGGCAAGCGCGTTCTGTTGCTTGATGAAGGTGACGAGCCGGTTGAGCGGCGCGATGAACTTGTCGTCCCAGATGCCGAGATCACCGACCGTGCCGCAGCCGCGCCGCTCGACCTTGGTCGACTCGACAATGACGAGCCCCGCGCCGCCGGCGGCGAACTTGCCCGCATTCATCAAATGCCAATCGGTCGGAAATCCCTTCACGGCCGAATATTGATGCATTGGCGGCACCACGATCCGGTTCTTCAGCGTGATGCCGCGGATCGTCATTGGTGAGAACAGGAGCGTATCGGACATGGTTTTCCTCGCATCACTGGACATCGTTACCCGCTATTTCACCGGGGTCGGTTTCCTGCCGCGAACGATATACGTGCCGTCAATGACGGCAAAGCCGAAATGCGGGAGGCTTCCATGCCCAATCGGCGATTGCCGAAGCACGAGTCTCGCGCTCGTCCGTCGCACTTATGCTCCACCCGTTGCCAACTGCCGCGGTCATTCCGGGGCGGGCGCAGCGCGAGCTATGATGTGCAATTGCACATCAGAGAATCCATTCATCCGCTGGCGCAAGCTGCGAAATGGATTCCGGGCTCGTCCTTTGGACGCCCCGGAATGACAGCCTCCGTCATTGCGAGCGGAGCGAAGCAATCCATGCCTCCGTTCGCTGCGCTATGGATTGCTTCCCGGAGCCTGTCATCGGGCGGCGCTTCGCGCTTATCCGTTGGCTCGCAATGATGTTGTGGTTGCTTTGGGTGCGACATATCAACCCGACGGGCAAATCAGCAGAAACGTGTCCAGACTATCAGCGAAAAACATTTCCCTTTCGCCGTCGGGCAAATCAGTGATTTAACTCCGCGCGTCTCACCCAAGAGAGGGGCGGATCGCGATCGTCACGAACGTTGCGGTGAGATGCGGTGGACG
>NZ_AXAP01000065.1 GCF_000472865.1 Bradyrhizobium elkanii WSM2783 | reverse complement strand
GCGGTATCCGCCTATCTTGCCGGGCGCCACTGAGCCCGTCGCACGATAGCGCTGTGACCACTTCACCACCGAGGACACCGCCACGCCAAATCGCGTCGCAACCGCCCGGCAGCTCTCGCCCCCACTTACAGCTGCAACGACACGTTCACGCAGATCATTGGAAAGAGGTCGGCTCATCAGATGCTGGCCCCCAGACCCAGCCAACATCTTGAATCACAAACCGGCCCGCAGGGGAATCCCTACCGATTCAGCCTAGCCATGAATCGCTCTAGCGGGGCCAAATGGTTCGAGACGCGCTACGCGCTCCTCACCATGAGGGGCAAAACCGGCGTCGCCGCTACGCCGGCTTCGGCCGATACGCCGCCAGGAACACCCGCGTTGCGCTGTCGACGACGGTGGCGATCTGCTCGGGCGATGGCGAGGGCTTGGCCTGGAAGATGAAGGCCTGGAACAGCGTCGCCTGGCACATCTGCATGAATTGCCAGGCAGCGAGCTCGAAATTGTCGATCGCAAGCTCGCCGTGCGCGGCGCGAGCTTCGAGATAGGTCGCGAAGCGTTTGACGTTGCTCGCGATCACCTGTTCGTAAAATCGGCTGCCGACCTCCGGCATCCGCTCGGCGATCGCCATCACCGTGCGGATCGCCGAGCCGCCGCCAGGCCGGCACAGCAGGGCGATGTAGGCCCGCCCGAATTCGGGCAGGGTGGTATCGACGTCGCGCTGCGGATCGAAATTGAAAGCCGCCTTGCTCTGCTCGATCTTCTCTTCCTCGACGATCGCCTCGAACAGCCGGCACTTGTCGTCGAAGTAGACGTAGAGCGTGCCCTTGGAGACGCCGGCGGCGCGGGCGATCTCGCCCATACTGGCTCCGTCGAAACCCAATTCCAGGAACACCTTGCGGGCACCGTCGAGAATTTGCCGCCGCTTCGAGGAGTCCTCCTCGGCAACGATCTGAAGCGGGGATGTCCGGCCTGCAACCATTGGTTTAGTCTCTCGGAGAACATTTCCGTCCGGGCTACTGTCCGGAAGCGATTTTCTCCTTAGGGTTCCTCCAAAGTAATGTAACTTGACCGAACCGTTCGGTCAATGATAGATGTAAAGACACGATGCCGCACCAGCCGCAGGGCCTCGCTTGCGTCGTGACGGGGTAAATGAGGAGTCCGGCCATGGCCGCGGCGAGAGATCAGGCTGCACGCGTCGTTCGCTCCGAGCCGGAGGTCGAGGGCGAGTCCGTGCGCAACACATCAGCTCAGCCGGCAGAGCAGCTTCGTGGCCCCGCTCCCGAAGAAGCCAAGCGCCGGCCTGCCGAAACGCCGGCCGCGCCTGCACCGGAGCAGCCGGCAGCGCCAGCACAGGCCGCCGCCGCGCCAAAACCCGCCAAGCGCAGATTCGTCATGATGGGTGTGCTCGGCCTGCTCGCACTCGCCGCCGTCGGCTACGGCGTCTACTGGTTCGTTGCCGGACGCTTCTACATCTCGACCGACGACGCCTATGTGCGCGCCAACAACTCCATGCTCGGCGCGCGTGTCTCCGGCCATCTGGCGGCGATCCTGCCTGCCGACAACGCGATCGTTCGCGCCGGCGAAGTGATCTTCCGGATCGACGACGGCGACTACCGGATCGCGGTCGACGCGGCGCGCAGCAGGATCGCCACCCAGCAGGCGACCATCGAGCGCATCGGCCGCCAGGTCACCGCGTTGGAAAGCGCAGTCGAGCAGGCGCAGGCACAACTCGTCTCCGCCGAAGCGAACCTGAAGCGCTTCGGCCTCGATTTCGACCGCCAGCAGGCGCTGAGCACCAAGGGCTTTGCCTCGCGCGCCACCTTCGAAGTCTCGGAGGCAAACCGTGACCAGGGCGTTGCCGCGGTGAAGTCGGCGCAGGCCGCCTATGACGCCGCGCGCGACAATGTCGAGGTGACCAAGGCGCAGCAGAACGAGGCCCGCGCCACGCTCGCCGAACTGCAGACCCAGCTCGCCAAGGCCGAGCGCGATCTCGATTTCGCCACGGTGCGCGCGCCGGTCGACGGCACCTTCTCCAACCGTCTCGTCAATGTCGGCGACTTCATCCAGGTCGGCCAGCGGCTCGGCAATGTGGTGCCGCTCGACGATGTCTTCATCGACGCCAATTATAAAGAGACGCAGCTCAAGCGTGTCCGCCCGGGCCAGCCGGTGACGATCTCGGTCGACGCCTACGGCCACCGCAAGTTCAAGGGCGTGGTTGACAGCATTTCACCGGCCGCAGGTTCGGTGTTCACGCTGCTGCCGCCGGACAACGCCACCGGCAATTTCACCAAGATCGTGCAGCGGCTGCCGGTTCGAATCCGCGTGCCGAAGAGCGTCGCGCGGCAGAACCTGCTGCGCGCCGGCATGTCGGTCTACACCACCGTGGATACAAGCGAGGGTGCACACGACGCCGACGATGATGCCGATCTCGATGCACCGATGATGATTCATCCGCAGTGATAGTTTGAGTCCGAAAGAAAATCCCGGGCGCAGGTGAGCAGATATGGCCGACGCCACCACCGCTTCGCCGAACATGATGAACGCTGCGGCCGCCACCGAGCGTATCGAGCCGAAGCGGGTGGTCGCCTTCATCATCATGGTGTTCGGGATGTTCATGTCGATCCTGGACATCCAGATCGTCTCGGCATCGCTCTCGGACATCCAGGCCGGCCTCTCGGCGAGCTCGAGCGAAGTCTCCTGGGTGCAGACCGCCTATCTGATCGCTGAGGTCATCGCCATTCCCTTGTCCGGCTTCCTGTCGCGCGCGCTCGGCACGCGGCTGCTGTTCGCGATCTCCGCCTTCGGCTTCACCGTCTCGAGCTTCCTGTGCGGCTTTGCCACCTCGATCGAGCAGATGATCCTCTGGCGCGCGCTGCAGGGATTTCTCGGCGCCGGCATGATCCCGACGGTGTTCGCCTCGGCCTACACGATCTTTCCGCGCTCGAAGTTCCACATCGTCGCGCCGATCATCGGACTGGTCGCGACGCTGGCACCGACCGTCGGTCCCACGGTGGGCGGCTACATCACGGACCTGCTGTCGTGGCACTGGCTGTTTTTCATCAACATCGTGCCCGGCATCGGCATCACCATCGGCGTGCTCGCGCTGATCGATTTCGACCAGCCGAATTTCTCGCTGCTCGAGCGCTTCGACTGGTGGGGCCTCTTGTTCATGGCGGGCTTCCTCGGCTCGCTGGAATATGTGCTGGAGGAGGGGCCGCAATACGAGTGGCTGCAGGACACCTCGGTCGCGTTCTTCGCCGCGGTCTGCCTTATCTCCGCGATTGCCTTCTTCTGGCGCGTATTCGCGGTGGAAGAGCCGATCGTCGATCTCAGGACGTTCGGCAACCGCAATTTCGCGATCGGCTGCGTGCTGCAGTTCTGCATCGGCATCGGCCTCTACGGCCTGACCTACATCTATCCGCGCTATCTCGCGGAGGTTCGCGGCTACAGCGCGCTGATGATCGGCGAGACCATGTTCGTCTCCGGCATCACGATGTTCCTGATGGCGCCGGTCGTCGGGAAGCTGATGCAGAAGGTCGATCTGCGCTACATCATCGCCTTCGGCCTCGTCACCTTCGCGCTTGGCTCCTGGCAGATGACCTGGATCACGCGCGACTATGACTTCTACGAACTCTTGGTGCCGCAGATCCTGCGCGGCATCGGCATGATGTGCGCGATGGTGCCGACCAACAACATTGCGCTGGGCACGCTGGCACCACATCTGGTCAAGAATGCCTCCGGCCTGTTCAACCTGATGCGCAATCTCGGCGGCGCGGTGGGACTGGCCATCATCAACCAGGTGCTGAACGAGCGCACCGACCTGCACATTTCGCGTCTGCACGATCGGGTGCATTGGGGCAATGCGACGGCGGTCGAGACGCTCAACATGTTCACCCAGCGCATGCAGGGCATGGGCGATTCCGCGATGATGGCGCTGAAGCAATTGTCGCAGATCGTGCACCGCCAGGCCGCGGTGATGGGTTATGGCGACGCCTTCTTCATGTTGACCGTGTTCTATGTCGGCCTCAGTCTTCTCGTCCTGCTGCTGAACAAGCCGTCGGCGGCCGCACCTACGGGTGGCGGACATTAAGCCGCGAAGAGATGCGCTCACGGCTTTGTCATCTTGCAAATCAGGCGTGACGCATTTATAAGCAACACATCGTCGCTCGAACCGGGGAGATTTGCATGATTTTGGCTTATTCGCAGATCGCACGCCCCCGTTCGATGCTTGTGCTGGATATTCGGTCGCGCCATTGACCACCAGTTCTGACCGGGGCTGACGTCCCGGTCCTCCAAGCCTTCCAACAACTTACCGATCTTTCAACGACATCCGCCTCGCGCGCTTTTGCGCCGTCGCGCGTCAATTCAGATGGAGCCGGCCTGCGCGCGAGCGCGGCTGGATTGCGCCATGACTCTTTCGACTAGCAAACGTCCCGCCGCGATCCGCGTCGTGATCCCGTTTGTATTCCGCCACTGGCTGAGGCAGCCCTATCGCGCCACGACCGTCTTGGTCGGCTTTCTCGGCGCCACTGTGGCCGACCTTTTCATGCCGGTCTATTCCGGCCATCTGGTCGATGCGCTTACGCTTGGCACTTCGGACCAGGCGGCGCGACATGCGGCGCTGATCGCGTTCGGCGGTATCGTCGCGCTCGGCCTGTTGTCGATTATCCTGCGGTTTATGGGGTTGCAGGCGATCGTGCCGTTCACGCTGACGACGATGTCGGATGTGGCGCGCGAGGCGTTCGCGCGGGTGCAGCGGTTCTCGACCGACTGGCACGCCAATTCGTTCGCCGGCTCGACCGTGCGCAAGATCACCCGCGGCATGTGGGCGATCGACCTGCTCAACGATACCGTCCTGATGGCGCTGTTGCCGTCGCTGATGGTGCTGGTCGGCTCGATGATCCTGCTCGGATTGCACTGGCCCGTGCTCGGCGCCGTGATCGGTGTCGGCGCGGTGGTCTATGTCGCGATGACCATCGTGCTCTCGGTGAACTATATTGCTCCGGCCGCGCGCGTCTCCAACGCCTGGGACACCAAGGTCGGCGGCACGCTGGCGGACGCGCTCACCTGCAACGCGGTGGTGAAATCGTTCGGCGCGGAAGCGCGCGAGGATGTGCGGCTTGCCGGTGTCATCGCCCGCTGGCGCAGGCGGGTGCTGCGCACCTGGCTGCGCTACAATGCGACCAATATGGCGCAGCTCGTCGTGCTCTTGTGCTTCCGCGCGTCGGTGATCGGCGGCGCCATCCTGCTGTGGCTTGCCGGCCGCGCCTCGCCGGGCGACGTCACCTATGTGCTGACGAGCTACTACGTCATCCACGCCTACTTGCGCGACGTCGGCATGCACATCAACAACCTGCAGCGTTCGGTCAACGACATGGAGGAGCTCGTCACCATCCATGGCGAGCCGCTCGGCATCGTCGATGCGCCTGACGCAAAGACGATCGACGTCCAGGGCGGAAGGATCACCTTCGACAACGTTACCTTCCTCTACGGCGGCCATCGCACGCCGCTCTATGATGCGCTGTCGATCGATATCCGCGCCGGCGAGCGGGTCGGCCTGGTCGGCAGGTCCGGCTCGGGCAAGACCACGTTCGTGAAACTGGTGCAGCGGCTCTACGACGTCTCGGGCGGACGGATCCTGATCGACGGCCAGGATATCGCTCACGCGACGCAGCAATCGCTGCGCAGCCAGATCGCGATCGTGCAGCAGGAGCCGATCCTGTTCCACCGTTCGTTGGCCGAGAACATCGCCTATGGCCGGCCCGGCGCCAGCATGGCGGCGAACGAGCAGGCGGCGCGGCTTGCCAATGCGCACGACTTCATCATGCGATTGCCGAAGGGCTACGGCACGCTGGTCGGCGAGCGCGGCGTCAAACTGTCCGGCGGCGAGCGGCAGCGCGTCGCGTTGGCGCGCGCGTTCCTCGCCGATGCGCCGATCCTGATCCTGGACGAGGCGACCTCGAGCCTGGATTCGGAATCAGAGGCGCTGATTCAGGAGGCGATGGAACGACTGATGAAGGGCCGCACCTCGATCGTGATCGCGCACCGGCTGTCGACGGTGCGCGGCCTCGACCGCATCCTGGTGTTCGATCGCGGCGAGATCGTCGAGCAGGGCACCCATGCCGCGCTGACCGCGCGGCCGGGCGGCATCTATCGCAGCCTGTTCGAGCGGCAGGCGATGGAGTTCGACGAGGTCTCCGCGGCGGAGTAGTCGCCGTCATTCCGTGGCGCGCGTGAGCGCGAACTACGATGCGCAATTGCGCATCTGAGAATCTCGAGGTTCTCAGGTGCGCAAGTGCGCACCATAGTTCGGCGCTTTGCGCCGCCCCGGAACGACAGCCTTTCGCCCCCGCGTGCGCGCGCTGATCGCGACCGTCGCCACCACGGCGGCGGCGAACAGCACGACCTGCCAAGTGATCGTCTCGCCATTGAACAGCGAGGCGAGCACGAAGGTGACGAAGGGCTGCAACAATTGCACCTGCGAGACCCGCGCGATCCCGCCCATCGCCATGCCGGCATTCCAGGCGAAGAAGCCGATCCATTGCGAGAACAGCGCGACGTAGAGCAGGCCAAGCCAGGGCTTCAGCGAAATGTGCATCGGATCGGCCGGCATCGTCAGCGCCGCCGCCGGCAGCGCGAACGGCAACGCAATCACCAGCACCCAACTGATGACTTCCCAGCCCGGCATCTCCGCGGTGAGCCGTCCGGAGAAGGCATAGCCAACGGCGGAAACCGCAACGGAGGCGAACAGGAAGAGGTCGCCCGTCGACAGCGTGCCGCCGCCGTCACGCAGCGCAAAGGCGATCACGAGCGCGGCGCCGACGACAGCGGCGACCCAGAACAAGGGCCGCGGCCGCTCGTGGGTGATGGCGACCGCCACCAGCGCGGTCGCGATCGGCAGCACGCCGAGCACGACGCCGCCATGGGAGGCGTCAACCCGCTGCATGCCCTCGGCCATCAGCAGTGGAAACAGGATGGCGACGCACAGCATCACCAGCGCAAGCTGCGGCCATAGCGCCCGCCGCGGCAGCGGCCGCCGCAACACGAGCAGGAGCGCGAGCGAGCATAGACCGGCGATTGCGGTGCGGATCGCGGTCAGGGCAATCGGATCAATTTCCGCGACGGCAAGCCGCGTCGCCGGCAGCGTGCCGCCGAAGATCGCCATGCCGATGAAGCCCAGCAACAGGCCGAAACGTTCGCGCGAGGAGGATGACGACATGATAGGCGTGGATAGCGGGTTCACTGCCCCGCGTACAGCAATCTACTCGGTGCATATGGCAGCCATGCGCACGCTATCTCGGAGCAATTCCGCTCCACACCAGCCCGATGCCGGAGAGAAACAAAAGCCCGAGCACGATGTTTGTGAAATTCCGGTCGCTCAGCGCGTGATAGATTCGCGCGCCGAGCCATGCGCCGGCCACCGTCGCCGGAAAGGTCACGACAGCGAGCCCGAGGACTTCCCTGGTGACGAAGCCGGCGAATGCCTGAAGCACCAGCGCCGTCGCCAGCACCGTGAAGTTGAAGCTCTGGAAAATCCCGCGCCGCTGCTCCTTGGTCCAGCCACGCACGCTGGCCCAGAGAATCGGTAGCGGGCCGGAGAGGCCGGCCAGGCCGCCAAGGATGCCGCCGGCAAATCCGATGGCGCCGTCGAACGGCTTGCCGCCAAACTTGATCGCCATTGGCCTGCGCTGAAAATAGAGCGCGGTGGGAAAGACCAGCAGAAACACGCCGATCGTCAGCTTGAAGGTGTTGGGATCGGCATGGGCGATCAGCAGCGTGCCGAGCGGCACGCCGGCGAGCCCGCCGACCACAAACGGCCAGACCAGCTTGAAATCGATCGAGCGCCAGATCGAGGGCAGGGTCGTGAGCTGGCCGACGACCGAGCAGATCAGGACCAAAGGCACGGCAACCGCAGGCGGCGCTACGTAAAGCCAGATCCCCAGCGCCATCAGCGCGGTGCCGAAGCCGGCAAGGCCGGATACGAAGCCCCCGGCCAACGCGCCGCCAAACAGCACCGCCAGGGCGAATCCGCCCATCATCGTCTTGTTCTCATTGTCATTGGCCCGACGTTTATACGACGAGCCCGGTAGGTACCATGGCCGTAACTCGCGACGTCATTTCACGGCGCCCCAAAAATGGCGAGGGGTCCGGCGTGTTGCGCCGAACCCCTCATTTGGTCCACCAAGAGGCGTTTTCTTCACGCGAACCGGAAACCCACTTCGCTTGAAAACGCTTTAGAACATCAGCCGGCCTGTAAGCCGGGTTCTGTAGGGCACCATTCTCGCGAATGGTACGTGACGGCCATTCCTCTGGGACCGCCTTTGCAGACGGCCTCGAGCAACCTACCCGGACGGCGGGCCTGACATCGCCCTGCAGCGTTATCGCTTGCGCGAACAGCCTGCGGTGCCGTCCCTATTCGGTTTTGCTCCCGGTGGGGTTTGCCATGCCGTCTCCGTTGCCGGAAACGCGGTGCGCTCTTACCGCACCTTTTCACCCTTGCCGCGCCGGCCCCGAAGGGCGAAGGCGGGCGGTTCGTTCTCTGTGGCACTTTCCCTGGGGTTGCCCCCGCCGGACGTTATCCGGCACCGCATGTCGATGGAGCCCGGACTTTCCTCCCCCGCGGCCTTTCGGCGCTTGCGGGAGCGGCCGTCCGGCCGACTGACGCCAGTAGGCATGGGGGTTTGTGGCCGCAAGGTCAAGGCGAAAGCGGCCTGCGGAACCTCACTAAAATAAACTATCCTGAAGATGTCGTTTTGCGTCGGCCCCGCTCGACTGGATGTCGGCGATCCAGCCGATGAAAAGGAGACTTCGCGATGCAGTATCTGTTGATGATCTACCAGAATGAGGTCGAGTACGCGAAACTCGACGCGGCAACGAGTCAGAAGATGATGGAGGAATACGGCAAGTTCACCCAGTCCATCATCCAGAGCGGCAATTTCAAGGCCGGCGACCGGCTGCGGCCGACGACGACCGCGACCACGGTGCGCGTGCGCGACGGCAAGACGCTGACGACGGATGGCCCGTTCGCGGAGACGCGCGAGCAACTCGGCGGCTACTATCTGATCGAAGCCAAGGACCTCGACACGGCGCTCGCGATCGCCGCGCGCATCCCGAGTGCGAGGCTCGGCGCGATCGAGGTGAGGCCGATCTGGGTGTATGATTGACGGTCTTTCAGTAGCGTCATTCCGGGATGCGCCGTAAGGCGCAGGCCCGGAATCCATCGCCCCGCCAGCGCGGAGGTGCAATGGATTCCGGGCTCATCGCTTCGCGATGCCCCGGAATGACAGCGGAGCAGGTGGCACGACCATATGACTCCAACCCAGATCGAAAAGATCTTCCGCGACGAGGCGAGCCGGGCGCTGGCGACGCTGATCCGCCTCGTCGGCGATTTCGATCTTGCGGAGGACGCGCTGCAGGAGGCGTTCGCGGTGGCGCTGGAGCGTTGGTATGCGGGCGAACTGCCGCAGAACCCGCGGGCCTGGCTGGTCAATGTCGGCCGCAACAAGGCGATCGATCGCATCCGCCGCAACGCCGTCTTCCGCGGCAAGCAGCAGGAGCTGACGCACGAACTTCTGCTCAACGCGTCCGCTCCCTCCGAGCTCGTCGATGCCACGCTCGACGACGACATGCTGCGGTTGATCTTCACCTGCTGTCATCCGTCGTTTGCCGACGAGGTGCAGGTCGCGCTGACGCTGCGCACGGTTTGCGGCCTCTCGGCGGCCCAGGTCGCGCGCGCGTTCCTCGTCAGCGAGGACGCGATGGCGCAGCGGCTCTTGCGCGCGAAGCAGAAGATTCGCCTCGCCGGCATTCCCTATGAGGTGCCGGCGCGCGAGGCGCTGGAGCCGAGGCTGCGCGGCGTGCTGGCGGTGATCTATCTCGTCTTCACCGAAGGCTATGTGGCGACCTCCGGCGAGGACCTGATGCGCCCGGATCTGGCGCGCGAGGCGATCCGGCTGGCGCGGCTGATCGATGCACTGATGCCTGCCCGCGGCGAGATCAAGGGGCTCTTGGCATTGATGCTGCTGCACGACGCGCGCCGCGCCGGCCGCGAAACCGCAGGCGGCGACATCGTGCTGTTGGAGGAGCAGGATCGCTCGCTGTGGGACATCAGCCAGATCGCCGAAGGCCTGCGATTGGTGGAGGAAGCGCTGCGCATGCCCGGCCGGCCGCAATCCTACACAGTGCAGGCCGCAATCGCGGCGCTGCATGCCCGTGCGCCGAGTTATAATGACACCGACTGGCCGCAGATCGCCGGCCTCTATGAAGTGCTGCTCCGCATCAGCCCGTCACCGGTGATCGAGCTGAACCATGCCGCGGCGGTGTCGATGGTCGACGGCCCGGCGCGTGCGCTCGATTTGATCGACGCGCTGGAAGCGCGCGGCAGCCTCAAGGGTTACGAATTGCTGCCGGCTGTCCGCGCCGATCTGCTGCGCCGCCTCGGGCGCACCGACGCCGCGCGCCAAGCGTATCGGGCGGCAACCGCCGCGACGCAACTGGAGCCGCTGCGCCGGCTCTATGCGCGGCGCATCGCGGAGATGGAGCAGTAGTCGTCATGGCCGGGCTTGTCCCGGCCATCTACGTCCTTACGCGCGAAGAACGCGTGGATGCCCAGAAGAAGCCCGGGCATGACGGCGACGAAAAAGACTCGCCTACTTCTCCGCAACCACTGTCGCGGTCGCTTCCGGCGGCAGGCTCTCCAGCAGCGCATGCAATGTGGTCATGGTCGAGCGATCGACGATGCCGTCGACGCGCTCCTGGCGGAAATGGCGCTGGAAGGCGGTGACGACTTCCATGGTGGGGCCGTCGAACTTGCCGTTGGTCGGGATGTTGTAGCCGTAGCGGGCGAATGCCTGCTGCATGTTGGTGACGTTATCGTTGATCGCGCCGAGCTGGAGCGTCTCCCCGCGTACGATCGGCGCCGGCTGAACCCAATGCCCGACGCCGGAATTGGCCAGCGAATGCCACGGGAATTTTTCGCCGGGGTCCTTCTTGCGCGCCGGCGCCACGTCGGAATGAGCGAGCACGCGATACGAAGGCACGTTGCGGCGGAGCATGATGCCGCGGCACAGCGCGATCACCGCTGCGATCTGGCGCAGCGGATAATCCGGATAGCCCCAGTCATGGCCGCGGTTGATGATCTCGATGCCGATCGAGCAGGAATTGATGTCCTCTTCGCCGGCCCAGCAGGAGACGCCGGCATGCCAGGCGCGCTTGCTCTCCGGCACGCACTGCACGATGCGGCCATCCTCCAGCACGATGTAATGTGCTGAGACCTCGGTGCCGGCGGTGCAGAGCTGGGCGATGGCGCCCTCGACGTCGGGCATGCCGGTGTAATGCAGCACGATCATGTCGGGCTGCCGGTCGTTGGCGCGTTCGCCGAAATTCACCGAAGGGATGACGTCGGAGACGATCGAGGAGTCCGGAGTAAAGGTCTTCATGTCGGCGATGGCCCTCGGAACGGGAAGGGCGCGTTGACGCTTCGAATCAGCAGACGCGAACGAACCAGACGACATCCCAAATCTCAAATTCAAAACGGCAGTCCTGCAATTTCCGGACAGCCTTCAATTTACTATTCCTTTACCCTGCCGCGGGTGCAATCACATCGGCGCCATCCCGCGAATTTTAGGTCCGCCTGTGGATGGCGCGCATCAGCGAGTTCCGCGTGTGACTAAAAAGCAAAATAAACCGTGAAGGATTCGGCAACGCTTTCTTAACGCTAAGTGCCGTTACTAAGTGGTGAATAGCCGAACCGGTTTTTGAGGGGCGGCCGAGGCCCGCTTGCGCGCGAAATCCCATGGCAGCCCAGCAAACTCCGGTCGGGAATCAGGATTTGCGGCCTGATATGGGAACCGGCGCGTGCTCCGTGCCGCGGCTGCTCGGACGGAACCGCGGCGTGACGCGTAACTATTCGAGGCGCCATGGGCTGGTCCGTGTCCAGTTTCGATCCCCTACGCCGGACAACATTCGGAGCCGGCGCATGACGCCTGCTGCGCCGCACATTTCCGTGCTCGGCCGCGAGGCGGTCGACATGCTGAATCCGCGCACCGGCGGCATCTATATCGATGCCACCTTCGGCGCCGGTGGCTACAGCCGCATGATTCTCGACGTGGCTGGAACCCGCGTCATCGGCCTCGATCGCGACCGGTCGGCGATCGCGGGCGGCTTCGATCTGGTTGATCGCTCCGAAGGCCGGCTGACGCTGGTCGAGGACCGCTTCTCCAATCTCGCCGACATCTGTGCCGCCCAAGGTGTGGAGGCCGTCGACGGCGTGGTGATGGACATCGGCGTCTCCTCGATGCAACTCGACCAGGCTGCGCGCGGCTTCTCGTTCCGTCTGGCGGGCCCGCTCGACATGCGGATGGGGCATGCGGGGCCGACCGCGGCGGATGTGATCGCAGCCGCGTCCGAGCGCGAACTTGCCGACATCATCTATCTCTTCGGCGAGGAGCGGCACTCGCGCGGCGTAGCGCGCGCCATCGTGGCCGCGCGCAAGGAAGCGCCGATCGAGACGACGCAAGCGCTGGCCGACATCGTCGCCAGGGTCGTCCGCTCCAAGCCGAACGAGATCCATCCGGCGACGCGGACGTTCCAGGCGCTGCGCATCTTCGTCAACGAAGAGCTCGATGAGTTGCTGCGTGCGCTCACCGCCGCCGAGCGTGTGCTGAAGCCGGGCGGACGGCTCGTGGTTGTTTCGTTCCATTCGCTGGAAGACCGCATCGTCAAGAATTTCTTCGGCGAGCGCGGCAAGGTTTCCAGCGGTTCGCGGCATCTGCCCGAAGTGGCGCAGATGGCGCCGAGCTTGAAGATTTTGACCAAGCGCCCGCTGACGCCGTCCGAGGACGAGATCGCGGCCAATCCTCGCGCGCGGTCGGCCAAACTGCGCGCCGCCGAGCGCACCGAAGCACCAGTGCATGCCGAGGGTGAGCCGCCGTCATGGCCGACGCTCGAACGCGTGATGAGGGGAGGCTAGCGCATGCGCATCCTCCATTTCCTCGTGATCGGTTTCCTCGTGGCCTGTGCGGCCTATGTCTACCGCATCAAGATGGAATCGACGGCCCGTACCGAGCGCGTGCTGCGGCTGAATGCGGAAATCCGCGAGCAGCGCGATGCGATCGCGACCCTGCGCGCCGAATGGGCCAAGCTCGACTCGCCGCTTCGGCTGCAGGGATTGGCCGAGCGTCATCTCGCGTTGAAGCCGCTCATCGCCAATCAATATGACTCGTTGAAGAACTTGCCCGAACGTCCGCCGAACCTCGCGCGGCCGGGCGCGCCTGACCCGATCGGCGCGATGATCAACACCATCGAGGCCGCCGCCGACCAGGAGAGCGTGACCGGGTCGGTACCAGACCCCGCGCAGCAGGGAGATCAGCAATGACCGACCGCGCGCCAAGTACAAAGCCGGCCGAGCCGTGGCGGCAGCGGCTGATCCGCGGCCTGCTCTACGGGCGGAATGTCGACCGCAGCGCGAAGGCGCGCGCCCGGGTCGGTCTCGCGATCATCGCGTTTGCCGCCGTCTACGCCATCATTGCCGGGCGGCTCGTGATGTTCGCGATGGGCGCCGACAGCCACGGCGCGCGCCGCACCGCCTCGCAGGATGCGATCGCCACCGCGCGCCCTGATATCATCGACCGCAATGGCGCAATCCTCGCGACCGACGTCAAAGCGCCGAGCCTGTTTGGCGAACCGCGCCGCATCATCGACAAGGACGAGGCGATCGAGCTTCTGACCGCGACGCTGCCTGATCTCGACACCGCCGAAGTGCGCGACCGTCTGTCGTCGCGAAAAGGTTTCGTCTGGCTGAAGCGCGAGATCACGCCGCAACAGCAGCAGGATATCCATCGCCTCGGCGTTCCCGGCGTCGGCTTCCTGCGCGAGAACAGGCGCATCTATCCGACCGGCCCCACCGTTGCCCATTTGATCGGCCTTGTGAACATCGACAACCAGGGCATCGCCGGCATGGAGAAGTGGCTGGACAATAACGGTCTGGCCGATCTGCATCGCGCGGGCTTTGCCACCGACCGCTTGCAGAAGCCGGTGGAACTGTCGATCGATCTGCGCGTCGAGCATGCGCTGCGCGACGAGCTCCTGAAGGCCAAGGAGAAGTACAAGGCCAAGGCGGCATCGGGCCTCGTCTCCAATGTCCGGACCGGCGAGATCGTCGCGCTGGTCTCACTGCCCGATTTCGATCCGAACAATCCGAAGGAAGCGCACGATCCCGATCGCATCAACCGCCTGACCACGGGCGTATTCGAGATGGGCTCGACGTTCAAGACGCTGACGCTGGCGATGGCGCTGGATTCCGGCAAGGCTACGCTCAACACCATGTATGATGCGCGCAGCGCGCTGCACTATGGCAAGTTCGCGATCCACGACGCCCATTCGCTGGGCCGGGCGATCTCGCTGTCGGAAGTGTTCACCTTCTCCTCCAATATCGGCGCGGCGCGCATTGCGCTTGCGCAAGGAGTCGAGGCGCACAAGGCATTCCTGAAGAAGGTCGGCCAGCTCGACCGTCTCCGCACCGAATTGCCGGAGAGCGCATCGCCGATCGTGCCGAAGCGCTGGGGTGAACTGAACACGATCACCATCTCCTTCGGCCATGGCATCGCGGTTGCGCCGCTGCAGGCGGTGATGGGCATCAATGCGATGGTCAATGGCGGCTATCTGATTCCGCCGACCTTCCTCAAACGGTCGGAGGAGGACGCCAAGGCGATGGCCAAGCGGGTGATCAAGCCCGAGACGTCGGACAAGATCCGTTATCTGATGCGGCTCAATGCCGAGATCGGGACCGCCAAGTCGGCCGACGTCAAGGGCTATTACATCGGCGGCAAGACCGGCACCGCGGAAAAGGTGGTGGGCGGCCGCTATTCCAAGAAACAGGTGCTGAACTCGTTCACCGCCGTCCTGCCGGCCGATAAACCGATGTACCAGCTGCTGGTGATGCTGGACGAGCCGAAGGCGCTGCCGGAGACCCATGGTTTCATCACCTCGGGTTGGAACGCGGTGCCGACCGGCGGCAAGGTCATCGCCCGTATTGCGCCGCTTTTGGGGCTCGAGCCGCGGTTCGACCTGCCGCCGTCCGACCGCCTTATTCTTGCGGCATCGAGGACAACCCAGTAAGGCGTGGGGGCAGGGCATGATCCGGAAGCGCGGATACGGGTTTCCGCGAGGATCATGATCTAAGCGTGTGAGTAGCCGGCCGGACTGGAAGATCATGAGACTTCGCGACCTTTTCAGCGCTGATGCCACGATCGATCCGCAGGCGGAAGCCATCGAGATCGGAGGGGTGACGGCTGATAGCCGCGCGGTGAAGCAGGGCGATGTGTTCTTCGCACTCGCGGGTTACAAGACCGACGGCGCGCGCTTCATCGATGCCGCGATTGCCGCAGGCGCGGCCGCGGTCGCGGTCGATCATCGGCCGCAAGGCGCTCCGCGCGTGCCTTTTGTCGTGACGCCAAATCCGCGCCGCGCATTGGCGCTGGCCGCGGCGAAGTTCTTCCCGCGCCAGCCCGAGACGATCGCGGCTGTGACCGGTACCAGCGGCAAGACATCGGTGGCGGCTTTCACGCGGCAGATCTGGCAGCGACTGGGGCACGATGCCGCGAGCATCGGCACCATCGGCCTGGTGTCGCCGAAACGCACGGTCTACGGCTCGCTGACCACGCCTGATCCGATCGCGCTGCATCGCCAGCTCGACGAGATCGCCCGCGATGGCGTCACGCATCTGGCATTCGAGGCGTCCTCGCACGGGCTCGACCAATATCGGCTTGACGGCGTGCGCATTGCCGCCGGCGGCTTCACCAACCTGTCGCGCGACCACATGGATTATCACCCTGACGTGGCGCACTATCTCAACGCAAAACTGCGGCTGTTCCGCGATCTGGTGATGCCCGACGGGGCAGCCGTGATTTCGGCCGATCATGATTGCTCGCCTGAGGTGATCGATGCGGCGCGCACGC
The DNA here is from genome assembly GCF_000472865.1 of Bradyrhizobium elkanii WSM2783. Taxonomy (GTDB): domain Bacteria; phylum Pseudomonadota; class Alphaproteobacteria; order Rhizobiales; family Xanthobacteraceae; genus Bradyrhizobium; species Bradyrhizobium elkanii_A. The sequence continues at coordinate 30,461 of NZ_AXAP01000065.1, read as the reverse complement.
GCAAGCTCAGGATCTTCACGGTTGGCCGCGAGGCCGCCGGCGGAGATGGCATTCGCCTGGTCGACGCTTCGATTGAAGGTTTTGCGCAGAAGCTGATGGTCGAACACCGCGGCCGGAAGCACGCCATCCATCTGCCGCTGGTCGGCGAGTTCCAGATCGAGAATGCGCTGGTGGCCGCCGGCCTTGCGATCGGCACCGGCAGCGACGCCGATGCGGTCTTCGCCAGCCTCGAACATCTCGAGGGCGCCAAGGGCCGGCTCGAACGCGTCGGCGAGCGCAACGGCGCGCCGATTTTCGTCGACTATGCGCATAAGCCGGACGCGCTCGCCAAGGCGCTGCAGGCGCTGCGGCCCTATGCGAAGCGCAAGCTGATCGTCGTCTTTGGCGCCGGCGGCGACCGTGACGCGGGCAAGCGTCCACTGATGGGCGCGATTGCCGCTGATAATGCCGACATCGTCATCGTCACCGACGACAACCCGCGCAGCGAGAATCCGGCGGCGATCCGTGCTGCCATCCTCGCCGCCGCGAAGGGCGCGAGCGAAATCGGCGATCGCGCGGAAGCGATCAGGGCCGGCATTGCTGCGTTGCAGCCGGGCGATGCGCTCCTGATCGCCGGCAAGGGACATGAAGTCGGACAGATCATCGGCGACAAGACGCTGCCGTTCAGCGATCATGAGGCCGTGGCCGCGGCGCTGGAAGCGAGGGGCGCATGAGTACATTACTGTGGACGTCGGCGGCAATGGCGGATGCGATGCGCGCCGCAACGCAAGGGACCTTGCCCTCCGGGGTCACCGGCCTTTCCATCGACAGCCGCACGCTGCGGCCGGGCGAGGCCTATTTCGCCATCAAGGGCGACGTGCATGATGGCCACGATTTTGTCGAGGCCGCATTGAAGGCGGGCGCCGCCCTCGCGGTGGTCGAAAGCGCACAGCGCGACAAGTTCCCTGCCGATGCGCCGCTCTTGATCGTCGACGACGTGCTCGCCGGTCTCGTCGATCTTGCCCATGCCTCTCGCGCGCGGCTCAACGCGAGGATCATCGCGGTCACCGGCTCGGTCGGCAAGACCTCGACCAAGGAAGCGCTGCGGTACGTGCTCTCGGCGCAAGGCGAGACCCATGCCTCGGTTGCTTCCTTCAACAATCATTGGGGCGTGCCGCTGTCGCTGGCGCGCTGTCCGGCGTCGGCGCGGTTTGCGGTGTTCGAGATCGGCATGAACCATGTCGGGGAGATCACGCCGCTGGTCAAGCTGGTGCGGCCGCATGTTGCCGTCGTCACCACCGTGGAGCCGGTGCATCTGGAGTTCTTCTCCGGCATCGAAGAGATCGCGGACGCCAAGGCGGAGATCTTTCTGGGTCTTGAGCCCGATGGCGCCGTCGTGCTCAACCGCGACAATGCGCAATTTGGAAGGCTGGAAGCCCGCGCGAAGGAACTCGGCATTTCACGCATCGTCGCCTTCGGCACGGACACGCAATCCGAGGCGCAGCTCCTCGACGTCTCGCTGCACGCGACCTGTTCCGTCGTACATGCCAACATCCTCGGCCACGACGTCACCTACAAGATCAGCATGCCCGGCCGCCATATGGCGATGAACTCGCTCGCCGTACTCGCCGGCGCATCGCTGATCGGGGCGGATCTTGCGCGTGCAGCCTTGTCGCTGTCGCAGCTCGAGGCTCCGGCGGGTCGTGGTGCGCGGCGCATGCTCGAGGTCGGGGCCGGCGAGGCGACGCTGATCGATGAGAGCTACAATGCCAATCCGGCGTCGATGGCGGCCGCGCTGAACGTGCTCGGGCAGGCGCATATCGGCCCGCAGGGCCGCCGCATCGCAGTGCTCGGCGACATGCTCGAGCTCGGGCCGACCGGCCCTGCGCTGCATCGCGGTCTGGCCGAGGCTGTCAACGCCAACAATATCGACCTCGTTTATTGTTGTGGTCCGCTGATGCGCAACCTCTGGGACGCTCTTTCCACGGGAAGGCGGGGAGGCTATGCCGATAACTCGGTGAGTCTGGAGATCCAGGCGGTCGCGGCCATCCGCCCCGGCGACGCCGTCATGGTCAAGGGATCGCTGGGTTCGAAGATGAAGCGGATCGTCAACGCGCTGGAGAAGCGCTTTCCCGGCAAAGCCGCGCGCGAAGAAGCGGTATAGGCATATTGAATGTTTTATTGGCTGATCGATCTTTCCAACACGGTCCCCGGCTTCGGGGTGTTCCGGGGGGCGCTCAACGTGTTCCGCTACATCACGTTCCGCACCGGCGGGGCGATGGTGACGGGTGCGCTGTTCGTGTTCCTGTTCGGGCCCTGGATCATCGATCATTTGCGGTTGCGCCAGGGCAAGGGCCAGCCGATCCGCACCGACGGTCCGCAATCCCACCTGATTACGAAGAAGGGCACGCCGACGATGGGCGGGCTGATGATCCTGTCCGGCGTGGTGGTGGCGACGCTGCTCTGGGCCAACCCGATCAATCCCTATGTCTGGATCGTGCTGGCGGTGACGCTGGGCTTCGGCTTTGTCGGCTTCTATGACGACTATCTGAAGGTCACCAAGCAGAGCCACAGCGGCTTTGCCGGCAAGCTGCGCCTTGCGATCGAGGCGATCATCGCGCTCGCCGCCTGTTACGCGCTGGTGCGGCTCGGGCGCGACGTGTCCTCGACCTCGCTCGCGATTCCCTTCTTCAAGGATGTGGTGTTCAATTTCGGCTGGTTCTTCGTGATCTTCGGCGCGTTCGTCATGGTCGGGGCGGGCAACGCGGTGAACCTGACCGACGGCCTCGACGGTCTCGCCATCGTTCCGGTGATGATCGCGGCCGCCAGCTTCGGCATGATTTCCTATCTCACCGGCAACGCGGTGTTCTCCGACTACCTGCAGATCAACTATGTCGCCGGCACCGGCGAGCTCGCGGTGCTCTGCGGCGCCGTGCTGGGCGCAGGTCTCGGGTTTTTGTGGTTCAACGCGCCGCCGGCCTCGATCTTCATGGGTGACACCGGCTCGCTTGCGCTTGGCGGCATGCTCGGGGCAACGGCGGTCGCCGTGAAGCACGAGATCGTGCTGGCGGTGATCGGCGGCCTGTTCGTGCTGGAGGCGGTTTCGGTGATCGTGCAGGTAGCCTCGTTCAAGCTCACCGGCAAGCGCGTGTTCCGGATGGCGCCGCTGCACCATCATTTCGAGCAGAAGGGCTGGACCGAGCCGCAGATCGTGATCCGCTTCTGGATCATCGCCGTGATGCTGGCGCTCGCCGGCCTGTCCACGCTGAAGCTGCGATGATCCCTGTCACCTCCTTCGCGGGCAAGACGGTCGCCGTGTTCGGGCTCGGCGGTTCGGGGCTTGCGAGCTGCCATGCGCTGAAGGCGGGTGGCGCGGAGGTGATTGCCGGCGACGACAATGCCGACAACGTCACCAAAGCCGCGCAGGCCGGCTTCGTCACCGCCGACCTGCGCTCGGTCTCCTGGGCGAATTTCGCCGCGCTGATCCTGACCCCCGGCGCGCCGCTGACCCATCCGGCGCCGCATTGGAGCGTGCTGCTGGCGCGCCAGGCCGGCGTCGAGGTGATCGGCGATGTCGAACTGTTCTGCCGCGAGCGCCAACGTCACGCGCCGCAAGCGCCGTTCGTCGCCATCACCGGCACCAACGGCAAGTCGACCACGACAGCGCTGATCGCCCATCTGATGAAGGTCGCCGGCTACGACACCCAGATGGGCGGCAATATCGGCACTGCGATCCTGTCGCTGGAACCGCCGCGGATGGGGCGCGTGCATGTGATCGAGATGTCGTCCTACCAGATCGACCTCACGCCCTCGCTCGATCCGTCCGTCGGTATCCTGCTCAATGTCAGCGAGGACCACATCGATCGCCACGGCACCCTGGAGAATTACGCCGCGGTGAAGGAGCGGCTGGTCGCGGGCGTGCAGCCGGGTGGCACCTCGATCGTCGGTGTTGACGACATCTTCTGCCGCAACATCGCCGATCGCCTCGATCGGGCGGGCAAGCGTGTGGTGCGTGTGTCCGTGAAGAACCCGCTGCCCGACGGCATCTATGTCGAGCACGAGACCATCGTGCTGGCGTCCGGCGCCGCGCGCAGCGAGATCGCGCGGCTGGGCGGCATCGGTTCGCTCCGCGGCCTGCACAACGCGCAGAACGCGGCGTGCGCGTCGGCCTGCACGCTGGCGATGGGCATCTCGACGGATGTGCTGCAGAACGGCTTGCGCAGCTTCCCTGGCCTCGCCCATCGCATGGAGCAGGTCGGCCGACGCGGCAATGTGCTGTTCGTCAATGACTCCAAGGGCACCAACGCGGATGCGGCAGCGCATGCGCTGTCGTCTTTCACTGACATTTTCTGGATCGCCGGCGGAAAGCCGAAGGCCGGCGGCATCACCAGCCTGACCGGTTATTTCCCGCGCATCCGCAAAGCCTATCTGATCGGCGAGGCAGCGCAGGAATTTGCCGGCACGCTCGGCGAGGCCGTGCCGCACGAGATTTCGCAGACGCTCGATGTCGCAGTCGCCAACGCCGCGCGCGATGCGGAAGCCTCCGGCCTCACTGACGCGGTCGTCCTGCTGTCGCCGGCCTGCGCCTCCTTCGACCAGTACCGCAATTTCGAAATCCGCGGCGCCGCCTTCCGCGACCTCGTCACGGCACTGCCCGGCGTCAAGCCGGTGGTGATGTAGCCCGTCATGGCCGGGCTTGTCCCGGCCATCCACGTCTTCCCTTCGTTGCGGCGGCAAAGACGTGGATGCTCGGCACAAGGCCGGGCATGACGACGGGAGAGAGGTTCGCTCTATCTCCAAAGTTGCTCAATCCATTAACCCTTCGGAAACCATCCTCGTCCACCAATGGCCGTTACCTCGGCATTCTGGGGACGCCCATGCTCGCCCGTGATCAACGCACCCCGTTCTCCGACTGGTGGTGGACCATCGACAAGCCGCTGCTGGCTGCGGTCATCGCGCTGATGTTCGGCGGTGTCATCCTGTCGCTCGCGGCGAGCCCGCCGGTCGCGACCCGGATCGGGCTCGACCCGTTCCATTTCTTCAGCCGGCACGTGATGTTCCTGCTGCCATCCTTCATCGTGCTGATCACGGTCTCTTTCCTGTCGCCGCGCCAGATCCGGCGCGCCGCGATGGTGGTGTTCTTTGTCAGCATCGCGCTGATCGTGATGACCCTCCTGATCGGCCCGGAAGTGAAGGGCTCGCGGCGCTGGATCACGCTGGTCGGCGTCAATATCCAGGCTTCCGAATCGGCCAAGCCGGCCTTCGTCATCCTCGCGGCCTGGCTGTTCGCGGAATCGACCAGGCGCCCCGAGATGCCGGCGACCTCGATGGCGCTGGTGCTGCTGTTGATGCTGGTCTCGCTTTTGGTGATGGAGCCCGATTTCGGCCAGACCATGCTGATCCTGATGGTGTGGGGCGCGCTGTTCTTCATCGCAGGCATGCGGATGATCTGGGTCGCCGGGCTTGCGGGCGCGGCGGGCCTCGGCCTGTTCAGCGCCTATCTGTTCGTCCCGCACGTTGCCGGCCGCATCAAGCGCTTCATGAATCCGGCCTCGGGCGACACGTTCCAGGTCGACATGGCGATGGAGGCGTTCTGGAACGGCGGCTGGTTCGGGCTCGGTCCGGGCGAGGGGATTGCAAAGCGCAGCCTGCCGGACAGCCACACCGACTTCGTCTTCGCGGTCGCCGCGGAAGAGTTCGGCATCATCCTTTGCCTTGCGCTGCTGGCGCTGTTCGCCTTCGTCGTGATCCGCACGCTCTCGCGCGCTTACACGACCGAGGACATGTTCGCTCGCTTTGCGGCGTCGGGGCTCGCAATTCTGTTCGGCGTGCAGGCTGCGATCAACATGGCGGTCAACCTGCAATTGATCCCGGCCAAGGGCATGACGCTGCCGTTCATCTCCTATGGCGGCTCGTCGATCGTCTCGCTCGCCTACGGCGTCGGCATGATGCTGGCCTTGACCCGGCAGCGCCCACGCACCGAGATCGAATCGACCAACGCGGCCAGCGCAGCGCCGGGCTACGCGTAGCTCATTCCGCCGTCATTGCGAGGAGCGAAGCGACGAAGCAATCCATAGTGTCGCAAGTGACGAAATGGATTGCTTCGCTTCGCTCGCAATGACGGCTAAATGCCGGTAGAAGCTCCGATATGGACAACGCGCCCCTCATCCTGCTTGCGGCCGGCGGCACCGGCGGCCATTTGTTCCCCGCCGAGGCGCTCGGCGTGGAACTGAACAGACGTGGCCTGCGCGTGCGGCTCGCGACCGACGCACGCGCGCTGCGCTACAGCGGACTGTTCTCCAAGGACAATATCGATGTGGTGCCGAGCGAGACGGTGCGCGGGCGCAATCCGATCTCGCTCGCCCGCACCGCGTTCACGCTGGGCTATGGCATCGTGGTTGCCGCCAATCTGGTGCGCCGATTGAAGCCGGCCGCGGTGGTCGGCTTCGGCGGCTATCCCACGGTGCCGCCGCTGCTCGCCGCGCGCCTGCTCGGCGTGCCCGGCATTATCCATGACGCCAACGCGGTGCTCGGCCGCGCCAATCGCTTCCTCTCCAGCCGCGTCAATGCGATCGCGACATCGCTGCCCGGCGTGCTCGACCGCGATCCGGCACTGGCCGCTAAGACCACCACCGTCGGCACGCCGATGCGGCCCACCGTCCTCGCAGCCGCCGCGGTGCCGTTTGCCTCGCCGGAACCGAACGGCCCGCTGCGCCTGCTTGTGGTCGGCGGCAGCCAGGGTGCGCGGGTGATGAGCGACATCGTGCCCGGTGCGATCGAAAAGCTCGAGCCGGCGCTGTGGAGCCGCCTGATCCTCACGCAGCAGGTGCGGGAGGAGGACATGGCGCGGGTGCGTGCGGTCTATGACCGCCTCAAGATCAATGTCGAGCTCGCGCCGTTCTTCACCGACCTGCCGGCAAGGTTAGCCGCCAGCCATCTCGTGATCTCGCGCTCCGGTGCCGGCACCGTCGCCGAACTCGCCGCGATCGGCCGGCCCTCGATCCTGGTGCCGCTGCCCGGCGCGATCGACCAGGACCAGTTCGCCAATGCCGGCGTGCTGTCGCAGGCCGGCGGCGCATTGCGGATTCCGCAGGCCGAGTTCACCCCGGATCGGGTGGCGGCCGAAATCTCTGCTTTGGCGGCCGAACCGGCGAAATTGACGGCAATGGCGTCCGCCGCGCGCGGCGCCGGTCGGCTCGACGCGGCGGAGCGACTGGCCGATCTGGTGGTGAAAGTGGCTGGAATTTAGGCGATTCTGCAGAAATTGCCCTTGTCATGCCCCGCGAAAGCGGGGCATCCAGTAATTTGCAGAGCCGATTTGAATCTCTCGGGCTGCGCAGAATATCGAAGGATTGTCTCATGAGACTGCCGCGCGAGATCGGACCTATCCACTTCATCGGGATCGGCGGCATCGGCATGAGCGGCATTGCCGAGGTGCTCTGCAATCTCGGCTACACCGTGCAGGGCTCTGATGCTTCCGAGAGCGGCAATGTCGCGCGGTTGCGCGAGAAGGGCGTCAAGGTTTCGGTTGGGCACAAGGCCGAGAACGTCAACGGCGCCGACGTCGTCGTGGTCTCGACCGCGATCAAGCGCGATAATCCGGAATTGATGGCCGCCCGGGCGCAGCGCATTCCGGTGGTGCGCCGTGCCGAGATGCTCGCGGAATTGATGCGGCTGAAGAGCTGCGTTGCGATCGCCGGCACCCATGGCAAGACCACGACCACCTCGATGGTTGCAGCCCTGCTCGATGCCGGCGATTTCGATCCGACCGTGATCAATGGCGGCATCATCAATGCCTACGGCACCAATGCGCGGCTCGGCGCCGGCGACTGGATGGTGGTGGAAGCCGACGAAAGCGACGGCACGTTCCTGAAGCTGCCGACGGACGTCGCCATCGTCACCAATGTCGACCCCGAGCATCTCGATCACTTCGGGACCTTCGAGGCGGTGCAGGACGCATTCCGCGCCTTCGTCGAGAACGTGCCGTTCTATGGCTTCGCGGTGATGTGCATCGACCATCCCGTGGTGCAGACGATCGTCGGCCGCATCGAGGATCGCCGCATCATCACCTATGGTGAGAATCCGCAGGCCGATGCGCGACTGGTCGACCTGCAGCCGATACCCGGCGGCTCCAAGTTCAAGGTCGCCTTCCGCAACCGCAAGACCGACGTGACGCACGAGATATCGGACATCGTGCTGCCGATGCCGGGTCGCCACAATGCGTCAAACGTCACCGCGGCGATCGCGGTCGCGCATGAGCTCGGCATTTCCGACGAAGCGATCCGCAAGGCCATCGCAGGCTTCGGCGGCGTGAAGCGGCGCTTCACCCGGACCGGCGAGTGGAACGGCGTCATCGTGATCGACGATTACGGTCACCATCCCGTCGAGATCGCCGCGGTGCTGAAAGCTGCGCGCGAGTCCTACAGCGGAAAGATCATCGCCGTGGTGCAGCCGCATCGTTTCACCCGCCTGCAGTCGCTGTTCGAGGAATTCTGCACCTGCTTCAACGATGCCGACGCGGTTGTCGTCGCCGAGGTCTATCCGGCCGGCGAGGCGCCGATCCCGGGCATCGACCGCGATCATTTCGTGCTCGGCCTGCGCGCGCACGGCCATCGCGACGTGATCCCGCTGCCGAATGCCGGCGAGCTTGCGAAGATCGTTCGCGGCCTTGCGAGGCCCGGCGATCTCGTCGTGTGTCTCGGCGCCGGCAACATCACGCAATGGGCTTACGCATTGCCCGGCGAATTGAAGGCGCTGGGCTAGCGTGGCCGGTTTCCCCGACATCACCCTCGAACTGAAAGCCGCGATGCCGGACTTGCGCGGGCGCCTCTTGGCGAACCAGTCGCTGGCGGAACTGACGTGGTTTCGCGTCGGCGGACCGGCGCAGGTGCTGTTCACGCCGGCGGACGAGGACGACCTCGCTTATTTCCTGGCGCGCCTGCCGCAGGATTTGCCGGTTTATGTCGTCGGCGTCGGCTCGAACCTGATCGTGCGCGATGGCGGGATGCCGGGCGTCGTGATCCGCCTCGCGCCGCGCGCATTCGGCGAGACCAGGGCCGAAGGCGACATCGTCAGCGCCGGCACTGCTGCGCTCGACAAGCGCGTGGCCGAGACGGCGGCGGCTGCAAATATCGGCGGCATGGAGTTCTTCTTCGGCATCCCCGGCACTGTCGGCGGTGCGCTGCGCATGAATGCGGGTGCCAACGGCGGCGTGACCAAGGATGTGCTCTTGGATGCGACCGGCATCGGCCGCGACGGCACGAGGCATGTGTTCACGAATGCCGACATGAAATTCGTCTATCGCAGCAGCGGCGTCGATCCCTCGATCATCTTCACCTCCGCGCGCTTTCGCGGCAGGATCACCGCGCCCGAGGCGATCCGCGCGCGCATGAACGAGGTGCAGGTCCACCGCGAGACAGCGCAGCCGATTCGCGAGAAGACCGGCGGCTCGACGTTCAAGAACCCGCCGGGCAGCAGCGCCTGGAAATTGATCGATGCCGCCGGCTGCCGCGGCCTGCGCGTCGGCGGCGCCCAGGTCTCGGAGATGCACTGCAATTTCCTGATCAACACCGGCAATGCCACCGGACACGATATCGAGACGCTCGGCGAAACCGTACGGCAGCGGGTGAAAGAGACGTCGGGAATCGAGCTACACTGGGAAATCAAGCGAATCGGGATCGAGCGAAGCTGATGCGAACGACCATTCTCTTCGGCGGCAGCAACAAGGAACGCCTCGTCTCGGTGGCAAGCGCGCAGGCGCTGCACCAGGCTTTGCCGGAAGCCGATCTCTGGTTCTGGGACGTGGCCGACAATGTCCATGTCGTGCGGTCCGAGCAGCTTCTCGAACATGCGAGGCCCTTCCAGGACGAGTTCAGGCCCGGCACCCGCGGCGTCCCGCTCGCGCAAGCGCTTGACCAGGCTGCCCGCGAGGATCGCGTGCTGGTGCTTGGCCTGCACGGCGGCAGCGCCGAGAACGGCGAATTGCAGGCGATGTGCGAGATGCGCGGCATCCCCTTCACCGGTTCGGGTTCGGCGTCCTCGCATCTTGCCTTCGACAAGGTCGCGGCGAAGCGATTCGCGGCGATTGCGGGCGTGCCGGCGCCGGGCGGCATCGCGCTGGACGAGATTGACGCTGCCTTCGCCGAATATGGCAGGCTGATCGCCAAGCCTGCGCGCGACGGATCGAGCTACGGCCTGATCTTCGTCAATGCGAAGCAGGACATCGTTGCCGTCCGCAACGCCGCCAGGACGGAGGACTATCTGATCGAGCCGTTCGTTGCGGGCGTGGAGGCAACCTGCGGCGTGCTGGAGCGCTCCGACGGCGCAATCTTCTCGCTGCCGCCGATCGAGATCGTGCCGGCGGAGGGCGCGTTCGACTACACCGCAAAATACCTGCTCAAATCGACCCAGGAGATCTGCCCCGGGCGCTTTTCGCCTGATGTCAGCGCCGCGATCATGGACCTCGCGCTCCGCGCCCACCGGGCGCTGTCCTGCACCGGTTATTCCCGCACCGACTTCATCGTCTCCGCGAAAGGACCGATCTATCTGGAGACCAACACGCTGCCCGGGCTGACCAAGGCCTCGCTCTATCCGAAGGCGCTCAAGGCGCAGGGCATCGAATTCGTCGATTTCCTGCACGAGCAGATCGAATTGGCCAAGCGGCGGGCGGGTAGGGTGGTTAGTTAGTAACCCACGCCCATGGGCCCTTTCCGTCATTCCGGGGCGCCCGTAGCGCGAACCCGGAATCCATTTCACCACTTGCGCCCGCAGCCCGATGGATTCCGGGCTCGATGCTTCGCATCGCCCCGGAATGACGGGGAGTGTGCAGAAGTGCCAGGAACCGGGTTCCATCCCGAATCGGGCCCCGGGATTGCTAAAATCCTAAGGATTGCGTGGCAAACTACGCACATTGCTCATCAAAAGCTGTTCTGCGTTAACCGCTTTTACCTTTTGTTTACCAGGAAGTCCGAAGGTTAACGCCGGCGGCGCATGTAGCGCTTGGCTGCCGGGCGTGAGCTGTCGCGGGAACTTTCACTTCGACACGCGTAACGAGGGACAGGGGGCCTTTCTTACTGGCTTCGACACCCAGGCCGGCATCACCGAGACGTCGCGTGCGCCAGGACCCGCAAACGTGTTGCGGGCACAGGATTTGACGAGCTCGTGCAATGGATGGTGCAGGCCGCCTCACTCGATCACTGCGATCGCTGAGGCCCGAAGCTGACCTGAAAGCAGCCGCTATTGGAGCGGCGGTGCTGCTGCGCGAGTATTTTGCCCGCCGTCGTGCCAGTCGTCGTGCCCGCCGCGCCCCGCCCGTGATCGATCGCGATCCGCCCAGCCGCTTCATCCTTCTGATCGAGCGCTATCTGCCGCGCCGCGTCGGTCTTGCCGCCACCGTCTTCATCCTGCTCGGCAGCGCCGGCCTCGGCATCGTCAAGGGCGGCCATGTCGACGAATTCGTCACGGGACTTTCGGATGCGCGCAACGCGCTCGCCAACTCGGCAGGCTTCCGAATCACCACCGTGGCCATCAACGGCCGCAAGCAGTTGAGCCAGGACGAGGTGCTGGCGATCGGCGGCGTCAATGGCCGCTCCTCGCTGTTGTTCCTGGATGCCGCGACCGTGCGTGATCGGCTGAAGGCCAATCCCTGGATCGCCGATGCGACGATCCTGAAGCTTTATCCGGGCCAGCTCCAGATCGACATCGTCGAGCGCAAGGCGTTCGCGCTGTGGCAGCAGGATGGGCGCCTGTCCGTGGTCGCGGATGATGGCGCGGTCCTCGAGCCCTACGTGTCGCGCCGCTTCCTCACGTTGCCGCTCGTGGTCGGCAAGGGGGCCGAGACCAGGGCCAAGGATTTCCTGGCGCTGCTCGATCGCTATCCGCAGGTGCGCTCGGTGACCAAGGCCGCGATCTTCGTCGGCGAACGGCGCTGGAACCTGCGGCTCAAGGATGGCCTCGACATCCGCCTGCCCGAGAACGACGTCGGCAATGCGCTCGCCGCGCTCTCCAAGCTCGACAAGGAAGACCGGCTGTTCTCGCGCGACATCGTCGCCGTCGACATGCGCCTGCCCGACCGGTTGACGGTGCAACTGTCCGAGGACGCGGCAAAGGCGCGCGAGGAGCTGTTCAAGGACAAGAAGTCCAAGAAGAAGGGCGGTGACGCATGACCGTCCTAGATCGCAATCTGACGCCGAAGACACGCCCGATGGCCCACAAGCGCACCGCGCTTGTGGCTTCGCTCGATATCGGCACCAGCAAGATCGCCTGCATGATCGCGCGGCTGAAGCCGTCGCCGCCGAGCGAAGCCCTGCGCGGCCGCACCCATGCGGTGGAATTGATCGGCTACAGCCAGATCCAGTCGCGCGGCGTCAAGGCCGGCGCGGTGGTCGATCTCGCCGAATGCGAAAAGGCGGTGCGTCATGCGGTGGCGCTTGCCGAGCGCATGGCCAAGGTCCGTGTCGAATCCGTGCTGCTGCCGGTTGCCGGCGGCCGGCCCGCGGGCCAGCTCGTCGAGGCTGCCGCCGACATTCGCGGCGGCTCGGTGACGGAAGCCGACATCAGCCGCGTCACCACAGCCGGCATGATCCACGCGACCGCCCATGGGCGGACCGTGCTGCACGCGCTGCCGGTCGGCTACGCGCTCGATGGGGTCAAGGGAATCCGCGATCCGCGCGGCATGGTGGCGCGCCAGTTCGGCGTCGACATGAACGTGGTCACGGCCGACGCCACCGTCGCCAAGAACCTGATGCTCGTGGTCGAGCGTTGCCACCTCAATGTCGAGGCGATGGCGGCGAGCTCCTATGTCGCCGGCCTTTCGGTGCTCACCGATGACGAAGCCGATCTCGGCGCCGCCGTGGTCGAGATGGGCGCCGGCTCGACCACGATCGCGACCTATTCGGGCGGACGCTTCGTGCATGCGTCGGGATTTGCGCTCGGCGGGCAGCACATCACGATGGATCTCGCGCGTGGCATCGGCGCGTGCATTGCGGATGCCGAGCGAATCAAGACGTTATATGGCACCGTGCTGACTGGCGGCTCGGATGCGCGCGAGCTGATGTCGGTCCCGACCGCCGGCGACGAACGCGATACGCCGCAGATCGTCTCCCGCGCCACGATTGCGAACATCGTCCGGCATCGCGCCGAGGAGATTTTTGAGATGGTCCGGGACCGGCTCAAGGCCTCCCCGTTTGCGGCAGAGCCGAGGGCGCGGGTCGTGCTCAGCGGCGGCGCCGCGCAGCTCACCGGCATGATCGAACTCGCCACCCGCATTCTCAATCGGCCGGTGCGGATCGGCCGTCCGCTCGGCTTCGGCCGTCTGCCCAACGAGGCCAAGGGGCCGTCGTTCGCGGTGCCCACCGGGCTTCTGGTCTATCCGCAATACGCTCACCTCGAACATGTTGAACCGCGGCACACGCGGCAGCTCAAGACAGGGACTGACGGTTATTTCGGAAAGGTCGGACGATGGCTTCGCGAGGGCTTCTGATGACCACTCATAAGGCCCACAGGATTTTCACCAGCTCCCGCGGCCGCAGGCCGGGGCGAACCTACGCGCGCGCGTAATCGAGAGGCAACCATGGCACTCAATCTGACCCCTCCTGACATCAGCGAGCTGAAACCGCGGATCACCGTCTTCGGCGTCGGTGGCGCCGGCGGCAACGCCGTCAACAACATGATCACCGCCGGGCTGCAGGGCGTTGATTTCGTCGTCGCCAATACAGACGCGCAGGCCCTGACCATGTCGAAGGCGCAGCGCATCATCCAGATGGGCACGCAGGTGACCCAGGGCCTCGGCGCCGGCTCGCAGCCGGATGTCGGCGCGGCCGCCGCGCAGGAGGTCATCGACGAGCTCCGTGATCACCTCACCGGCGCCAACATGGTGTTCGTCACCGCCGGCATGGGCGGCGGCACCGGCACCGGCGCTGCTCCCGTGATCGCCAAGACCGCGCGCGAGATGGGCATCCTCACCGTCGGTGTGGTGACCAAGCCGTTCCACTTCGAAGGCCAGCGCCGCATGCGCACCGCCGAGAACGGCATCTCCGAGCTGCACAAGGTGGTCGACACGCTACTGATCATCCCGAACCAGAACCTGTTCCGGGTCGCCAACGAGAAGACCACCTTCGCCGACGCTTTTGCGATGGCCGACCAGGTGCTCTATTCGGGCGTTGCCTGCATCACCGACCTGATGGTCAAGGAAGGCCTGATCAACCTCGACTTCGCCGACGTCCGCGCCGTCATGCGCGAGATGGGCAAGGCGATGATGGGCACGGGCGAGGCGACCGGTGAGAAGCGCGCGCTCACCGCCGCCGAGGCTGCGATTGCCAATCCGCTGATCGACGACTCCTCGATGAAGGGTGCCAGGGGCCTCCTGATCTCGATCACCGGCGGCAAGGATCTCACCCTGTTCGAGGTCGACGAGGCCGCTACCCGCATCCGCGAGGAGGTCGACCCCGACGCCAACATCATCGTCGGCGCCACCTTCGACGAGACGCTCGACGGCATCATCCGCGTCTCCGTGGTTGCGACCGGCATCGAGCAGGCCGCGATCGCCCGCAACGCCGCCGCCGCGGCCCCCGCTGCGCCTGCGCCGACCGGCAACGGTTCGCCCGAGAGCCGGCTCGCCGACCTGACCGCGCGGCTGCGCGCCGACAACCAGCGCCTGGCCGAGCGTGCCCATAAGCTGGAAGCCGGCGGCGCCCCGATGGCTGCGCCCGCCGCGCCGGCGCCTGCCGCCCCGCCGCCGCTGCGCCAGCAGGGCAGCGTCGAGCGCGCCGCGCTCGCCGCCATCGCCGCCGCCGTGTCGCCGGAACAGCAGGCCGCGCCGATGCAGCCGGCGTCCTATGGCGACGTCACCGTCCGTCCGATCGCGCAGAAGCCGACCCTGTTCCCCGATCCGGAAGCGACCAAGGTCGAGCACCATGAGCCGGCGACGCCGGAAACCTTCATCCCGCCGACCGCCGAGCGGCCGCCGGTGCGCACGCCGCGGATGCCGAAGTTCGAGGATCTGCCGATGCCGGCCCAGGCCGAGATTCGCCACGCCCGTGGCGAGGCCGAGGAGGAGCATCCGCAGAAGACCCGGCTGTCGCTGTTGCAGCGGCTCGCCAATGTCGGCCTCGGCCGCCGGGAGGAGGAGAGCGAACCGCCGGTGGCGGCCCGCGCCTCCGGACCGGCCATGCCGCCGCTGCCCGAGCGCAAGCCGCAACGCAGCGTGGCGCAGCAAATGGCGGCGCACGATCCGGTATCAGAGTATGCGAAGCGTCCGGCGCCCCAAGGATTGGATGCCCATGGACGGCCGGCACCTGTTGCGCCGACGCCACAGGGAGACGATCATCTTGATATCCCGGCCTTCCTGCGCCGGCAGGCAAACTAAGCTTTGTTACAGTCCTGACCATCCAAAGAGCCCCGGCGGAACCCGCCGGGGCTCTTTTCTTTTACCGTCTCCGCAGTCGTAGATCGGCAAACAAGTAACTGAAATTAAATGATTAATCAGGTATTCCATGACTTGGTCATGGTACCGAAAGGGTGTCCGGCCGCTCCGCAATTTGGTTAAGCCTTGGCGCGATTGCGGCGGAGATGGGGTAACAATCGGTAAAGAAGCGTGAGTTGTACGCTTTCGGGCGGTGACTATGGTCTGTCCAACTTTGGGGATGCCTAAGCGAGTCGGTTGGGGAAGTAAGGCCGCCTCGTCTTAGGTTACGTCGGGTAGTGGGCGCATATCGGATGAAATTGAGCCGTCAAACAACGCTTCGGTCGCAGGCCACCGTGACGGGCGTCGGCGTTCACTCCGGTTTACCGGTCAGCCTGACCATTGGACCTGCTCCCGTTGATACCGGCTACACTTTTATCCGGACGGGTCTCGACGGGGCCGACCGCGAAGTTCAGGCTACCGCCGACGCCGTGATCGCGACTGAATTCGCGACCGTCCTGGGCGACCGCGAGGGGCCGCTGGTATCGACCGCCGAACATGTGCTGGCTACGCTGCGCGGCATGGGGGTCGACAACGCCACCATCGAAATCGACGGTCCGGAAGTGCCGATCATGGACGGCAGCGCCGCGGCCTTCGTCGCCGCGGTCGACCAGGCTGGTATCGTCACCCAATCCGCCGCCCGCCGCGTTCTCCAGGTCCTGAAGCCGGTGCAGGTCGCGATCGGCGACTGCTTCGGTGAGTTCCGTCCCTTTGCCGGCGGCTTCCGCGCCGAAGTCGAGATTGACTTCGCCAATCCCTTGATCGGCCGCCAGAGCTACTGCTTCGATCTCTCCGCCGAGAGCTTCCGCCGCGAGATTTCGCGTGCCCGCACCTTCGGCTGCATGAACGACGTGGCGCGGCTGTGGAGCGCAGGTTTCGCGCTTGGCGCCTCCTTCGAAAACTCGGTGGTGTTCGACGAGACTCGTCTGCTCAACACCGAAGGTCTGCGGTTCCGTGATGAATGCGTCCGCCACAAGGTGCTGGATGTGGTCGGCGATCTCGCGCTGGCCGGCCTCCCGATCCTCGGCGCCTATCGCTCGGTTCGCGGTGGTCACAAGCTGAACCACGCGGCGCTGGCCGCGCTGCTTTCCGATCGCAGCGCCTGGCGGGTGGTCGAATCGGAGACCGCACGTCGTTCGCGCACCGTCGCCGAAGCCGGCAGTGCCACCGTCGGCGGCCTGATCGCGCCGGCCTACGGCCCGGACGTGTCCTAAACACGCTTTCTGTTAGCGTTTTTCCGCAATTTCCGCAGTAACCACAGCCGATCATGACCGTCTTGGGGCCGCCTTAATCCGGGCGAAATGGCTCCGTATTCGGTTGGTCGAGGGTCGTTTTTCGGCTAGACAGGCCTGCGGTTGCACGGGGCAGCACAGGCGCGGGGAAAATTTCCGTCCATGGCCTCGTTCGTGGACAGATCGCCATCAATCACTTCCAAGCCGCCGGGTTCTCACATTCATGCCCTTATCGCGTAGCACGCACGAATCATGCACCTCATCGGCCGGCCGCGCCGGATGGGCGTCATTGTTGCGGCTGGCCGCGGGCCTGATCGTGCTGGCGCTGCCGTTGGGTGGTTGCGGTACCGGTCCGCTGTGGGACAAGTTCCTGGCCAAGGACGACACCTTCGTCGAGGAGCCCGCGGACAAGCTCTACAATGAGGGCTTGTACCTGATGAACCAGCGCAAGGATCCTCGTGCGGCCTCGAAGAAGTTCGAGGAGGTGGACCGGCAGCATCCCTATTCCGATTGGGCGCGCAAATCGCTCCTGATGTCGGCCTATTCCTCCTACCAGCAAGGCGACTACGATACCTGCATCGGCTCGGCGACACGTTACGTCACCTTGCATCCCGGCAGTCCGGATGCTGCCTACGCGCAATACCTGATCGCAGCCTCGCATTACGACCAGATCCCGGACATCACCCGCGACCAGACGCGCACCGAAAAGGCGATCGCGGCTCTGGAAGAGGTGATTCGCAAATATCCGACCTCGGAATATGCGACCTCCGCCAAGGCCAAGCTCGAAGGCGCGCGCGACCAGCTCGCCGGCCGCGAGATGAATGTCGGCCGCTACTACATGGAGCGGCGCGACTTCACCGCCGCAATCAACCGCTTCAAGACCGTGGTTACGCAGTATCAGACCACCCGGCATGTCGAGGAGGCCCTGGCGCGGCTCACCGAGGCCTATATGGCGATCGGCATCCCGAGCGAGGCCCAGACCGCAGCCGCCGTGCTTGGGCACAATTTTCCTGACAGCCGCTGGTACAAGGACGCCTATAATCTAGTAAGGTCCGGCGGTCTCGAGCCGAGCGAGAATCAGGGTTCCTGGATCAGCAGGACCTTCAAGAAGATATTATAGGCCTGGAATAGTCCTCACATGCTGGCGCGTCTGTCGATCCGTGACATCGTCCTGATCGAACGGCTCGATATCGAATTCTCCCGTGGCCTTGCGGTGCTGACCGGCGAAACCGGCGCGGGCAAATCGATCCTGCTCGATGCGTTCGCGCTGGCCCTCGGCGGCCGCGGCGATGCCGGGCTGGTGCGGCACGGCGCCGAGCAGGGGCAGGTGACGGCGACCTTCGACGTGCCCAAAAATCACCCGGCGGCAAAGCTGCTGGCCGATAACGGGCTCGACGACAACGGCGAGATGATCCTGCGCCGCGTGCAGCTCGCTGACGGCCGCACCCGGGCCTTCATCAACGACCAGGCGATCTCTGTGCAGACCCTGAGGGCAGTGGGCGCCGCACTGGTCGAAATCCACGGCCAGCATGACGAGCGCGCCCTGGTCGATGCCTCGACCCATCGGCGGCTGCTTGACGCCTTTGCCGGGCTCGAGAAGGACGTGGCGGCGCTGGAATTGCTGTGGGAGGCGCGGCGCAGCGCCAACGCCGCGCTGGAGGAGCATCGCGCCGGCATGGAACGCGCCGCGCGAGAGGCCGATTACCTGCGCCACGCCTCGCAGGAACTGAAGACGCTGGCGCCAAAGGACGGCGAGGAGACCGAGCTGGCGGGCCGCCGCACCACCATGATGCAGGGCGAGAAGATCGCCACCGACCTGCGCGAGGCGCAGGAGGCGATCTCGGGCCCGCATTCGCCGGTGGCGGCGCTGTCGGCCGCCGTGCGCCGCCTGGAGCGCCGCGCCGCCAGCTCGCCGGCGCTGGTTGAACCGGCGGTGAAGGCGATCGATGCCGCCATCAACGCGCTCGAAGAGGCCGATCAGCACCTCAACGCCGCGCTTGCGGCGGCCGATTTCGATCCGGCCGAGCTCGAGCGCATCGAGGAGCGCCTGTTCGCGCTGCGCGCCGCTTCGCGCAAATATGCGACGCCGGTCGATGGACTGGCCGCGCTCGCCAGCAAATATGCCGCCGACGTCGCGCTGATCGATGCCGGCGCCGACCAGCTGAAGAAGCTCGAAGCCGCGGCAGCGGAAGCCGACAAGCGCTACGGCGCGGCGGCAACAAGATTGTCGGCGGCGCGGACCAAATCCGCCGAAAAGCTCAATAAGGCCGTCAACGCCGAACTGGCGCCGCTGAAGCTCGAGCGCGCGAAATTCATGACGCAGGTCGAGACCGATGCGGCCTCGCCCGGGCCGGAAGGCATCGATCGCGTCGAGTTCTGGGTCCAGACCAATCCGGGGACAAAACCGGGACCGCTGATGAAGGTCGCTTCCGGCGGCGAGCTGTCGCGCTTTTTACTGGCGCTGAAGGTCGTGCTGTCCGACCGCGGCTCGGCGCCGACGCTGGTCTTCGACGAGATCGACACCGGCGTTGGTGGCGCTGTGGCGGACGCGATCGGCGCGCGGCTGTCGCGGCTCGCCGACAAGGTGCAGGTGATGGCGGTGACGCATGCGCCGCAGGTCGCAGCCCGCGCCAGCCAGCACTTGCTGATTTCCAAGGACGCGCTCGACAAGGGCAAGCGCGTCGCCACCCGCGTCAACGCGCTTGCCGCCGACCACCGCCGCGAGGAAATCGCCCGCATGCTCGCCGGCGCCGAGATCACCGCCGAAGCAAGGGCGGCGGCGGAGCGCCTGTTGCGCGCGGCAACCGCGTGATCGTGCGCCATGGCCAAGGCAGCAAAAGCGCGCGCGCTCCCCGACGTCGACAAGCTCACCAAGGCGCAGGCCAAGGTCGAGCATACGCGGCTCGCGCTCGAACTGGAGGCGCACGACCGGCGCTATTACCAGGAAGACGCGCCGACCGTCACCGACGCCGAATACGACGCGCTGCGTCAGCGCTACAACGCGATCGAGAAGCGCTTTCCCGACTTCGTCACTCCTGATTCGCCGTCACAGAAGGTCGGCGCTGCGCCGTCGGGACGATTCAAGAAGGTGCGGCATTCGTTGCCGATGCTCTCCCTCGACAACGCCTTTGCCGAAAGCGACGTGCGCGACTTCGTCGACCGCATCGTGCGCTTCCTCAGGCTCAGTGACGACAAGATCGATTTCTCCGCCGAGCCGAAGATCGACGGATTGTCGATGTCGCTGCGCTATGAGGGCGGCGAGCTCGTCACCGCCGCGACCCGCGGCGATGGCGCCGAGGGCGAGGACGTCACCGCCAACATCCGAACGCTCGAGGATGTCCCGCAAAAGCTGAAGGGCCGCAACGTGCCTGACATCTGCGAGGTGCGCGGCGAAGTCTACATGACCAAGAGGGCCTTCCTCGCGCTCAACGAACGCCAGAAGGCTGCCGGCGACACCGTCTTCGCCAATCCGCGCAATTCGGCCGCGGGCTCGCTGCGTCAGAAGGATCCGACCATCACCGCCTCGCGGCCGCTCGGCTTCTTCGCCTATGCCTGGGGCCAGATGAGCGCGATGCCGGAGCACACGCAGAGCGGCATGATCCATTGGTTCGAGCGCTGCGGCTTCAAGACCAATCCGCTGACCAAGCTCTGCCACTCCGTCGACGAACTGCTCGCATTCCATCGCAAGATCGAGGAGCAGCGCGCCGAGCTCGACTACGATATCGACGGCGTTGTCTACAAGGTCGACCGGATCGACTGGCAGGAGCGGCTCGGCTTCGTGTCACGCACGCCGCGCTGGGCGATCGCGCATAAATTCCCGGCCGAGCGCGCGATGACCGTGCTGCGCGACATCGAGATCCAGGTCGGGCGCACCGGCTCGTTCACGCCGGTCGGGAAGCTCGAGCCGGTCGGCGTCGGCGGCGTCATCGTGCAGAACGTCACGCTGCACAACGAGGATTATATCAAGGGCATCGGCGGTCACGGCGAGCAGCTTCGCGAAGGGCGCGATATCCGGATCGGCGATACGGTCGTGGTCCAGCGCGCCGGGGACGTGATCCCGCAGGTGGTCGATGTCGTCATCGACAAGCGGCCAAAGAACGCCAAAGAGTTTCATTTCCCGAAGAAGTGCCCGTGCCCGCTGCATACTGACGTGGTCCGCGAGGAGACCGCGACGGGCGAGGAGGGCGCGCGCGCCCGCTGCACCGGAGAGTTCGCCTGTCCGTTCCAGAAGATCGAGCACCTGAAGCTGTTCGTCTCGCGCCGCGCCTTCGACATCGACGGCCTCGGCGAGAAGCAGCTCGAATTTTTCTTCGAGAAGGAATGGGTGCGAGAGCCCGCCGATATCTTCACGCTGCCCAAGCGCAACCAGAAGCTCAAGCTCGAGGCGATCGAGGGTTACGGCGAGACCTCGGTGCGCAACCTGTTCGCCGCGATCGAGCACCGGCGCCGGATCGCGCTCGAGCGCTTCATCTACGCGCTCGGCATGCGCCATGTCGGCGAGACCACGGCGCTGGCGCTCGCGCGCGGCTATGGCTCGTGGGAGGCGTTCCACGATGCCTGCCTGCGCGTCGCCAAGGGTGACGAGGAGGCGATTGCCGAGATGGATGCGCTCGACCAGATCGGCGACACCGTGATTAAGAGCGTTGCCGCCTATTTCGGCGAGAGCCACAACCGCGGCATCGTCGAGCGTCTGGTCAAGGAGCTCGACGAGATCATCGATACCGAAAAGCCGAAGAGCAATTCAGCGATCGCCGGCAAGACCGTCGTGTTCACCGGCTCGCTGGAGAAGATGACGCGCGACGAGGCCAAGGCGACCGCCGAGCGATTGGGCGCAAAGGCGGCCAGCTCGGTGTCGAAGAAGACGGACTATGTGGTTGCAGGTCCCGGTGCAGGATCGAAGCTCGCCGAAGCGCAGAAGCACGGCGTGGCGGTGCTGACCGAGGACGAATGGCTGAAGCTGATCGGGGAGTGAGCCCATTCCTCCGTCATGGCCGGGCTTGTCCCGGCCATCCACGTCTTTCGTCTCGGGCATCTGTGCTGCGTGGATGCCCGGGACAAGCCGGGGCATGACGAGTTTGTTGCGGCGCTGGAGGTCAGCACCTACATCATCCCCGCTTCGTCCTCTTCCGCCTGCTCGATCATCTCCTCGCTCACCACCGTGTTCCGCTTCGGCACGAGAAAAATCATGCTCGAGGCGCAGGCGATCGAGATGATGAGGATCGCGGTCGTCAGCGGCAGCGTGGTGGTGGAATGGCCGCCGAGATAGGCGCCGAACTGCGACACCAGCGAGCCGATGCCCTGCTGCAGGAATCCCATCGCGCCGGAGGCGGTGCCGGCGGCTTCGGGGCGGACGCTGATCGCGCCGGCCGCCGAGTTCGCCATCACGAAGGCGTTGCCGGCCATCACGATCATCTGGATGCCGAACAGCCAGAGCGGGGCCTGGTTGACCCCGGTGAGGCTCAAGACGAGGTTCAACAGGCTGCCGCCGAGTTGCAGCGCGAGCCCGAACCAGATCAGCCGTTCCAGCGAATGGCGCGGTGCGAAGCGCACGCAGAGCAGATTGCCGACCAGATAGGCAAAGCCCGTGGTCGCGAACCACGCGCCATATTCGGCGCTGGTGCGTCCCATCTGGGTGACCACGATGTAGGGTCCGCCGCCGGCGAAGGTGAAGATGATCTGCGAGGCCAGCACCTGGCACAGCACATAGCCGATGAAGGCGCGGCTCCTGATCAGGCTGCCGACATCGCGGCGGAAGTTGCTGTCTTCGCTGCGGACGCGGCGCGTCTCCGGCAGTGCCAGCGCGATGCCGACGGCCACCGCGAGCGAGCCGGCGGTAATGGCATAGAAGATCGCGCGCCAGCCGAACGCGGTCTCGAGCAGGCCGCCGGTGAGCGGGCTCAGCATCTGCGCGATCATCATCACGGCGATCACCAGGCTGATCATGGCGCCGACGCGGTCGCGGCTGTAGAGATCGCGGATGATGGCGCGGCTCACCACCATGCCGCTGGCGCCGCCGAGCGCCTGGAAGAAGCGCGCCGCGATCAGTTGCGGCAGGGTTTCCGCAAAAATGCTGCCGATACCAGCCACCACCATCAGGCCGAGGCCGGCCAGCAGCACCGGCCGCCGTCCGAACTTGTCCGACAGCGGCCCCATGATGAGCTGCGAGCAGGCGATGCCGACCATGAACAGCGACACCGTCATCTGCGCGATCGAGATGTCGCGGCCGAACGTTGTCGCCAGCACCGGCAGCGCCGGCACCAGCATATAGAGCGAGATCGGCGCCACGCCCGTCATGGCGACGAGCAACAGCAGCATGAGCTTCGATGTCGCGATGTCCTTCGTTGCCGCGTCGGGCGGCTTGCCCATCACGCCATGCATTCAGCTTCGCATCCTTTCATGGCGGCGAATGTAACGAGATGCGCAGATGCGAATACGGATGTTTCGGCATGCGGCTATGCCGATTCCGGGAGGCCGAGAAAACACGGAGTCATTCCGGGGCGATGCGAAGCATCGAACTATGGTGCGCACTTGCGCACCTGAGAATCTCGAGATTCCGGGTTCGCGTCTTCGACGCGCCCCGGAATGACAGCAACTACTTCAGCGCCGCCGTCGCCTCATCGAGCCACAGCTTCGTGGCGTCATCGTCGAGCCGCGGGCGCACCTCGGCCCTGACGCGGGCATGGTAGTCGTTGAGCCACTTCAGCTCGGCCTCGCTGAGCATCGTCACGTCGATCAGCCGGCGATCGATCGGTGCCAGCGTCAGCGTGTCGAATCCGTTCATCGGCTTTTCGGCGCCTGATATGTCGATGCCGATCACGAGCTCGAGGTTCTCGATCCGGATGCCGTAAGCATCGGTCTTGTAGTAGCCGGGCTCGTTGGAGAGGATCATGCCGCGCTTCAGCGGCGTGGTGCCGAGCTTTGAGATTCGCGCCGGCCCCTCATGCACGGAAAGATAGCTGCCGACGCCATGGCCGGTGCCGTGCTCGAAATCGATGCCGGCCTGCCAGAGATATTGCCGCGCCAGCGTGTCGAGCTGCGCGCCCGTGGTGCCGTCGGGGAACACCGCGCGCGCAATCGCGATATGGCCGCGCAGCACCCGGGTGAAGCGGTCGCGCATCTCGTCTGTCGGCTGGCCGATCGCGATGGTGCGGGTGACATCGGTGGTGCCGTCCTCGTATTGCGCGCCGGAATCGATCAAGAGCAGATCGCCGGGTGCGATCCGGCGGTTGCTCTTGCGGGTGACGCGGTAGTGCACGATGGCGCCATTCGGCCCGGTGCCGGCGATGGTCGGGAATGAGACATCCTTCAGCGCCCCGGTATCGCGGCGGAACGTCTCCAGCGCCTCGACGGTGTCGATCTCGGTAAGCCCGCCGGCGGGCGCCTCGCGGTCGATCCAGGCCAGGAATCGCGCCAGCGCCACCGCGTCGCGCTGATGCGCAGTTCGCGTGCCCTGGATCTCCGCGGCGTTCTTCACGGCTTTCAACAGGCTCACCGGATCGTTGCCGCGCACAGGCGTGCCGCCGGCACTGGTGATCAGGCGGTTCAGTGCGTCGGCGGCGGTCGCATTGTCGAGCGCGATCGAGCCACCGCGCTGCGCGAGTTCCGTCAGCTTCAACGTCAGCCGGTCCGGCTCCTCGACATCGGCGGATTGCTCGAGATGGTCGCGCGTCAGATTCGAAAGTTTTCGGTGATCGATGAACACCGTCGGCCGGCCCTCTCTCGGCACCAGCGCATAGGAGAGCGGCAGCGGCGTATGCGAGACGTCGGCGCCGCGGATATTGAACGTCCAGGCCACTGCGTGGCTGTCCGACAGCACCAGCGCATCGACGCCGAGCTTGTTGATCTCGTCCCTGATCCGCTCGACCTTTGCAGCCTCCGCCTCGCCGGCAAATGGCAGCCCGTGGATGGAGACCGGCCCGAGCGGCGGGCGCGGGCGCTCGGTCCAGATCGCGTCGACGGGATTGCTGTCGACCGCAACCAACTCGGCTCCGGCTTTGGCGCACGCCGCCGCGAGACGCTCGGCTGCCGCAGAAGTGTGCAGCCACGGGTCAAATCCTAGGCGGTCGCCGGCGGAAAGATGTTTCGTCAGCCACTGTTCCGGCGGCGGATCGACCAGCGGCTGGATTTGCCAGGCCTTCTGGTCGACCTGCTTGCCCGCCTGCAGCGTGTAGCGCCCGTCCACGAACAAGGCGGCTTCCTGCATCAGCACGATCGCAAGCCCCGCCGATCCGGTGAAGCCGGTCAGCCACGCCAGCCGCTCCTCGGACGGCGCAACATATTCATTCTGCTGCTGGTCGGCACGGGGAATGACGAATCCGGTCAGCTTCCGCCGCGCCAATTCCTCGCGGAACGTGGCCAATCGCGCCGTCAGCGCCACGCCGCCTTCGGGTTCTTCGAACGTCTGGAAATGGGCTTCGAACATGCCAGTCACTTTATGGCTGCGTGGACAGGTCCGCAATGTCAGCGGATATCGCCACAATTTGGCATAAGTTGTGCTTCAATACCGTCATGCAGGTTTAGAAAAGACAGAACGGTTTTCAAGGCAGGCCGTTCGATAACGAATGCCCGGGGAGGCTTCCAGGAGTGTCTCAACTCAACGGCGAGGGGATACACAATGCCTGCTTTCAGCTTTGAGAAGATTTCGCCGCCAGTTCGCCGCGGCCCGATTGCTCCGATCGAACAGAAGCAGCGCGGTGTCATCGTCCAGATCCTGGATCGCTTTGTGGAACGGCGCGTCAGGCGCCGGCTGAAGGCGGAGAAGGGCGAAACCGCGCTCGGCAAAAACAAGGCGGCCGAATAGGCCTTTCTTGCGACCGCCTGCGGGGTACATTTCACATCCGTTCGTCCAGATCGGAAACCTTCACTACGCTTGCGCCGATCACCCGGTTTCCTTCCAGCTCCCGAACGATCCTCTGATAGGGCCCGACAACACCCAGATCGAACTCGCGATCGGGCGTTACGAGCATCATCTTTGCTCCGATGATGACGAGCACGGTGACGTCATGCTCCTCGCCGGAAACAGCGAGCTTTGTGATCTCGCTTCGGATCGGCTCCCGTCGCCAAGCGTCCGGAAAGCCAGGATCGCACCGGATTTCGATCCCGTCCTGAGACGTCGTCAGCACGAGTTTCGACTTGCTCGGCTTCCAGTGTGGTCCAAATCGCTGATCGGTCAGCCACAGGCAATTGAACGATCGGCACTCAGCCGGTCGGTTCTCATAACTCTGGCATCCCCGCCCAGGCTTGCATTCCGGGCACCACGCTCCTGCCGGCTTCGCGAGCGTCTCGATCGTCATGACCTTGCAGCAAAGCGTGCAATCGCCGCATTCCCTTGCCAGAGGGCTCACTTAACCGAGCGCAGCAGCAGGCTGCTCCATCCCTCGATTTTCAGATGCCGTAACGGCACCAGCCCGCGCGCGCGGTACGCGGCGATTACGCTTGGCGCCTGATGCGTCAGGAGCCCCGACAAGATCACGTGCGCGGAAGGCGCGAGATGGCGCGCCATCGTAGCAGCCAATTGCCGCAGCGGATTGGCGAGGATGTTGGCCAGCACGAGGTCGAAGGGGCCATGCTGGGAAAATTGCGGCGCGGAGAAGCCGGTGGCGCGGATCGTCGTCACGAGGTGGCCGGTCTCGTTCAGTTCGGCGTTCTGTCGCGCCACGTTGACCGATGGCGGATCGATGTCGCTTGCCAGCACTGTGCCGTGCAGCGCCTTCACCGCGGCGATCGCCAGCACACCGGTGCCGGTGCCGAGGTCGAGCACGCGGCGCGGATGATGCGCCTTCAGCACGTGATCGAGCAGTAAGAGGCAGCCGCGCGTGGTGCCGTGGTGGCCGGTGCCGAAGGCCAGCGCGGCCTCGATCTCGATGCCGAGCTTGTTCGGCGGCACGCGGGTGCGGTCGTGCTGGCCGTGCACGACGAAGCGCCCGGCGGGGACGGGGACGAGGTCCTCGAGGCTGGCCTTGACCCAGTCCTTGGCCTCGACGGTGTCGAAGGCAATGGTCTTGGCGAGGTCTCCGCCGGCCGCATTGGCGACGAGCTCGCGCATCAGCGCCTGGTCCGGCGCATCGGCAAAATGCGCGGTGACTTCCCAGCGCCCGTCCGGCCGCTCGAACGCGGCAATCGCCGTCTCGCCCTCGAAGAATATCTCGGTCAGCGTGTCGACCAGCCGCCTGGCGGTCTGCTCGTCGGGAAGCGCGAGGCTGGCACGATGGGTAGGTTTCGGTAGCATTTAGGGTAACCGTTTCGACTTCATCCGGAACGTCAGCATTAACCACGATTGCATTATCATCTTGGATTCCGGCGAGGCAGTAGGGAGCCGAAACTTCGAGTAACTCTTTGATCGGGCTCTCGGAGCGGGTACGCGTGCGTGCCAAAAGCCGGTGGTTTTCCTACAATTGAAAGTTCATATGAACAATGCATGATGGTAACCAGTTGCTTTTATTAAATTTACAGTTGTTTTATTTAGGAGTAATAATGAGTGGTTGTAAAAGGTTCTCGGCCAGAATTCTTCGCAGGAGCGTGAAGCTGATAGCCCAACGCGTTGCTGAACTTCACGACCTTCGACGACAGGTGCGGGAGGCGGAAGCGAGGGCGCTTGCCAGGCGACGGCAAACATCTTCCAGGCGGCCTCGAAGGGAGAGGACAGGACGTCATCGCGGCCGCCTGAATGCGCGAGTCTGATGTCTTGACGACAGGAAGCGGAACTTCTCCCTGTGAGGGATGCGCCAAGTGGTATCTGGACGCTTGTTTGTGTCCGGCGTCGTTGGTAAGTGCGCTCTGTTTTTATTCCTGGGCGCGACTCGATGAAAAATAACGGCTTCCGATCCATGTCCACAGACCAACTGTGGGCGCTTCATGAACGAGTAGCGGCCGAGCTGACGCAACGCATAATCACCGAGAAAGCCACGCTCGAGGACCGGCTGAGCAAGCTTCAGTCGCCCGGCGAAGCCGCGAAACCAGATCGTAGCCGCCGCCCTTATCCAAAGGTTCTCCCGAAGTATCGGAACCCGAAAAACCCTGGCGAGACGTGGTCGGGTCGCGGCAAACAGCCTCTATGGCTGGCAAAGCGACTTGGTACCGGCTCCAAGCTGGACGATTTTCTCATCGATCGCCCCGGCCGCCGCAAGCGGCGCTAAACCAGATCGATCACCGTAGTTCGCGACGCGATTGTCTTCCGGCGCGTGCACGGGCCGTCATGGAGAAGTTGCCAGCCGAGAATGCCGGGGTTTTCAACAGGGTTCTCCACCTGACTAGAGTGTGATCCGATCAGGTTGAAATGCCGCCGCGATGGATGCTGCGCTCCTCTCCCGCAAGCGGGCGGGGTGAAGCAAGCGAAGTCGTGATAGGCTGGCTGACAAAACAAGGAGAGTCCCATGTCCCTGTTAAGACGGCCGCTCTATCAGCGCTCGGAAGGTGCCGACGAGGACCGCTGGCGCCTGGCGTTCGATACCGAAGCCAGCCGGCTGTTCGTCGAGCACGAAAAGAAGCGGGGTGACTTCCGCGGTGCCGGGTATGCCATCGAGACCGACGAGATCGAGCTCGCGGAATTCCTGAGCCAGCCGAGCCAGGGGCGGGAGCAGCTTGTGAAGCTGCTCGAAACGCTGTTTGCCGGCGATCGCGACGTGTCGCGGCCCGCGGCGGCTTGACCGGGAGATGGATGCACATCCGCATCCACCTGATATCCACACCCTGTCCACAGGCTTTTCAACGCCTTGCGAACAGGGAGCGATGATCGCCCAGGATCACCTGCGCGGCGTTGTGACCGGGCGCGCCGGTGACGCCGCCGCCGGGATGAGCGCCGGAACCGCAGTGATAGAGCCCCTTGAGCGGGCCGCGGTAGTCGGCATGGCCGAGCATCGGGCGGGCGGAGAAGAGCTGGTTCAGCGTCAGCGCGCCGTGGAAGATATCGCCGCCCAATAGGCCGAATTGCCGCTCCAGGTCGAGCGGAGAGAGCACCTGCCGGCCGATGACGCTTGCCGCAAAGCCGGGCGCGTATCTGTCGACCGTCGCGATCATGAGGTCGGCAACCTCATCGCGATGATCGTCCCAGGATTTGTCGCCCGGCAGTTCCGGCGCGACGTGCTGGCAGAACAGGCTCGCGACATGCTGTCCCGCCGGCGCCAGCTTGTCGTCCAGCGTCGAGGGGATCAGCATTTCGACGATGGGCTCGCGGCTCCAGCCAAAGCTGCGCGCATCAAGCCATGCGCGGTCCATGTAGCCAAGGCTCGGCGCGATGATGATGCCGGCGGTGAGGTGATCGCCTGCGCCCGGCAATGCGGTGAAGGAGGGCAGGGCGGCTAGCGCGACATTCATGCGAAAGGTGCCGGAGGCGTTGCGCCAGCGCGACATGCGCTGCAGGAATTCCGGCGCCAGCGCGCCCGCCGGCAGCAGCTGCGTGTAGAGCAGTTTCGGATTGACGTTGGCGGCAACGTACTTGGCGCGAATGGTGGTGCCGTTGTCGAGCACGACACCGGCGGCGCGGCCGTTCTCAACCATCACTTCGCGCACGCCGCTATCCACTTCGATCTCGGCGCCATGCGCGCGTGCCGCGGCCGCCATCGCCTGCGTGATCGCGCCCATGCCGCCGATCGCGTGGCCCCAGACGCCTTTCTTGCCGTTCACCTCGCCGAAGGCGTGATGCAGCATCACGTAAGCCGAGCCGGCGGCATAGGGGCTCGCATAATTGCCGACGATGGCATCGAAGCCGAACAGCGCTTTTACCAGGTCGTTCTCGAACCGCTCGTCCAGCATCTCGCCGGCCGAGCGGGTGAATAGGTCGAGCAGGTCGCGCTGCTGTTCCAGCGAAAGCTTGCGCAAGAGGTTGGCGGAGCCGAGCGCGTTGAAGGCCTCGCGGAGCGCGTCCGCGCCAAACCCCTCGACGAGGTTCGGCGGTGCGCGCAACACGAACTGGCGCAGCACGTCGGCGATTGCCTCGAGCTGGCGCGAGAAGATGCCGATCTCCTCCGCATCATGCGCGCTGAGCCTGGCGACGGCTTCCTTGGTGCGGCCTTCGCCGGTGAGGAGATGGCTGCCGTCGGAGGACGGAAGAAAGTTTTGCGCGCGTCGTTCGACGATCCGCAGGCCGTGCTCGGCGAGCCTGAGATCGGCAATGACCTTCGGATTGAGCAGGCTCACCGTATAGGCGGCGACCGAGTTGCGGAATCCGGGATGGAATTCTTCCGTCACCGCCGCACCGCCCACCACCTTGCGGCGCTCGACCACTTTCACGCGCAACCCCGCCATCGCGAGATAGGCCGCGCAGGTGAGGCCATTATGCCCGGCACCGATGATGACGACGTCCGTTTCGTTCATGTCAGCTTCATTTTCTTAAGGAGCTTGCCAGTAACCCATCGTTGCGCACAAGCCACGAGTTATTTCGCCACTCGCCCGCTCCATCATTCCGGGACGCCCTCCATCCGCTCCGTCATTCCGGGCTCGTCCTTCGGACGCCCCGGAATGACAGTGGGACGCATCGCGCAATCCTCTCCTCCGTCATGGCCGGGCTTGACCCGGCCATCCACGTTCTCTCCGCGCACGGAGCCAAAGGACGTGGATGCCCGGGACAAGCCCGGGCATGACGGCGTCGTGTCATTCGCACGATTTTCCTTAATCCAATCAACGTGATTTGCCCCGTCCAGTCCTGGCGTAAAAAACATTCCGCTTTCGTCGTCGGGCAAATCAGCACTATGACTCCGCGCGTCTCACGGCGGATGAGGGGCGGGTCGCGATCGTCACGAACGTTGCGGTGAGATGCGGTGGACGCAGGTATTGCGAGAGACGAACGCAACACC